>NZ_JACJVN010000016.1 GCF_014212015.1 Cohnella lubricantis | reverse complement strand
ATCTAGGTCACCGAAAAAAAACACGAACTGAACTGGCCCCTTACTCGCCAGTATCGTCCGTGGCACACTGCACGAAACCTATTTCATCATAGCCTGTGGCCTTTACGGGCATGAAAGTTTTTTGCCGGCTAATGGGCAAGGATCTCGAGAGGAGAGCCTCGATAATATCGAGTAGCTCATCCGCATAGAGCGCAACGGCGGGAGAAGTTCGATAAATCGAGTAATTCCGTCAAGGGCGGTACCTATTTTTAATTTGACCTAGTGAGTGTTCACTACTATAATGGGCGTATGGATACGAACAACAATAACCGACCATCCGGGCCATCGCTAACGTCGCAATCGACGCAGCCATCCCAACCATCCCAACCATCGCGCAAACGGGCTCGAGGCATGAGTGTGCAAGAACGTCGGGCCCAGATTGTGCAGAAGGCGCTTCAACTGTTGGTGGAAGAAGGCCCGAACGTTACGACGCTGCAGATCGCGCGCGCGGCTGGCATCAGCGAGCCGACGATCTTCCGCGCGTTCGCCGACAAGAACGAAGTGCTGGCGGCTTGCTTCGAAGAAGTGGCCAAACCGGATCAGCTGGTGATTGAATTGGAGGCAATCACGCATGAAGCCAGTTTGGCCGATCGCTTGACCCGAACGATCGAAGCGATTCGCACTCACTCCGAACGAACGGGAGCGGTGCTGAACGCGATTCGGCTGGCCTTCATGTCCAAGCCGAACACCGTCAAGCAACGTGAAGGGGGCCGCCGCCAGAGCGGGGGTGTCGACCGCCGCCGGCGCTGGCTGGAGTCGCAGAAGCTTGTGCATGCCGCGGTATGCGAGCTTCTGAAGCCGGACGAAGCGCAATTGCGAATTCCGGCTGCTGACTTGGCGACGTTAGTGCTGACCGTCGTAACGCCGATCGGGCGCAGCGGCGATCTCCAAGCGGGGCTTGCGAACGTGAAGACGGAGCAGCTCGCGGATCTGATCCTGCATGGGGCGCTGAAGTGAGTCCGGGCCGGCGGAATCATCTATTGAACCGCCAGTTCTGCCTGCGGTTCATCCTGAGTTCACATTCGCAAACTATAGTTAGATGATGGGACAGAAAGTAACTATTGGAGTTGATCGATCGATGTTGAAGCTATTCCGGTATTTGAAGCCTTTCCGTTGGGGAGTCGTTCTTGTTATGGCGCTCGTGCTGCTTCAGTCGCTGTCCGAGCTCTACTTGCCGACGCTGATGTCCGACATCGTGGACAAAGGCATTATTGCGAAGGACCTTCCCTATATCTGGCGGATCGGCGGCTTCATGCTGCTGGTGACGCTTGGCGGAGCCCTGTTCTCAGTCGCCGCCAGCTACTACTCGGCACGCGTCTCCTCCGGATTCGGACGGAATGTGAGGAACAAGCTGTTCTCGCACGTCGAGAGCTTCTCCCTGCAGGAGTTCGACCAAGTCGGAACGGCTTCGCTCATTACCCGGACGACGAATGACGTGAATCAGGTGCAGCAAGTATTGGTCATGATGATGCGCATGATGGTCATGGCGCCGATGATGTGCATCGGCGGCCTTCTCATGGCGCTGTCCAAAGACGCCAAGCTGACGCTGGTGCTCGCAGTCGTCATTCCGGTGCTGACGCTGACGATCTTCCTGATCGCGAGCCGCGGCATTCCGCTGTTCCGCCAGATCCAGAAGAAGCTGGATAAGCTGAACCTTGTCCTGCGTGAAAATCTAACGGGCATCCGGGTCATCCGTTCCTTCAACCGGATCGATTATGAGAAGCGCCGCTTCCGCGAAGCGAACGGCGATCTGACGAACACGGCGATTCGCGTCAATCAGATCATGGCCTTCCTCATGCCGGCTATGATGCTCATTATGAACTTCGCCCAGATCTCGATCATTTGGTTCGGCGGCCTCCGCATCAGCCAAGGGGATATGCAGGTCGGCGACTTAATGGCTTTCCTGCAATACGCGATGCAGATTATGTTCTCGCTGCTAATGCTGTCGATGATGTTCGTCATGGTGCCTCGCGCTTCCGCATCCGCGGTGCGGATTAACGAAGTGCTGGCGCAGGAGCCCGTCATCCGGGATACGAACCAATACGGACTGCGGCAGAAGCCGGGATCCGGAGGCGGCGCCGTTGAATTCGACAACGTCACGTTCAGCTATCCAGGCGCGGAGCAGCCGGCTGTCAAAGCCATCTCGTTCCAAGCGATGCCTGGCGAGGTGACCGCGATCATCGGCGGAACCGGGTCGGGCAAGTCGACGATCGTGAATCTGATCCCCAGGTTCTATGATGTCGAATCGGGCAGCATCCGGATCGACGGCGTAGATGTCCGCCAATATTCCCAAGAGGAGCTGCGCGCGAAGATCGGGCTCGTTCCGCAGAAGGCGGTGCTGTTCAGCGGGTCAATCGAGGACAATATCCGATACGGCAAAGACGATGCGTCTGACCAAGAGATTCGGCATGCCGCCGACATCGCTCAAGCGACTGAATTCATCTCTCAGATGCCGGACGGCTTCCAATCGGCAATTGCGCAAGGCGGAACGAACGTATCCGGCGGGCAGAAGCAGCGGCTGTCGATCGCTCGCGCGCTCGTCCGGCGGCCGGAGGTGTATCTGTTCGACGACAGCTTCTCGGCGCTCGATTACAAGACGGACGCCAAGCTGGGGCGGCGCTCCGTTCTGAGACGACGGATGCATCGGTCATTATCGTCGCCCAGCGAGTGAGCACGATTATGGATGCAGATCGGATAATTGTGCTGGACGAAGGCGAGATCGTAGGCATCGGAGCGCACCAAGAATTGATGGAATCTTGCGAGGTATACCGAGAGATCGTATCGTCGCAGCTATCGGAGGAGGAGATCGCATGAGCCAGCAACCGAGAGCGCCGCAAGGCGGCAGACCGCCCGGCGGGCCAAGACCAGGCGGCGGCCCCGGCTTCGGTCCGGGTCCCGGCATGATGGGCATGCCCGGCCAGAAGCCCAAGAACTTCAAAGGCTCGCTCCGGCGGCTGCTCGTCTATTTGCGGCCGCATCGCTTCAAGCTGATCAGCGTCTTCGCGACGGCGATTATCAGCACCGTCTTCTCGATCTTAAGCCCGAAGATTCTAGGGAAGGCGACTGACCGGCTGTTCGATTGGATTCTGGCGAAGGCGGGCGGAGACGCGAGTGCCGTGATCGATTTTCAAGGGATCTGGCAGATCATCCTGTTGCTGGCCGGCTTGTATGTCATCAGCTCGGTATTCGCCTACATTCAGCAGTTCTTGATGGCCGGCGTCGCTCAGCGAACGGTGAATCAGCTGCGCAATGACGTCAACGACAAACTTGCCAGACTGCCGCTCAAGTTCTTCGATTCCCGAACGCACGGAGAGATTCTAAGCCGGGTCGTCAACGACGTTGACAATATCAGCAATACGCTGCAGCAGAGTTTGACGCAGTTGATCACCTCGATCGTGACGCTGATCGGCGTCATTGTCATGATGCTGACGATCAGCCCGTGGCTGACGCTTATTCTGGTGCTGACGCTGCCGCTCAGCTTCCTCGTCGTCAAGGCGATCGCTTCTCGTTCCCAGCGCTACTTCAAAGGACAGCAGATGGAGATTGGCCGCTTGAACGGACACGTAGAGGAGATGTTCACCGGACACGCGATCGTCAAAGCGTTCGGCCGGGAACGCCAATCGAAGGCGGTCTTCGAAGAGATTAACGACAAGCTGTATCAATCAAGCTGGCGCGCGCAATTCGTATCCGGCATCATGATGCCGCTCATGAGCATGATCGGCAATATCGGCTATGTGGCCATCAGCGTCGTCGGCGGCATATTCGTCACCCGCGGATCCGTTAGCGTCGGCGATATTCAGGCGTTTATCCAATACGCCAGACAGTTCACGATGCCGATCACGCAGACCGCCAATATCGCGAACATCATCCAGTCGACAATTGCTTCCGCGGAGCGGGTATTCGAGCTGCTCGACGAACCGGATGAAGTGCCGGAGCGGGAAGGACGCTTGACGTCCGCCGACGTGAGAGGCGACGTCGCGTTCCGCGGCGTGAGGTTCGGTTACAAAGAAGATGAGCCGCTCATCGAGAACATGAACATCGAGGTCAAACGCGGGCAGACGGTCGCGATCGTGGGACCTACCGGAGCGGGCAAGACGACGCTGGTGAACCTGCTGATGCGGTTCTACGAGGTCGGCGGCGGATCGATCACGATCGACAGCAAGGATATCACCGAACTGAAGCGCGGCGATCTGCGCAGCTTGTTCGGTATGGTGCTGCAGGATACGTGGCTGTTCAATGGCACAATCCGGGACAACATCGCGTACGGACGAGAAGGCGCGACAGAAGCGGAAGTGATCGAAGCCGCCAAGGCGGCTTACGCGGATCACTTTATTCGGACGCTTCCGGACGGGTACGATACAGTGCTGAACGAAGAAGCTTCGAACATCTCGCAAGGCCAGAAGCAGCTGCTGACGATCGCGCGGGCCATTCTCGCCGATCCGGCGATTCTTTTTCTGGACGAAGCGACGAGCAGCGTCGATACGCGGACCGAGATCCACATTCAACGGGCGCTGACCTCCTTGATGGAAGGACGCACGAGCTTCGTCATCGCGCACCGGCTGTCGACGATTCGCGACGCCGATCTCATTCTCGTCATGAACCGCGGCGCCGTTATCGAGCAGGGCACGCACGAGCAATTGCTTGAACAGGGCGGCTTCTATGCCGAGTTGTATAATAGCCAGTTCTCGCACGAAGCGCATGGCAGCGCGGTATAAGCAGGCCAAGCCGTCCGCCGACAGGGTGGCGGAGCAATCCTCTTCAGGCGTGTTGAATATGGAGTCGATTGTGAAAGAAGTTTAGGGAAACGTTTCTTTTCAAGCTAAGGCACATGGTGGTACACTGGTAGTCGTTGGAGCTTCATGCGAGCGAATCGCATTCAGCGGTTAAGGTGCAAGCGATTGCGGCAAGTGAATGCGCGTATCATTCTAACGTTGGCTTGGCTGATGATCAGAAGGCTTGGCCGAAGGGGGAGAAACCAGATGTCCACGAACTTATTGCAATCCTTATCCCAGGAGAGAATCGTTGCCATTATCCGGGGAATCTCGGCGGAATCCGGAGACGCCACGGCGAAAGCGCTGGCGGATGGAGGCATCGTGTTCCTTGAAGTGACGCTGAACACGGACGGAGCGCTCGGCATGATCTCGCGGTTCCGGGAGCAGTACGAAGGACGTATGCGCATCGGCGCGGGTACGGTGCTTGACCTGAGCCAAGCGAAGGAAGCCGTCGCTGCCGGCGCGGAATATATTATCTCGCCGAATCTGGACGAAGAAGTCGTATATTACGGCGTGAAGCAGGGAATTGACGTATGGCCGGGCACTATGACGCCGACCGAGATGGTGCGCGCCTATAAGGCCGGCGCTTCCGCGGTCAAGGTATTTCCGATGGGGGCGCTTGGCGTCAACTACTTGAAGGAAGTGCGCGCTCCGCTGAACCACATTCCGATGATCGGAACCGGCGGGGTGAACCTGTCGAATATTCGCACCGTCCTAGAGTCGGGAGCTATCGCGGTTGGATTGGGCGGCAATCTGGTTGACAAGCAGCTGGTGAAGGAAGGCAAGTTCGACGAGCTGACGAAGCTGGCGCAATCGTTCGTCGCCGAGGTCAAGGGAGCGAACTGACCATGAGCGGAATTCGTCCTGCCGATGTTGTAACGTTTGGAGAGAGCATGGTGTTGTTCCAGCCGATGAGCGACGGACCGCTGGCTTATGCGCCGTTGTTCACTCGTTCGCTCGCGGGCGCGGAGTCGAATGTCGCGATCGGCCTCTCCCGACTGGGGCTGCGCGCGCGTTGGATCAGCCGATTAGGTACGGATCCATTCGGCGACTTCGTGCTCGCGACACTAGCCGGGGAAGGCGTTGATGTCTCGCAGGCCGAGCGCGACACCGGCTGCCCCACAGCCGTCTACTTCAAGGAGTTTAAAGGCTACGGCGATCCGAATGTGTACTACTATCGCAAAGGCTCCGCCGTCAGCCGGTGGACGCCGGATCATGTCGATCGCAGCTGGTTCGAAGGCGCCAAGCATCTGCACGTGACGGGCATCACGCCAGCACTTGGACCGTCCACCGCGGATACGGTTCGCAAGGCGATGACCTTGGCTCGGGAGATGGGGCTTACCATCTCCTTCGATCCCAATCTGCGCCGCAAGCTGTGGAGCGAAGAACAGGCGCGCGAGACGCTGCTCTCCCTGATCCCGCTGTGCGACATCTTCATGCCTGGTCTTGAGGAAGCGGAATTTCTCGTCGGTTCGCGATCGGAGGAGGACTACGGCGCTCACTTCTTGACGATGGGGGCGTCGGCTGTCGTGCTGAAGCATGGCGAAGAAGGCTCTATCGGCTTCACGCCCCTCGCAGCCGTGCGCGTTAAGCCGCACACGGTGAAGCATGTCGTCGATACGGTAGGCGCAGGCGATGCATTCGCTGCCGGCTTCCTGTCGGCATGGCTGACGAATGCGGGCGATGGGGACGAGCCCCGCTTGAGCGAAGCGCTGGAGCGGGCGAATCTCATGGGCGCGCTCGCGACGCAATATCGCGGCGACTGGGAAGGCTTGCCGAAGCTGGCGGAAGTGGAGCGTCTGCTGGCCGGCAGCCGGGAGACGACTCGCTGACCGCGCGGGCTGGATTGTTGTAGTGAGAGAAGGAGGGCTGTCCCCTTTGGCGGACAACCCTCCTTTCTGGTTGCAGCTGCAATTGCCAATGTTATGTCGTGGCAACCCTATATCTTGCGACAACCGTTATGTTTATTAATCATCAATGCTCGTGTTTTTCGAGATCCAATTCTTTTTTTTCAATCTTCTCAAGTAAATACATGGCAAGTAAAATCAACCAAGCGCCGACTTTAATACTGATACTGACAGTCCAGATCGCTGTTAAAGACATCAACAATAGAATGATCGCTGCAGAAACAATCTTTGATTGTCTGGACTTTGGTTTGTAGGCTCTCTCTGGTCTCAGCAATCCAATGATGAAGAAAGCTGCGAAATATATAACGGCGCCTGTTATTGTATCGCTAACCACTAGGTAGATTAAACAAGCAGTCATCGCCGAATATAAGAATGTAAAGATAAATTTCTTTAAAAAAGCTCCTCTGTTCCGCTGTTTTGCCTCTGGAGTAATCTCTCTATCGTTTTTTTCAACCGCTCGTAGTATGAACAAGTATATCATGTATAGGATTACAATAGCCGCGACAGCAAATACCATAGAATTACTGAGCGCTATCTGCGCATCTCCCATAGCTATTTAAGCCCCTTTCTGATGAGTGATGACTATCCTTAGTAAACAATCCCGCACGTTAGATCTATCTATATTATACCTCGCTTAACAACGATGTATCGCCTCCCTTTAACTCATGATCGGCCGATGATGCGGACCAACTGAGTCACGGGGATAAACCTATCATAGAGTCGGAAAAGGTTATAGCTCGATCGCGCCGAATAGCGCCGATTCCTAAGTCTTCACTCATACAGCTTGCGGAATTGCTCTGGCGGCAAGCCCGTCTTGCGGCGGAACGTTGCGACGAAGTGGCTCGCATCGCGAAATCCGACGCGTTCGGCGATCATCTTGACGGTAAGGCTTGGCGATCCGATCAGAAGCTCCTTCGCCTTGCGGAGGCGCAGATGAATGAGGTAGGCGTACGGCGACACGCCGAACGTATGGCGGAACAGTACGTTCATCGTGCTGATCGGCATATCGAGCACCCGCTGCATCTCCTCGAGTCCTACCTCCGCATCCGAATAATGTTCCTCCATCCAATCGAGAAGGGGCCGAAGCCTCTCGGAGCCGCGGATGATCGCGGCACGATTGCCCGAACGCCAATGCTGCCGCAGCGTCAGCAGGAAGCGATAGGCGTCCGCCGAAGCGTTCAGCCCGAACAGATCGAGATCGCTCTCCAATCGGTCCATCATCTCATCGATCATCCCGTTCATAGGCGAAGAATCATCCGGCTCCCAATGGATCGGCGCGGGCTCGGTCAGACCAAGCGACTGCAGGATGCTCGGGACGGCAGGCCCGCCGAACGTCAAATAGGCGGTATCCCAGCGGCCGCCAGCCGATTCATAGATGTGGGGAACGCCGGGCGGAACGAGCACGCCGGATCCGGCCGGGAGCGGGAATGCGTGATCGCCAACCGTGAATCGGCCTTCGCCGTCTACCGTCTGAAGCCAATGATAATGAGGATAGCCTTCCGTTCGGACGATTCGATTCGCTTCGATCGTCGTCCCAACCGTCTCCACGAATAAGGGAAGCGTCTTGCCGAGAGGGAGTGGCAGCACGAACCTGCGCATTGGCTTCACTTCCTTTGTCATATTCTTATATTCATATGCCCAATGTTTATATTTTACCGTATCGAGCGATGTCTTAAAATAAGGATATCCTTATATTCCTTAAAAGAGGTGTCCTTCTTGATCAACGACAAATTGCCGAAGATTTGGTATGGCGGGGACTACAATCCCGAGCAATGGGAAGCGGATACATGGGCCGAGGACGATCGTATGTTTAAGCTGGCGGGCATCGACGTGGCGACGATCAATGTGTTCTCTTGGGCGCTTACGCAGCGAAGCGAAGACGAATACGACTTCGACTGGCTGGACGAGACGATGGACAGGCTGCAACGCAACGGCGTCGGCGTCTGCTTGGCGACGAGCACGGGCGCGCATCCGGCATGGATGGCGAAGAAGTACCCGGAAGTGACGCGCGTCGACTTTAACGGCCGCAAGCGCAAGTTCGGCGGACGGCACAATTCGTGCCCGAACAGCCCGGTGTTCCGGCATTTCTCTCGGCTTATCGCGGGCAAATTGGCAGAGCGGTACAAGGATCATCCCGCGCTGCTCATCTGGCACGTCTCGAACGAATACGGCGGCTACTGCTACTGCGACAATTGCGCGTCGGCGTTCCGGGACTGGCTGCGCCAGCGCTACGGTACGCTGGAAGAAGTGAATAAAGCGTGGAATACGCGGTTCTGGGGGCATACGTTCTATGATTGGGACGAGATCGTTCCTCCGAATGCGATCAGCGAAGAGTGGAACGGCAACCGGACGAACTTCCAAGGCATCTCGCTGGACTATCGCCGGTTCATGTCCGCCAGCCTGCTGGAGTGCTACAAGATCGAGTATGAAGAGATCAAGAAGCACACGCCGAACGTTCCGGTGACGACGAACCTGATGGGCTTCTACCCGGAGCTCGACTACTTCGAGTGGGCGAAGCATCTGGACGTCGTCTCGTGGGACAACTACCCGTCCCTTGATACGCCGTTCAGCTATACGGCGATGACCCACGATCTGATGCGCGGGCTGAAGCAAGGACAGCCGTTCATGCTGATGGAGCAGACGCCAAGCCAGCAGAACTGGCAGGCGTATAATTCGCTGAAGCGGCCGGGCGTTATGCGGCTGTGGAGTTATCAAGCGGTGGCCCGCGGCGCGGATACGGTCATGTTTTTCCAATTGCGTCGTTCGGTCGGCGCGTGCGAGAAGTATCATGGCGCTGTTATCGAGCATGTCGGCCACGAGCATACGCGCGTATTCCGCGAGGCGGCGGAGCTTGGGGCTGAGCTGCAGAAGCTGGGCGACCGGCTGCTCGATTCGCGCTCGGCGGCGAAGGTTGCGATCGTCTACGATTGGGAGAACCGATGGGCGCTTGATCTGACCAGCGGACCGACCGTTGCGCTCAATTACGTGCATGAGGTTCACAAATATTACGACGCGTTGTTCAAGCTCGGCATTCAGACGGACATGATCGGCGTCGAGGCCGACTTGAGCGGCTATGACATCGTCATCGCGCCGGTTCTCTATATGGTCAAATCGGACTATGCGCTGAAAGTTGAGTCGTTCGTCGAAGCCGGCGGCACGTTCGTGACGACGTTCTTCAGCGGCATCGTGAACGAGAACGATATCGTGACGTTGGGCGGGTACCCTGGCGAGCTTCGCAAGGTGCTCGGCATCTGGGCGGAGGAGATTGACGCCTTGTTCCCGGACGCCCGCAATCAAGTCGTCATGAAGTCGCCAATCGGCGCTTTGAACGGCGAATACGAGTGCGGCCTGCTGTGCGATCTGATTCATGCTGAAGGCGCCGAAGTGCTGGCGACATACGGCTCCGACTTCTACAAGGGCATGCCCGCGCTGACCGTGAACCGTTATGGCAAAGGCCAAGCTTGGTATGTGGCGACGAGCCCCGATCAGCGGTTTATGGAAGACTTCATGGCGAACCTGGCAGCGGGCAAAGGCATTGCGCCGCTGGCGAAGCTGCCGGCAGGCGTCGAGGCGGCGGAGCGCGTTAAGGATGGGAAGTCGTTCCTATTCCTGCTTAATCATAATGCTGAAGAAGCGGTCGTCGAATTGAGCGAAGCCGGCGGTGTCGATCTGCTGACCGACGAAGCCGTGTCCGGCAGCGTCAAGCTTGCGGCGAAGGGCGTGAGCATCATCGAGCGGAAGAGGTGAAGCGCGGGTGAAGCTGGAATATTTCAAACCCGCCAATCAGTGGACCGAGGCGCTCCCAATCGGCAACGGACGGATGGGAGCGATGATCTATGGCGGCGTCGCGACCGAGCGTCTTCAGTTGAATGAAGATACCCTTTGGTCGGGCGGACCGAAGGATTGCAACAATCCGCGCGCCCGCGAAGTGCTGCCTGAGGTGCGGAGGCTGCTGGCAGAGGGGCGCTATGTCGAAGCCGATAAGCTCAGCCGGGAGATGTTAAGCTCTAATACGCAAGCATACATGCCATTCGGCCATTTGACGCTTGCGTTCGAGCACGGCGATTCCGGCGTGCGCGGTTATCGCCGGGAGCTTGATCTTCAGGAAGCGGTGTCGCGCGTCGAATATGCGGTCGGCGGCGTCCGTTACGTTCGGGAGTCGTTCGCATCGCATCCCGATCAAGTGATCGTCGTGCGGCTGACGGCTAGCGCGCCGGGAGCGCTCAGCTTCGCGGCGCGGCTCGACAGCCCGCTGAAGTACCGCACATCGGCAGCGAATGGCCGCTTATGGATTCAAGGAGCGGTTCCGGAGTATCTGGATCCGAATGACGATCCGGACGATCGGTTGGCGCGCGAAGGCGGCGGCGTTAACTCGGTCGGCGGCACGGGCGGAGTGACTGCCGGCAGCTCAGGCAGCAGCAAGGGCGGCGGCATCCGGTTCGCCGGACGGCTGGCCGCGGTCTGCCAGGACGGCAGGACGGAAGTCGATGCCGGCGGTCTCTATGTGACCGGCGCGACCTCGGCGACGCTTCTCTTCAGCGCCGCCACGAGCTTTCGCGGATACGACCGCGCTCCGGACGCCGATGCGGATGCGCTGGCCGCGGAGCGGTTGGAGGCGGTTCTAACGCGATCCTATGAAGAGCTGCGAGCCGCGCATATTGCCGACTACCGTTCGCTGTTCGACCGGGTCGTTCTGGATATAGGCGGGAAGGCCGAAGCGGCGGAACGAGGCGGTTCTGAGGCAGTCTTGCGCGAGCCGGATGCGCTGTCGACGGACCGCCGAATCGCCGAGCGTGGCGCGAACGATCCCGGTCTGGTCGAGCTGCTGTTCCAGTATGGCCGCTACCTGATGATCGCAAGCTCGCGTCCAGGCACCCAGCCCGCCAATCTGCAAGGCATTTGGAATGCGGAGACGCGGCCGCCTTGGAGCAGCAACTGGACGCTGAACATTAATGCGGAGATGAACTACTGGCCGGCGGAGACATGCAATTTAAGCGAATGCCATGAGCCCTTGCTATCCCTGATCGGCAGGTTGGCGGCCAACGGCGCGCGAACGGCCGAGGTCCATTACGGCGCGCGCGGCTGGACGTCGCATCACAACGCCGACATCTGGTGCCACACGGTGCCGGTCGGCGGCGATCCGGTATGGGCGCTCTGGCCGATGTCCGCCGCTTGGCTATGCCAGCATCTGTGGGAGCATTATGCGTTCGGCGGAGACCGCCAGTGGCTGCGCGAGCAAGCATATCCGCTGATGAGAGGCGCGGCCTTATTCTGTCTCGATTGGCTGCAGGAGGATGCCGACGGCTGCCTCGTCACTTCGCCGTCAACCTCCCCGGAGCACAAATTCAGAAGCCCGGAGAACGGCGAACTCGTCGCGGTAAGCGTCGCGTCGACGATGGATCTGTCCCTCATCTGGGATTTGTTCACGAACTGCATCGAAGCTGCGGCAGAGCTCGGCGCAGACGAAGCGTTCGCCGCCGAGCTGCGTGCGGCCCGCGATCGGCTTCACCCGATGCAGATCGGCAAGCATGGACAGCTGCAGGAATGGTACCGCGACTTCGAGGACGAGGACATTCATCATCGCCATGTGTCGCACCTGTTCGGCATCTATCCCGGGCGCCAGCTGACCAAGGACCGGACGCCCGAGCTGTTCGCCGCAGCGAAGCGGTCGCTTGAACGGCGCGGAGATGGGGGGACAGGCTGGAGTCTAGGGTGGAAAATCTCGCTCTGGGCCCGATTCCGCGACGGCGACCGGGCTCGCCGACTGATCTCCAACTTGTTGACGCTCGTCGGGGAGGAGGGCGGTTCGCCGCATGGCGGAGGCGTCTATCCGAATCTGTTCGACGCGCATCCGCCGTTCCAGATCGACGGCAACTTCGCGGCTACAGCCGGCATCGCCGAGATGCTGCTCCAATCGCATGACGGCCGCCTGACCTTGCTCCCTGCGTTGCCGTCCGCATGGCCAAGCGGCTCTGTCACAGGACTTCGCGCCCGCGGAGGCTTCGAGGTCAGCCTGCAATGGCGCGAGGGCCGCTTGGCCAGCGCAGAATTGCTGTCGCTGAACGGCTCCGTCTGCTCGTTGCGCGGCGCCGAGGGCTTTGCCGTCATCTGCGTGGAGAATGATGCATTGGATCGCCTCGACGAGGCCTGCCGAGTGCCAATCGAGAAGGCCGCCGACGGCACTGTTCGGTTCCGAACGGAAGCGGGCAGACGTTACGAGCTCATAAATTCCTAGCAGCAGAGCAGGCGACATCCGCCTTCATGCATAATTATCCCTTCCATGGGCAAGATACGCCAAATGGAAGGAGGATGAACAAGATGAACAATAACGGGTCCAATCCGCCGGAAGTCACGGCGGTTCGCAAGAACGGAGACGGAGACATCGTCGAACTTCAGCTGTCGTCCGGCCAAGTGGTCGATTACAAGCAAGCGCAAGCGATGGCCAAAGAAGGGCAGATCGCGAACGTCAACGTCTTCCGCGGACGCGACGGCGATGAGCATCTGCGGTCGAATGCGGATGGCCGTCCGGAGAACAACCTGGATAACCTTCCGGCATTCTAGACAGCCATGCTGTTCGACTGCGCGATCATCGGCGGCGGACCGGCCGGATTGAGCGCGGCGCTCGTGCTCGGCAGAGCCCGGAGGAAGACGGCGCTGTTCGACAACAACAAGCCGCGCAACGCGGTCACGCGGGAGACCCATGGCTTCCTGACGAGGGACGGCGCCAGCCCGGAGCAGCTCCGGCAAGCAGCGCATGAGGATATCGCCAAATACGCGTCCGTGCAATTCTATCGTGACGCGGTGACCGAGATCCGCAAGGAGCCGAACGCTTTCGCGGTTCATTCGTCGGAAGGAGAAGTCGTCCGCTCGCGGAAAATCATTCTGGCCACCGGCCTGCGCGAGTATCTGCCTTCCATTCCCGGCCTTCGCGAATGCTACGGCAGCAGCCTGTTCAGCTGCCCCTATTGCGACGGCTGGGAGCAGCGGGACAGGCCGCTAGTCGTCATCGCGGAGAAGGAAGACAGCGCCTATCATCTGGCTAAGACGGCACATCAATGGAGCAAGGATTTGTTGCTGTGCACGAACGGCGTGCATCTGCGGGAGCGGTGGCAGCGGGAGATGAAGGCGAACGCAATCGTCTGGCGCAAGGCGCCGGTTCAGGCATTGGAGCATCGCGACGGGATGCTGGAGCGGGTCGTCTTCGAGGATGGGGATTCTGTGCCGCGCAGCGGCGGGTTCGTCGCAACCGATTGGGTACAGAGCTCGATGCTCGGCGAGTCGCTCGGCTGCAAGCTGAACGAACGCGGCGGGATTGAGACGGACGACTATGGACGAACGAGCGTGGAAGGCGTATTCGCTGCGGGTGATGCGGCGGTGATCGCCCCGGCCCAGCTGATCGTCGCCGCCGCAGAAGGCAGCCGCGCCGCCATGGGCGTGAACGGCGATCTGATTCATGAGAGCTTCGCAGGAGGTTAGCTCCGCTCGGTTAACCAGCCAAATTTACCGACCAGCCGCACGCTTGCCGTGCGGTTTTTTTGCTGGAGTGTGATATTGATCACACTGGAAGAAGCTTCCGCGATGCTATGATAGCTGAAGAATTAGACAGGCTTCGCTCATCGAGAATGCATCGCGGGAGGACAAGTTATGGTGAAGTTTGGCATCGTCAAGAAGATGGTTATCGGCATTACCGCGGTCTCGTCAATTACTTATGGAACGAGCGCGTTTTTCTTGCTTGTGCTGCAAGGATGGTTCGACTTCATGCCGAATTGGCTGTTCGTAATCCTGACGCTCTTCGTCGGCGTGTTCTGGACCGGGCTGTTCGGGTATATATTCTCCAAATGGCTTCTTCGGCCCTTGTTGTCCTTGACAGCGGCGGCTGAGCAAGCTGCGGAAGGGAGCCTGAACGTGGAAGTGATGATTGGCCGTTCGGATGATGAACTGACCAAGCTCAGCCGGGCATTCGATGCCATGCTGAAGCGGTTCGTCTCGATCATCGGCGGCATCCGCGGCAATTCGCACCAGACTGATCTTCATGCGGCGGAGCTTCAAGGAGCGATTGGCGAGGCGGCAAGACAGATCGAAGAGATCGCGCATCAAGCGGAGGCGATCACGACTGGGACGGAACGCCAGTCGGCGTCCGCGATGGCGATGCGCTCTTCGGTAGAACAATTGTCCGCCGCGGTGCACGAGGCAGACGAGCAGGCAGGAGCTGCCCGCATTCGCGCGCGCATGATGAACGAGTCGGTCGAGGAGAGCGAGAAGGTATTCCTATCGCTGGTGGAAGGTATGCGCCAGCTAGCCGGGCTGAACACGAATACGCTGGAGGTCGTCCGGCGGCTTAGCGAGTATGCCGAACAGATCGGTTCGATCTCCCGCGTGGTTGCCGACTTCGCGGATCAGACGAACCTGCTGGCGCTTAACGCTTCGATCGAAGCGGCTCGCGCAGGCGAGGAAGGGCGGGGGTTCGTCGTGGTCGCCCAAGCGGTGAAGCAGCTCGCCGGCCAGAGCAGCAGCGCCGTGAAGGATATACGCGAGTTGATCGGGCAGATCCAGCGCGAAGTGGCGAGCGTCGCAGGCCACATCGAGAAGCAGGCGGCAGTCGCCCAGCGGGAGGCGAGCATCGGCGAGCAATCGATGGCGTCCCTTGAGACGGTCGCCAAGGAAGCTTATCGCGTCAGCGAGATTGTTGAAGCGATCGCAGGACGGTTGACAGAGCAATCCGAGCAAGCGATCGGAACGCTCTCGGAAGCGACGCAGGTTGCCCGAATTGCCGAGTCGATCCGCACGGGAGCGCAGGAGGTCAGCTCTGCCTCGCAGGAGCAAACCGCCGTCATGCAGGAGATCGCCGCTTCCTCGGAGACGCTCCGGACGAAGTCTTGGGAATTGCGGGAACAAGTGTCCTTCTTCAAAGAGTAGCGCAAGGCAGATTGTTGTTAAATAATATGTCGAATGTTGTTAAAGGGGCCGAGTGACGGCTCCTTTTTTTGGAATTGCAACGGCATGCGGCGAAAATAAATTTGAAAATGTAGATGAAAAAGGGTGGTATTTCCACTATAATAAGGGATATACCTACAAAATGTGTTAGGAATACTAACAAATCATCATGAGGCGGTTAACGCAAACACCACGATGCCGCATCCTGCTCAATTCGCTGCGATTGGAGGTGCCCTGGCATGACCGTTCAATCCTCGATCCTCTCCCCGGATGACCTGTATTTGTTCCATCGCGGCCAATTGTTCCAAGCCTATCGCACGTTCGGCGCTCATATACTTGAGCAAGAAGGCGTTCGCGGCGTACGCTTCGCCGTATGGGCGCCTCATGCCCGGCAAGTCGGCGTCGCCGGCGGCTTCAACGAGTGGCGCGGCGAGCGGCACCCGCTTGAGCGCATCGGCTCAACCGGCGTCTGGGCCGGCTTCATTCCGGGCCTTACCGAAGGCGCCGCCTACAAATATGAGATCGTAGGCGGCGACGGCTCGACCCGTCTCAAAGCCGATCCGTTCGCCTTCCGCTCGGAGCTTCGTCCGAGCACCGCCTCCATCGTCTCCGACCTCGGCCGGTACGAATGGGCGGATGAAGCTTGGCGAACCCGCAAGCGCGAGGATCCCCCTTACGAACGGCCGATGTTCGTCTATGAAGCGCATCTCGGCTCGTGGCGAATGGACGCGCCCGAGCAGTTCCGTTCTTATCGCGAACTGGCGGATGAGCTCGTCGACTACGTCGGATCGATGGGATTTACTCACATCGAATTGCTTCCGCTTGCCGAGCATCCGCTCGACCGATCGTGGGGGTACCAGGCGACCGGCTATTACGCGGCTACGAGCCGGTACGGGCCGCCGGAAGGGCTGCAGACGCTCGTGGACCGCTGCCACCGGAAGGGCATCGGCGTTATTCTCGATTGGGTGCCCGGCCATTTCTGCAAGGACGACCACGGTTTGCGCCTTTTCGACGGAACGCCTCTATATGAGCCGGCGGACAGCCGAATCGCAGAGAAGCCGCAGTGGGGAACACTTGCCTTCGACTTCGCCAAACCCGAGGTGCAGAGCTTCCTCATCTCGAATGCGATGTTCTGGCTCGACGTTTTCCATATCGACGGCCTCCGGGTCGATGCCGTCGCCAGCATGATCGATCTCCACTTCGACAAGCCGCCGGGCCTGCGCGCCTGCAACCGCCACGGAGGAACCGAGCATCTCGAAGCGCTGGAATGGCTCCGCAAGCTGAACGAGACCGTCTTCCTGCACTACCCCGACACCCTGATGATGGCCGAGGATTCATCCGCATGGCCCGGCGTCACCGCACCGACATACCTCGGCGGCCTCGGCTTCAATTACAAATGGAACATGGGCTGGATGAACGACTCGCTCCGCTATATGGAGACCGACCCCATCGAACGTTCCGCCAGACACTCCCTGCTTACCTTCTCCATGCTGTACGCCTTCTCCGAAAATTACGTTCTGCCTTTGTCGCACGATGAGGTTGTCCACGGCAAGCGGTCGCTGCTGAATAAGATGCCCGGCGCCTATGAAGATAAGTTCGCCAATCTCCGCTTATTCTACGGCTATTGGATGGCGCATCCCGGCAAGAAGCTGCTGTTCATGGGGGGCGAATTCGGCCAGTTCGACGAATGGAAGGATGCAGCCGGGCTCGATTGGCCGCTGCTGCGTTATCCGCTCCACGATGCGCTGCGCCGTTATATGAAGGATCTCCTTGGCTTGTATGCTGCCGAGCCGGCGCTCTGGGAGCAAGACCATTCGCCTGAAGGCTTCGAGTGGATTGACGCGGACAACGCCGAGCAGTCCGTGCTTAGCTTCATCCGCAAGTCGCGGGACGGCAGGCGCGTGCTGATCGTCGTCTGCAACTTCTCGCGCCGCCATTATCCCGTATTCCGGATCGGCGTCCCGACAAGCGCGAATCACTGCATTATTTTCAACAGCGATTCAGAGGGGTATGGCGGCTCCGGGTGCCGGATGCCGAGACGAATCAAGGCGGTGCGAACGCCGCTTCACGGACGGCCGTTCAGCTTGGAGCTTCCGCTTCCTGCCTTGAGCGCGCTAGTGCTGGAGCCGGAACGGATCGCGGCCGAATGACGGACGCGAGGATTGCCGAATGCTTACAATCGAACGGGGAGGGGCGGATCTATGCGCCGCAATGAATGTATCGCGATGCTGCTGGCCGGCGGGGAAGGACGCCGCTTGGGCGTGCTGACGAAGGATGTGGCCAAACCGGCCGTTCACTTCGGGGGCAAATATCGCATTATCGACTTCACGCTGAGCAATTGCGCGAATTCCGGCATCGAGACGGTAGGGGTGCTGACGCAGTACCAGCCGCTCGAGCTGAATCAATATCTCGGCATTGGGAGTCCTTGGGGGCTCGATCGCCGGGAGGGCGGCATGCACGTGCTTCCGCCGTACGTTCGCCAGAGGGGCGGAGATTGGTACAAGGGGACGGCGAATGCCATCTGCCAGAACATCGGCTTCATCGAGCGTTACAGCCCCGATTACGTGCTGATCATCTCCGGCGACCACATTTATAAGATGGATTACGGACTCATGCTGCAATCGCACAAGCGCAATCGCGCGGATGCGACGCTGGCGGTCATTCCGGTGCCGTGGGCAGACGCGAGCCGGTTCGGCATCCTTAGCGTAGATGAGGAGGGCCGCGTGACCGAATTCGCGGAGAAGCCGAAGCGGCCGGAGAGTAACCTCGCTTCGATGGGCGTGTATATGTTCACGTGGCAGGCGCTGCGGCAGGCGTTGATCGAGGACGAGGCAGATCCGCAGTCTGAAGGCGACTTCGGCAAGAATGTCATCCCGAAGCTGCTGCGGGAACAAGCGCGGCTGTTCGCCTATCGGTTCGAAGGCTATTGGAAGGATGTCGGCACGATCGAGAGTCTGTGGGAAGCGAACATGGATCTGCTGGCCGCTGAACCGGCTTTGAACTTGAACGACCGGAAGTGGCGGATCTTCTCCGTTAATCCGAACCGTCCCGCGCAGTTCATGGCTCCGGGCGCGAGCGTTCGAAGCTCGCTCATCAATGAAGGCTGCGTCATTGAAGGCGCCGTGAATCGTTCCGTCCTCTTCCATGGGGTCAAAGCGGAAGCCGGCTCGCTGATCGAGGATTCGGTCATTATGCCGGGCGCCGTCATCGGACGAGGCGCGGCCGTCATTCGAGCGATTGTAGGCGAAGGGGCCGTCGTCGGAGAGGGCTGCGTTGTCGGAAGCGCTGATTCGAAGCAGATCGACGTAGTCGGAAGCGGCGACGTCGTGCGAACGAGGCCGTCGCTGCCGGATGCCGCGATGCTGGAGGTGGAGCCTCTATGAAGCTTCCAATGATGGGTGTGATTAACTTAATACATGAGCAGGAAGAGATGGGGGCGCTGACCGCCGGCAGGTGCCTGGCGACAGTGCCGTTCGGCGGCCGATACCGGCTCGTCGACTTCGTGCTGTCCTCGATGGTGGGCTCCGGCATCTCCAAGGTGGCGGTGCTCGCGCATACGAAGTACCGTTCGCTGATGGACCATCTCGGCTCAGGCGGCAATTGGGATTTGCATCGCAAGCAGGACGGCTTATTCGTGCTCCCGCCCGCGATTGAGGACATGACCGACTTCGGCAAAGGAGACCTCTATCAGCTCTTCCGGAACCGGGATTACTTCTCGCGCAGCCCGCTTGAGTATGTCGTCATTGCCCGCAGCCATATGGTGTGCAACATCGATCTCGGGCGCGTGCTGGAAGAGCACATCGGCAAGGGTTCGGACATCACCGTCGTCTGCAAACGCTGGCCGAACGCGCGGACAGGGCTCGCGCGCAAGGTGCTCGTGGACGAGGAGGGGAGAATCACGGACATGCAAGACCCTTACGGGCGTCTGGCCAGCGACGTCGTCTCGATGGAGATGTACATCCTGCGCAAGGAGCTGCTGCTCGAGCTGGTCGAGACGTCGCTTGCCCAAGGCAAGGACCATCTCGTCCGGCATGCGATCATGTCCGCGCTCGGCGAGCTCAACGTCCGCGCCTATCTGCATGAAGGCTATCTCGGCGTAGTCAATACGATACCGGCCTATTACCGGCACAGCATGGAATTGCTGGACTTGGAGGTGTGGAATGACCTCTTCTTCCAGCCGGGACCGATCTACACGAAGGTCAAAGACGAGCCGCCGACCCGCTACCTCGGAGGCTCGGAGGTGTCGCATTCGCTCATCGCCAACGGCTGCGAGATCGAAGGCGCCGTTGAAGGGAGCATTCTGTTCCGGGGCGTCAAGGTGCGCGAAGGCGCCGTCGTGCGGAACAGCATCGTGATGCAGAACGGCATCATCGGCGAGAGCGGCATGCTGGAGAACTGCATCCTCGATAAGGAAGTGGAGATTCGTCCGCTGCAGCGGCTGCGAGGCTCCTCGGATACGCCATTCCTGGCTGTCAAGCGCAACGTGATCTAGCAAGCTCGAGGAGGGATTCGATGAAGGTCTGGTTCGCGGCATCCGAGGCGGCGCCGTTAGTGAAGAGCGGCGGGCTGGCGGATGTCGTCGGCGCGCTGCCGAAGGCGCTTGCCAAACGGGGCATTGACGTTACGGTCGTTCTGCCCAAATATGGGGCGATTCCGTCAGCAATTGCAGACGAAGCGGCGGATAAGGGCAGCTTCGACGTAACGCTCGGCTGGCGCACGCAATATTGCGGTCTGCTGGAGACGTTCGTGGACGGGGTGCGGTTCCTGCTTGTCGACAACGAATACTTTTTCAAACGGGGCTACTTGTATGGATACGGAGACGAAGAGGCGGAGCGGTTCGCCTTCTTCGGCTTTGCGGCCATCGAAGCGCTGTTCCGGCTCGGCAAGGACGAGCTGCCTGACATTCTGCATTGCCATGACTGGCAGACGGGCCTTGTTCCGATGCTGCTTCGGACCCGCTACTCGCACATTCCCGCCTTCAAGCGAATTCGCACCGTCTTCACGATTCACAACCTCCAGTATCAAGGCGTCTTCTCCCGCGACCAGCTGAAGGATCTGCTGTCGGCCGGCGACGAGCTGTTCACGGAGGACGGCATGGCGTTCTACGGGGCGGCATCGTGCATGAAGGCGGGGCTGCGCTATGCGGACAAGCTGACGACGGTCAGTCCGGCCTATGCGCAGGAGATTCAAACCCCTGAGTATGGAGAGAAGCTGGACGGCGTCCTGCGCCAGCGTGCAGGCGACCTGAAGGGCATCGTCAACGGTATCGATACCGACGTGTACGATCCGATGCGCGACCCGCATCTCGCAGTCAATTATCGCTTCTCGCTGCTTAAGAAGCGGCGCAACAAGAAGGCGCTGCAGGAGGAATTCGGCCTGCCGGCGGACGAGCGCATTCCAATGATCGGCGTCGTCTCCCGCATTGTGGAGCAGAAGGGCTTCGACCTGATTCTAGAAGCGCTGCCGGGGCTGATGGCTGAGTCGATTCAGCTCGTCATACTCGGCTCAGGCGACCTCCAGCTGGAGCGTAAGCTGTATGAGGCGAGCGTCCGGCACAAGGAGAAGCTGTTCGTCTGGTTCGGCTTCAACGAGGGGCTGGCGCGCCGAATCTATGCGGGTTCGGACATGTTCCTGATGCCGTCGCGCTTCGAGCCGTGCGGGCTCAGCCAACTGATCGCGCTGCAATACCGGACGGTTCCGATCGTCCGGGAGACCGGGGGGCTGCGGGATACGGTTCAGCCCTACAATGAATTCACGGGCGAAGGCACCGGCTTCAGCTTCGGTCCGGCATCGGCTCATGATCTGTTATTCACCGTTCGCCGCGCGCTGGCGTTCTATAAGGATGAAGCGGCCTGGGAGAGAATCGTCGACAATGGCGCGAAGCGGGATGTCGGCTGGGAAGCGTCCGCGCGCGAATACGAGAAGCTGTATCAGGAGCTCGTTCATACGGAAGGGGAATGACGCGATGGCTCGACATCTAGTGCTCGGCAATGGCAAGATGCTGGTCAATCTGGACAAGAACGGCTTCCTGAGGGATTTGTACTTCCCGTACGTTGGCCAATTGAATCATATCGGAGGGCAGCTGTGCCGGTTCGGCGTCTGGTGCGGCGGCAAGTTCGTCTGGCTGGATCATCCGAGCTGGAACATTCAGCTCGGCTATATCGAGAACTCGCTCGTCACGAACGTGACGGCGCGGAACGAGGAGCTTGGCCTTGAACTATCTATCAACGACGGTATCCATCAACGCGAGAGCATCTACCTCAAGCGCGTCGTCGTCCGCAATTTGACGGGCGAGACGAAGGAGGTCCGGCTGTTCTTCCACCAAGACCTGATGATTGACGGCAACGAAGTCGGGGATACGGCGGCTTATTATCCGGGCAACCGCACCGTTTTCCACTACAAGCGATCCTCATACTTTATGTTTAACGGCCGATCGCCGGATGGCGGGATTTACCAGTTCTCCACCGGCATCAAGCGGTTCCATTCCGCAGAGGGCACTTGGCGGGACGCGGAAGACGGGGAGTTGATGGGCAACGCCATCGCGCAAGGCTCCGTCGACAGCACAATCAGCTTCCGAGCCGATGTGCCCGGGGGCAGCGAGAGTACGTATTATTACTGGATGGCGGTCGGAGAGAATCTGGAGGAAGTGAAGCGGCTGGATCAATACGTGCTGGAGAGCCATCCGGAGAAGCTGCTCAGCCGTATCGTTATCTACTGGAACAACTGGCTCGCGAAGGCGGGCGACGGCTTCGCCGATCTGCCGCCGGAAGTCGCCCGGCTGTTCAAGCACAGCCTGCTCATCGTGCGTACCCAGATTGACGAACGGGGGGCGATACTGGCAGCGAACGACACCGACATTCTTCAGTACAACCGCGACCACTACAGCTATATGTGGCCGCGCGACGGAGCGCTCATCGCCGACGCCATGTCGATGGCAGGCTATCACGGCGCGATCGCGCCGTTCTTCGAGTTCTGCAGCCGGGCGCTGTCGCCGGAAGGGTATCTGTATCATAAGTACAATCCGGACGGAACCGTCGGCTCCAGCTGGCACCCGTATGTCGTGGAGGGCAACCCGCGCCTGCCGATCCAAGAGGACGAGACAGCGCTCGTTCTGTTCGCGCTCTGGAAGGACTATGAGCGGCTCGGCGAGATCGAGCTGCCGCAGGCGCTCTATCCGACGCTCGTGCGCAAGGCGGCTTCGTTCCTATGCGACTTCGTCGAGCCGTCGTTGGGACTCCCGCTGCCGAGCTACGATCTGTGGGAGGAGCGCTACGGCATCTGGACGTACACGGCGGCGTCCGTGTACGGCGGGCTCATGTCGGCAGCCTGCTTCGCCGACCTGTTCGGGGATTACGAGCGCAGCGATCGCTACCGCAATGTCGCCGAACGGATGAAGATGGGGGTGCTCAATCACCTGTGGGATGAAGAGTCCGGACGGTTCGCGAGAGGGCTCGTCCAGCGGGACGGGACGTGGGTCAAGGACATGACGCTGGAGAGCAGCCTGTTCGGCCTGTTCGAATTCGGCGTGCTGCCCGCAGACGACGATCGGGTCGCGCGGACGATGAACGCGATCGCGGAAGGGCTCGCCGTACGTACGGAAGTCGGGGGCATCGCGCGCTATACGGACGATTATTATTTCCAGCAGACGGACGACGTGGAAGCCGTGCCGGGCAACCCTTGGATCATCTGCACGCTGTGGGCGGCGAGCTTCCGGATCGAGACGGCGAAGCGGCTCGAGGAACTGGAAGAGCCAATGGCCGTGCTGAAGCGGGTGACGCGCCATACGCTCCAAGGCGGCAATCTGCCGGAGCAGCTGCATCCGCTGAACGGCGAGCCTCTCTCGGTCGCGCCGCTCACCTGGTCGCACGCGACTTATATCAGTGCGGTGTGCAAATATCTGCGCAAGCGGGAACGATTGGCATCCGGAGCGGTATCTTTGATAGAATGGGAGAAGAGAGACGCTTCCATATGAGACCGAAGGGATGAAGAAGACATGAACTACCGGCCGTTGGGTCGCACGGGATTGCAAGTAAGCGAGATCAGCTTTGGAACATGGGCGATCGGAGGGGCTTGGGGAGAGACGAATGAGGCCGAATCGCTTCGCGGGCTGGCGAAGGCGATGGATGAAGGCGTGAACTTCTTCGACACCGCCGACGTCTATGGAGACGGGCGCAGCGAGCGGCTGCTGGCCAAGGCGACGAAGGGCCGGGAAGACCGTATCCACATTGCGACGAAGTTCTGCCGCGCGGGGGACATCCACGATCCGGCGAACTATTCGGAAGAGCAGATTCGCGCTTATTGCGAAGCGAGCTTGAAGCGGCTGGAGCGCGAGCGGATCGATCTCTATCAGATTCACTGCCCGCCGACCGGCGTTCTGCGGGATGGAGCCGTGTTCGACATTCTCGATAAGCTGCAGGCGGAAGGGAAGATCCGCGCGTACGGCGTCAGCGTCGAGACGGCAGAGGAGGCGCTCATCTGCCTGGAGCGTCCGGGCGTACAGGCGCTTCAGATCATCTTTAATATTTTCCGACAGAAGATGATTGCCGAAGTGCTGCCCAAGGCGGCGGAACGCGGCGTCGGCCTGCTCGCCCGCCTGCCGCTGGCCAGCGGTCTGCTGACGGGCAAGTTCTCGGAGAACAGCAGCTTCAGCGCGGACGATCATCGCAGCTTCAACCGCAACGGCGAACAGTTCAACGTCGGCGAGACGTTCGCGGGCCTGCCGTTCGAGACGGGCGTGGCGCTGTCGCGCGAGCTGGGGTGGATCGCCGAAGGCCGCGGCAGCATGACGCACGCCGCCCTTCGCTGGATTCTCGACTTCCCGGAGATCACCTGTGTCATTCCGGGCTTCAAGAACGTCGCCCAGGTGGAAGACAACCTCGCGGCGCAGCGGACGCCGTCGTTCTCCTCGGAAGAGAAGGGACGTCTTCGGGCGTTCTATGCGGACAAGGTGCATGACCGGATCCGGGGCGCATATTAAAGCGTAAGACGAGAGTAACATTGCCCATAAGGAAAGGAGCAGCGCATGAATCGTTCGATCGGAACGACATCGACGACGACACCAAGATCGGCTAAACATTCGGCACCGAGCCCGCGGCCCTCTGTCGTACAGGCTCCGATCTTCCTCGTCCTGTGCGGCAACAGCCTGCTGTGCGTCCTGCTGCTCATCGTTCGAGCGTACCAGTTGGAGACGCTGCGATTCGGCTTCCTGCTGTGGAACTTGTTCCTGGCGTGGCTGCCGCTGATCGTGTCGATGCTGGCGGCGGGATTGCACAGAGGTGTTCGCGGAGCGGCTAGGACGATTGGGATTGTGGTTCTCGGAATCGCTTGGGTGCTTCTCTATCCGAACGCCCCGTACTTGACGACGGATCTGATTCATCTCATCAATGATCCGACCTACAACTGGTACATCGGCGAGAGATCGCTGCTCGTATGGTACGACCTGATCGTATTTGTGTTATTTTCATGGTGCGGCTTGCTGTTAGGCTACCTGTCGATGTATCATTTTCATGCGCTTGTTCGTACCTATGCGGGCAGAACGGCCGGTTGGCTGTTCGTTCTCGTCGTCTCGTTCCTGGGAGGATTCGGCATCTATCTGGGCCGGGTCATTCGGCTGAACAGCTGGGATGCGGTATTCAATCCGTTCCGGCTGATTGACGGTGTCAGAGAAGGGTTAGGGTCTGATGGAGCGGTATTCACCATTCTGTTCGGCTTGTTGATTCTGATCGTCTACCTGTCCATGAGCAGCCTTCATATGAAGCGCCCGGAACCGTGACGACAACGAAGAGAAGGCAATCAGCGTGTTAATTGGGAGGCGGCAGACATGAGTTTTCTGAAGAAATTGACGGAGACCGTATCCAAAGGTGTGTCGACGGCTACGGAGAAAGCGCAGCAGACGGTGGAGATCACGAAGCTGCATACGCATATCTCGGGGAAACGCAAAGAGATCGAGAGACGATACGCGAGAATCGGAGAAGCGGTCTATGAGGCATATTTGAAAAAGGATTTGTCGCTGGCGGAAGGGCTCGTCATTCCCGAGTGCGACGAGATCTCCGGCATCAAGAAGGAGATCGCGGGGCTCGAGGAACGGATTCGCGAGCTGCGCAATGAGAAGGAATGCGTCTGCGGACAAGAGGTTCCGTACGACACGAAGTTCTGTCCGTCCTGCGGGCATAAGTTCCCGGACCCTGTTCCCGTTCCGGTCGAGGTGATCGAGGCTGCGGAGGAAGAAGAACCAGAGGCTGAACCGGAAGCCGTGGTCGTCGAAGCGGAAGCGATGCTGGTCTGCGACAATTGCGGCGCGGAGCTGAAGCAGGATGCGCGCTTCTGTCCCGATTGCGGAAGCCCCGTCAAATCGAACGACTAATTGAGTTGAATTTGAACCGCCCAACCTGACCGGGTTTGGCGGTTTTTGTATTTGTCGTCTAAATCAAAGATATGTTATATAAAATGACATTTAAATGGTGGTTGCGCTAAAACTCTCTAGATTTTAGGTTAAAAATTGTGATTTCAGAAAATATCAATAAAGACTTTTGGGTTAAAGTGTTATAATATATTACATATAACAAGAAATGACCGCAATTCTATATTGCATGTAATGAAAACTTACTTCGCCGGGATTGTGCGATTATGCGGCGTTAGAACTGCAGGCGCAGCGTCGAAGTCTGGGGAGGAATAGTCATGGTCGCGATGCCTAAGAAGGATCTGTTAAGCGGCAGCCGTACAGAGCAATCTTCCGTTACGGTCAAGGCGATGATGGAGCTGCCGGTATTCGGGAAGGCGAAGCTTGCGGCAGGAGAGAAGGGAATCCATTCGTTTGTGGCCGGCGCATTAGCGATGGAATCGCCGGAGGCGGCGCTTCGCGTAATGCCCGGCGATGTTCCGATCGCAAGCGAAGCCATGCTCCGGGAGGAGCAGGATCGCTTCCCCCGGCTGATCGCCGATCTTGCCCGGAGGGGGGCATCCGCTCTCGGCATTCTGGCAAGCGGCCACGAACGGGAACTCCCCTCCGTATGGCTGGCGGAAGCGGATGCGCTTGGCGTTCCGCTGATCGCGCTTCCTCCCGGTCTCGCTTCCGGGGAAGTTGTGCGCGCCGTCGCGGACCGGGTGCTGATACAGGAATCAGCCCTGCTGGCCGAATTGCAAAGCCGGGTTTATCGGATGTCGCGCGTGCTGTTGGATGGAGGCGGGCTGTATCCCCTTCTGGACGCTATCGAACAAGAAGTGGGCAACCCGGTTGCCCTCGTCCGCGATCAGGAGAAGCCTTGGATGTCGATTGGCTTAAGAGGGGACGACACGCCGCAGACGTGGCCGTTCGTGCAGTCGCTCGCGTTCCGGCAAGCCGGCAGAGGCGTGGCTGGAGGCCTCGTCATGCTGGCCAATTCGATTAGAGGGTACGTGTGTCCGCTTCAAGGCAGGGATGCCAAGCCGGCGGTCTTCGTCGTCGTAGAGCGGAACCGGCCGCTCGCTCCGCTTGATATGTTCAGCGCGGAACGTCTATCCGTCCTGGCGGGACTAGAGCTTGCCAATGCGGAAGCGGTGCGCGACGTGGAGGAGAAATATTTGGACCGATTCCTGCAGGACTGGTTGTCCGGAAGAATCGCATCTGCGAGCGACTGGCGGCAGCGCGCGAACGTATGCGGCTGCCCGCTGCCAGAGCAAGCTCCTGTGTGCGCTGCGGTCGTGGGCGGCGCTGATGGCAGCGCGCTTAACGAAGAGAAGCTTCAAGAGCAAGTCCGAAAGGTTAGGGAGGACCGGATGAAGCTGCCGGAAGGCGTTCTGGCCGCCTCGATCGACGGCGAACTGGCATTGATCGTTCCTCTCCTCCAAGCAGAAGCCATCGATAAGCCGTCAGACGCATGGACGAATGAGATGCTTCAGAAGCTGTTGGGCGCGCTTCGAATGATGATGGATGACCCCGGGCTTCGCTTGTTCGCCGGCCGGACGGCGGATCGGCCGGCGCTGCTGCCGTCCAGCTTGTCGCAGGCTAGGTGCGCGCGTCAAGTGGCGAAGATGTGCGGCTTGAGCGGAGAAGCGATGACATATGACCGCCTCGGCGTCTATTCCTTGCTGTACTTGATCCCGTCTTGCGAGGAGAGAGACCAGTTCTTGCTTCGATTCGCGGCGCCTCTTCAGCAGGCTGACAAGCGCGGCGGCGGAAGACTTGCGGAGACGCTGGAGATGTTCTTCCGATGCAATGGCAACATCAAGCTGACATCCGAGAGACTATACGCCCACTACAATACAGTCGTATATCGGCTGGACAAAATCCAAAGCATTCTAGGCATCTCGCTCGATGACCCGGAAGACCGGCTGCAGCTTCAGCTGTCGCTGAAGCTCGGTCAAATAACGCCGGCTAGCGAGCATTCGAGCTAATATTACGCGTCTTGGTGTTGTGCGGCCTGATCCGGCCAATTGCCCAGTCGGGCGGCTGTATTGGGGTCGTTGAAGTGGCGGAAATGGTGGATTCTCGTGTCCGCATACTGCGGACCGTACCCGTTGCCGGCGCGAATGAACGATGAGGCGGTCGATGCCATTATCCGCACGGCCCCGATCTCGATCGTGCCGGTTGTTGACGCCGAGAAGATCGGCGTCGGATTAGGATCCGCAGGAACGGGGTTCGGCAGGAAGAACAACGGGTACGAGGCGAAGCGGAGCTCGTCTCTAGGGAATCGGGCGATGGCCCGCTGAATCGCCAGAACCCGGTTCTGCAGATGGACACTGCCGAACGTGTCTCCGAATTGCAGCTGCGAAGCATTGGACATTGTATTCATGCCGAACCAGCCGATAGCCGTCACCCGATCGGGAAGCGTCATGTCGCATCCTCTTCGGGAGGCGGAGGAAGCGGAACCATTGGTCCGATAATGACCGACTCCGGCGGCGTATCGAAATATGAATATTGTGTGATCGATTCGGTATCGCCCAGCAGCATGGATGAAGAGCTGGCGATACCGGTCACTCGAATGACACCTATTTGCACCGGACCGTTGCTGACGTTCAACTCGAATGGCGCTCTCACGGCTTCTCCCGTTCCCCCTCCGATTGCGATTGCACCAAGCTTCGCAAATATTGCGCGATAGCCGCCTCGACGTCTCGTTTGGTACGTCCGAGCACGCTTCGGCTCCAATTCGTGCGCTCCTCATCAGTGCCTTGCTCCGGGTAAGGCGTCGTTCTGGCGTAATAATGGACTCGATGATTGAGCTGCTTCTTGATGTCGTCGATAATGGCTCGAAGATGCGGTTCGTTGATCGGCACTTGCAATTGATCGGCCAGTTCATGAAGAGCGGAAGGGATGGTACGTTCCACTTCGCTCGCGGCTTCGGCTTGCAAGCCGCGAATGCGTTGAGCCGTCGCATCCGACGGCGGAGGGACGGCCGCTGGCCCTGTTGCGGCTCCTGGCGCCGACCCTGCATCTCCCGATACGGCGCCTGGCGCCGTTCCGGGTACCGTACCGGGGACGGGCGCATAAGGCGGAGACCAATTGCCTGCCCCGGATACGTCGAATGGCTCCATATTCTGCAAGCCTTGCGGCGATAGCCCGATATTCAGCGTGCCTTCCAGCCGGCTAACCTTTAATTGATCGAAATGATATTCGACATGAACCGGAGGTTTGCTCTTGAGCTCGGCGATCTCCCGCGTCATATCCTCTATTTGGGACACAGCCTGCTGCAACTGCTGTTCAAGCTGCCGGAATCGTTCGAACCAGGCCTGCCAATCGAACGGCTGCGGCGGACCATACCAAGTCTGGGTCATGGCGATACGCTCCTTTAACCATGTTCACCGGACCAAGGGAGACAAGACGCAGCAAGCGATCTCCCGTCTTAAGGTCTGTTCGGATTGGGAAAAGGCACAAGCGACAGCTGCGTGCTCTCCTCTGGAACTTCGGCCTGCAGGTTGGGGAATTCTCCTCCCAGTTGAGGTGCAGGCTCGGTGTATCCCCCGGTGTTGTACAGCTGTGACAGCGACTGGATGCTGCCCGCGCTTCCGATCTGAAGGACGGAGGAGTTGCTCACAGAGCCGACGCGAAGCTGCTGAATGGTGATTTGCTGATAAACATTCCACTGAATCATATGATTTTGGACGCGGAAGCATCGCTTACGTCGGGATCATTCGTAAGGGTTCCGCTGACGGCATTGTTGGTGACCGGAAGATCGCCGGTGACGAATGAACCCGCTCCGGCATAAGATTTGGAGGTGCTGGACGGGCTGATCAGCAGGCAATCGCCGAATTGAACGATCGCACCGGAACCGACGCTGACCACTTTAACAGCCCCGACGATAGATGGCATGGCTGCAACGACTCCTTTGCTGGGTCATGGTTCATTGTATGAAGGCGGGAGCCTAGAGGTTCATGAACGCCGTGGCCGGACGGCGATAGAGCCCCGACTTCAATCGGCTAACACCGAATTCGCGGGCAGGCATAATCTGTTACGAGCCGAGATCGATGCCGCGGAGGTCGAGACGAATGCCATCTTTTTTCAATAACGGGTCATTACCCGACTTCAAGGAACTGAAGAACTGGTTCGGGCCGGACTTTCCATGGAAGCTGGCCGAACAGATGACCAAGCAGAGAGACGGCTCCTGGTTGAATCAGTTCATTCGGACGATGTTCGATAACAGCGATCAGCCTGCGAAGCCAAGCGGCCGCGGCAAGCGTCTGCAGACCAGTACGGCTAAGGGCGGCAGTCATTTAACCGTCACGATCGTACTGCCTCCTCACGTCACTCAACGGGATCTGCGTCTATTCGCTGCTGCCGACCGGCTCACAATATCGGGACTATCGTTGGAACGCAAGCAATTTGTCTCTTTCCCTTGTCTCGTCGTTCCTGAATCCGGCCGCGCTTACAGGAGAGAAGGGCGAATCATCGTCCGATTTCGGCGCCGGAAGGCCAATCGGCGCGAAGTTGAATTGTTTATTCCTACCTGATTCCGTTATAATATTTCAGACAAGCGCCGCTCCGAAGCTCGGACGGCTGAAATAGCGGATATGAGGGGGATTCTAGCTTTGAGCGAATTAACAGACGTGTCGGGTGTATCAGCAGGGCTGTTCATCGTCGGCATCGTATTTATATTGCTGGTGGGAGGCCTTCTGAGCGTCGGCGTTCTTCGATTCTTCCAGCAACGCAAGCGTCAGGGCTTTCTGTATATGGCAGGAAGCGTCGTATCGTTTGTCGTCATGGTGCTCGTGGTGAACCGTTGGTTTGCTTGACTATAGCGGACAAGCTTAAATTGCAAGCCCAATGATTCATACAAGCATACACAGCCGCCAGGGCTTGTTCCCAGGCGGCTGCGTGTGCTTAAGTCGGCTGAATAGGACTATGAAGAAACGCAACTTTTAATAGCCGAATGACGTTATAAGTATTGATGATTAAACCTATCGCACTATAGCCTTTTTTGCTCGATGGGTCCAAAGGAGATGTACCAATGAAGAAGCGCATCACCCTGCTCTTATCGCTGTCATTGCTTGCTGCTTCAGGCACTTGGACGCAGGTTCAAGCTGCAGAATCGAGGGCGGGAAATCATACGTTGACGATGTTCGTGAACAAAGCCAACGTATCGCTCGACGGTGTATCCTATCCGGCCGCGCAGCCGACGGTCATCGTCGGGGGAACGTCTTACGCGCCGATCAGCATGCTGGGCGCCAGGTTCGGTTATGCTGTCAGCTATGATACGAAGACGAGAGAATCGATTGTCAAACAAGGCGACACGGAGATTCGTTGGAAGAGCGGTTCTTCCAGCTACCAGGTGAACGGAGTCGCTGCGAATTTCACCGGAAAGCCATTTATCAAGAACGGCAGCCTCATGATTCCGGTTCGCGCTTGGGCGAATGCAACGGGATCGATCGTAAGCGCAGCGAAAGGCCAAGTGTTCCTGAATTGGGCTGAGGATGAGACGGTGACCGCCGACTTCTCGGTCAGCCCGACAGAGATCTTCGCCGAACAGACGACTCTCGTCTATGCCAGTCTCTCCGACAATGCCGGCTCGATAACGGCTGAACGTTGGGAGACAGACGGCGAGGAGGGACTGAAGACGCTGTTTATGGATCCCGGCTTGCATACGATCACCCATTGGGTTCAAGGCCAGAACGGCGAGTGGAGCGAGCCTTATGCCGTTACTGTTAATGTGCTGCCGCCGAACGATCCGCCGGTAGCCTTGTTCATGACTTCGAAGGATACATACATGATCGGGGAACCTATTCTCTATACGAATCTATCGTCCGATGACGAGAATGCGATCGTGACGAGGGAATGGACCAATAATCAGCCGGCGTTCTTCGAACCCGGCGAACAGACCGTCACCCTGCGAGTTGTCGACAAGCATGGTCTATCCTCGGAGGTATACTCGAAGAAGATCACGATCTCTTCGGACGTGATGTACACCAAAGAAGAGTATGATCAGAATTTCACGCCGGTTGGCGAGATTTATAATTTGGATGGCTCGAGCGTGCTCCGATATTCGCAAGTCCCTTACACGTACGAGATTTCCCGGCGCAACCTAATCGCTTCGGACAGCCCGGAGAACGTGCTCGGGGAAGGCATCCTGTACAGCGATACGATGAACGGAGACTTTCGGCTATTCTTGTACCATCAGAATATTAACAGCGATCCGCTCACGATCTATTTGGCCGCGACGAACGAGAGCCTGTATAACGCATCGGTAAGCCTCGGGTCCAACGGCCAGGCGGGACCGAACTCGTTTGGCTTGTGGACCGGCAAGCAGGCTGCTGCGAGATATTTGGAGTCGAAGAAGGCTGGCCAGACGGCTCTGACGACGTTGGCTCCCGGCGAGACGAAGCTGATCTTGCCGCAGTTGGGGGCAAGCCCGTTAAAGTATAACGATGTCTTCTCCGCATATGCCGATATGAATGCTTCGGCACCGATCAAATTTACGTTATTCGCGGTGAAGCAAGACGGCCGTGATCCGCTTGAAGTCTTGAAGTCGGAGGAATTCACCGTTCTGCCTCGGGACGGCAGGCATATTCGCGGCACCTTCTATGGCGCCGACCGTGAAGTGACGGTTACAGAGACGCTGGGAACGATTGCTCAGCGAGTGCCGTTCGGGGATCATGTGAACGATCCTGCGCTAGACGGCATTGATATGACCGGCGGCGTTAACGAGAACAATTCGGGCAACTACGGCGTCGTGTATCACATGAATGTCGAGGTAGCGGCGAATACGCTGATCGCAGTGAACGGCCGCGGCGGCGTGTACTCCGGCGTATTCGACATCAACGGTTCCGCCGTTATGGTATCCAATACAAGCTTGCTGCTGAACCCTAATCAGGCCTGCGTACTGTATCGTACCGGCCCGAATCCCGAGACGGTAGATATCCGGTTCTTGACGGCGCTAGGCTCTAATTTGCCGGTAAATCTCTTGTTTATTCCTATGAAGCAAGCCTAAATGAATCTGCCTGAATGAAGAAAGCATGAGAAGAGAGAGGCTGTTCGGACGCCGGCGGCGGTTCTGGACGCCTCTTTCTGTATTGTCTCCCAATGAGCCATTATTTAGTCTCGGAGCTTAGGAGCCTTTCGCTCATTTGACGAACCGGCTGAGAGAGTTCAGAATGAAGTAGGCAGGCGCACTCCAAGCGCCATCTCATTCAAGCGATCGGAGGCGAATCCCGATGATTAGGCGAGCCGTTCAAGCTCCTATTCGGTTCTACCGCCAATTCATCTCTCCGCTTAAACCGCCGACGTGCCGCTTCGCGCCGACTTGCTCGGCTTATGCGTTGGAAGCGATCGAAGTGCACGGCGCTCTCAAGGGAACCTATCTAGCCGCCATTCGGATTTGCAAGTGCCATCCGTTCCACCCCGGCGGATTCGATCCGGTGCCGCCGCGCAAGGAGCATTCGGGCGGGAATGGCGCCGCTTGACAGCATGCACCGTTGTTCGGTATATTGTCTCCAATGGTTGTAGAATATGGGTTGTTCCGATGAAGGGATAAGTACGAGGCTAACCCTGTCGCAGAGAGCCGGAGAAGCTGAGAACCGGTACAGGACGCTTGGGAAAATGGTCCCGGAGGATTCGCTTTCGAGCTGGTGAGCGGCCGTGATACAGCGGTGATCGAACGGCAAGGGAGCGGCGCGTGTGTCCGGCGTTAACGGATCGGCCTGCCGGCAAGAGGCAGGCGCATGAGCCTTCGTCCGGAAGACGGCGGAGGGAATGTGGGTGGTACCACGTGAGCAGAGCTCTCGTCCCATGCGGGACGGGGCTTTTTTTGTATTTTAAAGACGAATTCGAATAGGAGTTGAAGGGGCATGGCGGACAAGGGCAAGACGTACTATTTGACGACGCCGATCTATTATCCGAGCGACAAGCTGCATATCGGACACGCTTACTCAACGGTGGCAGGCGATGCGATGGCGCGCTACAAGCGGCTTCGCGGATATGAAGTACGCTATTTAACAGGAACGGATGAGCATGGTCAGAAGATTGAGCGGTCAGCGGAGAAGGCCGGCAAGACGCCGCAGCAATTCGTCGACGACATTGTGTCCGGCATTCAAGATCTATGGAAGAAGCTGGATATCTCGAACGACGACTTTATTCGCACGACACAGCCGCGGCACAAGCAGGCGGTGGAGAAGATTTTCGCCCAACTGCTGGAGCAGGGGGATATTTACAAAGGCTCCTATGAAGGCTGGTACTGTACGCCTTGCGAATCGTTCTTCCTAGAGCGCCAATTGGCCGATGGCAAGTGCCCCGATTGCGGCCGTCCGGTCGAACGGGTGAAGGAAGAGAGCTACTTCTTCCGCATGAGCAAGTACGCCGACCGGTTGCTCGCCTTCTACGAAGAGAATCCGGCCTTCATTCAGCCGGAGTCTCGCAAGAACGAGATGATCAACAACTTCATCAAGCCGGGGCTGGAGGATCTGGCCGTCTCGCGCACGACGTTCGACTGGGGCATACCGGTGCCGGGAGATCCGAAGCACGTTGTCTATGTCTGGATCGACGCGCTGTCCAACTATATTACCGCGCTCGGCTACGGATCGGACGATGAGTCGCTGTACGAGAAGTTCTGGCCGGCGGACGTACACATCGTTGGCAAGGAGATTGTTCGATTCCATACGATCTACTGGCCGATCATGCTGATGGCGCTTGGCCTTCCGCTGCCGAAGAAGGTGTTCGCGCATGGCTGGCTGCTGATGAAGGATGGCAAGATGTCCAAGTCCAAAGGCAATGTCGTCGATCCGGTGACGCTGATCGACCGCTATGGACTCGACGCGCTGCGCTATTACTTGCTGCGCGAAGTGCCGTTCGGCTCGGACGGCACGTTCACGCCGGAGAGCTTCGTGGAGCGGATCAATTACGATCTCGCGAACGACTTGGGCAATCTGCTTAACCGGACGGTGGCCATGATCGACAAGTATTTCGACGGCATCATTCCGGAATACGGCAACGGCGCTGCGACAGCGTTCGACGCCGATCTGGAGAAGGCGGCGGCGGAGGCGGTAGATCGAGCGGAAGCGGCGCTCGAGGATATGGAATTCTCGATTGCGCTGACAGCGATCTGGACGCTCGTCAGCCGCACGAACAAATATATCGATGAGACGAAGCCGTGGGTGCTGGCGAAGGAAGAAGCGAGCCGCCCGGAGCTTGCCTCCGTGATGGGACATCTGGCGGATTCGCTGCGGATCGCGTCGATTCTGCTGCAGCCGTTCCTGACGATTACGCCACGCCGCATCTGGGCTCAGCTTGGCCTGGCAGAAGGTTCGGCGGCAACAGCTTGGGAGAGCGTCCGTACGTATCGCGGCTTTCCGTCGGGCACGCGGGTCGCGAAGGGAGAGCCGATCTTCCCTCGTCTCGAGATGTCGGACGAGATCGCTTGGATCGCCGAATCGATGGGCGGGTCGGCAGCATCCGCCTCTGCTGCGGATGCTGCGGAGACCGCCTCGAAGAAGCTCGATGCCGAGTCTGCCGGGTCCGATAAGCCGGCGGCCGCTGAGCAGGCGAAGTCGATTGAGCATAAGGACGAGATCGGCATCGAGGACTTTGCCAAGATCGAGCTGCGCGTCGGGCAGGTGCTCGCGTGCGAGGCAATTCCGAAGGCGGATAAGCTGCTGAAGCTGCAGCTCGACCTTGGCTATGAGCAGCGCCAAGTCGTCTCCGGCATCGCGAAGTTCTACAAGCCGGAGGAGCTCGTCGGGCGCAAAGTCATCTGCGTCGTGAACCTGAAGCCGGTCAAGCTGCGCGGCGAATGGTCGCACGGTATGATTCTTGCAGCGTCGGAAGGGGATCAACTGACGCTGGCGACCGTTCCCGAAGGCATGCCGAACGGCGCGATCGTGAAATAACCTTTCTGACAGAACGAATCCAATGAGAGCGTTAGGCTCGGCTAGCTGCCGGCCTGGCGCTCTTGCTGCTTAATCGCAAGCTCTCCCTGTTACCGACACTCTTGACAGAGAGCAAAAGGTAGGGGTATACTCCAAAGCGTAAATAATACGATTAAGAAAATGGAGTTGTATCAAGTTGTATAGGAAACGTTGGATGCTCCCGTTGCTGGTGACGGTTACGGCGGCTTTATTGCTAGCAGGCTGCGGCAGCAGCGGAGATAATTTGCAGGCTAAAGACGGCAGAGTTAACGTCGTGACGACATTCTACCCGCTGTATTTCATGGCGACGCAGATCGGCGGGGAGGACGTGCGCGTCACGAATTTGATTCCGACGGGTGTCGAGCCCCATGACTGGACGCCGAAGAGCCGGGATCTGCAGGAAGCGTCGCAGGCGCAGCTGTTCATCTACAACGGCGCCGGATTGGAAGGCTGGGTGGACGATTTCCTCCACGGAGTCGGCTCAAGCAGCGCCTTGAAAACGGTGGAGGCGAGCGACGGGATTCAGCTCATTCACGGCAATCCCGAGCATGAGGAGCATGCCGGCGAGGAGACAGAAGAGCACGCAGACGAGCATGACGTCGATCCGCATACGTGGGTTAGTCCCAAGTCGGCGCTGATCATGGCGGAGAACATCTATGACGCGTACGTCTCGATCGATCCGGCGCATCAAGCCGATTATGACCGCAACTATCAAGCGCTGAAGGAGAAGCTGGAAGCTCTCGACCAGCAATTCACGGACGGGCTCGCCGCGGTCACGAAGCGGGACATCGTCGTCTCGCACCAAGCGTTCGGGTATCTATCCCGCGATTACGGCTTGAACCAGGTGGCGATTATGGGCCTTGCGCCGGATGCGGAGCCTAGAGCCCAAGACTTGCTCGATATCGCCAAGTTCGTGAAGGAGAAGGGCGTGACGACGATTTTCTTCGAAGAGCTGGTGTCGGATCAACTGGCGAAGACGCTCGCGAGTGAAGCGAACGTCGGCACGGATGTGCTGAATCCGCTGGAAGGGCTCACCCCGAAGCAGGAGAAGGCGGGAGACGACTATTTTACGATCATGCAGCGCAATTTGCAAAACCTGCGGAAGGCTTTACAATAAGAAGATACGCCAGAAGATACGCCGGCAAGGGACATCCGGCAGGCGAAGGAGGAAGGCGTTATGAATACAGCAGAAGCGGCGGCACCTGTCTTGTGCCATCGCGAGATTATAGCGCTTGACCGCGTCGGCTTCTCGTTCGGGTCGCAGCAGGTGATGAACAACGTCTCGTTCACCGCTCATGAGCGCGATTTTATCGGCCTGATCGGCTCCAACGGAGCCGGCAAGACAACGCTGCTGCGCATGATCGTCGGTTTGCTGAAGCCGCAGCAGGGAGAGATTCGCCTATTCGGAACGCCGATCGAGCGGTTCAAGGATTGGCATCTCATTGGCTACGTGCCTCAGCGCAATCAATTTAACCCGTTATTCCCTGCTACGGTACGGGAAGTCGTTCTATCGGGCATGTACGGTCGGCGCAAGCTGCTGAAGCGGGTGTCGAAGGAGGATGCGGCAAGAGCGGACGATGCGCTGCGCACCTTGCACATCGAGAATTTGGCCGACAAGCGGATCGGCGCGCTGTCCGGCGGACAGCAGCAGCGGGTGTTCCTCGCGCGGGCGCTCATCAACAACCCGAAGCTGCTCATTCTGGACGAGCCGATGTCGGGCATCGATACCGAGACGCAGCAGAACTTCTTCCACTTGCTTCGCCATATGCACCAGCATCACAATATTACGTTCCTCATGGTATCGCATGACATGGAGATGGTGCGCTCTTATCTCGGCGAACAGCCGAAGGAGTCGTGCGGCAAGCTGACGTTCCACGTCCGGCATTCCCACGATCTCGAGGATTGCGCAGAAACCGACCTGCTGCATACGCTGCGGAAAGAAGGGTAGTCTCGACTTGGACTTATTAACGGCAGAATTCTTCCAGCGCGCGCTGCTCGGCGGCGCTCTCATTGCGATTACGGCCCCCCTCATGGGCCTATTTCTCGTGCTGCGCCGGCTGGCGATGATCGGCGATACGCTGTCCCACGTCAGCATCGCAGGCGTTGCGCTCGGCTTCCTGATCAATGTCTATCCGGTAGCGATGGGCCTCGTCTTCGCGATCATCGCATCGTTCGCCATCGAGGCGCTTCGGCGCACATACCGGACATTCGCGGAGCTGTCTATCGCCATCATCATGGCGGGAGGCGTGGCGCTGGCTTCGATTCTATTCACGCTGGGCAAGGGATATAATCTGGACGTCACGTCCTACTTGTTCGGCAGCATCTACACGTTAAATAATAGCGATCTGATCGTAATCGCGATCGTCACCGTCGTGGTGCTGGGCGTAATCATGCTGCTTCGCAAGGAGCTGTTCCTGCTTACGTTCGATGAAGACGCTGCAGCTGTCAGCGGTTTGCCGGTCAAGTTCTTCAATATCTTGATCAGCATTCTAACGGCGCTCGTCATCAGCGCGTCGATTAAGATTGTCGGCGCGCTGCTCGTCTCCGCGCTGCTGACGATACCGGCTGCTTGCGGACTTGCGCTGTCGAAGAGCTTCCGCCAGGCGATCGCGATCGTCGTCGTCATCGGCGAAGCCGCCGTCCTCGCCGGTTTATGGATGGCAGGCTTCTGGAACTTGGCGCCCGGCGGCACGATCGTACTGCTGCTGATCGTCATTCTGCTCGGCTCGCTCGTCGTACGAAGATACAAAGTGTAAGCAAGGAGGATTCGCATGAGCAATCTCAATATCGGCATCGCGTTCGCGGGAGGATTGGCTTCCTTCATCTCGCCGTGCTGCCTGCCTTTATACCCGTCCTATTTATCTTACATAACCGGCATATCGGTCAGCCAATTGAAGACGGATTCCAGCCGCGACGTCCGCCTGAAGACGCTCGCGCATTCGTTCTTCTTCGTGCTTGGCTTCTCGTTCGTCTTCTTCACGCTCAGCTACACGGCCAACGTGTTCGCTTCGACGTTCCGGGAATACCAGGACCCGATTCGCCAAATATCGGCCGTCCTGATTATTCTGATGGGACTGTTCCTGCTCGGCGTCTTCCAGCCGCAGCTACTCATGAAGGAACGCAAAATGAACGTCAGCTGGCGGCCGGCGGGATATATCGGCTCCTTCATCTTCGGGGTCGGCTTCTCCGCGGGATGGTCGCCTTGCGTCGGTCCGATTCTGTCGTCCATCCTGATGCTCGCAGCCAGCGAGCCCGGCACCTGGGCGCAGTTGACGGCGTCCTATTCGCTCGGATTTGGCGTTCCATTCTTCATACTGGCCTTCTTCATCGGCTCTACGCGCTGGATTCTTAAATATTCGAATACGTTCATGAAGATTGGCGGCGCCTTGATGATCGTCATGGGCATTCTGCTCTTCACGGACCGGATGACCTATATTACGATTTGGCTGAACGGGATGACGCCGGAGTGGCTGAAGTTCTAATAAGCTTGCCAGATTTAGACTTGCCCCTCTTCCCGGCGAGAGGTATGATATTATAGTTAAACGACCGCTGGAAAGGGGGAGCCGGTCTTGCCGACCCCGAGCATGGAAGACTATCTGGAGCGCATATACCGCCTGATCGACGAGAAGGGCTACGCCCGCGTATCGGATATCGCCGAAGGCCTCGAGGTGCATCCCTCTTCCGTAACGAAGATGATTCAGAAGCTTGACAAAGACGACTATCTGATCTACGAGAAGTATCGCGGTCTCGTCCTGACGAATAAAGGCAAGAAGATGGGCAAACGTCTCGTGGACCGGCATCATCTGCTGGAGTCCTTCCTGAAGGTCATCGGCGTTCAGGAAGAGAACATCTATCGGGACGTCGAAGGGATTGAGCACCATCTAAGCTGGGACTCCATCACCTGCATCGAGACGCTCGTGGAATATTTCCGCCGAGATGCAGGCCGGGTCGAGGACTTGCTTCGGGTTCGCTCGGACCTGGACAACGAATAAGATTATCATCCGAAAATGCAAATGGTAGAGCGCTTGCCGAGTCCGGCAGGCGCTCTCTTCGTTCACCGGCTTCGCCGCGGTTGTGTTAATGGGCAAGCCGGCTCGCATATGCTTCATCGAACGCTGCGCGCGAATGGGGGAATGCGGGTGAAGGTGAATGGCGTATTCGAGGGCGGAGGGGTCAAAGGCATCTCGCTCGTCGGTGCGGTTCGGGCGGCGGAGATGAGCAACGTGTCGTTCCACAATGTCGCGGGCACGTCCAGCGGCAGCATCGTAGCGGCCCTGCTGGCGACAGGCTATACCGCAGAAGAGATGAAGCGGATCATACAGGCGACATCCTTCTCGTCGTTTCTGCGGCGAGCCCCTATATTCAACATCAAATATATCGGTCCTGCCCTGCGCCTGTTCTTGAAGAAAGGCCTCTATTCCGGCGATGCGCTGGAGCAGTGGGTGAGGGGCTTGCTCGCGGCCAAGAATGTCCGCACGTTCGCCGATCTGCCTCCCGGCAAGCTGCGGATTATCGCATCGGACATCACGAACGGCAAACTGCTCGTTCTGCCGGATGATATCGCTGATTACGGCATCGATCCGCGCCGTCTGGAGATCGCCCAAGCCATCCGCATGAGCACGAGCATCCCCTACTTTTTCGACCCGGTCATTATCGCGCATACGAACCGGATGAATTACTTCAAGCGCCGCAAGAAGGCGGTTATTCGCTATACGTATGTCGTGGACGGCGGCTTGCTGAGCAACTTTCCGTTATGGGTGTTCGAACGGGACCACGCGGCCGATCCGGGCAGCGTCTGTCCTGTGATCGGATTCCAGATGGTTGGCCGGGGCGATATGAAGGCGCATCGGATTGGCGGACCGATCTCGATGTTCCAAGCGATGTTCGAGACGATGCTTAGCGCGCACGACGAACGGTACATTGAGCAACACAACCGCATCCGCACGATCAAGATCTCAACGCTTGGCGTCAGCACGACCGACTTCGGGATGAGCCGGGAGACGAGCGAGAAGCTGTACCAATCCGGCGTCGACTCCGGATTGCGGTTCTTCCGGCGATGGGATCGCAAGACCGGAACCATTCGATGTTAATCGTTACCTTCTCAAATAGCAGAGAGGAAGATTATAATAGGTTGACTACCCCACATGGAGAAAGGTGCCGAGCGTATTGATTGATTTGACACAGCAGCGTAGACAGCAAACCGATTATATCGGCATAACGGAGCAGGATTTGGCATTGCTGAAGAGCCATCGAGAGGTTTTCGAGATGATCGTAGATCGGCTTGTCTCGGAATTGTACGAGTTTATTACGTCGACCCCGACTCTGCTTGCAATCATTGAGCGCCATAGCACCGTCGAACGACTAAAGGAGACACAGCGCTGGTACTACTTGTCGATGGCGGATGGCGTTCTCGACGAAGAATACATCCGCAGACGTTTATTCATCGGCCATGTTCATTCTCGCATCGGCTTGACGACCGACTGGTATTTGGGCACTTACATGAAATATTTGGATTTGTCGGCCGCCCATTTGCAAGCTGTCACCGAAGATTGGGCGAGCATCGTCTATTCGCTGACGAAGATGTTTAATCTGGATTCGCAGCTGGTTCTGGAAGCGTATGAGCATGATGAGAAAATGAAGATTCAGCGTCTCGCAGACAATCAAACGAAGCTGTTAAGCGGAATCGGCGCGGCTGTTCAGGAATTGATGGAGATGATCAATCAATTAAGCGTGAATAGCGGCAGAATCGCCCTGACGACGCAGCAGACCGCCGTGACGCAAGAAGAGTCGCATCGGCAGCTGCAGCAGCTCGACGGCGAAGTTCTGAACATTAAGCAGCTTGGTTACTTGATGAAGGAATTCTCGGACCAGACGCATCTGCTCGGACTGAACGCTGCGATCGAGGCGGCGAGAGCAGGCGAAGAAGGGCTTGGCTTCCAAGTCGTCGCAGGCGAGATTCGCAAGCTGGCTTCGCAGTCGAAGGACGCCCTCCAGCAGGTGGATGCCAAGCTGAGATCCATCTCGTCCGTAGTCGCTCAGGTCAAGGACAAATCGCTGCAGACGACCACCTATGCCCAGGAACAGGCGGCAGGCGCGCAAGAGCTGTCCGCATTCGTCGAGATGATTGAACGCTTGGCCGGCGAATTGCAGGAGCTTCAGACGGCTAATCTGGAATAAAGCGCCAAACCAAGAAACTCCGACCGGCCGTATCGCCGATCGGAGTTTCTTTAGGTTATTAGCGCTGCTCCATCAATGATAAGTTGGCGGCTCGTCATCCCGCGGCTTCGTGCCTTCGATGACCCGGAACGTCGCGGTGCGGCGCTTCGCTTTGTCCGCTTCCCGCCGGTGGCGAGCCTGGCTCTTCGCCGTCTGGCGGTAACGGGCTGATTCGGAACGGGCCCGGAATCCGCGCCGGAAGCGGGAGGGAGGGAACTTATACAGAAGGAACACGATGGCGACCAGAATGACCGGTATTAGCAAGGTGGTAGAACCGTTCCAGATTTGGGCACCAACCCCGATCAAGAATAGCGCGAGCAGAACAAAAGTCAGCGGGCCGAAACGTTTGCGCATGCGATCACTCCTTCCGGGATGAAGTTCCTTCTCACCTTAAGCTCAGACGACCGTCGTCGCCATTTGCCGGTCAAGCTCTCTCATTCGGTTGAACGAGGCGATGGAGACCGCGACCTGATCGTCATTCGGTTCCTTCGTCGTCAGCAGCTGCAGCCACAGTCCGGGATAGCCGAGATAACGCAGCACCGGAATGTCCCGAAGCGCGTTCGTCCATTTCAGCACCTCATAGGAGATGCCGAGCACGACCGGCAGCAGGACGATGCGGATCCAGATCCGCTCCCATACCGAATCCCACGTGAAGATCGGGAACGAGTACAGAATAACGCCGACCAGCACGGTGAAAATGATAAAGCTGCTTCCGCAACGGTAATGCAGGCGGGTATGCTTCTGCACGTTCGCGACCGTCAACTCGTCGCCGGCTTCATAGCAGCTAATGACTTTATGCTCCGCTCCGTGGTATTGGAACAGTCGCTTCACGACAGGGGTCTTGGAGATCATCCATAGATAGAAGAGTAAGAGACCGATCTTAATGACGCCTTCCAGAAGGTTATGCAGAAAGGTATTGTCGAATGCACGTCCGAATATCTCGCTCTCCAGGAACGCCGGCACCGATACGAACACCAGCTTGCCGATAATGAAGGACAGGACGCCGACAAGCGCGACGCCGAGAATCATCGACAGGCTCCACTTCTCCTTCTGCTTCGCTGCTTCGGCTTCCTCGGGGGAAGATTCGTCTTCCGCATAAGCCTCCGCCGAGAAATTCAGATGCTGAGATCCCTTCGCAGCGGATTCGACAATGCCGATGATTCCGCGGATGAACGGGACTTTCTTCAGCCACTTGAGGATATTCGGGCCGCTTGTGCGCGGCACTTCGTAGAAAGCGATCTCCTGGTTCTTCCTGCGAACAGCTGTGACGTTCACATGGCGGCCGGCGAACATGACGCCTTCGATGACGGCCTGTCCTCCGTAAGCTGCGTTTGGTTGTTGTGCCAAGCTTATCACCTTCTTAAGTAGCGTATCTATAATTGTATTTTACAGGATTCGCGTACTCATTGCTACAGGAAACGGCTTCTCGCTCTTCCGGAAGGCGGTTATTCGTTCGATTAGGGGATTATACTAACCCGGCGTACATCTATAGGGAAAGGCGGCGCTGCAACAAATGCATGACAACGAAGAGATTCGCGGCGAGGGACGTCAGGCTCATCGCCGAGCAGTTCGACAGGATCATCGGAAGCATCGGGAGCATGGGGGAGAGCATCGTCATGACCGAAGAGAATATGCGGAGAAGACGAATCCATTCTACTTCTCCGTCATTGTAGGCGCGTTCGCGGGCTTGTTCTGGGGATTGGCGCGCTGGCTGGCCGCGGGATTCAAGTTCACGATGGTTCCGCAGGCGTTCCTGGCCGACCCCTTCGTTCGGCGGAACGTGCTGGCAAGCGCCGGTTGGCAATGGATCGGCCTGCTGCTGTTCATCGCCATGTCCGTCGTCGCAGCCCTCGTCTACTGGCTGCTCCTCGGCCGATTGCGCGGACCATGGCCCGGCATCGCGTTCGGCGCCGCTTGGTGGGCGCTGCTGTTCCTCGTCCTCGGCCCGCGGACAGGCTTGGCGGAGCCGGTTCAGACGCTGGGTTGGCCGACGATTATTACCGAGCTGTGCCTCTATATCATATGGGGGCTGTTCATCGGATACAGCATCGCGTTCGAATTCAACGACGAAGCGGCTCGCGAGCCGATCGGCAAGCCAGGCAAGAGCGGCAGGGAGCCGCAGCCCTCCTCCTGATGCTCTAGCCTCTCCGCCTCCCGCTATGATACAATGATTTGGCGATCATTGCCGGTAGACGAAGCGCTGCGTTCCGTCTGCCGGAGGTAGCGGACTACGGACGAAGGAGAGCGGGATATGCCTAATATTCTTGTGCTGAACGGACCTAATTTGAACATGCTCGGCATTCGCGAACCCGGCGTATACGGCGCTAAGACGCTGAAGGAGATCGAGCAAGAGCTGCGCGCGGTTGCCGCCGGACTGGGCGTTGACCTGCACTTCTTCCAATCGAATCACGAAGGCGCACTGCTTGACGAGCTTCATGCGGCTTACGGCCGCCATGACGGCATTCTGATCAATCCGGGCGCGCTGACGCATACCAGCTACGCGCTGCGCGACGGGCTCGCCGCCGTCGGCCTTCCGGCTGTCGAAGTGCATCTGTCCAATATACATAAGCGGGAAGCGTTCCGTCACGTCTCGCTGACCGCCTCGGCATGCATCGGACAGATTGCCGGGTTTGGTCCGCTCGGTTACGAGCTAGGCTTGCTGGCCTTGTGCCGGCATCTCGGCATTTCGCCGACGACCGCTTAACTAGGAGGGGACAAGAGACATGCCTAACGACAGAGTGAAGAAGTTGCGCGCCAAGCTGGCTGAGCTTGGGCAGGAAGCGCTGCTGTTGACTAGCGCGATCAACCGCAAATATGTGACCGGATTTACCGGTTCGTCCGGCGTGGTGCTAATTACCGCTAACGAAGCGGTACTGCTGACGGACTTCCGTTATCGCGAACAAGCCCCGCAGCAGGCTGTCGGCTTTGAGATCGTCGAGCACGGAACGAACGTGTACGAGGACGTCGCCGGGCTGCTTCGCGGGTGGGGAGTTAACACGCTGCTGTTCGAAGAACAGGATCTGAACTTCGCCTCCTACTCGACTCTTAAAGAGAAGGTTCAGCCGATCGAATTGAAGGTCTCGAACGGAATCGTTGAACAGATTCGAGTCGTGAAGGACGAGAACGAGCTTAAGATCATCCAGGAAGCGGCGGAGCTGACGGATAAGTCGTTCCAGCACATCCTGCAGTTCATTAAGCCGGGCGCGAAGGAGTCCGACATAGCGCTTGAGCTTGAATTCTTCATGCGCAGCCATGGCGCGACCGGCACCTCGTTCGATACGATCGTCGCATCGGGCGAACGCTCTGCGCTTCCGCACGGGGTCGCGAGCGATCGCGTCATCGGCAAGGGAGATTTTGTTACGCTTGACTTCGGCGCCTATTACAAAGGCTATGTCTCAGATTTTACGCGCACGGTCGTTGTCGGACAGCCGACCGACAAGCACCGCGAGATTTACGGCATCGTCCTAGAGGCGCAGCTGTATGCGCTGGAGCATCTGCGCACTGGCCTGACGGGCAGCGAAGCCGATGCCTTGACGAGAGATATCATTACAAGGTATGGTTATGGTGAATATTTCGGTCATAGTACGGGTCACGGCATTGGCATGGAGATCCATGAAGAGCCGAGATTGTCCCGCAACTCCGACACGATTTTAACCCCCGGCATGGTTGTCACGGTCGAACCCGGCATTTATCTCCCCGGATTTGGGGGCGTTCGCATCGAAGACGCCGTCGTTATGACGAATGACGGGATTAAAATACTTACTAGCTCGCCGAAAGAACTTATCGTTCTGGATTAAGGGAGCCACGTTTTCCACAGGAGGGAATTTTTGCAGTGATTTCCGTTAACGATTTGAAGACAGGCTTGACCATTGAAGTGGATGGGGACCTCTGTTCCGTCGTCGACTTCCAACACGTTAAACCGGGCAAAGGCGCCGCTTTCGTCCGCACGAAGATGAAGAACCTGCGCAACGGCAACGTCGTCGAGAAGACGTTCCGAGCCGGCGAGAACGTTGTTCGCGCCCATGTCGAGAACCGCGCGGTTCAATACCTGTATAACTCCGGCAGCGAGTATACGTTCATGGACAACGAGACCTATGATCAGTTCAATCTCGACAAGAAGCAGCTTGAGTGGGAGATCAACTTCTTGACCGAGAACATGACCGTTAACATCGCCAGCTACCAAGGCGAGATCATCGGCATTAACCTGCCGAACTCCGTCGACCTCAAGGTCGTTGAGACCGAGCCCGGCATCAAGGGCAACACGGCTACCGGCGCGACGAAGGCCGCCAAGCTGGAGACGGGCCTGACCGTTCAAGTGCCGCTGTTCATTAACGAAGGCGACGTTCTGACGATCAACACCGCCGAAGGCAAATACGTCTCGCGCGCGTAACATGGGAGTCCCAGGTGAACGGAATCCTTGCTCTAGCCTCTTATGGCTGGAGCGAGGATTTTTTTTATTGCCACAAAATGTACATGCGCTGCTGCGGTGAAGCGATAGTGTTTTTCTATTCCTGGGCCATTCTTCTTGTGCTATAATATACTGCTGTATGCAGAAGTATTATCGGGGAGTGAGACCGCGTTGTCATTAATCGTAATGAAGTTCGGCGGCAGTTCCGTAGGCAGCACAGAACGGATGCAACGCGTGGCGCAGCGCATTATCGACAAGAAGCTGCAGGGCCACCGGGTTGCCGTTGTCGTGTCCGCGATGGGGGATACCACCGACGATCTGATCGATAAGTCCAAGGAATTGAACGCAGAACCGCCTGCGAGGGAGATGGACATGCTGCTCACGACAGGCGAGCAGATCTCCGTCGCGCTGCTGGCGATGACCATTCACAATCTCGGCCATTCGGCTAAGTCGTTCACGGGTTGGCAAGCGGGCATCACGACCGAATCCGTTCACGGCAAGGCGCGAATTACGGATATTTCGCCGAAGCGGCTGCTCTCTGCGCTGGAGGAAGGCGAGATTGCGATCGTCGCCGGCTTCCAAGGCATGACCGAAGACGGCGAGCTTACAACGCTCGGACGCGGCGGCTCCGATACGACCGCGGTGGCGCTGGCTGCCGCTTTGAAGGCCGACGTATGCGAGATCTATACAGACGTGGACGGCATCTATTCGACCGATCCCCGCGTCGTCAAATGCGCTCGCAAGCTGGACGTAATCTCATATGATGAGATGCTGGAGCTTGCCCATCTCGGCGCCGCCGTTCTGCATCCGCGGGCCGTCGAATACGCGAAGCACAATCAGGTGCATCTCGTCGTTCGCTCAAGCTTTACCCAGAATGAAGGAACGCTCGTGAGGGAGGAACCGGCAATGGAACAAGGAGTTGTCGTCAGCGGCATCGCATTCGACAAGAACGTGGCGCGCATCAGCATTCTCGGAGTAGAGGACCTGCCAGGCGTGCTGGCGAACGTGTTCGGCGCGCTGGCCAAGGAAGGCATCGACGTGGATATTATCGTTCAAAGCGGAGTGCTGAACGGCAAGGCCGACTTCTCGTTCTCCGTATCGCTCGTTGATCGCCCGAAGGCGCTGGAAGTAATCGAGAACATTCGCAGCATCGTGCCATATCGTGAAGCAACCTACGAAGAGGGCTTGGTCAAGGTGTCGATCGTCGGCGCCGGCATGGTGTCGAATCCAGGCGTCGCGGCCAAGATGTTCGAGGTCATCTCGCAGCAGGGCGTCAGCATCAAGATGGTCAGCACGTCGGAGATCAAGTGCTCCTGCGTTATTGCCGCCGAGTCGCTTCAAGACGTCGTGCGAGCGCTGCATACGGCCTACGGGCTGGATACGGCGGAGGCCGCGTTCGTCGGCGGCCCTCAAGATCGCCGCTAATCGCTTCCCGATCTAATAGCTTCCAATCGAACATAACCCGCAAGCGAAGGCTGGAATGCCTGTCGTTTGCGGGTTTTTCGTTTGCAGCTTAACGTGCGGCGGCCGGCTTCACTTCTCCGTGAAGAGCTGGAGAATTTTCAGAATGAAAGCCGTGATGCCGGCTGCCATCAATGGGCCGACAGGCACGCCTCGCAGCAGCACGATGCCGACGATCGAGCCGATGACGAGCCCGACGATCAATTGCGGGTCCACCTTGAGCATCTCCAGCCCTTTGCCGTTCAAGTAAGTAGCGATGGCTCCTCCGAACAGCGCGACCCAGCCCGTCCAGCTCGTGAACATCGCGAGGAAATCCTTCGCCTGCACCTTGCCGGATGCGAACGGCACCAGCACGGCGAGCGTCAGGAACAGCAGGCCGAATTCCAGTCCCCTTCGTTCGATGGAGGGGAGATAGCGCTCCAGATGAACCAGCTTGACGATCAGCAGCACGCAAGCTGCCGTCGTAATGATCGGTGAGCGGCCGATCAATCCGATGACGATTAGCGCAACAAGCACAATATCCCCGTTCATGAACCGCAACGCCCCTAATCCTCGCCGCTGCCGGCAGAGTGAGCGAGGGGAGAACCCTCTCTCTTATCGATATGGAACAAGCCTCCCGCTTAGAACGGGAGGCTTGTTCCATTGCAGCCGTATCAGGCGTCCGATCGGTCAGATGACATAATCGGAGATCGAGCGATGGAGCGCGAACGTATCCGACCGCAATCCGCGCCTCAGCGTCTCCAGCGGAATGGCCTCGTGCGGCGGGATATTGCCCAAATTCGCATCCGATCCGAGAATCATGAGCAGATCGACCTGCTGATTTTTGCGAGGCGCTTCCCACATTAAGTTCTTCGCGAAAGGCAGCTTGTTCACGAGCGAACGAAGTTCGTCCTCCCGGCAGCCGCCGCTCTCGTCGAACAGGCCGACGCCGAGGCCCGATTCCCTCGCTTCGACGGTCACCAGCTCCGCGCCGCACTGCAGGTCCGTCTCCGCCGTTCGGCGCAGATCGTCCAGCACGACTCGCGAACCGGTCGCTTTCTTCCCGTATTCGGTGAACACCCGAAGACCGAGCTGTGTCGCTTCCCGAATGAGTTGATCGCGCTTCTTCCGGCTTAACTCGATCGTGCCGTCCGACACCTCGACGCCGTCGAAGCCTAGGTCGAGGACCGTCTCGAAGAACTTGCCTTCGACGTTCAGCCGGACGGCAGCCTCCAGCAGCGTCCCGCCGGGAAAGACGGCGATGTCCGCCTGCCGCGCCGAATTAATTTTCTCTTGAAGCAGGGGGATGGGATAGAGCGGCGAAGTGCCGAACCCAATCTTGACGAAATCGATAAATGGCGCTGAGGTAGCCAGCATATCCGCGAAGGCTTGCGGACCGAGCCCTTTGTCGATAACCATCGTCAATCCCGAGGACCGGGGCTTGAACGTTCGGGATTCGCTCGGATCTTGCAATGCGGCCGGCCAAGAGGCGCCAATTCTGATCTCCATGATGCAGCTCTCCTCGTATGAAGGTTGAGTTTACCGTCCATGGCGTTCGGTAAGCTTCGCAAAGTCAATATATGCGCGGCGAGGTAGGCGGGTGCCCCGCGAGACGGCAGACCGTCCGGGTGAAAAGTGGGCAAGTTGTCCAATAAGGACGCATAGAGTAGAACACGGACAAACTTGGGGTGAAAGGGGGGAGACGGATGGATAAGACCGTATTTAGCATGGCGCTGCTCCGAATCGTCTCCGGCAGCATCGAATTGACCGCCGCGCTCGTCATGTTGAAGTTCAACGAAGTGCAGAAGGCGCTTGCCGTCAATTCCATGCTGGCGCTTGTAGGACCGATCGTGCTGCTCACGACGACGACGATCGGCCTGTCGGGATTGGCGGACAAGCTGTCTCCCGTGAAGTTCATTTGGGTGACGGTAGGCGTCTCGTGTCTATTGATCGGTATCTTCAAGAAGTAGATTGGCAGAGGCCAAGCAGGCATAAAACAAGCGTCCAAGCATACATATGGTACAGCTATGGACTACTCTCGGGGAAGGGGGATATCCCGATGCTGCACGCCTTGTTCGAGCTTATGCCGCTGCCCGTCAGGACGCTGCTCGCCGGGCTTCCGGAGTCCGTCAAGGGCGAGTTGGAAGAGATCCGGATCCGGGAGATGCGGCCGCTAGAGATCGGTTACGGAGGACGCTTCGCCTTCATCCGACCCGATGGAACCGCCGGAGGCGATTACCGCTCCGGCTACAAGCCTACAAGAGAGGATTGCCGCGCGCTGCTCGAATCTCTTACCGATCATTCGCTGTATGCAGTGGAAGAAGAATTGCGGCGAGGCTATGTGACCGTTGCCGGCGGCCATCGGATCGGACTGGCCGGCCGAACCGTGCTGGAGGGCGGAAGCGTTCGTCATCTGCGCGACATTACGGGATTTAATGTGCGGATCGCAAGGGCGCGAACCGGCTGTTCGTCGAAGCTGCTTCCGATGCTGCTGGATAGAAGCGCGCGCACAGTTCGCCATACGCTGATCCTATCGCCGCCTCAGCAGGGCAAGACGACGCTGCTCCGCGATCTGGCGAGAGCCGTCAGCTCGGGGGATTGGAATGATCCGATCGCCCGCAGCTGGGGTGGACGCAAAGTCGGGATCGTCGACGAGCGTTCGGAGATCGCCGCTTGCGAGCGAGGCGTACCGACGTTCGACTTAGGTCCGCGCTGCGATGTGCTCGATGCCTGCCCGAAAGCGGAGGGTCTGATGATGCTCGTCCGCTCCATGTCGCCGGAAGTCGTCGTCGCCGACGAGATTGGCCGGCCGGAGGACGCGGAGGCGCTGCGGGAAGCGCTCCACGCCGGCGTCAGAGTGATCGCGACGGCGCATGCCTCGGATTTGGCCGATGTCTTCAAGCGCCCCGCACTCGCGGCATTGGCCGACGAAGGGATGTTCGGGGCCTATGTGCTGCTCTCCCGCAGCGGCGGACGCGTGGAGCATAGCGTATTCAACTCGGCGGAAGCTGAAGAGGCGATGCGCCGTCGCCACGGAATGCGGCCATGGGCCGCGCCGAGGGATGCGCCAAGAGATACTCCGAGAGAAGCGCCTGCAGCCGTTCCGCCGGCAGCGGGGAGGGCTCCCGGCGCATCGCCCGAGCTCGCGGCCAGAGCAAGGCCGATGCCGCCGATTCGCTCGCCGAATCCGCCGCTAAGCTCGCTGCCGAACCCGCTTGACAGCGGCGGAGGCGGTCATGCTTAAGCTGATCGGAGCGGCTCTCGTGCTGTTCGCCGGAACGATGATCGGTTTTGCGCAAGGCGCGAGATTCGCGGAGAGGCCTCGCCAGATCCGGCACCTGCTCCACGCGCTGCAACGGCTCGAGACCGAGATCGGCTACGGTCAGACGCCACTTCCCGAGGCGCTGCAGCGAGTCGCGCAAGCCATTCCAAAGCCCCTCTCCGCGCTCTTCGCTCAGGTCGCCTCCGCGCTTCGCTCGGGAACAGGCGTCACTGTTCGGGAGTGCTGGGAACGGACCTTCGCGGACGGATGGCCGTCCACCTCGATGCGAGGGGGAGAACGGGAGGCGCTGCTTCGTCTCGGCGCTACGCTCGGCGGCAGCGGCAAGGAGGACCAATTGAAGCACGTCCGGCTTGCGATGCTGCAGCTGCAGGCGGAAGAGACAGCAGCCAGAGAAGAGCAGCAGAAGTACGAGAAGCTGAGCCGGAGCCTTGGGGTGCTTGGGGCCGCCCTGGTCGTCATCCTGATGCTGTAGTAGGGGGCGGAACGATGAACATCGACGTCAGCACGATATTCCAGATCGCCGGCATCGGCATAATCGTCGCCATGATTCATACGGTGCTGAAGCAGATGGGCAAGGAAGATATGGCGCATTGGGTCACCGTCATCGGCTTCGTCGTCGTGCTGTTTATGGTGGTGCGATTATTGAATGAATTGTTCCAGGAGATCAAGACGATATTCCTGTTCCAGTAGCGGAAGTCACAGGTCCGACTAGCGAACTTCTTGGCAGGTGAGGAAGGTGGAAATTCTCCAGATCGTAGGCATCGGGCTGCTGACAGCCGTGCTAATTCTCGTCGTTCGGGAACAGAAGCCGATGTTTGCGTTTCTGCTCTCCGCATTCGTCGGCGTAGCCATCTTCCTTGCCATGATCGGCAAGATCGGCAGCGTCGTCTCGGTGCTGGAGAACCTGGCCGATCGCTCGGGCATACCTTCCGTATATCTGAAGACGATGCTGAAGATCATCGGCATCGCGTACGTCGCCGAATTCGGCGCCCAGATCGTGCGGGACGCCGGCATGGAGAACATCGCGTCCCGAATCGAATTTGCCGGCAAAATGTTAATTCTGGTCATGGCGGTCCCGATCATCAGCGTCATTATCGAGACAGTGCTCAACTTGCTGCCGGTGTGACCGATCGTGCCCGTCCGTGGCAGAGGAGAGGAGGGAGGGACTTGCGCCTCCGGCAAGATTCGCAACGCAGAGCAAGTCTTGCCTCCCTCGTGCTGCTGCTCTCCGCCTTTCTGCTGTCGATGCTGCCGCTGACCGCCTTCGCCGATCCGGCGCAGACGCCGTCGCCCGCGCCCGGTACGGACGCGGCGCGAATGACAGACGAGCTGGCCCGGCAGCAGGCGGGAGACGTCGACATGGGGCAGATCGAGCAGTTCTGGAACAAGCTTCGCTCCGAATACGGAGGCTACTTCCCGGACGGGCAAGCGCCAAGCCTGCAGCAGCTGATGTTCCCTTCCGGGGAGAGCTGGAACCCGAGCAGCGCGTTGATCGGCTTGCTTCGGTTCTTCTTGCACGAAGTGCTGTACAGCGGCAAGCTGGTCGTGACAATTGTCATGCTCGCGGTGTTCACGATGATTCTAGAGACGATGCAGAACGCGTTCGAACGCAATACAGTCAGCAAAGTCGCTTATGCCGTCGCGTACATGGTGCTGCTCATCATCGCCGTCAACAGCTTTCGGTCAGCGACCCAATACGCGGCGGACGCGATCGGCAACATGGTTCAGTTCATGATGGCGATGGTGCCGCTGCTGCTGACGCTGCTGGCGAGCACGGGCGGCGTTACGACGGTGGCTGTGCTTCATCCTCTCATTGTGTTCATGATCCATACCGTCGGAACTTTGATTCATCTGGTCGTCTTCCCGCTCTTGTTCTTCTCCGCGGTGCTTCACTTGGTCAGCACGCTGTCGGACCGTTACAAGGTGACGCAGCTGGCGAATTTGCTCCGAAGCGCTGCGGTCGGGCTGATGGGCGTTCTGCTCACCGTGTTCCTCGGCGTCATCTCGATTCAAGGAGCGACGGGAGCGATTGCCGACGGCATCGCGCTCAAGACGGCTAAATTCGTTACCGGCAACTTCGTGCCCGTGGTCGGACGCATGTTCTCGGACGCGGCCGATACCGTGCTGTCAGCAAGCTTGCTGGTCAAAAATGCGGTTGGTTTGGCAGGCGTAGTCATTCTGCTGTTCCTATGCGCGTTCCCTGCCGTCAAGGTACTGACGCTGGCGTTCATCTTCAACGTGTCGGCAGCGGTTCTCCAGCCGCTTGGCGATACGCCGATCGTCCAATGCCTGCAGACGATCGGCAAGACACTCATCTTCGTGTTCGCCGCGCTGGCTTCGGTCGGCCTCATGTTCTTCCTGGCGGTCACGATCATCCTGACGGCTGGCAACGCTTCGATTATGCTGCGTTGACGAAGCCAAAGGGGGAATCGACATGATGGCGGAACTGGCCGCCTGGCTCGGACGTATCGTCGCGGTCGTACTGCTCGTGTCTCTCGTCGACCTTATCCTGCCGAATCAGACGATGCAGCGATACGTTCGGCTCGTGGCCGGCCTGCTCGTGCTCTTGACCGTCGCGACTCCCGTCCTGTCCTGGTTCAGAAGCGACTTCAGCGAGAAGCTGTCCGCGAACATCGGCGCGGTTCAGCTGTCTTACGGAAGGGACGAAGAAGCTCTGGCACAGATCGAGACAGAAGGTCAAAGGCTAAGCGAGGCATGGAACGAGCAGGCAGCGCGGCTGGCGACGGCGCGGCTGTCAGCCGAGATTCGGGCCGCCGTGGAGGAGGCGGGATTCGGGGCTGTCAGGAGCGTCGACGTACAGACGGAGCCGGATGGATCGGGAGTTCCGCGGGTATCCCGGGTCGAGCTGACCATGTCCGAAGCTGAAGCCGGCATGAACGCTGGCATCTCTGAATCGGAAGAGGACAGCGCCCCGATCGCCGATGTCGAGCCGGTCGCGCCGGTGGACATTCGAATCGATGAGATGGCGGGATCGGATGCAGATGCGGGTGCAGGCGCAGGAGCGCGAACCGATGCCGGCGCAGGAGACGGCGGCTCCGAGAAGCCGGACAACGTCCCGGCTGCCGCAAGCGAAGGCGCGAAGGCGGAGGACGCCGAATTGTCCGGCCGCGTGGCCGCACTGCTGCAGACCCGATTCGGAGTTGCGCCGGAGCGGGTGATCGTCTGGAAGGCAGCTTCCGATTCCGCTAATTGATTCGGCCAAGGAAGAGAGAGGGTGGGCAGCATGGCCAAGTGGCTGCAGCAATTGGAGTCGTATATCGGAGGAGGTCCCGGAGGCCCACGCCGCGTCAAGGCATTCCGGTGGCTGATCCTCATCGGGCTTATCGGCGCCGCCTTGCTGCTGATCGCTTCGTTCTTGAATATCAAGACCGTCCCTCCGACGCAGGATCCGGCAGTCCCGTCAGCAGGCGCGTCAGAAGATACGCAGCAGGCGGCCCTTCTCGCCGCTGGAGACGGCGAAGTCAAGGATCCGTTCCTGGACATTGAGTCGTCGCTGGAGACAAGGCTGAAGGAGATGCTGGAGCAGATCGTCGGCGTTGGAACGGCGAGTGTCATGGTGAGCGTGGAGTCGACCGAGGAGACAGTCGTCCAGTTGGACGAGAAGACGATGCAGCAACTGACGGATGAGACGGACCGCAACGGCGCCAAGCGGCACATCACCGAGATTACGAGAGAGGGCCAGGTCGCCATGTACGAAGTGTCTGGCGGCTCGCAGACGCCGATCGTCGTCAAGAAGCTGCGCCCGGAGATTCGCGGCGTGCTCGTCGTCGCGCGAGGCGCGGAGAACGCCACCGTGCAGCGCATCATTGTCGAAGCGGTGGCGAAGGGACTGGATGTGCCTACGCATCGAATCTCCGTCGTTCCTCGCAAGCAATAATCAGCAATATCAACTCATAACAGGAGGTAGAGAATGTATGAATAACAGAAGACAAACGATCTGGCTGGTATCGATGCTGAGTTTGATGGTCATTCTGTCTGCGTACTACCTGTTCACGGAAGACGCGCCTTCGGCGACGAAGACAGCCGACAACGCAGGCTACGAAGTGCAGGACGGCATTACGGGCAATGCGGGCGATGTGGAAGTATCCGAAGTTGAGAGCTCGACAGGAGACGGAACGGACCAAGGGGCGGCGGCGAACGGCGAGGACGGCGATTCCGCGCTGAGCCCGGGCGATGAGGCCGTGCTGGAGCAGTACAACAGCCAGACCGGTAGAGCCTACTTCGATCAAATACAGCTGGATCGTCTCAATAAGATCTCTCAAGAGCAAGAGCGGCTGAACGCCATCATCGGCAATACGAGCAAATATTCGCTCGAGGAAGCGGCCGACGCGCGGGCAGAGCTGGATCATCTCGAAGATACGGAAGAGAGAATCACCAGCCTTGAGACGAAGCTGAACGGCGAATACGGCAACGCAGTCGTTGAAGAGACGAATAACAATTACAAAGTCGTCGTACAGGCGGACAAACTCGACAAGCAAGAGGCCGTCACCATCGTCGAGACGGCGATGAAGGAGCTCAATGTCGGACCGGGCCAAGTCTCCGTCCAGTACATTTCCAATCCTTAAGAGCAATAGCCAAGAGCCCGGGCAACCGGGCTCTTCTGCATTGTGCGGTTATCGCAAGTATGTTTATCCCGCCTCTTGGCAATGAGAAAAGATAGACAGATGGGACAGTGGACGTATAACTCATCTATGTTATAATAGTTCCGTTATACCTAAGATTGGATAATGCCGTACACGGGAACCCCAAAATCAAGGAGTGTCCGCACAAATGTTCAAATTAAGCGAAATCAAAGAACTGATCAAATTGGTGGATCAAACGTCCATTCACGAATTGGAACTCGAGAACGAAGGAGCCAAGCTGGCGATTCGCAAGCCGGGCAAGACGGAGGTCGTTAACGTGCAGTCGGCGCCGATCGCGCATACATACGTTCCGGCTCCTGCCGCTCCCGCGCCTGCTGCTTTGCAGGAATCGCCAGCTGCCGAATCCGCTCCAAGCCAAGCGGCAGACCGCGCAGGCCTTCACAAGATCGTCTCCCCGATGGTTGGGACGTTCTACCGGGCTCCGTCCCCCGACGCTTCTCCGTTCGTGCATACGGGCGACCGCGTGACCGAGAAGACGGTTGTCTGCATTCTGGAAGCGATGAAGCTCATGAATCCTCTGGAAGCGGAAGTCAAGGGCGAGATCGTGGAGATTCTGGTCGAGAACGGCCAGCTCGTCGAATTCGGCCAGCCGCTGTTCCTCGTGAAGCCGGAATAATCGCCGAATCTTCCTAAGTTAGCAGCAATTCCGGCGACATCAAAGGGGGATTTCAAGCCTTGAAAATTCAAAAAATCTTGGTTGCGAACCGCGGCGAGATCGCCGTTCGCATCATTCGCGCCTGCCGCGAGCTCGGCATTGCGACCGTAGCGGTCTATTCCGAGGCGGACCGCGAATCGCTACACGTCCGTCTGGCCGACGAAGCCTACTGCATCGGGCCGACCGCCTCCAAAGACAGCTATTTGAACTTGACCAACATTATGAGCGTCGCGACGCTGACCGAATGCGACGCCATTCATCCGGGGTACGGATTCCTATCGGAGAACGCCGACTTCGCGGATATCTGCGAATCGTGCAATGTTACGTTCATTGGCCCTTCCGCCGATGCGATCAGCCGGATGGGCGACAAGTCTGTCGCGAAGCAGACGATGAAGGAAGCCGACGTGCCGGTCATTCCCGGCAGCGATGGATTGGTCGAGAATTTGGACGAAGCCGTCAGCGTCGCACGCTCGATCGGCTATCCGGTCATCATCAAAGCGACGGCCGGCGGCGGCGGCCGCGGCATCCGTCTCGCGGAGGACGAAGAGTCGCTCATCCGCGAGATATCGACGGCGCAGCAGGAAGCGCAGAAGGCGTTCGGCAACGCCGGCGTCTACCTTGAGAAATATTTGACGGGCATGAAGCATGTCGAGATTCAGATTATCGCCGACAAGCACGGCAACGTCTGCCATTTAGGCGAGCGCGACTGCTCTGTGCAGCGCCGCCGTCAGAAGCTCGTCGAAGAAGCGCCTTGCCCAATCATGACGCCGGCGCTGCGCGAGCGAATGGGCCAAGCGGCCGTGCGCGCGGCCAAAGCGGTAGACTACTCCGGAGCGGGCACGATTGAATTCCTGCTCGGACCGGACGGCCAGTTCTACTTCATGGAGATGAACACGAGAATCCAAGTCGAGCATCCCGTCACCGAGATGATTACCGGCATCGACCTGATCAAAGAGATGATCTCGATCGCCGAAGGGCATCCGCTCTCCTTCACGCAGGAGCAAGTAAGGTTCGACGGCTGCGCCATCGAATTCCGCGTGAACGCGGAGGATCCGGACCGCAACTTCATGCCGTCTCCGGGCCGCATCGGCTTCTATCTCCCGCCGGGAGGACCTGGCGTCCGGGTGGACAGCGGCGCTTATCCGCAATATATGATCTCGCCGCATTACGACTCGATGATCGCGAAGCTGATCGTATGGGCTCCGACACGTGCGGAAGCGATCGACCGCGGCCGGCGCGCGCTCAGCGAATTCATGATCGAAGGCGTCAAGACGACGATTCCGTTCCATCTGAAGCTGCTGGAGCACCCGATATTCGCCAAGGGAACTTTCGATATCAAGTTCCTGGAGGAATATGACATCCATGCGCCGCATGGGTCCGAAGCCGAACGATAATCGAATCGCATGAGGTTTGTCATAAATCTTGCGTAATGCTATAGTATGAATAGTGAAATGGATGTCCTTGCCGGACATCCATCGCATGAGGAGGTGGATTTGAGAAGTGGAGACTTTGGTACCTGAGTATGAACGGACCGAGATGGGCACCATTCAAATCGCTCCAGAAGTTATCGAAGTAATCGCGGGTCTTGCAACCGTCGAGGTCGAAGGCGTCGCAGGCATGAGCGGCGGCATTTCCTCCGGGATCGCCGAGATGCTGGGCCGCAAGAACTTGTCCAAAGGCGTCAAGGTTGAGGTCGGGCAGCGCGAAGCCGCCATCGATGTCAATATCGTCGTGGAATACGGACGGAAGGTTCCCGAGATCGCCGCAGAGATCCAACGCAACGTCAAGCGGTCGATCGAGACCATGACCGGACTTAACGTCGTCGAAGTGAACGTACATATTCACGATGTACAGTTCAAGGCGGCGGACAAACCAGAAGAAGACGATTCGCATACGCGTGTCCGATAAGGCGGACGTTTCGGGACTTGTCCCGGCGAGACGCATTGCCTCCGGCTGCGGATGCCGGCGCCGTGATGGCCGTCCTCTCCAGAGGGGACGGTTGTCAGGCGCTTTTTCGCAGGTCGGGGGTCATTTGTTTGTCATGACTGGAGGAGACGTCCGTTGATAAAAGTATTGGATCGACTGTTGCTGTTCTTGTATAGTCTCGTGATCGGAATCGCCTCGATCGTGGCGATCGTTGTCGCTAGCGGAGGCGTCGAGAGAGACTTCCTGACGGATGCCGTCGCGAACGTCGATGGAGGAAGCGTAAGCGTGCAGACGACGGTCATCGTGATCGCGGCTTTGCTCCTGCTCTTCAGCCTGCGATTCTTTATCGTATCGGTGAAGCGCGATGGAAGCAGCGCGCCGTCCATTAATCAGAGGACGGATCACGGGGAGATTCGCATCTCCGTCGAGACGGTGGAGAACATCGCGCTCAAAGCGGCCTCGCGCACCAAAGGGGTCAAAGACCTGCGAGCACGGGTCCATGCTGCCGATTCGGGTCTCAAGATCGTCGTTCGCGCCTTCATCGACGGCGAGACAGCCATTCCGTCCCTGTCCGAAGAGATGCAGAAATCGATCGCCCAGCAGGTAGAAGAGACAACCGGAATCCCCGTTGCGGAAGTATCGGTTTACATCGCTAACGTGACACAAGCGCCGACCACGTTCAAGAGCCGCGTGGAATAGGAGGGCGCCGCCATGTGGAAATCTTGGTGGGAGACGTACGGCGGCAGGTCCGCCGGCGTTGTCGCTGGACTCTTTTTCTTTTTTATCTATTTATTCGCCGGGTTCTGGGACATGCTGTTCTGCGGGTTTCTTGTCGCGATCGGCTATTGGTTCGGCAAGCTGCGGGACGAGAAGCGCGGTCCGCTGCTGCCGTTGGAGCGCGTGACCGATTGGCTGACCAGCCGCTGGCCTTGGCCGCGTTGAGCGAGTAACGGGTTGGATTGGGCACTATAATTGCAAGAAGTAATCGGATGAAGGAATCGGATCGGAGGATTCATGAAGCGCAGATTGGCAAGGGAGATTGCGGTACAAAGCTTGTACCAGATGGACATGAACGGAGTCGAAGGGCAAGCTGCTGTTGACGCCGTCATGGAAGAAGCGCGTCACGACAATGAGATCGAAGCGGATGTAGCAGGACTTGCGGCTGTCGACGCTTTCACGCGGGAGCTGGTTGCGGACATCTATGCGAAGCGAGAGGACATCGATCGGACGCTGGAGCGCGCACTGACGGGCTGGCAGGTTGATCGGCTGTCGCGTGTCGACCATCAGATTCTGAGGTTGGCCGCCTATGAGCTGCAGTTCCGTCCGGATGTGCCTCCGAAGGTCGTCGTGAACGAAGCGATCGAATTGGCCAAGCACTTCGGCACGGAGGAGTCCGGCAAGTTCGTCAACGGCGTTCTCGGGCGCATGATTCGAGAGAAGCAGGTGCAGCACGCGCCTGCGGAGAAGGCTTCGGACATGGGGGACCGGGGAGGAGATGCTTAAGTGAGCGCACAGATCATCGACGGCAAGAGCATATCGAATGCGATTCGCGAGGAGATCAAGCGGGAGACAGCCGATCTGCTAGAGAAGGGCATCCGCCCCGGCTTGGCAGTCGTGTTGGTCGGAGAGGATCCAGCTTCGCAAGTCTATGTTCGCAACAAAGCCAAGGCCTGCGAAGACCTTGGCTTCTATTCGGAAGTGCATCGTCTGCCGGCTGACACTTCGCAGGCCGACTTGTTGGCGCTGATTGCTAGATTGAATGGCGAAGCAGAGATTAACGGCATCCTCGTGCAGCTTCCGCTGCCGAAACATATTGAAGAGAAAGCGGTAATCGACGCGATCTCGGTAGACAAGGATGTAGACGGCTTCCATCCGGTCAGCGTCGGCAACCTGATGATTGGGGACGACTCGCTGCTGCCGTGTACGCCTGCAGGCGTCATCGAGCTGCTGAAGCGCTCCGGCGTCTCTCCTGCAGGCAAGCGCGCGGTCGTGATCGGCCGCAGCAATATCGTCGGCAAGCCGGTATCGATGCTGCTCTTGCGAGAGAATGCAACGGTGACGATCGCGCACTCGCGAACGCCGAATCTTCCGGCTGTCGCGCGTGAAGCCGATATTGTCATCGCTGCGGTCGGCGTGCCGAAGCTGGTGAAGCGGGATTGGGTGAAGCCGGGCGCAGCCGTCATTGATGTCGGCATAAACCGCCAGGAAGACGGCAAGCTGTGCGGAGACGTTGACTATGAAGATGTTCTTCCCGTCGCAGGCTGGATTACGCCTGTACCGGGCGGCGTCGGGCCGATGACGATTACGATGCTGATGCAGAATACGCTGAAGGCAGCGAAGCGGGCGCACGGCGTCGGCTAACCCGCAGCAGATGCAGGGTATTGTCTGGCCCGCAGGCAGGTGAACTGCGTTGTCCGGCCAGTAGAAGGGGACAGTGTTGGGTGGCCTGAAGCGGTTAAGCCGATCGGGCGTGACGGACAATCTTAGCATCAAGCTCGGCGAGCCGCTTAGTTGGGCGAATCCGGCGGCCGGTCGGGCGGGCTATCGGCAAGATCAGCAGTGGTGGGGTGATACGATGGAACCGGCGAAGGTGCTCAGCATCCGCGAGATCAACCGCTACATCAAGATGAAGCTGGAGGGAGACGTTCATCTTCAGGATATATGGATACGGGGCGAGATCTCCAACTTCACCCGTCATTCCAGCGGTCATATGTACTTCACGCTTAAGGATGAGAGCGGAAGGCTGAAGAGCATTATGTTCGCCTCCCACAACCAGCGCCTGCCGTTCCTGCCGAAGGACGGCATGAAGGTGCTGGCCAGGGGAGGCGTATCCGTCTACGAGCGGGACGGGCAATATCAATTCTATGTGACGGCGATGCAGCCGGATGGCGTCGGCAGCCTGTACCTGGCATTCGAGCAGCTGAAGCGGAAGCTCGAGGCGGAAGGGCTGTTCGCTCAGGCGGCGAAGCGGTCCATTCCGCGCTATCCGAAGGCGATCGGCGTCATCACTTCGCCGACTGGAGCTGCCGTGCGGGACATACTGATCACGCTGCAGCGGCGTCAACCGTCCGTGCCGGTGCTGCTCTATCCGGCTTCGGTTCAAGGCAAGGCGGCTGCGCCGTCAATCGTGAAGGCAATTGAGACGCTGAACCGGCTTGCTGAAGTCGACGTCATCATTGTCGGCCGAGGAGGCGGCTCTCTCGAAGAGCTGTGGGCGTTCAACGAAGAGATCGTCGCTCGGGCGATCCGCGCCTCTAGCATTCCCGTCATCTCGGCTGTCGGTCATGAGACGGACTTCACGATCGCCGACTTCGTGGCGGATCTGCGGGCGGCGACGCCGACTGCGGCAGCCGAGCTCGCCGTGCCGCACGCTATGGAGCTGCGCCAGGAGCTGCGCTCGTTCGAGCTGCGCATGGCGAAGTCGCTGCGGCTGGCTGTCGCAGCGAAGCGCGAGCGCTGGCAGCGGTCTGCGCGATCGCCCTTCTTCACGCAGCCGCGAAGGGCGCTGCTCGCGAGAGCCGAGCAGCTGGACCGACTGCGCGACCGGCTTCGCTATCGCGCAGAAGGGCACCTCGCGCGGACGCGTGAGCGGCTCGCGCGGCTGAATGGCCGGCTGTCCGCGGTCAGCCCCGCGGAGCAGACGGCCTATGCGCGCAAGCGGGCGGACAGCGCCGCGCGCGCACTGGAACTGGCGATGCGCGGCTTGCTCCGCGAGCGCCAGAAGGGCTTCGGCGCGATTCTGCGGCAGTTGGATGCGCTGAGCCCGCTGAAGATTATGGCGCGCGGCTACAGCCTCGCATATGACGAGGACGAGAAGCGCCTCATCCGCAGCATTAGCGAGGTGCAGCCAGGCGACCTGATTAAGGTGCGGCTGGCGGACGGCAAGCTGGATTGCCAAGTATGGGGACTTCAAGGGGAGGAGATCGCGAATGGAAGCTAATCCGGAGACGAATGAAGCGGGAATGGACAAGCCGGTTCTCGGCGAAGGAGAGAACGCCATCTCGTTTGAGGAAGCGATGGAGCGTCTCGAACGGATCGTGACCCGTCTGGAGAGCTCCGACGTGCCGCTGGAGACAGCCATCGAGCTGTATCAGGAAGGGATGGCGCTCTCCCGGCTATGCGGGCGCAAGCTCGAGCAGGTTGAGCGGCGCATTGAGATGCTGGTGGAGGATGAGAATGGCGTAGGACACAAGCCCTTCGCGCCTGCTCGCGAGGATTCCGCCGCGGACAAAGGGGACTAATCACGAAGTGAAGCAGCACCAAGCGATTGGCACATACATGCAACTGCAGCGGGATCGGGTGGAAGCCGCACTGCGGCAAGCGATTCCCGCTGAATGGGACATCTCGCCGCGGCTTCGGGAAGCGGCGGCCTATTCACTCGAAGCGGGCGGCAAGCGGCTTCGCCCGATCTTCGTTCTCGCCGCGGCCGAGTGCGCAGCCGGCGACGAGAGCATTCACCGCAAGGCGATGCCATTCGCCGTTGCGGTGGAGATGGTACATACTTATTCGCTGATCCACGACGACTTGCCGGCGATGGACAACGACGACTACCGCCGCGGCCGCCTGACGAATCACAAGGTATTCGGCGAAGCGATGGCAATTCTAGCTGGAGACGGGCTGCTGCCGCATGCTTTCTACGAAGCGTCGCGCGCTGCAGCTTTAGGCGTTCCAGCCGAACGCGCGCTCGCTGTTGTGTCCGAATTGGCCCGTTATGCAGGCTTGCCGGGCATGGTTGGGGGCCAAGCGGACGACATGGAAGGCGAGCAGGGGATTACCTCTCTTGAGCAGCTCGAACGCATTCATCTGCACAAGACGAGCGACCTAATCGCATTTGCGCTGCGGGCAGGCGGCCACGCGGCAGAAGCGAGCGATCGACAGCTGGAAGCGCTCGGATTGTTCGGACGCAATGTCGGGCTTGCCTTCCAGATCCAGGACGACATTCTGGATGTGACAGGCGAGGAAGCGAAGCTTGGCAAGCCGCTCGGAAGCGACGAACGGCAGGGCAAAGTGACGTATCCTTATTTGATCGGCTTGGAGGAGAGCCGTCGGCGAGTGAACGATCTGACGAACGAAGCAATCGAAGCGCTTGCGTCGGCAGCGCTCGCACGCACGGATCTGCTGGCCGACATGGCCCGATCGATCATGAATCGGGATCACTAGAATAGACTGCTGCCGCGCCATCACTCAGCGCACACTTCCTCAATTGCCTCCGCCGCCCGATAGAATCGGGTCACGGAGGCAATTTTTGTTGGACCCAACCTGCCCTGCAGTCTCATGCATGAAACGCTGGCAAGCCTCCGGCTTCTTGTCCAACTCGTCACAGCTGAACGGTGCTTATCGATACCCTTGCATCGAACGAACGCGCATTCGCTCGAATGAGAAGCGGTCGCGCGTCAGCATCTCTCCGTGAGCAACGAAGCCATCGCATTCCAGTCCGAGCTGCAGGCGTTCGCAGTACGCGTCCAAATAGATTCGTACGCCCGAGCTGCTGACGAAGTTGCCGCTCCAGATTTCGCCGGGATCAAACAAAGCCCGCGCGTTACAAGCCAAGATCGCCCCGACGCATCGAGGGACATCCGGACAATCGTTCGCCCTTGCCGTCGAAGCCTCCCGAAACTGGATGGCGGACCCTTGGGCTTTAAAATCCGGTTATGCTATAATAGGCGTATTATCCATCATCAAGAAGACGCACCGGCAAGTCTCGCGCGAGCGGCGGCTGCCAGGATAGCGCCTGCTTGAGGGAAAGCGGTGACACATTTGCTGCTCGATCGTATCGACAGTCCGGCGGACCTGAAGAAGCTCTCGTTATCGGAGCTGCCGCAATTGGCGCAGGAGATCCGTCAATTTCTAATCGAGAAACTATCGGCGACAGGAGGCCATCTGGCGCCCAATCTGGGTGTCGTAGAGCTAACGATTGCGCTGCATTATTTGTATAACAGTCCGAGCGACAAGTTCTTGTTTGACGTCGGGCACCAAGCATATGTTCACAAAATGCTGACGGGCCGCATGGACCGGTTTGACACCTTGCGGCAGAAGGGCGGGCTCTGCGGATTCGTCAAGCGCTCGGAGAGCGAGCATGACGTCTGGGAAGCTGGTCACAGCAGCACGTCTCTGTCGGCAGCGGCCGGCATGGCGATCGCCCGCGACTTGAAGGGCGAGAAGAATAAAGTCATCGCCGTGATCGGCGACGGCGCCCTGACAGGCGGCATGGCTCTCGAAGCCTTGAATCACATCGGACATGAGAAGCGCAATTTGACCGTCGTGCTGAACGATAACGAGATGTCGATCGCGCCGAACGTCGGAGCGCTGCACAACTATCTTGGCAAAGTTCGCTCAGACAAGACTTACCGCAAGGCGAAGGAAGAATTCGAATCGCTGCTGCGCAAAATTCCAGCCGTTGGCGGCAAGCTCGCCAAGACGGCGGAGCGGTTCAAGGACGGCCTGAAGTATCTGGTCGTGCCCGGCATGCTTTTCGAAGAGTTCGGCTTGACTTACTTCGGTCCGGTTGACGGCCATGACATCGAGAAGCTGATGGAGACGTTCCGCCAAGCTGACAAGGTGAGCGGCCCTGTGCTGATTCACGTGCTGACCGTGAAGGGCAAAGGCTATACGCCTGCCGAAGCCGATTCGCACAAATGGCACGGCATCTCGCCGTATAAGATTGAATCCGGTCAAGTCGTGAAGTCGGTAGGACCGCCGATGTACACGGAAGTGTTCGGCAGCACGCTGATCGAACTGGCGGAGAAGGACGAACGAATTGTCGCCGTCACGCCGGCCATGCCAGGAGGATCCGGCTTGCTCGGATTTCAGAAGCGGTTCCCGGAGAGGATGTTCGATGTCGGCATCGCCGAGCAGCATGCTGGAACGATGTGCGCGGCTCTTGCTATGGAGGGGCTTAAACCGGTATTCGCCGTCTACTCGACGTTCCTGCAGCGTGCCTACGATCAAGTCGTGCACGATATTTGCCGCCATAATGCGAACGTCATCTTCGCGATCGACCGAGCCGGCTTCGTCGGACCGGACGGCGAGACGCACCAAGGCGTCTACGACATCGCCTTCCTGCGGCACATTCCAAACATCGTGCTCATGATGCCGAAGGACGAGAACGAGCTGCGCCGGATGATGAAGACCGCAGTCGACTATAATGACGGCCCCATCGCCATCCGCTACCCGCGCGTGAACGCGCGAGGCGTACCGATGGACGAGGAGCCGCAGCCGCTTACGATCGGCAGCTGGGAGGTAGTGCGCGAAGGCGATTACGCGGCTGTGCTCGCCATCGGACCGATGGTTCAAGTGGCGGAAGAAGCCGCAGAGCTGCTGAAGCGCGAAGGAATCAATCTTCGGGTCGTTAACGCGCGCTTCGTGAAGCCGCTCGATGAGGAGATGCTGCTGTCGCTGGCGCAGGAGAGATTGCCGTTGCTCGTGCTCGAAGAGACAGCGATCGCAGGCGGTCTCGGCAGCGCGGTGCTTGAGTTCTACGCCGCTCATCAGATCCATCACCTGTCGATCGGATTAACCGGCGTGCCGGACCGGTTCATCGAGCATGCTTCGATCAAGGAGCAGCGCGACGAGGTGGGACTGACGGCGGAAGATGTAGCGCAGCAGATTCGCGCCATGGCGGTTCGCGTGCGCCAGAAAGCGACGTGAGCGAATTCTCGATGACGGCTAACGCTAAGGAACGTTTGGATGTTCTCCTCGTAGAGCAAGGATACTTCGAGAGCCGGGAGAAGGCGAAGGCTGCCATTATGGCGGGGCTTGTGCTGATCGGCTCGGAGAAGATTGACAAGGCGGGAACGAAGGTGCCAAGAGACGCGGCGATCATCGTGAAGGGCGCTCCGCATCCCTATGTAAGCCGCGGCGGCTTGAAGCTGGAGAAGGCGATTCGCCACTTCGGCCTTGATCTTCAGGGCAAGACGATGCTCGATATCGGCGCTTCGACCGGCGGATTTACCGACTGTGCGCTGCAGAACGGCGCTGCGTTCGTCTATGCGCTGGATGTTGGCTACAATCAGCTCGATTGGTCGCTGCGCCAAGACGAGCGGGTCTGCGTCATGGAACGGACGAATTTCCGCCATGTGACGCCTGAGCAGCTGCAAGGGCCGCCGCCGAGCTTCGCGACGATCGACGTGTCCTTCATCTCGCTGAAGCTGATTCTGCCGGCGCTCGCTCCGCTTCTGAAGCCCGGAGGCGGTACGGTCGCGCTGATCAAGCCGCAGTTCGAAGCGGGACGGGATCAGGTAGGCAAGTCCGGGGTCGTTCGCGATTCCGCGGTTCACGTCTCCGTGGTCAAGGAGGTGCTCCTCTTCGCGGACGGGCTGGGCTTTGGCCTGCAGGGCCTTACCTTCTCTCCAATAACGGGAGGCGAAGGCAACATTGAATTTTTGGCGTATTGGACGCTTCGCGATCCCGCCGCACTTCCGGCGGCGCCCGCCGATCCTGCGTCGATTGAAGCGCTAGCGCGGCAAGTCGTTCAGGAAGCCGGCGGCGTTTTCCGCGGAAGCGGGTCGTAAACCAGAGCATTGCCCTTCGGGCCACTTAACCCGGAGCTGCCGAAGAACGGCCGAAACGAGATCGGTTCGCTTCTTTTCGACATGCTCCGGTTTTTTTGGTTTGAACCTAGAGAGGAAAAAACGCCCATCGCCTAGAAGTAGTTATTCTCGCGGCTGCATGAAGCCGCTCCTTTCTCTCTGGAAGAGGTGGCGGAGATGGCGAAATTCGGCGATTGGTTTGTTTTTCTAACGGCGGTCTTCTTGTTGCTATGGTGGATCGGACACCGGATCTACCGCTGGCTCCACGAACCGCCGGGTTATCGGCTTCGGAAGCTGGCCCGGTCGGGGAGCGTGGAGCCCGATGAGACGGTTGAATTGCTCGAACGGCACGGATACGATGCGGTCTCAGGCAAGCATCGCATACCGCTTGGCGTGAGGATTGACGACGGCACCATGCAGTCGACCCGGCTTTATTTCGATTATATTGCCGTGAAGGACAACCAATATTATTTGGTGAGAACGGAGAGGAGCCGCATGCCGATCGAATGGACGGCCAGCGGCTTGCGGGACCGGCTGCTCGTATACGCGCTGCTGTTCCCGGAATGCGAAGGGATTCTCATTGCCCATCCAAGAGAACAATGGGTTCGATTAGTGCGATTCAAAGTGGAGGATGACAACGGATGAAGGGTCAAAGACAGCGGAAAATCAGGGAATTGATCGGTTCCAGGGAGATCGAGACGCAGGAAGACCTCGTGGAGGCTTTGCGCAGCGAGAACGTCCACGTCACACAGGCGACTGTCTCCCGTGATATCAAGGAGATGCAGTTAATCAAGGTTCCGCTGGAGGACGGCCGCTACAAGTATTCGATGCCTCAGGACCAGCGGTACAATCCGGCCTTAAAGCTAAAGCGCGCTTTGATGGATCACTTCATTCAAGCGGAAGCGGCAGAGAATCTGGTGGTCGTTAAGTGCCTCCCCGGCACGGCGAATACGATCGCTTCGCTTATTGACGGCATGGATTGGCCCGAGATCATGGGCACCATCAGCGGTGACGATACGACGCTGCTGATCTGCCGCTCCAAGGAGCAGGGTCCGCAACTGGTAAGCAAAATCAACGATATGATACGGTAAAAAGAGCGGCCATCCTCATGTTCGTTCGGAGATGGCGCGATCTGTCGGGGGGATTGGTTGGCATGCTGCAAGAGCTGTCTATTCGCAATTTGGCAGTAATCGAACAGGTATCCGTACGGTTTCACGAAGGATTTCAAGTGTTGACCGGCGAGACCGGAGCCGGCAAGTCGATCGTGATCGACGCGCTAGCACTAATCGCGGGAGGGCGCGGCTCCGCAGATATGATCCGGCACGGCTGCGACCGCGCCGACATAGAGGCGGTCTTCGACCTGCCAGGCGGGCATCCCGTCTGGGAGACGCTTCAGCGGATCGGCGTAGAGGCAAACGAGGAGGAAGCGCTGCTCATTCGGCGGGAGCTCCAAGCACAAGGCAAGTCGACTGCGAAGATTAACGGCCAGACGGTTACGCTTACGATGCTGCGCGAAGTCGGCGAGCATCTGGTTAATATTCATGGCCAGCATGAGCATCAATCGCTGCTTCGAACCGAGCGCCACCTTGAATGGCTCGATCAGCACGCGGGCGGCTCTATTGCCAGCCTGAAGCTGTCCTACCAGGACAAATACCGGCAATTCCAGCAAGTCGTCCGCGAACGGCGCGAGCTGGAGGATACTTCTCGACAGCAGATGCAGATGCTTGATCTGTACCGGTACCAGCTGGAGGAGATCAACGAGGCGAACCTGAAGCTCGGTGAAGATGAAGCGCTGCAGGAAGAGCGAAGCCGGCTTGCCCATGCGGAGAAGCTGGCGGAGACGGCGACGGAAGCCTATGACTTGTTGAACGGCGCGAAGGGACTCGCTGCCATCTCCCGGGCGGTATCTAAGCTGGAGGAGATCGCTAAGGTCGATGCTTCCGTGCTGCAGCCGTTGCTGGAGCAGCTTCAATCCGCTTATTATGCGGCTGAAGACGTTGTCTTTCAATTAAGGAGCTACCGCGAAGGAATCGAGTTCAATCCCGAGCGTCTCGAACAGATTGAGGACAGGCTCGACCTGATCTTCGGGCTCCGTCGCAAATACGGCGAGACCGTTGCTGATATTATGGCTTATCGGGACCGAATTCAAGCGGATACCGAACGGCTCGATAATCGCGAGGAGAAGCTGAAGGAGCTGACGGAGCTCGAGCAGTCGCTCCAGTCGGAGCTGGAGACGCTTGCCGAGCAGTTGACCATGGTTAGGCGCGATGAGGCGAAGCAGCTGTCCGAAGCGATCGAGCGCGAGCTCCGCGAGCTTCAAATGGAACGCTCCGTATTTGAAGTGAAGCTAGAGCGCGGCAGCTTGTCGCCGACCGGATGGGATGAAGCCGAATTTCTGCTGTCTACGAATCCGGGAGAACCGCCGAAGCCGCTGGCCAAGATCGCATCCGGCGGCGAGATGTCGCGCGTGATGCTGGCCTTGAAGGCGATCTTCGCAAGCATCGACCGCATTCCCGTGCTTGTGTTCGACGAGGTGGATACCGGGGTCAGCGGCCGGGCCGCTCAAGCGATCGCCGAGAAGCTGTCGCGGCTGTCCTCATCCTGTCAGGTGTTCGCGATCACCCACCTGCCTCAGGTGGCTTGCATGGCTGATTATTCGTACGAGATCCGCAAACGGGTGACTAACGACGGACGTACTTCGACTTCGGTTAAGGAGCTTAGGGACGAGGAACGGATTGAAGAGCTTGCCCGCATGCTCGGCGGCGTGGAAGTTACGGAAAAAACTCGGCATCACGCACAGGAAATGCTGTTGCTGGCTCAGCGGCAAAAAAACGCGTAATGACGCGAAAAAAGCCGTATTCAAGGAACTATTCGGGAACATAAAAGGGGAGGGCCGCGGTTACCTTATAGGTACGTTGCCGGCGGTATTCGATGCCGGAAAGACTGTAAGGGAGCGTGGGACTTTGAACCGAAACTCCAGAAGACGCAGCTTCGGCATTCTTCTCGTCATTATCTTGTGCCTGATCGTCACCTCCGCTCCGCTTCGTCATTATGCGGCATTCCCTAACGAGCTGAGGATGTTCCAGGGACAAGCAAGGCACCTGCACTTTGCAATGCCGGTTCATGCCCAGGGCAGTGTAGATCCGGAGGTCGCTGCCGTGAACGGGGACAGCCGATCGACTTTCCCGGTTGACTTGAACCGTCCGCTGTCCATCAAACCGCTTCAGAGCGGCAAGACGGAGCTGAAGCTCAAGCTGTTCGGCCGTATTCCCTTTAAGACCGTCAAGCTTCAGGTTGTGCCCGATCTTCGGGTCGTGCCGGGCGGACAGACGATCGGCGTGAAGGTGAAGGCGGCAGGCATTATGGTCGTCGGGCATCATCTCGTCCAGACCGGTTCCAATGTGCGCGAATCGCCGGGCGAGAAGGCCAAATTAAAGCTCGGAGACTTGATTGTCGCGATTAACGGCAAACCGCTGAATGACGTGAAGAAGGTGGCTAAGCTGGCGGAGGAAGCCGGCAAATCAGGTCATCCGCTGCAGCTTGATGTTCGGAGAGGGAAACTGATGTTCCGGACGTCGTTAACGCCGGTGTTCGATCAAGAAGATCAGGCGTGGCGGCTTGGATTGTACATTCGCGATTCCGCGGCCGGCGTCGGAACGCTGACGTTCTACGCGCCGGATCAAGGAGTGTACGGCGCACTAGGCCACGTCATTACCGATATGGATACGCAGACTCCTATTAGCGTCGGAAGCGGGGAAATTCTGCAATCCAACGTGTTGTCGATCTCCAAGAGCCAAAGCGGCGAACCTGGCGAGAAACGCGCGATCTTTAACAAAGAAGGCAAGACACTTGGCAACGTCGAGAGGAATACGGCATTCGGTATCTTCGGTAAAATGGGGCGTCTTCCGGATCACGGACTTCATGTCGATCCTGTCCCGGTTGCATTCGCAGAAGAAATACAGGAGGGCCCTGCGGAGATACTGACGGTCGTGAACGGTCAGAAGGTTGAACGATTCCAAATTCAAATCGTCCATGTGTCTAAGCAATCGACGCCCGCCACCAAAGGTATGGTGATCCGGATTACCGATCCGGAGCTGCTTGAGCGGACGGGCGGCATCGTTCAAGGCATGAGCGGCAGTCCAATTCTGCAGAACGGCAAGCTGATCGGCGCGGTGACGCACGTATTCGTGAACGATCCGACTTCGGGTTACGGCTGCTTCATCGAATGGATGCTGCAGGACGCGGGAATTATGCTTCAGCCGGAACAGGCGACATCTAAGGCGGTTTAATGCCTTGGGTGTTTGCCTTTTGGCAAGCAAGCGGAAATGGTGCAGTTTGTCGAAAATATTCGAAAAAACACGTGTGTTGACATAAATTATTTATTATATGCGATTAGGTCAAAAAAATAAAGAAAAAATTTTCAGGACAGAAGGATTTGAATTCGCCGTGTCGAATTCGGTTAGCATAGGAACGTCTGGAGACTTCGAGCGTTCTTATCAATTACCGAACCCATCTTATTTGTAACAGAAAGGGAGGACCAGCCTTGCAGCGGATTGAAGTATTTCTGGCTGACGACAACCGGGAATTCACGAACTTGTTGTCCGAGTATATCGAAGAACAGGATGACATGACGGTCATCGGAGTGGCGTACAACGGAGAAGAAGTCATCCGCCAATTGGAGGAAAATCGAATTGTTCCGGACGTAATGATCTTGGATATCATTATGCCTCATTTGGACGGCCTTGGCGTACTGGAGAAGCTTCGCGAGCTGAATCTAACCCCAAGTCCGAAGATCATTATGCTGACCGCATTTGGTCAAGAGAACATTACGCAACGAGCGGTACAACTCGGAGCTTCCTACTACATACTTAAGCCGTTCGATATGGATGTACTCGCCAACCGGATTCGCCAATTGGCTGGCACGGCAACATCGACGACTTCATCTACATCTTCGTCTTCTGCGATGGGCTCTAGCCGCTCGAATATCGTTCCGATCGGCAAGCCGAAGAATCTGGACGCCAATATCACGAGCATTATTCACGAGATCGGCGTTCCAGCACACATCAAGGGGTATCAGTATTTGCGCGAAGCGATCACGATGGTGTACAACAACATCGAGATTCTTGGCGCCATCACGAAGACGCTGTATCCAGCGATCGCCGAGAAGTTCAAGACGACGCCTAGCCGCGTCGAGCGCGCGATACGCCATGCGATCGAAGTCGCTTGGACGCGCGGCAACATCGATTCGATCAGCCATCTGTTCGGCTACACGATCAACATCAGCAAGTCGAAGCCGACGAACAGCGAGTTCATCGCGATGGTCGCCGACAAGCTGCGCATCGAACACAAAGTTTCGTGAAAGAAGGACGAGTGACGGATTAGCGTAAAAAAGGGGCTGTCCCAAAAGTGAACTGCACCCCGTCAAGTAGACAGTACAAAAATTAAAAATCAGCTAAGCGGCCTTCGTCCTGAATTCCATGGGACTGAGGCCGTTTAGTTTTTCTTGCAATTGTACGAAGGCCGTACGCGTTTGCGGTTTATCTGGCGCCTTCTTACGCCCTCTGCCGTCCCGCAAAGCGTCCTGGCCACCAGTTCCATACTTCTCAACCCATCCGTATACTTGTTGACCTGAAACTGATTCACCGCTTGAAGCTTAAGTTCGGCGGAATAACTGCGGTTATGGGTACGAACCTCTAGTCCTTCATATCCGTACACCCGATAACGACGTCGCCATTTGGCGATAGTTGATTTGCTGATACCGAACTTGTTAATGGCAGCTTTAACACCAATACAACCATGTTCGATCTCCTGAATGATAGCGTATTTTTCTGAAGCTGTATGTTCTTTTATGGACATAAAAAAGCTCCCCTTACAGTAACAGGTTTTTATTATTTCACCTGTCTCAAAGCATAGATGACTTAGGGATGGCCCCTACTTCTTGAATAGCGATTAAATTTTGAGAGCATGTATCTCCTTCCGGTTGCTGTTGCCGCCGTGAAATTTGAATTTGAACCCATAACAAGGGGATTTCACGTCGGTAAAGGCAAACGCTTCGCTCCTATACAGGAGATACATGCCCTTTTTTTTGTATCGCCGTTTAAAGAAAAATTACCATTCAAACGCAAAAGAGTAAACGTTATGTTCATGTGGATTGCCGGCAGGCAACGGCTGGACTTTCGCACCATCAACCGGTTCCGTTCAGGGCGGATGAAGTCTATCCTCGAAGCGTCTTCACCTCTGTTCTCCAACTTCTTGTGGAATCAGGCTATGTGAAGTTAGATCACTATTTTGTGGACGGCACCAAGCGAGGCAAACGCCAATCGTAATTCGATCGTTTGGGGCAAAGCCGCCGTGAAGCAGCAGGCGAGGCCGGCATTATCGAAGCGAGAACTGCGAGGGCTGCCGTTCAAGAGCGACTGTACGAGAGCGGCTGGGAATCGAGAGATTAGCGTCAGTCTGAGGTATATACACTACAAACCAGGTGCGAGAGAAGCTTCGCAGTGAGGAAGGCCATGAGTTATCGGATGATCGAACCGGAGAGTTTATTTGGGCTAATAAAGAACAACCGGGGATTCCGCCGCTTTCTGCTTGAGAAAGCAGCAATGGACCAAAAACGTGAAATAGCGGCGCAGGGATAGTACCCTGACGCCGCTATCTTTCAATTAAAAACCATTTTCTTAGGTGAGTTGTTCTTAAAGTGAGCAAACTTTTAGAGATCCCCATTATGATGAAGGGTAATCGACGTTATTTCAATAATTGCAAGATCGATTGAGGTGTTTGGTTCGCTTGGCTAAGCATTGCTTGGGCAGTTTGAGTAAGAATATTGTTTTTCGTAAACTCCATCATTTCATTGGCCATATCGGTATCCCTTATTCTGGACTCTGAGGATGTAAGGTTCTCGTTGTAGTTATTGACATAGTTCATGGAATGCTCCAGTTGATTGGTGTAAGCGCCCATCGTTGTCCGAATGTTAACGACAAATGACATCGCCTTATCGCATTTGTCCAAAGCCTCTTGAGACCCTGCCCTCGTACTTAAATCTAGATCATCGACCCCTAAGATTTGCGAACTTAATGCATCCCATTCCAAGTCTTTACCCTCTTCAATTTGTCCTCCCATCTGAACATGGAGACGTTTCTTCTCATATTCCGTTATGGTAGTGGTTGATGCCGTTGTACTTTGTTGAAAACTGTTAGAGTCAAACATGCTGTGCAAAAAACCGTGTCCGAAACTTTGGCTGGATGCCGTATCGCAATACATTGATATGTCTGCTATATTTTCGAAGGTAAGCACCATCTTGTCGTTAGCATCATAATGTCCGCCTATGTTGATGGATGGCGACATTTGGGCATCAAATCCAGCTTGCAAGCCTTTGACAAATTCGTCTAAGAATTTGTCTTTGTTAGCTTGAGTAATCGTACCGTCAGCCTCATACATATTATGCGCAAAACTATCAAAGTTCGGGTCAACATTATCCTTTATGGCCTTGCCTAAATCGAATGAGATTGTCATGTCTGTTCCGTCGCTTGTGGTGATATCAAAATTTTGAACATCGGCTACGTTTACAGAGGCATGATCGATGATGTTTTTTATCGTGGGGTTTTCGATGGAGTAATTAGATATCAAGGCACCAACAGATTGATTTACGGTTATCGTCTTGGTTACAGGATCGCCGGGCTGAAATATCTTAAAAGTATTAAAATCAGTATCGTTGCTTATCGCATCTATCTGATTGACGAGCTTGTCCGATTCCAATCTCAATGCTTGTCGATCTGAATCTGAAAGCGTGTCATTACATCCTTGAACCGCTAGTTCTTTCATGCGAACAAGCATATTTGAGACTTCATCCAAAGCGCCGTCTCCAACGTCGAAGAGCGCAATTCCATCCCGGACATTTCGCTCCGCTTGATTCAGACCTCTAATTTTCGCTCGCATGCTTTCCGAGACGGAAAGTCCGGCTGCATCGTCTGCCGCTCTGTTTATTCTTAGTCCGGAAGCAAGCTTCTCGGATGCTTTGGACGCTTTGCCATTTGTTCTATTTGCAATGTTTGAACTGTTCAATCCGAGAAGATTATGCATGATTCGCATGTGGAGTCTCCGTTCATGTTCAGTAAGTTGTATTATACATATTATCACAATTAAGATATATTTACCAAGCATTCGTCACCGCAAAATCATTCCAACGAATAAAATAGAGGCCGCTTTCTCTGGTATATTCTTTGTTCACGGAAATAGATGAAATCGCTTACATTCGTGATCATGCAAATCTGCTCTCAGATCAATTGACCCTCCAAAGCTCGTTAATTACAGTAGGATTACCTTATTAGCACTTAAAACGAACGATGGCGCTCGCACTGTCATGAGGAGGGAATGTGATGTCCGGCCAATCGATCCACAAACCCGCGATCGGCGCGAAGACGATGGTGGTCAGTCCGCACCATCTGGCTTCGGCTGCGGGTGCGAAGATGCTGCAGAGAGGGGGCAACGCGTTCGATGCCGCCGTAGCGGTGAGCGCCTGTCTTGCCGTCGTCTATCCGCATATGACCGGGCTTGGCGGCGACGCCTTCTGGCTCACGTATTGCAGCGGCGAAGGCTCGGTCCGCGCATACAATGCCAGCGGCCGTTCGGGAAGGCTCGCGACCCGCGACCGCTTCGCGGCCGAAGCCGAATCCGAAGCTGCCATTCCCCGGCGCGGCGTGCGCAGCGCGCTGACAGTACCCGGCATGGCGGACGGATGGGACGCCATCTTGAAGCAATACGGGAGGTTGACGCTTGCCGATGTGCTGGAGCCAGCGATCGGCTACGCGTTGGATGGCTTTCCAGTGTCGCCGGATCAGCACGACAATACAGCCAGCCGGATGGACGTGCTTCGGACTGAGCCAAGTACAGCGGCCATCTATCTTCCCGGCGGCAGTGTGCCGACGGTCGGCAGCCGATTCAAGCAGCGGCAGCTAGGCGAGAGCTTGCGCCTGCTGGCGGCGAAGGGGCGGGACGCCTTCTACAAAGGCGAGATTGCCAAGGCGATCACGGACGATCTCGCCGAGCGCGGAGGCTTGCTGACGCTGAATGATTTTGCAGATCATGCGGGCTTCTGGGCAGAGCCGATTCGCGGCAGCTACCGGGGGGTCGACTTGTACCAAGTACCGCCGAACTCGCAAGGCTTCACGGGCATAATGGCGCTGCAAGCGCTGGAGCGCTTCGACCTCCAAGCGGCGGGCCACGGCACGTTCGACTACTATCACCTGATGATCGAAGCTTTGAAGCTAAGCTTCCTGGACCGCGATCGTTACTTGACAGATCCCGCGTTTTCTCAAGTGCCGCTGGAACGATTGCTTAGCAAGGAGTACGCGGCCGAGCTTGCGGGAGCGATCGATCCTAACCGAGCGTTAGACGCCGGCACCCTGCCGGTTGGAAGCGACACTGCTTATGCAGCAGTGGTGGATGAAGACGGCAACGCGGTATCGTTCATCCAAAGTCTATACTTCGAATTCGGGTCCGCAGTGACGGCGGGAGAGACCGGCATCCTGCTGCAGAATCGCGGCTCCTTCTTCTCGCTCGATCCCAAGCACGTCAATCGGCTGGAGCCGAACAAGCGCACGTTCCACACCCTCATGCCGGCGATGGCGTGCAGAGACGGCCGGCCTTACTTGCTCTACGGCACGCAAGGAGGAGAAGGGCAGCCGCAGACGCAGACGGCGCTGCTGACCCGAATGGTCGACTTCGGCATGAATCCGCAGCAGGCGGTGTCCGAACCGCGCTGGGTGTGGGGAAGAACATGGGGGGAACTGACACAGGAATTGAAGGTAGAGAATCGAATGCTGCCGGAGACGATCGAGAGGCTTGCAAGAGCTGGGCATGCCGTGCGAACGGTTGGCGGTTATGACGGGATTGTCGGCCATGCGCATGCGATCCGAATGGAAGAGAACGGCTTCCGCTCCGGCGGAACCGATCCCCGCTGCGATGGCGCCGCGTATGGATGGTAAGAAGGGAGAGGAGGCCGACATGTTCGCACAGAATGCGTATATCCGCAAGGATTTGACGGTTGAACCGGAAGCGAAGGGCAATCTTGACGAGTTAACGTTCGCTGTGAAGGATGTCTTCCAGATCAAAGGCCATACGAATACTGCCGGCAATCCGGATTGGCATCGAACCCATCCGCCGGCCAGCCGCCATGCGCATGCCGTCGAGCTGCTGATCCGCAGCGGCGCCAGGCTGCGCGGCGCGACGGTGACGGACGAGATTATGTACAGTCTGCTCGGCGAGAACTATCACTACGGCACGCCCGTCAATCCGAAGGCGATTGGCCGCATCCCAGGCGGCTCCTCCAGCGGGTCTGCATCAGCGGTCGCGGCGGGCGATGCGGACTTCGCGCTCGGAACCGATACCGGCGGATCGGTGCGCGTTCCTTCTTCTTATTGCGGGCTGTTCGGCTTCCGGCCGACACACGGCGCGGTATCCGCGGAAGGCGTCATTAAGCTGGCGGACAGCTTCGATACGGTCGGCTGGATGAGCCGGGATGCGAAGACGCTGCTGCAAGTGGGCAAGGTCCTGCTCGACAGCCAGACGATAGCCGATGAAGGCGAAGCATTCGAGGAGGTTCTACAGCCAGAGGAAGCGTGGACGCTGGCGGAGCCGGAAGCCGGCCAAGTTCTGGAGGAGCACCTTCGTTCTCTAGCTGCGCACGCGCGAGTCGCGAAGCCGAATTGGCCGAAGGAAGGCTTGAACGCATGGGCAGCGTTGTTCCGCGAGATTCAGGGCATTGAGATCTGGCGCGAGCACGGAGCGTGGGTGCGCGAGACGAAGCCGGCATTCGGGCCGGGGATCGCCGAGCGATTCGAATGGGCCAGCACGCTGGATGGCTCTAAACTGAACGAATTGCATGTTATTAAGCGACAGATTGCCCAAGGCGTAGTCTCCCTGCTTGGCCGTCACAAGCTGCTGTCCGTGCCGACGGCAGCGGGCGAAGCGCCGCCGCTGGGAATGGCCGGAGAAGAGGCTGAGCTTCAGCGTTCCCGAACGATGAAGCTGACTTGCATCGCGGGCCTCGCGGGATTGCCGCAAGTTACCATTCCCTTCGTCTCGAAGTCGGGGTATCCGATCGGGCTCAGCTTCATCGCCGGTCCCGGCCGGGACTTGGCGCTGCTGAACTGGATCAACAGCAGGTTCGGAGAACGGGAGAGACAGCCATGAGAGCGGCGGCGATCGTATGGAACGGGCGGGAGACGGCGGCGATCGAGACGCGCAGCGGCTATGTACCGGTAGCGGCCATTCAGGAGCAAGAGAGCGCCGGGTGGAGCTGCATATTGCACGAGATGATCGAGAACGGCCAGTGGGACCAGCTGCGCGAATGGGTTAGACAGGGCGGAGCGCAGCGGTTGGAGGCATACGACGCGGTTCCCTTCTCGGCTGCGACGCCGGCTCCGTTGCTTCGACAGCCGCGCAAGATCATCGGTGTCGGCATGAACTATATCGAGAAGCTGGCTGAGATGAAGGGCAACCGCGAAAACGCCGACCCGGTCTTGTTCGCCAAGCCCGACACGAGCCTCATCGGGCCCGGTGAAGTCATCAGGCTGCCGGAGCAGTCCGCGAAAGTGACGGCGGAAGCGGAGCTGGCGATCGTGATCGGGAAGCGGTGCCGAAACGTATCGGAAGCCGATGCCCCAGCTGCCATAGCCGGATTTGCTTGCTCGCTTGACATGACCGCCGCCGACATCCTGGCCGAGAATCCGAGATATATGTACCGAGCCAAATCGTTCGACACGTTCTGCAGCATTGGATCGCAGCTCCTGTCGCCCGATGAACTGCCGTCCTGGGAGGACTTGGAGGTGGAGACGGTGCTCAACGGATCGATCAAGCATCGCAGCGTTGTATCCCGAATGCTCTATAGCCCTCCCTACATCATATCCTTCCTGTCAAAGGTCATGACGCTGCTGCCAGGCGACATTATCCTGACGGGGACCCCGGGATCAGTCGTCATCTCGCCGGGCGATGTCGTCGAATGCCGAATCACCGGCTTCGCGTCGCTTGCGAATTCTGCGGTCAAATAGGGACAAGCAAAAGCGGATTCTGTCCGCTTTTTATTTTTTAGGTTATATTAAGGTAATCTGCGGAGAATTTGATATAGTGGAACAATGAGCTTTTTCATTACATGAGGGGGACATTATTAGCATGAGCGAATCTCAGAAAGATCCATTGGAATTGAACCAGTCCGAAGAGCTGAACACAGCGGACAAGCCTGTTGAAGCTACAGCTGAGGAGGCGCAGCGCGAGCCCGTTGAAGAGGCAGCCTTGGTGAATCATACGGAAGAAGAACAGCCAGCCGCAGCAACTCCCGTTCAACCAGCGAAACAGCCGATGAAGGCGTGGCCTTGGATGATCGTCTCCGTCATCGCGATCATCGCGCTGATCGTGGTGCTCGTCCGCGAATCGAGCGGCAACACGATGAACGGAGCGGTCGGCGAGCTGGACGGCCAGGAGATTACGAAAGCCGAGCTGTACGATGAGATGCAGAAGACGATGGGCGACGAGCAGTTGGGCGCAACGCTCGATAATTTGATGATGCTGAAGATGATCAGCATTGAGGCGGAGAAGACAGGCAAGGAAGTGTCCGACGCCGACATTGACGCGATGCTGAAGCAGGTTGAGAAGCAGTATGGCTTTGCCACCGATGCCGACTTTGAACAAGCGCTCGTATCAAGCGGCATGACGCTGGATTCTTACAAAGCATCGCAGCTCGTACCGCAGCTGGAGCTCCGTCTTGTTTTCGAACAGAAGCTGGCTCCGACGGACGAACAACTGCAGGAATATTACAATAACAACAAAGATGCCTTCGCAACCAGCCCTGAGCAGGTTCAAGCGTCCCAGATCGTACTGGAGACGAAGGAAGAAGCGGAAGACGTTCTGAAGCAGTTGAAGCAAGGCGCTGACTTCGCGAAGCTCGCGAAGGAGAAGTCGCTCGACACGACGACGAAGGAGAACGGAGGCGACCTCGGCTACTTCGGCAAGGGCCAGCTGGGCGACGAGACGGTGGAGGCAGCAGTATTCGCTCTGAATAAGGGCGAGATGACCGACGTCGTGGAATCGTCGATCGGCTACGTTATTCTCAAAGTGACCGACCATAAGGAGGCCGTTATTCCGACTTATGAAGAAGCTAAAGCGGAAGTGAAAGGCCAGTACCTCGACGAGCAAATCAACGCAGGTGCTGCCGATTGGATGGATGAGGCGAAGAAGGAGCTCGGCTACAAGAACTATCTGACCAAGGAAGACGCTACAGCGGCTGAAGAGACGCCAGCGCCTTCGGCCAGCGCATCGGCGGAGCCGTCTGCATCGCCAAGCGCATCGCCTTCCGCATCGGCCAATCCGTAATATCTGTTCGTAAGTTAAGTACTACCCCATACAAAGAGGCTGTCTCTCGGTCAATGACCTAAAGAGACAGCCTCTTTGTCAATTATGGCGCCAATTACAGCTGAATGCGAAGCTTCGCGTTAGCGGATGCGGGGGTGATCACAACGCCTTCCGCAGCTGTATCGGCCGTGCCGCCTTCGACGGCTGCCACCGCGTTCACGCCGCGAAGCACCAAGCGCCAGCCATCGGAGGAGCCTTCCGTCTCGAAGGCAATCTCGCTTCCGTTGCGGGATGCCGTCGCCGTCAGCCTCTCTGCGCCCTTCTGATCGGTGACGACCGCTTCGGCGGTAGCGCCGTCCAGCAGCTCGAACAGGTGGAACGAGACGCCATCCGCATACTCATAGTCCGGACGGGTGTCGGTCGCGCCGACCGGAAGGAGCGAATTCTCCCGCACGAACAACGGCAGGCTCATGTAATCGTATGCTTCCGAGCGCCAGCCGCCGCCGATAGCCTTCTCGCCTGTTAGCAGATGCGTCCAGGTTCCCTTCGGCAGGTAGTAAGAGACGGCGCCATCTTCATTGAAGATCGGAGCTACGAGCAGCGAATCGCCGAGCATATATTGGCGATCCAAGTAATCGACAGCCGGATCATCACCGAATTCAAGCACCATAGCGCGCATCATCGGAATGCCAAGGCGGGTCGACTTCACCGCCTGTGCGAACAGGTACGGCATGAGGCTCAGCTTCAGCTTCGTGAAGCGGCGGAGCACGTCGACGGCTTCCTCGTCGAACAGCCAAGGCACGCGATAAGAAGTGCTGCCGTGCAGCCGGCTGTGGCTGGATAGAAGGCCGAATGCGACCCAGCGCTTATACAGGTCCGGCGTCGCGCTCTGCTCGAAGCCGCCGATGTCATGGCTCCAGAAGCCGAAGCCGGACAAGCCGAGCGACAATCCGCCTCGCAGGCTCTCCGCCATCGACTCGTACGTAGCTTCGCAGTCGCCGCCCCAGTGAACCGGGAACTGCTGGCCGCCGGCCGTAGCGGAACGGGCGAACAAGGCGGCTTCGCCGCAGCCGCGCTTCTCCTCGAGGACGTCGAAGACAACCTTGTTATACAGTTGCGTGTAATAATTATGCATCTGCATCGGGTCGGAGCCGTCGAAGTAGGCGACGTCGGTTGGAATCCGCTCGCCGAAGTCGGTCTTGAACGAATCGACGCCCATATCGACAAGCGCGCGCAGCTTATCCCCGAACCACTGGCAGGCGTCCGGATTCGTGAAGTCGACGAGGCCCATGCCGTACTGCCACATGTCCCATTGCCAAACGCTGCCGTCCGGACGCTTCAGCAGATAGCCGCGCTCCATGCCTTCGTCGAACAGCGGCGACCGCTGGGCGATGTAAGGGTTGATCCATACGCAAATGCGGAGGCCCTTCTCCTTCAGGCGCGCCAGCATGCCCTGAGGGTCGGGGAAGACGCGTTCGTCCCACTCGAAGTCGCACCATTGGTATTCCTTCATCCAGAAGCAGTCGAAATGGAAGACGGCCAGCGGCAGGTCGCGCTCGGCCATGCCGTCGATGAAGCTGTTCACGGTCGCTTCGTCATAGTTGGTCGTGAACGAGGTCGTGAGCCACAGGCCGAACGACCAGGCAGGCGGCAAGGCCGGCTTGCCGGTCAGCGCCGTGTAGTTCGTCAGCACGTTCTTCATCGAACCGCCGCCGATGATGAAGTAATCCAGCTGCTCGCCGGCGACGCTGAACTGGGTCTTGGACACCTTCTCCGAAGCAACCTCGAACGAGACAAGCTCGGGATGGTTGACGAATACGCCGTAGCCCCGATTGGTCACATAGAACGGGATGTTCTTGTAAGCCTGCTCGGATGCCGTGCCGCCGTCCTGGTTCCAGATGTCGACGACCTGACCGTTCTTCGTGAATGCGGAGAAGCGTTCGCCCAGTCCGTAGACAGTCTCGCCAACGGCGAGGTTCAATTGCTCGCGGAAGTGATGCTTCCCGTCGGCAGCCTTGACATAGCCTGTCTGGCGAGTGCCGCTCCCGGTCAGCGGGCGTCCCTGGTACGTATACGAGATCGCGACAGGATGCGCCTTCGTAATGGTCACGGCCGTATCGCCGCTCGTCAGGCGGACGAACTCCTCGTTGTTCTCGATGCGTACCGGCGCGTTCCCTTCCGCAAGCAGTGGGAAGGAGTCCGGCGCGGAGCGCTTCCGACCTTTGTGATGGTACATTTTCGCCCGGATGACGTCCTTCATGGGCGAGGAGAATTCCATCGTCATGAGCGGTTCGTTCAGCGTGTTGCCTCTATGCTCGAGATGGCGGTGCGTCGCGAATACGGTGATCGAGTCCGCATGGACCTTTACGTCATGGATCTCATAGGGAGTGAGCACTTCATATCCTTCGCGGGTCATCCAGTAGCCATCGCTAAATTTCATGTGGAAGACATCCTTTCTTGGCAAGGTTGAATTCAAAGCGTACAATGACATTATAGTGATAAATATTGATTTACTCTTGCATAATAACGCTTTAATTTAACACAATTCTGATATTCGGAGGCGATTTCCATGGATCTGAGACATCTGCGCGAGGATCGGAGCCACGGCACGAAGCATTTCCCGGTCGGCGTCTACTTTATGGAACGCCAATCAGGACAGCCGTTGCTGGAGAACCATTGGCACCAAGAGGCGGAATTTCTACTCGTTGAAGAAGGACAAGCGCTGTTCCGAATCGGCTCGGAAGAGATTGAGCTGCATGCCGGGGAAGCGGTATTCGTGCCTGGAGGCGAGCTGCACGGAGCATATGAGCTGGGCGGCTCGGAATGTTCCTACAAGGCGATCGTATTCGATGCGGATTGGCTGGTCGATGCCAGAGACGCCATTGCCGCGAGCTTCCTGCAGCCGCTTCGACGCGGCAGAATTGCGCTGCAGATGCCGTTCTCCCCGAAGACGAAGGGAGGGGCGATGGTGCTTGACCGGTTAGGACGGTTGTACGGGATGGAATCCGTTGCCGATCCGGCTCGGGAAGCCCGGTTTAAGGGGGAGCTCATTCTTCTGTTTGCGGACATTTGGAGCAGCGGCGAATGGAGCGAGCGTCAAGCGGACATGCCTGCGGATACCCGTACGGTCGAACGGCTGAAGGAGACGCTGGCTTATATCGAGACCCGATTCTCGCAGAAGCTGACCGTTGGAGAACTAGCGGTCGTCGCGGGAATGAGCGAGGGCCACTTCAGCCGGACGTTCAAGTCGTATATGCGCAAGACGCCGATTGACTATATCAATCACCTGAGGCTGCGCCATGCCGCGCTGCGATTGGCCGAGTCAGGGATGAACGTAGGCGAAGCGGCAATTGAGGCCGGCTTCGACAATTTCAGTTATTTTAGCAAAATGTTCCGGACGTTATTCCAATGCAGTCCTTCGGAATACCGCCGCCAGGCCCGGAATATCGCGCAAGCAAAAACGCCTTCCTCGCCTGACGGCGGGAAAGCGTTCGTATCGATTGCCGCTATGGATTAGGGATGTCGGCGCTGTTCGTACAGCTGACTCAGGCGCCAGGAGGACGAGGCCGCTTCGGGCGGAAGCGGGACGATACATAGTTGTGCTTGCGGTCGCGGAAGAAGATCCAGCCGGCGATGAAGCCGACCCCTAGCAGGAATAGCACGAATCCGATCAGGAATTTCAGCCAAGCGAATTGGGGCGTCGCCAGATCGACGCTGCCCAGATCAGCGAAATAATCGAATAAGGAGTCCTTCATCATCAGGAAACCGTAGGCCGCTGCAATCCCGGGAATAACGAGAAGCAGTATGGCGATCAAACGTGTAATGACCAACTTCACGGGAACGGCCCTCCTTCAGTTCTTTATATCATACCTATTTTCCTGTATTCTGTCCATAATGTGGGGCTAGAGCATGCTTCGCTCGCCTTTCGTTGAGGAACCGCATGAATGCGTTTTGTCGATGCGGCTAAAAAAAGGTAGAATAATTAAGAGGACTAGGATCGTTCGAAGAATGGAATGTGGAGGAATCTGATTATGCCAATCGAAGTGGATGTCGCCGTGCTCGGCGGCGGACCCGGAGGATATACGGCGGCGGTTCGCGCGGCGCAGGCCGGCAAGACGGTCGCCCTGATCGAGAAGGACAAGCTTGGAGGCACCTGTCTGCATCGGGGGTGCATTCCATCGAAGTCGCTGCTTCGCAGCGCGGAGGTGTTCGCCACATTGAAGGAGGCGCATGCTTACGGCATACGGGTTCCGGAAGCCGGGACGGCCGTCGAGTGGGATGGCGTCATGTCCCGAAAGAACGCTGTCGTGGAGCAACTGCACCGAGGTCTTCAGGCGCTTATGGCGCAGCACAAGATTCAAGTCGTTCGCGGCACAGGCCGAATTATCGGTCCGTCCATCTTCTCGCCGCGCAGCGGAGCGGTTGCCGTTGAACTTGGGGATGGAGAGTCCGAGACGATCGTGCCGCGCCACTTGATCATTGCGACCGGCTCCCGTCCGCGCCGGCTCGAAGGTCTGCCTTACGACGACACGCACGTCGCGACGAGCGACGAGGCGCTCGAATGGCCGTCGCTGCCGGCTTCTGCCATCATCGTCGGCGGCGGCGTTATCGGCGTTGAATGGGCATCAATGTTAAGCGACTTCGGCAGCAAGGTAACGCTGGTCGAGACGGCGGATCGCATCCTGCCTGGCGAGGAAAAGGATGTATCGAGCGAGCTTGCGAAGCTGCTGAAGAAGCGCGGCGTGGTTATCTATACTGGCGCGAAGCTGGACACTGGGAGCTGCGCAGTCTCTGAAGGGGCGGTGTCGGTCGAGATCGAGGCCGGAGGAGCTTCCGTTAAGCTGGCTGCGGAGCGCATGCTTGTCTCCATCGGTCGGCAAGGCAACGTAGAGAACATGGGATTCGAGAATACGGATGTGCGCGCGGAGAACGGCTTCGTGAAGGTGAATCCGGTCACCTTGCAGACCGGCGAGCCTCACATTTATGCCATTGGCGATTGCATTGGCGGCGTCCAGCTGGCGCATGCGGCTATGCATGAGGCGGCGGTAGCCGTTGATCATCTGCTCGGCCGTGCGGGCGCGACTGCGCGCACCGCCGACCGCGATGTGCCGCGCTGCATCTACTCCCGGCCGGAAGCGGCATCCGTCGGCTGGAACGAAGAGAACGCGAAGGCGGCTGGCTTCGACGTGAAGACGGCGCGGATCCCGATGCGTATCTTCGGCAAGGCGCTCGTCTATGGCGAAGCGGACGGCTTCGCCAAAGTCGTCGCCGATCGCGCGACCGGCGATCTGCTTGGCGTCTCGCTCGTCGGCGCGCACGCGACGGATCTGATCGCAGAGGCGTCGCTCGCCAAGCTGCTGGACGCGGTGCCGTGGGAGATCGGCCAAGCGATCCACCCGCATCCGACGCTGTCGGAAGCGCTGCAGGAAGTGATGGCAGCGCTGGAAGGAACGGCTGGGCACGGCTAACGACTAGGGAACTTATCGTCCGATTAGAGAACTTTCATCGCCTGTTCTCGAATCGGACGTTTCTTTTTGCGGAAGCTAGCGTTATAATGGTCTCAAGTATTAAGACCAGGTTATAACACTAAATCACAGGAGGGGCCGCTTTGACCCAAACCAACTCCGTAACCAACGATACCCGTCACGCCGCCCTTGGCTTGACGGACGAACGAGTCGTTCAGATGTACGAGAAGATGATGCTTGCCCGCAGATTCGACGAGAGAGGTCAGTTGCTGCAGCGCGCAGGCAAAGTTAATTTTCATATCTCAGGCATTACCCAGGAACCGTCGCAAGTGGCGATGGCGTTCGCCATGGACAAGGAGAAGGATTGGTTCCTGCCGTACTATCGCGACTATGCGTTCGTACTCTCTGTTGGGATGACCGTCAAAGAGCTGATGCTCTCGTTGTTCGCCAAAGCGGAGGATCCGAACAGCGCAGGACGCCAGATGCCGGGCCACTTCGGCTGCAAGCGGCTGCGGATTGTTACCGGCTCAAGTCCCGTGACGACGCAAGTGCCGCACGCTGTCGGCTTCGCGTTAACGGCCAAGATGCGCGGAGAGTCCTCCGTGTCGATCGTCTCTTTCGGAGAGGGCTCAAGCAATCAAGGCGACTTCCACGAGGGCTGCAACTTCGCAGGCGTCATGAAGCTCCCGGTTATTTTTGTCTGCCAGAACAATGGTTATGCCATCTCGATTCCGTTCTCCAAGCAATCGGCCGGCAAGATTAGCGACCGCGCGCTCGGGTACGGCTTCCCTGGCATTCGCGTCGACGGCAACGATCCCTTCGAGGTGTACCGCGTCTTCCGCGAAGCGCATGAGCGTGCGCTGGCGGGCGAGGGCCCGACGCTGATCGAGATTATGACGTACCGCGTCACGCCTCACTCGACATCCGATAACGACATGGCTTACCGGACGAAGGAAGAGGTAGACGCGCACCGCGCCAAGGATTCGCTCCCGGCATTCCGCAGCTATCTGGAGAGCGTCGGCTTGTGGTCGGAGGAGAAGGAGCAGGAGCTTCAAGCGAACATCCGCAAGGAGCTCGACGAAGCGACCGAATACGGGGAACGCGCGCCTTATCAAGCCGTTGAGGATGCCTTCCGCTATGTATACGCAGAGGATGCCGAAGCAGGGGAGGTGCGCTAATATGCCAGTGATGGAATATATCGAAGCGATTCGGACGGCGATGAAGGAAGAGATGGAGCGCGACAGCCGCGTGTTCGTCATGGGCGAGGACGTCGGGCTGAAGGGCGGCGTGTTCGGCACGACGAAGGGGCTGCAGCAGCAATTCGGAGAGCTTCGTTCGATCGATACGCCGCTCGCGGAATCCGCGATCGCAGGCGTCGCCATCGGAGCAGCGATGGCCGGCATGCGCCCGATCGCCGAGATGCAGTACTCCGACTTCATGTTCCCGGCGACGAACCAGATCATTAGCGAAGCAGCGAAGATCCGCTACCGTTCGAACAACGACTTTGACTGTCCGCTCGTCATCCGCGCGCCGATCGGCGGCGGCATATTCGGCGGCTTGTACCATTCGCAGTGCCCGGAATCCGTCTTCTTCGGGACGCCGGGCCTCAAGATCGTCGCTCCGGCGACCGCCTATGACGCGAAGGGCTTGCTGCTGTCCGCGATCCGCGATCCGGATCCGGTGCTCTTCTTCGAGAACAAGAAGTGCTACAGGCTAATAGCCGACAATGTGCCGGAGGGCGAATATACGGTGCCGATCGGCAAGTCGAACGTCATGCGCGAAGGCACGGATATTACCGTCATCGGCTATAGCATGCCGCTTCACTTCGCCATGCAGGCGGCGGAAGAACTGTCGCGGGAAGAAGGCGTCGAAGCGCACATTCTCGACCTGCGGACGATTCAGCCGCTGGACCGGGAAGGCATTCTCGAAGCGGCCGCCCGCACGGGCAAAGTGCTGATCGTGCATGAAGATAACAAGACCGGAGGCGTAGGCGCCGAAGTGGCAGCGATGATCTCGGAGGAGCTGCTGTACGACTTGGACGCACCGATCCGCAGGCTGTGCGCGCCGGACGTGCCGGCAATGCCGATCAATCCGCCGGGAGAGAAGCACTACTTGCTTAATAAGGATAAGCTCAAAGCCGCGATGCTGGACTTGGCCAAATTCTAAAGCGGCGTTAGGAGAGAATTCATGCCGAAGCAAACGATTGAAGTCATCATGCCGAAGCTCGCGGAATCGCTCGTCTCCGCGACGATCGACCGCTGGCTCAAGGAGCCCGGCCAAGAAGTAGACATGTATGAGCCGCTCTGCGAGCTGCTGACCGACAAAGTGAACGCGGAGCTCCCCTCGACAGCGAAGGGCATTCTGGTGAAAATTCTAGTAGGCGCAGGCGAGACGGTAGAGGTGGGCACACCTGTCTGCTTGATCGAGACGGAAGCTGCCGGAGGCGGAAGCGTATCCGCGGCTGCGTCTGGATCCGCGTCCGCAGCATTGGATGCCTCCGCTGCAGCGGAGG
>NZ_JACJVN010000015.1 GCF_014212015.1 Cohnella lubricantis | reverse complement strand
ATTATGCTTCAGCGTAAACACGAAAGTCATCAATACGAACGCTCGGGATGCCGTACATGTCATTGATGGATTGCTGCATCATGAAACGGATCTGACCATTGAGGAGCATTATACCGATACAGCCGGTTACACCGATCAAGTCTTTGGTTTAACACATTTGCTCGGATTTCGCTTTGCGCCGCGCTTACGCGACTTGGCTGACTCCAAACTGTACACAATTGGGAAGCCTGCCGACTTCCCTAAACTGGAGAAGCTGCTGCGAGGTCAGATCAACACAAAAATCATTCAGGAAAACTATGACGATGTTCTCCGACTGGCTCACTCCATCCGGGAAGGAACGGTTTCGGCATCACTCATTATGGGGAAAATCGGCTCCTATGCAAGACAAAATAGTTTGGCTACCGCACTCCGGGAAATGGGTAGAATCGAAAAAACAATCTTCATCCTGGATTATCTTTCAAGTGAAGCGCTACGGCGAAGAATCCATCGGGGATTGAACAAAGGGGAAGCCATGAATGCATTGGCCAGGGCGATCTTTTTCGGCAAACATGGAGAACTGCGAGAACGCGCTCTACAGGATCAGCTCCAGCGAGCCAGCGCATTGAACATCATCATTAATGCTATTAGCGTTTGGAATACCGTCTATCTCCAGCAAGCATCAGAACATCGCAAAAAGCAAGGTAAGCTTCAGGAAGATCTACTAAAGCATATTTCACCACTTGGATGGGAGCATATCAATTTCTTAGGAGAATACAAGTTCAATTTAAGGCAGAATACTTCTCTTAATTCATTGCGTCCGCTTAAAGAACAGGACATTGAATGAAAGGTTGGTCCGGGTGATAGTCCCGGACCAGCTTAGAGTAAGAAAAAACGCCAAGCCGCACATAATTGAGGGCTTAGCGTATATTTTCGTTAAAATGTTGGCGGGACCCCTGTCTAAAGAACGATTAGTAATTGATTGCCCCTCTAATAGTCCAATTACTGTTTTTCCGCCTCCAGTATTAAGAATTACAACAACATTCTTTTTTCCTTGATCTAATACATGATGTAATTCCTCAAGTGCTAAGTACTGCCCCCGCCATAGGTCATTAACCTTTCCTTTGGGTAAGTTATCGTATATTTTTATCGGATGTTGTTCTCTAGGACCAGTTGTTTTATTAAAAAATTGGCTAAAGTCAAAAGACAAGTCCCCACCCCGTTTTGTGAAAATACTTTTTAATATTACTTAATCCATTCTTCAGGAATGAGTTTATTATTGTTGCCGCGCCATTCACAAACTTCATTGACGTTATGAATGTCGCCCCAAATACTGCTGTCTGCATGTTCTAATACGATAATTTGAAATTTTGACTGAGATATTTTTAATGCCTCTGACATAGATTCAAAGATCTTTTTGACTGCAATTCTATCTTCATCATTTTCAAGCTTTGGATCTAATTCCAGTTCATTTTCTCTGGCTGCCATTTTTTTAGGAAAATAAACTTGACTAGGTTGGTCATAAACAATGAACCCTGGTACTGGTGAATGACTTTGTTCGTTGAAAAATAAATGAAATGCTAGTGTAACCGAGATATGGTAAGCGAGCCAATTCGAACCGCTACCAATTTCCCAAAGGTAATCGTCACGCCCATCTTGTCCACTAACAACGACAGTTAAATTCTGATAATCTATCCGTATAGGGTCATTCGGGCGTTCTGAATCTAGCAACGGTAAGAGTCTGATTGCGTAAGCTCCAATTTTATTGATTGCCGAATTGATCCTTTGTATTACTGCACTTTCATCTACCTGTGTCCTTAAATTTGATAATGTATCACTGATAGCTTCTATCTCAAGAATTAATTCACTATCTGTGCCTAATGACTTGAATGTTTCGTTTGCATACTGAACCTGGCCTATAAATCTGGAGATATTCTCAACTGTATATTTTTCATGCGCGGCAGAATTTCTTATTTGACTTTGCAATTTAATTCTTTTTTGTACAGCCGTAATCTGCTCAGTTAATGTACTGATTTCTGATTTTACATTCTCGAACTCGCGCTCAAATGCCGCAGGGATTTTATTTGTAAATCCCGTTTCATCTTCAAGCTTAATTAAATTCGTGTAGAATTTATCAATTTGTTCTTTTGGATGATCCTTAGTTTTTCCGAATATCGGACAGGTTTCATCGTCTTCTGTTAGACTCTTTAACCATCTAGATATATTTAATCGCTCAACTTGAATCGTCAAAGACTCACGATACCCTTCTATACTATTCATCAATTGACGCATTTCAGTATAACGATTTTTCAAGGATGACAGTTTTAGTGAAAGCGCACTTTCTTCCTTCCTTAAAGCGACTATTTCTTGTGAGGAAGCTTCAATATTGTTATTAAGTATGCTTGAATCCGATGCTCGCTTCTCTGATATCAATGTAAGGATTTCAATTTGTTCTTCAAATGAAAGGTCATTCGATGCATCCAATTTAATAAGGCCAAACTCTTGTGCTATTGCCAGCCAGCCATTTACTTCTGTCTTCCATTTCTCGGATACCTCTTTGAGCTTCAATAACTCTTTTTCTTTGCGCTTTAGTAATCTAGTAAGATTATTAATTTCTTGTCTTTTTGCAAGAATATCGGGGGTAACTGCACCAAGTATATATGGGAATATATTTATAAGTTTTGTTCTATGCTCTGTAGTATCCGCTTTATAAAATAATGTGTTTGCATTTGCTACAATATTTTGAGGTTGGAAACAAAATGCCATTAAATCTCTAAAGGATGGTCTACCCAGGTAATTATTTGAGTTTTCAGCATCGATGTCTAAGAAAGTCAAGGATGACAATTCATCTAAAAATTTTTTAACTGAATCTCTATTAGTATTTTTAATTGGTACATCAGGGATTTCAACTTCAATATCGGATGCAATATACATATTATCGGTAGACTTCTGTAGCCCAGGCTCTTGTCTGGCTAGAAGAACTTGTTTTTGGTTGACTTCTATAACGATACCAAACCAACTACAAGCATTTCTGATTGTTTTAACAGGTATGTAACAAGAATCTGAGGCTAAACAATAATCAATTATTGGAATAATTGCAGATTTTCCAGTCCTAGATGCACCTGTTATAATATTCACTGAATTAGTTTTAAATTCAATCTCCTTTGGTTTAAATTGAGGTTCTTTTGACCAAAGGATAAGTTTTTTTATTTGGAAATCCATTGTTAAAACCTCACTTTTAGTATTTGAGATATTTCATGAAGGGTCAGCTGGGAACACCAAAACCCCAATTTTTCTGAAGCTTTTCCAAGTTTAACTATAGATTTAGGTTCTTGTTTTCGTTCAGATGTTGTAAAAGGAAAAACCAAAGCTTCCTCATAATCTAATGCAATGAGAGAAGAGAAGATAGCTATTTGGATCGACTGAAGTGATAATTCTCTCATGTTTGCTGCACTAATATGTATATTTGATACAAGATCATTTTTAAGCACTTTTGTTGTAAGGAATTTGTTAGCAAATGTTCGTAGGCCCGAGGGCTTGTTAGTGGAAAACAACAATTCAGACATATCTTCACGAAATATTACTGGTAAAACAATAAATAATAGGGGGAATGGGACTAACGATTTATTGTTACTATAATAGCCTCTTACAAAGTTCCATATAATAAATGCACCGAATGCAGGGTTCTGAACGTTTTGAATCTCCTTATTTAAGTTGGACACTTAATCCACTCCCTGGCATGAAAATACCTTTATAATTTGGATGCCAGCCAATTTCCACATCATCAGATAAGGCGTGATAACATCCTGCAGTAAAAAAATCTGGCACATAAAGATGATCAATATTAACTGGATCATTCTTACATTCGAGATACAATAGCTTTCCCAATTCTTCGGGTGAAAGATTCAGATGCTTATTCTGGAGAGAGAGAATTTTTCTTTTAGTATCCCATTTTTTTACTAGCGTTTCTTGATAGCTTGTCAGATTCCCATCACTGATGTCCCCGCGCTTAGCCCAAATTGTTCGGTTAGTAGAGGCCCGGAGATAGTCATTTATCGCTTCGATTTTTTCCGTATAGTCGCATTCCACAACGTCTAATTGTTCTACATATCTTCTTAATGCATTCATCTCTTCCTGAACTTCTTGTTCAGTGGGTCTTGGAGCTAATTCTTTTAGACTTTGTTTTTGGTTATATTCGCGTCTGATCGCAATAAGTTCTGTTCTATAATCTTGATACGATATGCGCATTGGTTGTTTATTTTCGACCAATTCTGATAATTTTTTATCAATCCATCCCAACATATAAGTAAATAAGATATCTCCTAAATCTTCTTCTAGCATAGCCCTTTCGCAGAATGTTTTGTAAAGAAGAGCTGTATGGTTTGTTTTTATAGTTTTCAAACAAAATTTTTGAATAATTTGACTTGCAAATAATTTATTCTGAGGTTTAAAAAAACTTCTTATATACAGTGCATACTCGTCAGAAAGTTCTTTTTCTTCCCCTGTGTCTTTATAAAATTCTTGTCTTGCAACTTCCCAAGCTTCTTCCGCTTTCTCTAATGTTTCGGCATTGTGAAAGGAGTCGGCAATTAATCCTTTCCGATCTGCTGTTACAAAAAGAATGAATTTAGTGTTGTGAACATCAAGTTCTTGGTTAGTAACAGACAATAACCAATTATAGAGAGTTTTCCATAAATCTTTCGCGCGATTCGATATAGGGTTGTTGTTTGAAAGAACACTTTTTAGCTGTATAGCATCTACAGTTCCATCCGATTTTGCAACAGCCACATCTTCGAGCACCTCTACACTTACTATATCATTTGACGAACAGCTCTGAAGTTCATATAAAGCGTGTCGTACTTGTAACGAATAGGCATATACTTTATCGGGAACATGTGTATTGGCTAAATTAACTTCTTTTTTTAATGTTTCTTTATTTGTTTTGCCCACTGACTTCAACTCCTAGATTGGGGATGAAAAATGCGATCAGTAGCAAGGTTAGCAATTTTAGTCTAATTCAAATAGTAATGAAGTACCTTGCACTTCCATATAATAATAATGTTAGCATCATATTCAAGTATCCTCAACCAAAACTCCCCAAAAGGTGACCTCTGGGTGACCCTAGGTTGACCTTGGGGTGAACTATAGGTGACTTTAAAGTAACCTTAAGGTGACCTTTTAAATGAAGAACAACCTTTACTGCCATTTCTTCATAAATATCCGGTTTTTAATTCCTTTCCTTTCTGGTGCTCCCGTTTCCCAAGAATCTCATCTTCTCTTGCAATTATCGGATCATACCAATCGGCTTTCTTCTTTGCCCAATCGATCCATTGTATATCTTCCTCTGCCAAATTACGGAACGATTCCAAAGCTGAAACATATTCCCTTATCTTGCACGCCATCGCGTAATCCTGAGCCATATTTGTCAATGCAACCGTGCGCTCAACTTCAATCATATGGCGTTTTCGACGTTCCTCTCTTAATCTCTCTGCTTCTTCGAGTTTACGACGCTCTTCTTCACGCGCTTCTCGCTCTTTTCGTATAATTTCAGATGCATCGTACATCTCAATCAGAAGAAGTCCTAATTGGTTTTCCAGAATAGAAGATTTGGTATCACGAAACCTTTTATTTCGATTCTGATTTATGTTGATGCACAGTTGCCCGTTAAAGACATAATCATATTTGCGTAAATTCGGTTTCGAAGCCCAAGAGTACCGTTTCTTATCTTCCTCATATTTACGGAGCTGATTTTCCTCTGACTTCGTAATAACATGATCGACTTTGTCCTGCATTTCATATATCTCTAGAGATACCGACTCATTCCGAACAATAAAAGTGAGAGAATCCGTCACTGAGCCTCCCAACCGTTCTATAGCATGGTTAAGAGCCCCAAGGATTCGGTAAACACGCGGAAGCGTCTCTTTCGAAATCACGCCTGCTAAAAATGGAGGACGGGACCTATACGAACTGTAGTTTTGAGGGCTTCTTTGAGCGCCTACTTCTTTTTTATCGTTCTTGTTCCATTCAATGACAACATTTTTATGTGCAGCAATCTTAGGGTGTAGCCTGGCCTTTTCATTTGGAATCTGTATCTGATTGGCTATATCAAGAACTTTGTTCCTTTCAGCTCCGACGAGGAACGCCAACCTTTCAAAAAAACTATTGTGATCGGCTTCAGAATTGGATCGATTGTCGATATATTTTGTGGTTTTACTAGATTTGGATAGTGACAATGCGTCAGTATCCAATCCTGCTTCTAAGGCATCATCAGGACTGGCATTAGCATTGTTCACCGCTGCTTCATCCTGCTGCGTGGCCTCAATTTTTGTTTCTGAAATGGTTGCCATACCCTTTTCAATTTTCTGTACTCTTATCCGCGACGTTTTCACACGAGGAATAGCAACTTCATTTATTGTTGAGTCTGGAAGAGGTGGTTTCGATACCGGCTTTCCGAAATTTAACTTCGTCCAATACCCCGAAGGAGGTATGGGCACATTTGCTTCTTTACAAAGTTTATATATAAAGCTGTACGATATGCTATATTTCCTAGCAACACCAGCAAGCGACAACTCCCACACCTCGTTATATATCTGCTCGCGAGACACCATCTGAGATTGTTCCTCGGCCATTCTTAATACCTCCAATTCTTGAAAAAAATAAAAGGAGCAGTATATTATAGCTGCCCCTTTGACGGCCATTATTCCTCTCGCAGAAAGCCTAAAGGTTAAAATCTCAGTTTTTCCCTCTACGCCTCTATTGGCCAATCTTTATATTTTTCTTTTGCCTGATCAATGATCGCATTCGTTAGGAACCGCAACTGCTCGCCCTTTATCTTCTCCCGAATAAGCACCATTTTCACGGCATTGCTGACCTTTGCCAAGACATCAGCACGATGCGGATTCGTCCAGTCGATTTGGAATTCCTTTTTCATTGCCGCGACCACTTTGCGAATCAAACCTGAAATGAACTCATTGGAAAAGGCATCATTACCCATATTCTCGATAATGTAATAAAAGGCCATTTCTTCATCAGACAGCCCTAGCGTCTCTTTCTTTTTGCGTTCTTCGTCCATTTTCTTCTTCGCTTCGACCATCATTTGTGCCACGGCGGTTGCCGTAATAACTCGGTTATGATAATCGTTTATCGTCTTCTCCAGCAGTTTGCTTAACTCTTTACCGAGCGCATTTTTTTGCTTCACCAAGTAAAAGATTTCTTCCTCCAGTAACTTCTGAAGCAATTTCAGACGCAGATCGACGTGCGGTTTTTGCTCGAAATCGGCAAGGAATGCTTCGTCTAGGATCGAGATGTCAGGCTTCTCCAATCCTGCTTTCTCGAACAAATCAACGGCCTCTTCACGGGCGCCTATGCTACGGTCGATCAATTTTTTCAGTTCTTCCTCGATGTTCTTAGGCTTGTCATCCGGGTCGCCAGCGATTTTAAACTTCTTGATCTGAATCGCAGCAATCTCATAGAGTAGCACCTCATTCGCGTGAGGGATTACAGCTGGCAAGTGCTTCACCAGTTGATATCCTTTATCCAATTTGGCCTGCGCATTCAGGTAAGTGTCCTCATCCGGCCCCATCAAAAAGCCTACGAAGTCCGCAATCCAATCTTCACGCTCAACCTTCGGCTTAGCCCGCCAATCTGTAATGTCGATGTCTGGCGGGATCAAGGCGCGTACCGCTTCGAGCGCCTCGAAGAAGATTGGCACCGCCTCGTCCTCGATGCTCCCAGCCGGCTTTCCTTTACCGCCGCCTTGTGTATAGCGATGCGTCGCCTCTTTCAATGCTTCGGCGATGCCAATGTAATCGACGACAACACCACCCGTTTTGCCGGGGTAGACGCGGTTGACGCGGGCAATAGCCTGGATTAAGCCGTGACCTTTAATTGGTTTATCGACGTACAGGTAAGTTAGCGGCGGGATGTCAGTACCCGTGAGCCACATATCCCGTACGATTACGAACTTGAGAGGGTCATTCGGATCTCGTAGCCTCGCTTTTACGCTCTCCTGCTCTTCCTTGGACTTGATATGGGCGAACTCACTACCTGGCTGCTTTTGGCGCCAACTTGGCGGGTCTTTGTCGATGTCACCGGTCATAACAATTTCAATCGGCGGACAGCCGTCTATTTTACGCATTTTCTCGTAGAGTCGAACGCATATTTCCCGGCTCATGCAAACGATCATACCCTTTGCCTCGGGGGAAGCCGCCTTTTGGAAGTGCCCTACAATATCCTTGGCGAGCGTCTCCAACCTCTCGGACGTACCGACAACTTTTTCTAGCGCCGCCCATTTAGCACGTTGTTCATCCCATTTTCCATCCCCAACCTGGCTGACAATTTGCTTAAATTCTTCGTCAAAACCTGCGTTTTCGAGATCAAGCGGTATGAGACGGGATTCGTAGTAGATCCGAAGCGTTGCACCGTCTAGCGTGGCCTGCTGCATGTCGTAGATGTGAATGACGTTCCCGAACAATTCAAACGTATTACGGTCCGCAAATGTTATCGGTGTACCCGTAAATCCGACGTGTGAAGCATTCGGCAAGGCACGACGAAGATTGCCGGCAAAGCCGTCAAAACTGTACTGGGTACGGTGCGCTTCGTCGGAAATGACGATAATATTCCGACGCTCTGAGCATACTGGGAACTCACCTTCTCCATCTTTCAAGCGGAACTTCTCGATCGTCGAAAAGATAATTTGGCCGGCTTCGTTACGCAACAGTTCCCGCAATTCATTGGCATTCTCTGCATGATGAACGTTACCGACCAGGGATGTCCCCTGAACGAATGTCTCGTGCAATTGACCGTCGAGATCCGAGCGATCCACTTGTATGACGATTGTCGGGTTATCCATCTCTGGATGCCGCGACAGAATTCCAGAGAAAAACAACATAGAAAGCGATTTCCCCGAACCAGTGGCATGCCATAGGACCCCAATCTTCCGGTCTCCTTCCGGTCGAGTTGCGCGAACGGCGTGTTCGACGGCAAACCGAACGCCGAAATATTGGTGATATTTAGCGCCAATCTTAATTGCTTCCTTGTTACCATCTTTCATAAACACGATGAAGTTGCGGATATAATCGAGCAGTCGTTCCTTTGGGAACATACCCTGGATGAGCGTCCGCATCGAATTCGTGATGTTGTTGTCGACTTCCTTACCGTCGGTGGATTTCCAAGCTGCATAAAACTCATACGGTGCCCCGGGTATGCCATGGAGCGTCAGGATGCCGTCGGAGATGACCGCAAAGGCGTTGTAATTAAATAGTTGTGCAATGTCATAGGTGTAGTTCGTGATTTGATTGTAGGCATATTCGATCGTTGCCTGCTCGCTATACGGACTTTTCAGTTCGAACACCACCAGCGGCAGCCCATTCACATATATGATAAGGTCTGGCCGCCGCGCCATCTTCCCTTCGATCGAAAGTTGGTTTACGACGAGAAAATTATTCGTAATCGGCTCGTCCCAGTTCACCGGGTATACATGGTGAAACACATGCTCGCCTTTCTCCTCGTAAGAAAAGTCAATGCCCTTCACTAGCATCTCGTGAAACCTCTGGTTGCGCTGAAGCAATGTCACCCCGTCAGGATCGGCAAAACGCGAAACTAACGCGGGGATATGCTGCGCCGGAATCCCGGGGTAAGTTTTCTTGAGAAATGCTTCAAGGCGGTCCCGAAGCACGACCTCATTAAGCGACGTACGACCGAACAGGTTCATCGCATGGGTATATTCGTAGCCAATGGCCTGTAGACGGCCGATCGTCGCTTCTTCAAAATCCGTTTCGTACAGTCCGTTAGCCACCGGCAAACACCTCCTCGACTTGCTCTTCAGCAACCTTCACATCAATTTCCCCCGAGAGAAGGTGGGGAAGTAGATAATCCCTGAGACTCGTAAGTTGCTTGTTTTCAGCGTTGTTGTTGTTAATTTGGTCATGAAATGACTGAATCTTGTTTTCAAATTTTAGCAGCAGCTCGGTGGGTGGAATTAGTACATCTATGTTATAAACTGATTCCCTGTTTAACCCTGGAACTGCCGAGTCATTATTCATATGTTCGAGGTCAAGGGACCGAAGCAGATAATAAAGGTAGAACACTGGGTTAATACCAGTTAGTTTTGACTTAATGTAATAGGTTGTGTCAATTGGATAAAAGGGTAAGTATGAAAGATATACTGTACCGATAGTCCCCTTACGGCCTACGATTATTCCTGGAGCGTCTGCAATATTCTCATTGTGCCATCCAACTAGCCCGCTAGAACCATAGACTGGATAAACTCCGCCTTTTCTATCTTGGGCTTTTAGCGCCTTCCCATAAGCAAGATCCATCAATTCCCTCAACTTAGTTGTTTTCCAACCACCTGGAACTAATCCAATATGAGAATCCACAAACTCCTCATCCTGAAACAGCCCGAAATCAACAAACCAATGTTTATACAAAGTGCTCGCCATCTGATCAAGCGTTTCGTTCATTTGACGGTTGAGTTCGATTTTGTCGTCTATAGAGCCAAGTATATGTGAAATTGCTGATTGAACTTTTATTGAAGGTACGGTAATCGTCATTTTTCTTTGATCTGAAAGACTAACGTAATCGGCCATATCAGTCTGACCCTTGACAGCATTCATCTGAAAAATGAATTCCTTACTTTGCATCCAGTAATACAAATATCTTGATTGAATGATCTCTTGGTTTTTACTCCTCCAAAAACAGAGTTGTGGTGAATATACAAATTGAGGCACGCTCTCATCTACATAAGCAAACCGGCCTACTGTTCCTTTTGATGTGAATACAACGTCTCCCACTTGACTTATCTTTTCTCCGACCTTATTAAGTGTTGAGATTGGAAAACAATCGGCTCCTTTGAATAAAAATCCCCCATCAATATTTCCGGCTCTCGCAAACGGAACTCCTGCGCCGGACAATTCGGAGTTTTTGGCTCTATACCCGTCCCCAATCACCAACACACCGTCTGTAATCAAGTCGCTAACCTTGTAGGTTTCTCTCATCTTTGTCACTTCGCTTTCAGCAAATCAATCTATCAAATTTTCAAGGTTTTTAAGTATTACTTGTTGAAGCCGATTTGAATCTTCGAACTGTTGTTTTAACGTCGCTGAATACTTGGAAATTTTTTCATCAAACGGTGTATCATCTATTTCTTCCAATTCCGTCCCAACATAAATCCCGGGAGAGACTTTGTAGTCATTGCCTTGGATTTCTTGAATGGTCGCAACTTTACAAAAGCCATCAACAGTCTCGAATCGGCCATTCATATTACGAAATGCGTGATAAACCGCCGAAATCTCGGCAACGTCCTCTTGCGTCAATGCCCGCTGTCTCCTGCTCACCATTACACCTTTTTTCCGGGCATCAATGAAAAGAACCTCATTGTTCCTCACCCGATACCCTTTCTCCCCGTTCCGGTTCTTGCTCAAGAAGAACAGGCAACAAGGAATCCCAGTCGTAAAGAACAACTTCTCTGGTAACTGCACGATGCAATCGATATATCCTTCATCCACTAACTTTTGACGGACATCTTTCTCGCCTGAGTTATTCGTTGTCATCGCGCCATTGGCCATGACAAAACCGGCTATGCCCCCGCTCTTAAGGTGGTACAGGAAATGCTGCATCCACATATAGTTGGCGTTGCTGTCGGTAACAGCCTTATCATAATTGATAATAAGCCGCGGGTCATTTTTCTGGATATTCTCTGCTCCCCACAATTTCTGATTGAAAGGCGGATTAGCGATAACGAAATCGAATTGTTGATCCTTATACTGATCGTTCAGTAGCGAATCACCCAGCCGGATGTCAGCATTGATACCGTGCATAAGGACGTTCATTTTACCAAGACGTACTGTGAGATCAACGCTTTCCTGACCGTAGAATGAAAGCGAGTTTTTGTTTTTGGCGTAGCGCTGGGATTGCACGAACATACCGCCCGATCCGCAGGCGGGATCCAATACGGTACCCGATTCCGGTTCCAACATGGAAACCAGAAGTTCGACGATAGAACTTGGCGTGAAAAACATTCCGCCTCGGCTACCTTCGCTAGAAGCGAAGTTACCGATAAAATACTCAAATACACGGCCCAACACGTCTACCGCATCATCGCTGGACGAACTGAACGTATCACGCGAGAAAATCTCGATCAAAGAGGCCAGGTTTTCAACTGGTAGGTTCGTGCTCTGATAAATACGTGGAAGAACGCCGACCAGATCATCATTCTCCACTTCGATCAATTTCATAGCATTGTCAAGAATCTCTTTGATATTCGGCTGCTTGGCATTTTTTACGATATAAGACCAATGCGCTTCCTCAGGCAACACGTAAACACGTTCAGCAATATACTGATCGCGGTCTTCCAATATTTCACGAACAATCTCCGCATCTTTGAAATACATTGGGCTATTGGGGTCGGTTAATTGCTTCTCCAATTCCTTGCGGCGTTTGTCGTATCGCAAAGAGAGGTAACGCAAAAAGATGAGCGGTAAAACAATATGCTTATAATCAGCTGGAGAGACCGTTGCACGCATCCGGTTCGCGGCTTCAAAAAGATCCTTTTCAAAGTTTATATCTGCTTTTGCCGATGCCATATCGATTATCCTTTCCTATGTGAAGTATTGCCTTTATTTTAATTATGTTTCACTGACAACATGATGTCATAGAACAGATGTTTGAGTATATAGTCCTATATTAATAATTCTACGAAATGTGACATCAATCCTGCTTAAGATCTCAGAGAACAATTTGAAATGAGAGCCTTTACCTTAATGCTATAATTAAAGTGCACTTGATTAAAATGTCATTTAAGGAGAACCAACGATCTTTTTTAGCCATTCGAGTAAAGACAAGGACTTGATACAAGCCATTAAAACAAAGCTGGATTCCATTACTGGCGGTGTACTGGAGATTTTTCTTTCAAGCGATGGTCAAAGCATACATTCGGAAGCAACTGTTCGAAGGAAATAAAGTCTTTGACTGGGATTGTTGATTTGGCGCCATCTTGAAGATGGATAATCCATCAGCTTTTGTGTAATAAGTGTTAGACTGACCTATAAATCGAAACAGCGGCAGCCATGGACGAGAAAAGAAAGTCCTAGACTGCCGCTGTTTATTGAACTATCGGTACCGGTTCTCGAGGTCAAATGTCCCTATTTTGATAATCCCTCCATGCGTTTCCTATATGTTATCAGTTCCTTATTACTACCAGTTTCTTTTAATTTTGGCGATATGCTGCTGCCGGATTTCTGGATTGGTAATGTTGGCCTTTTGAAGTATTTCATATTGGGCCAGAATATCCTCGTCTGTAAGGAGCGGCTGATTTGACATTGCTCGTATCCGGTTAATCTTTCGCTGAATGAACTCCGAGAGTTCGGTATCATAAACGACCAGCTCATTGGACTCGATCATGCGCAACTGGGGATCAATGCTGAACCGGCAACGCATCGTAAAGGATACCATGGAGATAAAAGTTAGGTTCGGAAAGGTGAAGCTCTTTAGTTGCTCCTCGATGGCCTTGATATGGCCATAGTTCTGTTTTAGTGGATTATACAGGTTGAACCGGTTGCTGACTCGCCAGTATGTATCTTCCTTTTTCCCTTTAATCTCTCCCGTGTAGTTCTTCGTCTCAATAACAAAGAGACCGTATGGAGATAGAACCACATGGTCTATTTGCGAGTATCCTGTGCGTGACCTCGTCTTACGGATTAGGAGATCGCTCAGATGCTTAGTGTTTTTCGGAAGCTGATCTAACTGAATATTGATTTTGTACTCCCCAAGTTCTCCAATTCTGGAGGCTTCAACCTTTTGCTTCTTTAACGCTTCGGGTTGCGCCGGCTTTCCGGTCATCATACCCTTTGTTTTATCTGGTGCTTTAAAAAGTGACAATAGTTTCTTAAAAATTTTGCTCTTCCCCCGTTTTGGTATTCACTTTGCTGGTTTTCAGCATACACCCATCGTTTTCTATTCGATCCTTCTTGCCCAATACCCATATTTCTCCATGCATAGCTGCCGGCAGCTTCCCGTGTAGATTTTTCAGCTCTTGTCCCCCGATAGCTGAATAAATCAGATACCCACGATCAAACTTCCCTAATTATTTTCTTTTGTAAATATGCCCTGTGCAACTGTTAGGAATTCTTGAACTGCTGGGGAAGCACCTTGAATCGATGGACAAGCTAAAGCAATACTTCGCCATTTTATTCGCTTCAGATTTCTAGTTTTAATTTTGGTCTGGTTTTTGAGAAATAATTCTGGGCCGATTGTAATTCCAAGTCCTTCCTGTACCATATTAACAATAGTGTTGCAGTCTTGTACTTCAAAGCGAATCTGTGGTTTGATGTTGGCTTGATTGAAAATCTCCTCAACGTGAGTACGATAAACACCTTTAGGCATGATAAACGGTTCTTCTTGTATGTCTTGAGCGTCAATAGTTTCTTTTTTTTGGAAATGATGACCATCGGGAAAGGCGACAACCATTTGATCTTTGATGACTGGTACGATATGCAGATTCGTTTCTAGAGTTGGCTGAACAACAAATCCAATGTCAACAACCCCCGTCTCAATCCATTCTCTAATTTCTTCATAAGTTCCTTCAAAAAATATAAACTCAATGTTCGGATGTTTTTGGTGAAACTTGGCAACCATTTTCGGTAATAAGCAGGAAGAAGCACTTGAGAAACTCCCGATTCGAATGGTACCTACCTCAAGATTGGATGCAAAAGCTACTTCTTGTTTGATTTTCTCCATCTGGTTTAAAATTTCCCGTATAGAAATCAGTGTTTTCTGACCTACTTCTGTTAGTATAAGACCGTTCTTGCGGTCTCGTATCAAGAGAGTAATTCCCCAATCTGATTCTAAACCAGCGACAGCGTGGCTCACAGCAGATTGGGTCATATTAAGCTTTTCCGCTGCTTTTGTGAAGCTTCCGAGTTCAATGACTTTGGAGAAAATTTCAAACCTTGCAATTGACATGAGTGACACCTCATACAGGACATTAAAATCATTAATTTGATTCATGTTAACGCGAGGCTTATACTTATGCAATAATCGACCTCCAACACCGTGAGTTTATAGGTGTTGTGAGTGGATATAATAAATTTCAATCTAGGACAGATTAGTAGAGTATTCATCACATGCATGTATCGACTCCTCAAAATAAGGAAGGTTTGTTATGCGAAAGGTACTTCTCCTCGTGATCGGAATGTTCTCTCTTGGGTTTGATGCCTATGTGGTAGCTGGATTATTACCGTATATTGGGGCAACCTTCCACACAAGTGATTCACAAACGGGACAAGCAGTGAGTGTATTCACCCTTTGCTATGCATTAGCTGCTCCAATTTTTGCAACATTGTTGGCTGGAAAACCCGTGCGCAGGATTTTACTATTGGCACTTGCTGTTTTCTCAGCAGCAAATGGGGCAAGTGCACTTGCTTCGAATTTCTCCTTGCTGCTTATAGCTCGTGCAGTTGCAGGCATTGGAGCCGGGCTTTTTTCCCCTCTTGCTGCTTCAGCCGCTGCAGCCCTTGTTTCCAACGAGAAACAAGGCCGTGCCCTTGGGTTGACACTGGGCGGTATGAGTATGGGAACAGTAATTGGAGTTCCCATTGGATTGCTAATTGCTGAGCAAGTAGGCTGGCAAGGAACTCTCTGGGTCGTCACTGTCATTGGTCTGATCGCCATGATTGGGATTGTTGCCTGGTTTCCGAACTTTCCGGCCGTGGCACCGCCGTCATTGGGTCAACGATTTGCCATGATGACTGATGGACGGGTTTCAGCCACTGTTGGCATTACTCTAATAACAAGCGTTGCCAGTTTAGGACTCTATACGTATATCGCATCCATCTTGCATAGTTTGGCTGGAATTACTTCCATAACCCCATATCTGTGGGTATGGGGTATTGGCGGAGTAATCGGGAGCTTTTCCATCGGCACGCTGATTGATCGAACGAAGCGCCCAGGCTGGCTCATGGTAGGTATTCTTATCATACTGGCCATCGCCATGTTCAGCCTGCCATTTGGACTTGCGGTCCCTATTGTCGCTTTTCTGCCTATCTTTATTTGGGGGGCGATGGGGTGGGCTTCACAAGCACCGCAGCAACACGTATTGCTTCTTTATCAACCTAAACATGGCGCAGCGTCAGTGGCCTTAAACAGCTCCGCTAACTATTTAGGTAGTGCGATTGGGTCAACACTTGGGGGAGTTGCCATGGTGGCTGGATTGGCACCTTCTAAGTTTCCGTTTGCTGCCGGATGTCTTATTTTTGTGGCCTTACTGGGACAATTGTCAGTCATGTCATGGAGAAGGAAAGAAAACAGTGGTGAGAAATAATAAGAAAGATAAAGTCCGGACTGTCCAATATTAGCAAGCGATTCTTTCCGAATAGCAATAAAGAGCAATCACAACCTACCTTTCCCGCCTCCCTAACAAAGAACGAATCAATAATGTGGCAACCGTACAAGGACGCTGCTGTAAGGTTGTGTCGCTCAAAGAAGCAACTATCATCGTCAATAAGTTCTCACGTTGTCCGCATGGCGAAACAAGCGTTGGAAATCAGTCGTAATTGGCTCCAAGAAGGATACGCGGCAAAAATGTATACTGAAACGACATTGATCAATTTCGGTTCTCTATTTATGCGTAAATTTTAAGCAAACCTGCCAGTAAGTTCATCGAACGAAGCGTGGCTACTTCATTGTATTTCTTCTCCTACCGCTTTTCATTTATAACTTATTTTTTTACCAGATCCGATTCTGGTTAGAAGTTTTTCCTTTTAAAAGATTATTAAGTTGCATTTATGTGACATGTCACCTATAATTGATTGTATGACATGTCATCTTTATATCGTTTTGAAGGAGCTAATAGAATGAACAAAATTTCCCGCATTCACATTTTACATACTGGGTACGTCCGAATAGATCGAGCCCTTGCCTATCGCGAGCGCACATTACATCCGATGCCATATACAGGTTGGATACGACCTGCATCCGCACGAATAACGGTCCCCGTATCGACTTATTTGATTGAACATTCGAACGGTCCTGTGCTGATCGATACTGGTTGGCATACGGACATTCGGATAGACCAACGGCGTCACCTTGGCTTTCTGGCTTCGACAATGTTTCAAGGATCTTTGCCGGAAGGCGCCGCCATTCATGAGCAACTCGCTAAAATTGGAATCCGCGAACGCGATTTAGAGGCAGTCGTATTAACCCATCTTCATGCCGACCATGTAAGTGGACTGAAGCACGTTGCCGGAGCGAAGCGGATTATCGTTAGTGATCTGGAGGTTGAGGCTGCACAACGATCTCTTGGTTACAACCGGACCATGTGGCAAGGTGTTAAGTTTGACTCATATCGTCCAAAATCCATTCCGTTCGGTCCTTATGGACTCGGTTTAGATCTATTTGGAGACGAATCTCTCTACCTCGTCCATACGCCTGGCCATAGTCGCGGACAACTTTCCGTGCTCGTTAAATTGTCTGGAGGATGGGTTCTTCTTGCCAGCGATGTCGGTTACTCAACTCGATCCTGGAGAGAGATGATGCTACCGGGCGTTACGGACAATCGTGAAGAGGCTGAACGCTCGCTGCATTGGGTACGGGACTTCGCCAGTCGTACTGATTGTTTGGGCGTTTATGCCAATCACGATCCAGATGTATTGCCTATGGTTATCGAAGACGAGGTGGTCGCCGTATGATTGAAATGGAGAAAAGAATACTTGCAGAGTGTCTCCGTTATATGATTTTGGCAGCCCAACGACAGGGAGCACGCATGCTCGAAGAACTGCTTAAACCTCAAGGTCTGACCGGTTCCCATTATGAGGTGATCCGCGTACTCGCTAAGAGTGAGCCGCTTACTCTAAAGGAACTCGGTGCACAGCTCGTCTGCGAGTCGGGTTCGCCCTCGCGCCTAATCACTCATATGGTGTCACACGGACTCGTTGAAAGATGCCGATCAAAAGGGGATGGGCGAGCCGTCGAACTCGCTCTGACACCAAAAGCCAAGGAACTTGCCGTACATTTGGAGGAATTAGAAGTGGGTTTCTGTGATCAACTAGCTTCTTTACTATCTGATGAGGATCTTCAGCAACTAACGACATTGTTCGGAAAGCTATTATCTCCGATGCCTGTTGCCGAGCCTTTGCGTCGTCGAGGTTTGCTATGAACAGCGAGGTTTACAAACAAAGCCAGGAAGTGTCTTGCCGTTACTTACGATAAGGTTCTTTAAGGCCATCCTTTGGGATGGCCCTTTCTTTAAGATCGTTTTGTTCAACTATCGTTTTTGTTAGCTCAATTGCTTTTTCTCTGTCGCATAATAAATCATCGCAATGGCCGGTAAAGCTATTCCAATCAACAATGCTGCTTTCCAGCCGCCGATGGCGTATGCCCATACTCCTGTCGTTGAGCCTATAGCACCGCCAGCAAAAAAAATTGCCATGTATAAACCATTAAGCCGACTTCGAAACTCTGCACCCAATGAGAAAATAGCACGTTGCCCAAGGACCAAATTTGCCGAAACTCCCATGTCTAAAAGAATGGCCGCAACTACCAGAGATATTAATGCGAATGTCGAACAGGTTTGGATCATTAGTGGCAGAAATACAGAAACGATAACTAAAGCCAGCGCTACTCCTGTGGCAGGACGAATCATGCCCCTATCCGCAAGACGGCCTGCCAAAGGCGCGGCTGCCGCTCCGGATACCCCAACCAATGCAAACAGGGCAACTTCTTTTTGGGAAAAATGAAAAATCGGACTGGTCAATAACAAAGGAACAGTTGTCCAGAACAAACTAAAAGTCCCGAACACACAAGCATGATAGATCGCCCTACGACGCAAGATTGGGGTCGTTCTAAGTAGATGTAACATAGAACCCAGAAGTTTTGGATATTGTACGCTTGTTAACGGCTGCCTTGCAGGAAGCGCCTTTGCTAATACAAGAGCCAGCACAAGGATCGTTGCACCGGATAAGACAAATACGGCGCGCCACCCCATAAACTCTGCCACAATACTTGATATGGGACGTGCAAGCATGATACCCAGTAACAAACCGCTCATGACATTACCCACATTGCGGCCACGTGTGGCATCTGGCGAAAGATGAGCTGCGTACGGTACTAGTATCTGTGCTGCGACTGATCCCAGCCCGATAAACAGTGAAGCTGTGAGAAACAGGGGAGCGCTTTTGACAACTGCAGCAATCGTCAAAACTATTGCAGTTAAGAGCAATGACGCAACAACAAGTTTTCGGTTTTCAAGTATATCTCCCAAGGGTACGATAAATAACAAGCCGATTCCGTAACCAATTTGAGTCAGTGTGACAATCAGGCCAGCTGCCCCAGAAGATAATCCAAGTTCAGAACTAATTGGTCCTACTAAAGGCTGCGCATAATAGAGATTAGCGGCGATTACTCCGCAAGCGGCAGCCAAAATGAGTATGATCCACGCCGAAATAGGTTTTTCAATTCTTTGATTTTCGATTGAACTCATAGTAAGCGCTCCTTTACATTTCGAGAAAGCTATCATTATTGGAACGTTCGTTCCAGTAATGATAAAAAAATATGTTTATAGCATCTCAATTACTGTGTTCATCATGTTATAGATAATTTTTTTGTCGCTTTTCACCTTGGATACTACATTAATACTATGATTAAGGTTAAGCAATAGGTGTGCTAGAACCTTAATATCTTTCTTTGGGTCGATTTCTCCCGTCTGCTGTCCCGTACTTAAAAGTTCAAAAAAAGACTGTTCCAATTCCTCAAAACCGTCTCGTATCAATTTATGAAGTTGTTCATCAGGCGAGTCCAAACCAATGGTTGCGTTTGTAATCAAGCATCCTTTCGGCAAATCTTCATCAAATGCGGAGATAATATGCTGATCAAAATACTGCCGGATTCCAACTTTCGCAGACGGCGCATTTATCAAGAGATTTCGTTTATTTTGCCTGATTTTTTTGTAATGGTGTATTGCCTCAACATAAAGCGTCTGTTTGTCCACAAATGTTTCGTACAAACTTGATCTGCTTAATCCCATTGCTTTCAACAACTCCGGTATGCTTGTCGCTTCGTAACCTTTTTCCCAAAAAACTAACATTGCCTTATGAAGTACGTACTCCTTGTCAAACTCTTTAGAACGTCCCATGTTAATCCCTCCTTCTCCGTAGGAAAAGTATAATATTTTGGGAACGAATAGTCCAGTATTTTTATTGTGCTCCCAATCCAGTTCCATTAACCTGTCCGTTAGTTCAATAAAAAGGACGCTCCCGCGCCTTCGCTTGGGCTACGTCCTCCTCATTATATTCCATTTCCAATTACTAATTAAAGAACGTACGCGGGTAGCATGTAGTGCTTAAACAGGGGACCACCGGCTGTATTGAAGCCGCATTGATATGCAATAGCTTCCAACAACGTCGATTTACCTGAACCATTTTCTCCAACGAAGAAAGTCACGTTTTTATTTAGCGTAATTTTATCAAAGTGTTTAATCGCAGGAACATTAAATGGGTATTGGTCGGGGGTATGTATTTTTTCATTCAATTTAATAATCTCGCGTAAGAACATGGGACTCCCCCTTGTCTTAACCTAAACAATATTTCAGATTTTTCATCAACACTCACCTGTTTCGGACATCTAAATAAGTCTACTGAGTAGACAATACTCTAAATGAGGTTTACTGAAGTTTACCCAGTCCTAAATGGTCTACTTGGGTCTACTCAAAATATTCTGTAATACACGATCATAAAGATACACCAAACACGCTACTTACATCCCACTCCATGTAATCATTGTGCTATGTAATTCTTGTCATTACTCTCCCCTAACAAAACAATGTAAGCTGTTCATCATAGTGCTTGGCATCTGGAATATGGAAGGTTCATGCTCAAATTCGGACTCAATATCATATATTCCTAAAATAACTGTTATTAATACAGGTTCTCCTTCATCAAAGACATCCTTTAGTACGTACGATCTGTATTGAAAGCCATTAAATTCATCATTAAAACATTCAATTTCTGTTAAATGGGCAAGTCCGCCTTTAATGTTATCCTCAATAAATCGGTGTAATTTAAACCACTTAATTTTCATAAATACACAACCTATATTCAATTGGGATCGTTATTATCGTTCAAATGTTTTTCAAACTTTGAGCCAAGCCGATATATTCCATAAATCAAGATTCCAATCAACCCGCTTTCTAGCGCCTGGACATATTCACTAACGAGAAAGAGACCAGTTCCAAACCCTATGAATATAACACTAACTATTTTGAGCATTGTTCCTTCATTTTGGTCTAACCATCTGAGCAAGCCAGACACCTCACTTACATTTAATCTAACTATAGTTATTACAAGCATAAAATAAATATAAAAGGTGTGCCACTTATTCAGCAAGCACACCATCTTGATCATTCTGAGCTGTCTTTTTTACTTTAACATATTGTTGAATTCTTCTTCATCAATTATTTTAACACCTAATTCCTCAGCCTTTGTTAATTTACTTCCTGCTTCTTCTCCCGCAAGGACAAATGACGTTTTCTTGGAAACACTACCAGATACTTTGCCGCCATACATTTGTATTAATCGGGTAGCTTCGTCCCTCTTTAGATTTGGAAGCGTTCCGGTAATAACAAATGTTTTTCCCGCAAATCTGTCGTCTCTGCTTATTTCTGACACTTTCGATTGGGTATTAACACCTGCTTTTTTCAGTTTCTCAATTAAGTCATGCGTACTGTTAAAACTAAAGAAACTTAAAACGCTATTGGCAACTGTTTCACCAAAGTCCGGTAACATAATTAATTGATCGTAGGTAGCGTTACTAATTTCATCTATATCAGCAAAACTAGAAGTCAATACTCTCGCTGTTTGTTTCCCTACATTCTTTATTCCGAATCCAGTTATTAATTGATCCAAATCATTATCTTTTGATTTTTCGATAGCTTTCAGCAGGTTATCAACCGACTTTTCCCGTCCAACTATCCCTTTCTCAATTAGCTCATCACGATATTCTTTAAGGTGATAAATATCTGCGATGTTTTTGATATATCCTTCAGACATGAGAGACTCGACTGTGCTTGGCCCAAATCCTTCTATATCCATCGCATCTTTAGAAGCAAAATAGGTGATGCCCCTGATCAATTGGGCTAAGCATTCGTCTCCACCACAACGAATATCCGCACCATTCTCATCCCTCACGGTTGGAGAATTACATATTGGGCATGTGTCGGGAATCATGTACTTGATTGCATTGGTTGGTCTTTTTTCTGGTATACTTCTGATTACCTCGGGAATGATGTCCCCTGCTTTTTGAATGACAACCGTGTCACCAATTCTTATATCCTTAGCATCTATATAGTCTTGATTATGCAAGGACGCTTTTGAAACAGTGGTACCCGCCAATTTGACGGGCGTTAATATTGCTAATGGAGCTAACCTTCCGGTACGTCCTACTTGTACTTTGATGTCTTCTACAACGGTCTCCTTTTGTTCTGGAGGATATTTAAAGGCAATTGCCCATCTAGGAACTTTGCTGGTACTGCCCAATACTTTTCTATCGTCCAAGTTGTCAACCTTTACAACTGCTCCATCTATGCCAAACGGCAATTCCCATCTTTTTTCTCCAATTGTTGAAATGCTTTCCCATACCTCATCTGCTGTTGAGCAGATTTGATAGTCAGGTACAACTGAGAAACCTAGAGAACTTAACCATTCCAATGATTCTGCATGGGAGACAAACTCTTTTCCTTCTGATATCTCAAGATTAAAAACAAAAATATCAAGGTTACGTTCCCTAACAATTTGGGGGTCTAATTGCCTTAAAGATCCTGCGGCTAAATTCCTCGCTGTTTTGTAGGTTTTTCCACCACTCTCTTGTTGCTTTTTCATGATCATTTCAAATGCTTCATTTGACATGTAGACTTCCCCTCGAACTTCTACATAAGGTAGGGTCGTAGGGATCGTCTGAGGTATGGACTTGATTTCCAATAAATTTTCATAAACCGATTCGCCTTCTTCACCATTACCTCTTGTTATACCTTCTACGAGATTGCCTTCTCGATATCTTAACAAAACCGTTAAACCGTCAATTTTCGTCTCGACTACAAATTTAGAATCAGGAATTTGGGACTTTACCTTCTCCACAAAAGCATAAACTTCATCTTTATTAAATACGTCTTGAAGACTTATAACCGGAACATCATGCCTTACTTTTCTAAGTTCACGCTTTACCGCGCCCCCTACCTTTTTCGTAGGAGAATCCGAAATATTGAATTCTGGATATTGTGATTCAAGTTTTTTTAATTCGTCAAGAAGCTGGTCATATTCATAATCAGTAATTTCAGGTTCATCGAGATCATAGTATCTTTCATTGTGATATTTAATAAGTGTTCGTAACTGCTCGATCCGCTCTTTTATTTCCATGAGAGAACACCTCCCCCTTGTCTAATTATAATATGGCATATTTCAAGGTTTTGGTTAATTTGCCCTGAGCCTTTTTATACAATTCATTTTTTACCGATAAGACCCCGTTGCCGCGAGTTGCAGCCTGCGCCAGCTCGCCGCCTTCGTAAGTCAGGTTCAGCGTCAAGCCGTCATACTTCAGCTCGACGACGAACTCCGGCTCCGGCAGCGGCCGCTCCGGATTCTTCGCGTTGTAATCGGCGATCAGCTTGCGGACGCGCGTCTCCCAAGCCGCCAGATCTTCCGTGCTCTGCGCCTTGTCCAGGCTCCACAGACGGGCCAGATGGCGATGCGGCTCAAAGCCCTTCAGGATGTCGCCGCCTACCCGCCGCGTCGGCGAGTCTGGCAGCGTCTCGCCCGTCTGCGCCTCCAGCGCAACCAATTCGTCGTATAACAGATCGTACTCTTTATCGCTAATCGTCGGATTATCTTCGGTGTAATAGCGGCGGCTGTGATCGTTCAGCGTCGCCACGAGTTCTTGCATCCGCTTCAGCGGCTCGGTCATCCGATAACCCTCTCTTCGTTCCAATAATATGTACATTTCTCCCCTAGTCTATGGGAGCGCTGCCGGGCATGTCAAATCGCTCCGCAGGCAAAAAGAAAAGCCCTATTCGGGCTTATCTTGAGTTGGCTTGCGTTTGCGCCAGAGCGAGTCGACTTCGTCCATCGCCTCGCTCTGATCGTATCTATCACAGCTTGGTCAGCGGAGCGAATGCGGCGAGCAGCCGCTTCACCCCGACCGGCGCCGGGAACGCGATCTGCAGCTCCGTATCGTTGCCGCTGCCCTTCACGGCGACAACGGTGCCCACGCCCCACTTGGCGTGCTGCACCTTGTCGCCGGCGGCGACGGCGAGGCTACCGCCTCCGCCGCCGGCAGCTCCCGCAGCCGCTGCGCCCGGCTGCGGCACGACGCGCGCGACGCCCGCC
>NZ_JACJVN010000116.1 GCF_014212015.1 Cohnella lubricantis | reverse complement strand
CATCGGCGGCTTCTGCGCCGATGGGCGCCATCGCTGCGCCAGCGGGCGCGATCGCGGCCGCCAGGCGCACGCCGCAGCGCAGCGCGGCTAGCTGCAGCGCGCGAAGCGCTGCTGCGCCGCTCGCGAGCGCAGGCGCCGCCTCCGCGAGCATGGCGGCGGCCTCCTCGCGCAGCAGCGAGCGGCCGCGCATGCAGTCCGCCGCCAAGCGCGCCGCTTGCTCGAGCGGCTCAGCTTCGGCGGGCTTATCCCGTTGGCAGCAGCTTGGCCCCTGAACTTCCCGCTTAGCTGAGACAGGTACCATCCGCTCGCCGAAGCGATGCTCCTCGACCTCCCAATGAAGCTTAGGCTGGACGGCTGAATAACGAACCCTTTGCCCCGGCGTCTCGCTCTTCTCGGCCAGACCCCATGCCAGCTCTGCTGTTCTCCGCAGCTCGCCCGCCAATCGTTCTGCCGTCCATCCGCCGCCACCCGCTCGAATCGCCTCCTTCAGCCGGCCGCACACCGCCTCCGCCAGACCGAGCGGCAGCGGCTCGCGCAGCCGGATCAGCTCTGCCGCCTTGCCGTCCCAATAAGCTGTATCCACCTCCCAGGCAACCGAGTAACGCGCTTCCCATCCCTGTCCCGTTCGCGCCGCATATACTACAGCCCTCACCATCTCCGCCCCCCTTGTGCAACAACAATAAAGCACACTCCACCGGCCTTTAAGCCAGCGAGTGTGCTTCACCCGAAAGTTGTCTTTGTTATCATTATATTCAATGCCGCGCTTCCATTTCAACCCAAATTCGCCCTGCGTTCCTGCAGTGCATGAGGCGAGATGTTCGCCAAATTCGTGTTTCTCCGGCGCTTCGGCGGCGTGCACAGCCAATTCGAGTTACTCTGGCGTTACTGCGACGCATGGGGCGAGGCGTGAAGCGAATGGGGCGGAGAGTTGGCTATTGGCAGGCAGCACTACGTGCGGTATACAAGCAAGCTGATCCACTCAGGCTTCCGCCCGAGTGACCGTAAGCGCTCGCCATTCGAGAGCTGGCACAATGCCGCGCTCGCTCATTCAGATCGGCAGCCGCGCAACGTCCTCCGGCTTCGACAGCTCAATCCACACGGGCTGAACGCTCTCCAGCCGAGTGTCCGACCACACGCCGCTCGCCAGCTCCCCGCTTCTCGCTCCGGCGCTCCTCGTCTCGCCAATTGCTGCAGCGCCTCTCATCTCATTGCTTGCCGCAGCGCTCCCCGTCTCGCCGACCGTCTCCATACCGCTCTCGCAGGCGAACAGCCCCGCCGTTACATCCTCGGCAACCAGACTCGTCTCCACGAAGTCCGCCGCCAGTTCAACCGCGTCGCCGCTTGCCATCGATCCCGCTCTCATAGCATTCGAGAGCGCTTCCGTTCCGTCCTCGTCGACAATCTCGTTCGCGTTATTCCCTGCCGCCATATCCTCGAATCCGATGCCGATCGGGACCGCTCCAATGCCGTCGGCATATGCCATAGGCACGCTTGTCAGTTCCCGGCTCTTCTCTGATTCAGCCGGCTTGCCTGTCATCGCCATCCAATCGATCCCGTCGTCAAGACGCGCCATCTGCCGCACGATCGATCCCGTCTCATCCGAGGAATCGCGGAGCCATACGGTCATCCGCACGTCCGTCCCGCTTCTCCGGGAATACCGCCTGAGCGCGCGCAAGTACCATTCGATCTGCGCCTCGTGGTTGCCGGCGACGAGCATATAACGGCGCTGCCTCTTCCCGCTTCGGCCGCGATAATGGGCAACCCACCTGGCGTATGCGATAGCACCGGCATATGCGACCGCGATGGACAACAATTCGATAAGCACGGAGGCCACCTCCTCTTACATCCGCGTTCGAGAGACCACTCCCCTCGCTGATGCGACAATATATGCCGGCCGAGAGGTCTTCGTTCCGGCACTCCGCTGCACTCGAGCCGCTTCGCCCTCTGTAACCGGGCACGGCCCGCTTACACGTGCCACCTGCCCCGCTTCGCCCTCTGTAACCGGGCTTGGACCGCTTACACGTTCCTCACGCCCCGCTTCGCCCTCTGTAACCGGGCTTGGACCGCTTACACGTTCCTTCCGCCCTGCTTCGCCCTCTGTAACCGGGCACGGCCCGCTTACACGTTCCACCTGCCCCGCTTCGCCCTCTGTAACCGGGCTTGGACCGCTTACACGATACTCCCCCCCCACTTCACCCCCTGTCACCGCTCTTGCACCGCTTACACGTTCCTCCAGCCCCTCTTCGC
>NZ_JACJVN010000115.1 GCF_014212015.1 Cohnella lubricantis | reverse complement strand
GCGGCTGCGCCCGCGCCGCCGAAGGCGTCGCCGCTGGCGCCGGCCGGGGCCGATGACGCGGACCGGGGGTCCGCGTCATCGGCAGCCGGCGGCAGCGGCAAGCCCATGACCGGATCGGGGACGACGTCGATCCGGTCATGGGGGACGCCGAATCGGGCGAGCAATTCGGCCGATTCGGCGTCGCGCACGCTCGCGTAGGCGGCTTTGCGCATCGCGCGCGCGATCCACGGGCGGAACAGCGCCCGGTTCACGGGCCCGATTCCTTGGGCGTAGACGAACGCAGGCTTGCCGCACCAGCGGGCAATCTCCATCACGCCCAAATAATACGGAATCGAGCCCAGCCCGGTTGCATCCTGCAGCAGACTGCCGCCGCCGCTGATGAGTCCGTCGCTCCCGCGGAGCGCGGCGCGGATGTTGCCGACGCCCATGCGCGGCATGGCGCGAACGCCATACTGCTTCTCCGTCCACGCCGGATCGCCGGACAGCACGATCGGCTCGATCGCGACACCCTTGGTCTTGGAAGCCTGTTCCAATGCCGTTAGTATGCTCAGAAGCACGGCTTCATCCCCGCTGTTGCGATATCCATAGTAGCCGGACAGCACGAGACGGTTGACCTTGCCGTTTGGATTTTCCTTCATTATGGCACTCACCGCCCACGTTTACATTAGAATGGGATTCCTTCCGATTAGAAATCCCATGAGAATTTACTCAGACACGATTGGATGAGAGGTGATGCGAAGCCTCTGCAGCCTCTCTCCGCGGCTGTGCGGAGAACCGCCAATTTGTAGGCAGCGCCGCTTTTGTGCGTCAGCATTTAGACGGAACGGCAACATTTATACGGAACGTCAGCATTTATACGGAACGCCAGCATTTTGCACGGATCAGCGCATTCGTACTGAGTGCGCTCTTCCACATATCCCCGCTGGACGCTAACGGCTTAACGGAACAGCATTCCGTTATTTCCACCGCAGCACCGCGCTTTGAACTCATAACGGAACGGATTTCCGTTATTCGGCAGATTCTCGCTCTCCATCCAACGCTAAAGGGCAAATAACGGAACACGCTTCCGTTATATCGCACACTCACATATCAATCTTCGAAATAGCGGAACGTGATTCCGTTATCGCTCATCGCCATTGACTAACTAATCCACGGACTCAGCACCACTCCACCTAACTGGCGCACTAAGCACCATATTCCCCTAACGAACCCGCACACTCGACGCAGCTCCACCAAGCACACGCCCGGCACCATCGCCAACTAACCGCGCGCTCTTCCCCTGCGCTTCCGGCTAACATGTAGCCGCTTCGATAACAGTAATCTACCGTTCCAAGCAAAGGCTGTTCCTCCGTCTCGCAACAAGACTTCCGGAACAGCCTCTTGGCGTCTATCGTTTAGCTTGTGAAGCTTGTCCAACGTTCATGCGATGCCGGAGAGGAGGCCGCGCGCCCGAATGATACCGGTCGCCATACGCAGCTCGTACGCTAGAACTCGCTTCACCGCGCCCGCCGTAAGCACCCGCATTTGCCCCTGAGCCCCCGCTTGAGCGCGCGTGCTCCTAAGCCCGCTTCACCCGCGCTTACGCTAGAACTCGCTTCACCGCGCCTGCCGTAAGCCCCCGCATTTGCCCCTGAGCCCCCGCTTGAGCGCGCGTGCTCCTAAGCCCGCTTCACCCGCGCTTACCCTAAACTCGCTTCACCGCGCCTGCCGTAAGCACCCGCATTTGCCCCTGAACCCCCGCTTGAGCGCACGTGCTCCTAAGCCCGCTTCACCATCGCTTGCCCCTAAGCCCGCTTGACCGCACTTGCCTTATGCCCGCCTTATAGCCGCAGAGCCGTAGCGCTGCCACAGCACCTCGACGATCCGCCAGACGGCGATGCCGACGAGGCCGATGGCGCCGCCCAGCGCGAGGCCGAGCAGGTCGCGCATCGCGGACAGGTACACCGGCGTGTGGATGTGGGCGAACGTGTCGACCATCGACAGCTGCCCGATCGTCGCCGCGACGATCAGCACCAGTCCCCAACGGTAACGCAGCGCGATGAACAGGCCAACTAGGAAAATCGGATGGCCAAGCAAGAACTCCTTCGTCCGCGGGCGAACCCCGAACGTGCTCTCCAGGAAGGAGCGGAACTGCAGCTCCAGGCCCGATGCCGCGCCGCCGTTGCCGGTCCGGGACAGGTAGTACATGCCCATCGCGCCGACTACCGCGATCACGGCGACCCATAGAACCGTAATCGGTTGTTTGAGCAGGTTCACTACATTAGCCCGAACCGAGCTTCCGTATCCATACAGCACCGCGTACAGCGCGACCAGCGCGATCGGCGCGAGGTGCAGCAGGCTGACGCCGCGGAACTGCTGGAGCACGAGCTCATATGTGATGTCGTTCAGCAGCGCGATGACGAACGGCACCGCGAACACCGAGATAACTGATGTTCTCACGTACAGCAGAATGGCGCCGCCGAGCCGTGCCCAAGCGGAGCGCGGCAGGGCGTCCTTGCGGTCATGCTTCGTCCGCAGCCAGCGGATGAGCAGCGCCATGGCAGCGGTCGGCGCCGCGATCGCTGTCGCCAAGGCGAGCGCCTGATCGAGCAGGGAGGAGCTGAGGGCCAGCACACCTGCGCCGCCGATGAGGCCGATGATCGTTACCGGCACCAGGATCGCCGGGATGAACAGGCCGATCGTTAACGCAATCAGCGCGACGGCGCCGAGGATCGCCAGCGCTTTCCATAGCTTTTCGACCGGGGCCTTGTGTACATCGAATGCATGCGCTTCGCCTGGAACGAATCCGAATTCGCCGATCTGCTTGATCGCGCCATCCGGGCCCGCCAGCGACTTCGCAATGGTGTCGATCGGAACGTTGATCTGGCCCTTCGACACATCCTTGGCTGCCATGGCGTTCAGATAGATCATGCGCAGGTTGCGATCCTTGACCGCCAGCAGGAACCGATCCGCCAGGGTGCTCGGATTCGCCGCGCTCATCTCGGCTTCCGATACCGAATGCACGCGCACGACGTCGTAATCCAGCAGCTTGGACAGCGTGCCGAAGCCCTTCTGCGGAGCCTTCAGATTCTCGATCGCGCCGATGCCGATGCCCGCCTGCTTCAACCGTTCGGCGAACAGATTCAGGCTCCCTTGCGCCGCCTGATTGCTATAACCCGTCACCGCATCCCCGTCGAAAATAATTCTCGTCACGCCGTTCGCCTTGAACGAATCGATCCATCTGCCGATCTCTTCGTCGTTATAAGGCAGGCGGTCCGACAAGCGAGGAACGATGAGGAAGCCCAAGTCTCTCAGCTTCTGGATCGCGAGCGGGTTCGGCTGCATCGCGCGCATCGTCGCGTAGTCAGGGCTCGTGCCAATGAGCAGGCCGTCGCGTCCTTGCGCTGACCAGCCGCTGACGCCTTCCGCCGCGAATGCCGCTTCGATCATCGGGCGATATACAACCTCATCCTCCGGCTTATTAAATAGAAGATAGGTGCGGTTGTCGCCAACCTGCGGCAGCTTGCCTTCCAGCATCGCCGCTTGCTGAGCGCCGAACACCGACACCTCGCCGGCCCACACCAGCTCCTCCAGCGTGCTCTCGTACACGGACATGGCATTCACGCCCGCGCTCTTCAGGAGAGTTAACTGCTTGTCCACATAGCTCTGCGGATCGGGTTGCGTCATCGATGCTTGCAACAGGTCGCGATAATCCATGACGAATTCGACTTTCTTGGCCGAAGCTTCCGTCTGCATACGGGCATATATCAGCGGCAGCGTGCCGACCAAGCCGATCAGCACGACTACCCACAGCCACTTGGCGAAGCTGCGATTCCAACGTTCCAGCCACTGGGGCACTGCAGTCACTCCTCTAGTTGTTCCATAAACCATTATTGATAAAAATAATGCCTTAGCTCTCTCCCGACAGTCGTCCGATCAACTCAAGCTGTCGACGCGCGCCATGACATCCGCAGCGAGACGCGCCACTGCAGCTTCAGCCGCAGGCAGCCCCTGCTTGCGAACCGCGAAGTACACTTTGATCTTCGGCTCCGTGCCAGACGGCCGCAGCGTGAACCACGAGCCATCGTCCAGCAGGAACTTCAGCACGTTCTCGCGCGGCAGGCCGTCCAGCCCTTGCTCGTAATCCAGCACTTGGGTGACTCGGACGCCCGCAACCTCAGTTGGCGGGTTGGCGCGCCAATCGCTCATGATGGCGGCGATCTGCGCGACGCCGTCCTTGCCCTTCAGCGTGCGGGATTCCAACTTCTCCAGGTACGTGCCGTATTGCTCGTACAGCTCGAGCAGCACGTCGTAGAGCGTCTTGCCCTGCGCCTTATAATAAGCGGCCGCTTCGCAGATGAGCAGCGCGGCGACGACCGCGTCTTTGTCTCGCGCATAAGTGCCGGTCAGGTAGCCATAGCTCTCTTCATATCCTATAAGAAACTGGTGCGAGCCGGTCTTCTCGAACTCGTTCATCCGCTCGCCGATATATTTGAAGCCCGTCAACGTGTTCATGACGGTACAGCCATAGGCGGCGGCGATATCCGCGCCCATCTCGCTCGTGACGATCGTCTTCACGACCGCGCCGTTCGCGGGCAGCTTGCCTTGCTGCTTCAGGTTGGAGAGCAGGTAATGCACCATCAGGGCGCCGGACTGATTGCCGGTTAGCACGACGAAGCGGCCTTCGTCGTTCTTCACGACTGCGCCCATCCGGTCGGCGTCCGGGTCCGTGCCGATGATCAGATCCGCGCCGACCTTGTCCGCGAGCGCGATGGCCAGCGTGAACGCTTCGTGCTCCTCCGGGTTCGGCGACTTCACCGTCGGGAACATGCCGTCCGGCTTCTCTTGCTCGGGCACGACGTGTACGTTCGTGAAGCCCGCCTTCTCCAGCGCGCGGCGAACCGGCAGGTTGCCAGTGCCATGCAGCGGCGTGAAAACAACCTGAAGCGCAGCTCCCGCGCGCTCTCTCATAAGCTTCGGATTGACGCTTTGATTGGCGACCGCATCCGTGAATCTCTCGTCTGCCTCTTCATCGAGCCAGACGATGAGGCCTTGCGCTTCCGCCTCCTGCGGAGTGAGGCGCTTCACCTGATCGAACGATTCGACCTCGCGAATCGCGGCGATGACCTGCTCTGCGTCAGCAGGCACGAGCTGGCAGCCCGTGGCGTCGTACACCTTGTACCCGTTGTACTCCGGCGGGTTGTGGCTCGCCGTGACGACGATGCCGCCGGAAGCCTTCAGGTCCCGCACCGCGAACGACAGCTGGGGCGTCGGGCGGAGCGAGCGGAACAGGTAAGTCTTGATGCCGTTCGCAGCCAGCACGCAAGCCGCCTCCAGCGAGAAGACGTCGGAGTTGTTGCGGGAATCATGCGCGATCACGACGGATGGCGCGGCGGCCGCGTCCCAGTTAGCGGTTGTGCCTGCGGCTGCACCGGCGGCAGCGGCTGCACCTGTGGCAGCAGCAATTGCGCCGGCACTTTGCCCTGCACCCGCAACACTAAGCAGATACGCCGCGAATCCTTGCGTCGCCTTGCCGATGATGTACCGGTTCATGCGGTTCGTCCCGGCGCCCATGACGCCGCGCAATCCGCCAGTGCCGAACTCCAGATCGCGGTAGAAGCGGTCCTCGATCTCCTTCGGTTGATCGACAATGCCGCGAAGCTCTTCCTTCGTCTGCTCGTCGACTGCCGGATCCTCCAGCCAAGCCCGGTACTGTTCAGCAGCTCTCGTCTCGTTCGACATGATTCCCTCATCCTCTCCCATCTAAAGTATCTCCGCAGTTTCGCACCCCGGGCTCCCAAGTTACTCGATT
>NZ_JACJVN010000014.1 GCF_014212015.1 Cohnella lubricantis | reverse complement strand
GCTGCTGCGCAGCAGCTCGAAGCCGACGGCTACGACGTCGTCGTGCGCCACTCCGGCGGAGCGGCCGTACCGCTGGACACCGGCGTGCTGAACGTGTCGCTCATTCTGCCGAAGACTTCATCGAGCTTGTCCGACTTCCGAGAGGACTTCGAGAAGATGTATACTCTCATCCGCGAGGCGCTCGCCGGAACGGGCCGCCGCGTGGACAAGGGCGAGATCGCAGGCGCTTACTGCCCGGGCGATTATGACCTTAGCATCGACGGGCTGAAGTTCTGCGGCATTGCCCAGCGTAGACAAGCCCGGGCGACGATCGTGCAGGCGTTCATCGTCGCGGAAGGCTCGGGCCAAGCCCGCGCCCGGCTCGTGCGGGCGTTCTACGAGGAGGCCGCGAGCGGGATCGCGAAGCCCGAGGACTACCCGCTCGTGACGGAGGACAGCACGGCAAGCCTTGGCGAGCTGCTCGGCCTCGGGCACGGCGCCGCGGCCGTCTTGACCGAGGAGATCAAGCGGGTGATCGGCTCGCTTCAGAGCGAGGAAGGCTTGGCTGCGGCAGGAGCGGCTGCGCGGCTTCCCGACCCGAATGAGATTCGGGCGAACGCCAGAACGATGCGGTTGAAATATTGGATATCCAATACATAGGAGTGATAGTGCGATGAGAACAGAGTTAATGGAACGATTGATCGCTTATGCGAAGGTGAACACGCAATCGGACGATGCGAGCGAGACTTGCCCTTCGACGCCCGGCCAGTGGACGCTCTTGCGCATGCTGGTCGAAGAACTGAAGACGATCGGCATGCAGGAAGTGACGATCGACGGGAACGGCTACGTCATGGCGACGCTGCCGGCCAACACCGATAAGGACGCGCCGACGATCGGCTTCCTCGCGCACGTCGATACGTCGCCGGACTTCACCGGCGAAGGCGTCAATCCGCAAGTGGTGGAGAACTACGACGGCAAGGACATCCTTTTGAACAAAGAACTGAATATCGTGCTGTCGCCGAACGACTTCCCAGAGCTGAAGAAGGTGGTCGGCCATACGCTCATCACGACGGACGGCACGACGCTGCTGGGCGCCGACGACAAGGCGGGCGTCGCCGAGATTATGACCGCGATGGCTTATTTAATTGGCCATCCGGAGATCAGGCACGGCAAGATTCGCGTCGCGTTCACGCCGGACGAGGAGATCGGCCGAGGGCCGCACCGCTTCGACGTGGAGGCCTTCGGCGCCAAGTTCGCTTACACGATGGACGGCGCGCAGCTGGGCGAGCTGGAATTCGAGAGCTTCAACGCGGCGGAGGCGAAGGTTTACTTCCACGGCAAGAACGTGCATCCGGGCAGCGCCAAGAACAAGATGGTCAACGCGATCAAGATCGCCATGGAGTTCCAAGCCGCGCTGCCGCAGCAGGAAGCGCCCGAGCACACGGAAGGCTACGAGGGCTTCTATCATTTGAATACGATGCAGGGCAATGTGGAAGAGACGATGCTTCACTATATCGTGCGCGACCACGACCGCGCGAAGTTCGAAGCGCGCAAGGAGAAGATGAAGCAGATCGCTTCGGAGCTCCAGGCCAAGTACGGGGCAGAGCGGGTCGAGCTGAAGCTGAAGGATCAATACTTCAACATGCGGGAGAAGATCGAGCCGGTGCCGGAGATCATGGACGTCGCGAAGGCAGCGATGCAGGGCCTCGGCGTCGAGCCGAAGATCAAGCCGATCCGCGGCGGCACCGACGGCTCGCAGCTGAGCTACATGGGGCTGCCGACGCCGAATATCTTCACGGGCGGCGAGAACTACCACGGCCGCTACGAGTACGCTTCGCTCGACGTGATGGAGCTGGCGGCGAAGACGATCGTCGAGATCGCTCGTCTGGTTGAGGAGCGGGCATAATAGGCGCTAGCCGGCGAGAGAGCCGGCTGGCTGAAGACGGGCTTCATCGGCACGAGCCGGTAAGAGAGCGGCGGCTCGAAGGGCGGGCTTAACGGTCGCGAGCCGATGCGAGCGGGCGCCGTCTAGCCCGCTTAATCGGCAAGCGCGGCCGACGCAAGCAAGCAGAAAGGCGCAGTCCATAGGGGTTGCGCCCTTCTTATGTTCCTATCCCGATGGCTCAGTTCCGCACCTTAACGGAAATAAGGCGTTATGTTCGGCTTTTGACGGTCGAATAATGAGATGCAGATCGGCTCAATAGCGGCTGTGGCGTCCGTTAGCGCACGGAACGTGCCCATTCGAAGGCAATAGCGGCAGCGGCGTCCGTTGGATGGGGGCAGGCCGGTTTAACGCGTGCGCAGCAATTGTTCCGCATAGCAACAGCGGTGCGGGATTGTCCCGCACCGCTGTTGCTGCTGCTATAGCTCAGGCGCCGGTTCATACCGGTAGCATGCCAGATCGAGCCGGCCTTGCCGGTCGATCTCGACGCCTTCCTCCCGCAGATAGTGCTCCTGCATATAGCGGGCCTCCGAGTCTTGCAGCGCGATCTCGCCCTTTGCGTTCACGACGCGGTGCCAGGGCAACTGTTCTTTTTGACTCAGAGAATGTAGAATTCGCACCACCTGCCGCGCCCCTCTCGGGCTTCCCGCACATGCCGCGACCTGCCCGTACGTCATGACGCTGCCCTCGGGGATACTGCGGATGATGGCGACCGCTCGCCGTGTGAAAGGACTATGCAACCCGCTGCCGCTCGTACCGCCCGCACTGCCCATACTTCCCGTACCCCGAGTGCTTCGCATGCCGCCTCTCCCCTCCCCTTCGCCTCGTCCTATTCTCCCTATTGTAGCGCATCCCGTTGGAATTCGCCCGCCCTTAATCTCCAGGCTCTCTCCTGCGCGCCGCCAACATCAATGCCGGAAGCAGCGAAACTACCGAGAATCCGATCGACCACCAGAAGGCGGTCTGATACGCATCCGCCAACTCCCCCACGCCAACAGCCGCACGACCCGACAACTCATGGTCGATCACGGCGGCCAAGACGGCTGAGCCGAACGCTCCGCCAATCGTCTGGAAGATCCGCGTCGACACGCTGGCGTGCGGAACCTGATCCTGTCTCAATCCCTCATAAGCTGTGACCATAATCGGAATCAGCAGCCCGTTCGAAGCCGCTCCGCGCACGAGCTGCCCCGCAGCCAGCAGAAGATGGCCCGTACCCGCATCAGCGAAGGCGAATGGCAAGGTGCCGGCAACCGTGAACGCCAAGCTGATGATAACGATGAATCGCGCCCCCGTTCGCTCCGTCAACCGCCCAATCCAGCTTCTCGTCAGCAGCATGCCGATTCCCTGCGGAATCAGCAGCAGACCGGTGTCCAGCACGCTCTCGCCGCGCACCTGCTGATAGTACAGAGGAATGAGCAGCAGCCCTCCGTTCATGACCATGCCAGACAAGAAGAGCGTCACGTTCGATGCGAGAAAAGGACGCGACCGGAACAGCCGGATATCGAGCATCGGCATTCGGGCGGTACGCAGCGCATGGACGATATACGCCGCCATGAGCGCCAGGCCGACAGCCAGCGGAATAACGACCTCCCGATGGCCTAGTCCGCCGTATCCGGACACTTCGGATATGCCGTAGATAAGCAGCGCGAACGCGGGAGACAATAGCGCAAGGCCGACGATGTCCAGCGGCTGCTTGCCCCCGGCCGCTTCCTGCTTCGGGATTCCCCGCCAGGCCAGTAGCAGCGCGACAGCAGTGATCGGGATGTTCACATAGAAGATCCAGCGCCAGCTCAGCCCATCCACGATCAGTCCGCCCAGTACGGGTCCGAGAATCGGTCCGAGCAGCGCCGGAATGCCGATAATGGCCATGACGCGTCCCAGGTTCTGTCTCCCCGCCGTCTGGACCAGCACAGTCTGCATGGTCGGTACCAGAAGTCCCGCTCCCGCTCCCTGCACAATGCGGAACGCGATCAGGCTGCCAGCATCCCAAGATAACGAACATAGAATAGATCCGGTCAAAAAGGCAACTAGCGAGAACAAGTAAACCTGCTTGCCCCCCAACCGTCTGACGGCCCACCCGGATATCGGCACGGCCAGCCCCATGGCCAGCACATAGCCCGTAATGACCCATTGGATAGCCGATACGGCACTCTCAAAGTCCGCAGTCAGCGTGTCGACCGCCACATTGACCATTGTCGAATCCAATAGAGGAGCCAGCGCGCCGATCACCAAGATCAGCGATATCTTCACAATCCTCGGATCCAGCTTCTCTTTGGAGGATTGCTGTGCTGCAGCTTTAGTTGTCGCCATTCGAATACGCCTCCTCAAGCATTTAAGGTACGGTACGTACCGTACCCAATAAGCACATCTTATTCCGATTCAGCTAGAATTGCAACAAAAATTCATGCAAGATGCACCGGAAAGTGATAAAAAGAAAGTAAGCCTTATTTGGAAAGAAGGAAAAAAAAGCGTGGACGGGAAGAAGAGCGAGGATCGGAGCACGAGCACGCGGCGGCGCGGCGAGGTTCTGGAGAACGCCATCCTCCAGGCCGCTTGGGATGAGCTTCGCGAGATCGGCTACTCCCGCCTGTCGATGGAGGGTGTCGCGTCTCGCGCCGGAACGAACAAGAACGCGGTGTACCGCCGCTGGCCCAATAAATACGCCTTAGTTGCAGCGGTCATTCTCAAACATCTGCCCAAGCCTTCCATGGAAGTTCCGGATACAGGGAGTCTGCGCGAGGATCTGCTGACCTTGCTGAGAAGGTTAACGACGCCTATGCAGATGATCGGTGCGGAGACGATTCACGGCCTGATGAGCGATCAACATGGGAAAGACATCATCTCTTCCATGCCTGAGGCCTTGAGATCGAGGACAGAGGACAAGCTGGCGGTGGCCATTAAGGAGATTCTGAACCGCGCGGTTCAAAGGGGGGAAGTCGATCCCCGGCGGGTCAAGGACAGGGTTGTCACGCTTCCGATCGACCTGATCGGATTCGAGTTGCTGTCTACGCATGAACCAATATCCGTTCAAGCGATTGAGGAAATCATCGACGACATCTTCCTGCCTATTGTGCTGGCGAATCCCCAATGAATAGCTGAAGACGCCCCGCGAGCCCATCGCGAGGCGTCTTCTTGCTTCACATGACATATCAAGAGACTTCGCATCGTAAACTAGATAGACAAGGAGACGCTTGCGCAGGTTGCCCACCCGCTACAGCAACGTGCGGCAGGCCAGCAGCACGATGATGACGCCGCTGAGCAGCGTCCCGAATTGGCCGAGCGTGAATCGCCCGATTCGGACGTTGGCGGCCCTTCGTCCAATGGCGACTCCTGCCCAGACCGTGATGAAGCTCCCGGCGGCCGCGGCGAGCGAGATGGCTAGCGGCGACAATCCGAGCAGCCCCGCTCCCAGCCCGTTCGTGATCGCATTCGCGGACAGCGCGATGCCGAGAACGACAGCCTCGCCGATGCCGATCTCGCCCGAACGGTCGAAGTCGGCCGTCTCGGGGTTTTGCAGCATCCGCTCCAGACGGTTCCCGGCCTTCCGCCTCTTCGCTCCCTCCGCTTGACCGGACGGCGGCGTGCGCGGGATCGCCATTAATATAATACGAAACCCAATGATGGTCAGCATGAACGCGCCGATCGCAACCGGCATCACGCCGGGAAGTACCGCCGACAGCCACCCGCCGAATCGAATGCCTGCCTCGCTGCAGATGAAGCATACGACCGCCATGACCAGATTGGACAGCAGACCGATCCGTATTCCCCTGATGCCATAGGAGATGCCTACCCCCAAGTTGTCGATGCTGGAGGATACGGCGAACCCCAGTACCATCAGCCAAGCCATGCGCGATCCACTCCCCCCAGTTGTTACTGCATTGTATTGGGAGTGTTGAGCTGCGGTGCTTGTTCCTCCGAAATTTGTTGAGATTTCTTCAACATATCGAGCCCTTATCCGGCTGCCTGGGAGGGAAGTCTATGGCCGTTAACGGCGGGGAACCCGAGCGGGATCGAGATCCGGAACTGGATCGGGATCGGGATCGGGATCCCGATCTGGAACTGGAACGGGATTTCGATCTCGATCCGAGTCGGAATTCGGGCCCGGGTCAGCGTCCCGGTCAGCGTCGCGATCAGACGCGGAATCCGAATATGGGGCTGGGCGCTACTTTGAGGCTGCTGATGAAGGAGCGCGCCTTATCCATGCGCAAGCTCGCTTCGCTGACCGGCATTGACACGGCGACCATCTCGCGCATCGCGAACGGCAAGCAGCAGGCGAAGCTCGACCACCTGCAGCAGTTCGCCGCGCATCTCGGCGTACCGCTGGGGCGGCTATTTGAGGCGGCGGGGTATGATGTCGGCAACAGCGGCGGCTCAGGCGGCGCTTCGGCTGGTGCGGGTGGCGCGGCTGGTGGTGCTGGTGGTGGTGCTGGTGGTGGTGGTGCTGCTGGCGCGGGCGCCGGTGCGGCTGCTGGTGGTGGTGCTGCTGGCGCGGGCGCCGGTGCGGCTGCTGGTGGTGGTGCTGCTGGTGCAGGCATTGCGGGTAGTTCGAGCGCAGCGGGCGGCTCCGCTGGCGCATACGGCGCAGGTAGTTTAGGTAAATCGCGTAGTTCGGGCGCCAGCTCGGCTGGTGGCGCAAGTGGAGGTTCGGACGGTGTTGGCGATGCAGGCGTAACGGGTAATGGGAGCGCTATGGGCGGTGTGAGCGGAACGCCGTCTTCCTGGCATGAGTCCGTTGATTCCATTCAGCGTGTGCTGCAGACGAGCAACTTCATCGATCCGCATTTCACGGCGGAGCATGTGCGCAAGGAATTGAGCAAGTACGAGCTGTATGCGCTGACGGATGAAGGAGAACGGACGATAAGGGACAGCTTCCGATCGAAAATCGAGAGTGTCGGCGGCGCAGGGCCGTTCATCGAACAGCTCCGCAGCCTGTATGAGCTGTTCGGTGGAGAGTCGACTTCCGCAGAGAAGCGTGCCATCGCCGGCAGCGCTCTGCTATACTTCATTTTGTCAACGGACATTATCCCTGACTATGCATTTCCGTTTGGCTACCTGGACGATGCGATCGCGGTGCAGCTGGTTCTGGACCGATTAGCGGAGATGCCGGAATGAGAGCAGCTCTCCCCCTCACCCCGATTAACAAAGGCGCTTGATAATCTTCAGCGATACTGGTACGATTCCCCTATATAGGCTGTTGGCCGCGAAGAACGCCGCCGCTTCGGATCTCCCGGAGCTGGCGGCTTTTTTTATATTGATATTAGGAGGAATGTGAATGAAGCAGCACGCGACTGATGGCCATTGGCCCGAGGATTTGAATTCGGCGTACCTCGTATGGAAGAGTCAGCATGCGCGTGAACGCAAAGGCGATGCCAAGCGGCGCTTGGCGGATCATGGTCATGCTGAGCGCATGTTCTTAAGTCAAGTGTGGTGGCCGGCAACCGGGAGCCTGGAAGGACTATATCCCGAATACGAAGTCAAGGATTACAAGGATAGCTGGCGGTATTTGGACTACGCCTACTTGGCGGCAGGGTTCAAGGTGTGCATCGAGATTGACGGATACGGAACGCATTGGCGGGACACAGATCGCTGGCAATTCGCAGACCACTTGATGCGGCAGAACCATCTCGTCTTGGACGGGTGGATCGTGCTACGTTTCGCTTATGACGACATTATGAAGAGACCTAGGCAATGCCAACAGCTTGTTCAACAGTTGCTTGGCAAGAGCAGCCACTCCCCGACGGGTTCTGGACTAGTTATCCACCCAATGGAGCGTGCGATTATTAAGCTAAGTTTCGGGCGGCCGGGCTACCTGAGAACCGAGGATATGACCGCTGCCTTCGGCATTCATCGCAGAACTGCGGCAAAATATATGAAGGCGCTCGTGGAGAAAGGCTTCCTGCTGCCCGTTAATCCCAATGGAAAGCGAATTTGCCGTTACATGGTCAATCAGGCATATAGGGAGTGGGGTATGATCTAGCCCGCGGGCGAAGGGTGGCATGCGTGTTGCGGGCCGGCTCAGCGTGTAGCGGGCAACCAAGGCACTTTTGGTGCCTTGTTGCGGGCCGGCTCAGCGTGTAGCGGGCAACCAAGGCACTTTTGGTGCCTTGTTGCGGGCGGGCTCAGCTTGCAGCCGGCAATCAAGGCACTTTTGGTGCCTTGTTGCGGGCGGGCGCAGCTTGCAGCGGGCAATCAAGGCACTTTGGGTGCCTTGTTGCGGGCGGGCGCAGCTTGCTGCGGGCAACCAAGGCACTTTTAGTGCCTTGTTGCGGACCGGCACAGCTTGCAGCGGGCAACCAAGGCACTTTTAGTGCCTTGTTGCGGGCGGGCGCAGCTTCCTGCGGGCAACCAAGGCACTTTGGGTGCCTTGTTGCGGACCGGCACAGCTTGCAGCGGCCAACCAAGGCACTTTTGGTGCCTTGTTGCGGGCGGGCGCAGCTTGCAGCCGGCAATCAAGGCACTTTTAGTGCCTTGTTGCGGGCGGGCGCAGCTTGCTGCGGGCAACCAAGGCACTTTTGGTGCCTTGTTGCGGGCGGGCGCAGCTTGCAGCGGGCAATCAAGGCACTTTGGGTGCCTTGTTGCGGGCGGGCGCAGCTTCCTGCGGGCAATCAAGGCACTTTTGGTGCCTTGTTGCGGACCGGCACAGCTTGCTGCGGGCAACCAAGGCACTTTTAGTGCCTTGTTGCGGGCGGGCGCAGCTTGCTGCGGGCAATCAAGGCACTTTTGGTGCCTTGTTGCGGACCGGCGCAGCTTGCAGCGAGCAGCCAAGGCACTTTTGGTGCCTTGTTGCGGGCGGGCGCAGCTTGCAGCCGGCAATCAAGGCACTTTTAGTGCCTTGTTGCGGACCGACGCAGCTTGCAGCGAGCAGCCAAGGCACTTTTAGTGCCTTGGTGCGGGCGGGCGCAGCTTGCAGCGGGCAACCAAGGCACTTTTGGTGCCTTGTTGCGGACCGGCTCAGCTTGCTGCGGGCAACCAAGGCACTTTTAGTGCCTTGTTGCGGGCGGGCGCAGCTTGCTGCGGGCAGTCAAGGCACTTTTGGTGCCTTGTTGCGGGCGGGCGCAGCTTGCAGCGGGCAATCAAGGCACTTTTGGTGCCTTGTTGCGGACCGGCGCAGCTTGCAGCGGGCAGTCAAGGCACTTTTGGTGCCTTGTTGCGGACCGGCGCAGCTTGCAGCCGGCAATCAAGGCACTTTGGGTGCCTTGTTGCGGACCGGCACAGCTTGCAGCGGGCAACCAAGGCACTTTTAGTGCCTTGTTGCGGGCGGGCGCAGCTTCCTGCGGGCAATCAAGGCACTTTTGGTGCCTTGTTGCGGACCGGCGCAGCTTGCAGCGGGCAACCAAGGCACTTTTGGTGCCTTGTTGCGGATCACCGCGCGCCGCGCGAAGCGCAAAAGGGCCGCCCAGCAGGCGAACACCCTGCTAGACGGCCCTCATTCAGTCATAACACTCTTAGTACGCGTATGCGAACAACCCGTTGATGTGCGACAGGTAGCGGATGTTGCTCGCTTCCTTCATCAGCGAAGCCGGCGTGCCCTTCAGACGGATGTTGTTGCCGCCGACCATCGCGACGCCGTCCTTGCGGCCGAGGCTTCCGAGCGTGCCCGAGTTGATCGGGTTGAACTCTTCCATCTTGCCGCCCTTGAAGAAGGCGTTCAGGTTGAGGCCGACCGTCTCGCCCATCTGCCAAGCGTTCTGAGCCGTCGGCGGATACGGACGTTCGCCGCCCTTTGGGAAGACGACTGCGCAGTCGCCGGCCAGGAACACTTCCGGATGCGAAGTCGATTGCAGCGACTCGGTCACCGTAGCGCGGCCGCGGTTCACTTCGATGCCGCTGTTCGCGACGACCGGATGGCCTTGAACGCCGCCTGTCCAGATGATCGAGCCCGCTTCGAGCACGCGTCCATCCTTCAGCGATACCGTGTTCTTCGTCGCTTCCGTGATCGCCACGCCCGTGATGATCTCGACGCCGCGAGCTTCGAGGCTCTTCTGCGCGCGCTCGATCAGATCCGGCGGCAGTACCGGCAGAATCGCCGGGCCCGCTTCAACGACGTACAGCTTGATGTCCGCGAAGTCGATGCCCTTCTCGCGGCACACTTCCGGCAGACGGTCGACGAATTCGCCGACCAGCTCGATGCCGGTCAGGCCGCCGCCGCCGACAACGATCGTCGCGTCGGACTTGTTGCCCGATTGCTTGTACGCATCCAGGCGGGCATAGACGTGAGCGCGAATCCGGTTCGCGTCGTCAACCGACTTCAGCGTGAAGCTGTTCTCCTGCAATCCCGGGATGCCGAAGAAAGCCGTCTCGCTGCCCAAGGCGACTACGAGAGCGTCGTAGGACACCGCTGCGCCGCCGGCGAGCAGAACTTTTTTCTCATCTGGTTTAATCTCGTTCACCGTGTCGATCACCAGATCGACATCCTTGTTCTTCAGCAGCTTCGCGAGAGGAAGCGCAACGGCCTTCTCCTTGATCGTGTCGCCGGCAAGACGGTGCAGCTCGGTGATGATTTGGTGCGTCGGGTAACGGTTCACCAGCGTAATCCGGGCATCGGCTTTGGTCAGATGCTTGCGCGCCGTCAGCGCCGCGAGCAAGCCGCCGTATCCGCCGCCCAGAATCAGAATATGTTTAGACATGTCCATCCTCCGTTCTTATCCGTTGTGGGGTAGTGATCAACGCTGCTGCTTGTTCTCCGACAGAGCGCCAAGGAAGGCTTGCGTGAACTTCAGCGTCTTCTGCACTTGCGGATCCTTCAGCAGCTTCAGTACGCCGAACATGCCGATCGTAGACGTATCGGCTTCCGCGCGTTCATTCGCTTCGATCGCCGCCGCCGCGATTCCTTTGGCCTTCTCGGCAACCGGCTTCACGAATTCGCCGATCCCGTGAGCGAAGTCATTGATCAGCACCTTGTCCGTTGCCACGTTCTTCGCGAAGTCGAAGGCAGCGGTCAGGAAAGTGACCATCTCTGTCAGCTTCGGCAGGTTATCCACCAATACGGTAAGGGATTCCTGAACTTCCGGCTTCAGCAATTGATCGAGCAGCTCTTGCGGGTTGCGTTGCACTGCGGCGTCTTGTGATTCGAGCGCCTCTTGCGAAATTTGGGACATGCGTGAGCATCCTCCTTTGCAGTCATTTCCTAATCGGTAGTCAATTCCGTCCTGGCTTGTACGCGTGCGAACCGCCGGCGATAACTTTGTACCAATTTTCACATACAAAGCCGCTATTGGGAGCGAGTATCCCGCGCTACAAACTGTCCTTCCGCAAACCTAACGCCTAAGCGTCGTCTCCGTCACTCGTCATCAGGACAGGTCGAATTTGAACCTTTCATGTCTATTCTACACCGGATATAGTCATTATGAAAATAACTTTCTCCCCTTATACGTCCGATATAAGCGGGAATTTGTGATTTATGGCACAAAACCTGCCCGATTCACCTGTATTCAGCTATTCTAGGGTGCGCGCCTTCAATTGCGAAGCGCCGCTCGGCCGTCGTTGTAGGCTCGGAGCAGCGTGAAGCGATTGGGCCGAATACGGTGCGCCTCCGCCAAGCTTCGCTGCAGCAGCTCTTCGCTGATGCCCAGCTCCCGAATAGTCGCCGGCCCCCCCGCCTCGCGAAGCCAGCCGCGAATCGTCTCCGCCGCAGGCACGCGATCCAGCGCTTGCCGCAGCGCCCTCGCCTCTTCCTCCCCGCCCGCCGCTTGCTCCGCCGCGAGCGAATGATACAGCGCGCTGATCTCGGCGCAGGCGACGCCGACCTTCGCGCCGTGCAGCAACGCGCGCCTTCCCGTGCGCATCAGCTCCATCTCCCAATAATGGGACAGATGGTGCTCCGCGCCCGATGCCGGATGGGACTGCCCCAGCATGAGCATCGCCAATCCCGATTCAACCAGCGATTGCATCAAGATCCGAATGCCGGCCTCTGTTCGGCTTCCAATCGCTTGAACGTTCTCGATACAATCCCGCAGCGCCTGCTCGGTTATGTCCGCGACAAGCTCGGAGTAGGGCTCGCCGCCGGTCATTCGTCCGAACTGCCAATCGAACAGCGACGTCAGCTTCCCCAGCATGTCGCCGAAGCCGGCAGCGGCCATGGCGGGCGGAGCCTTGCGGAGCACATCCAGATCGGCGAATATCGCGATCGGCCCGATGGCCTGCACCGTGATCTTCTCTCCGCGGATAACTAGGGGTGCGCCTCTGGAGTTGAAGCCGTCAACCGACGCGGCAGTCGGCACCGAGACGAACGACAGCCCCGCCGTATAGGCGGCGTACCTGGAGATGTCGTGCAGCGTGCCCGAGCCTGCGGCGACGATAACATCCGCGCCGTATCGCTGAACATCGAGCAGCGTCTGCACGATCGACGCTTCGTCGGCGATGACATCGCCGAGCCGATCCGGCAGCACGAGCGTCAGCTCCGGCGCCAGCCCGACAGCGGCCATCTCGTCCATCAGCCGGGCGCCCGCCGCGCGGTACGTGTTCTCGTCGGCGACGACGAGCGGCTTGCGATATCTCTTCTCCCGAATATATGGAGCCGCTAGCGACAGAGCCCCCGCTTCAGCCACGATCGGCTCCGGGAACGGAACTTCGATTCGAACGCCGCGCGCTTCGGCTGTCTCATATACTCTTCTCGCCAAATCCGTCATCTAGATCTCTTCCCCTCTCCATATGTCATTCTCACCCTATCATACCTCAATTTGGGTTGGATTGGCCTGTGAATTCCCTATGACGAAGTTAGGACGATTCTCACCCAAAATCTTGAAAAAGCAAACCTCATATATAAAAATTAACTCATTGTTGCCAAGTGCTAGCTGATGAATAATGAGGTTACATCCGATAAAGGGGGATTTGAAATTGGATTCCAAGTCGAAAAAAGCACTTACAATCGCTGTAGCCGGAGCCTTGACTCTTAGTCTCGCAGCTTGCGGCAGCAACAACAATAACAACAGCGGCGCATCGGCAGACGCTTCTGCTCCGGCGAGCTCGCCGGCCGGCCCGGCCAGCTCCAATTCGGGCGAGAAGGTCACGCTGACCTTCCAGAACATCTATGTCGACCCTAATACGCCTACCTACAAGACAGCTCACCAGATTGTCGAAGCCTACGAGAAGGAACATCCGAACATCCACATCGAATTCGATTCGCTTAACACCGACCAACAGAAGCAGAAGCTGAAGGTGCAAGCGAACTCCAAAGAGATTCCCGACATCACGATGGTGAATCCCGCCGCCCAGATGAAGCCGTTCGTCGACGCGGACCTGTTCGTTCCGCTGAACGATATGCTGGACCAGAACGGCCTGAAGGACACTTACCAGTCCGGTCTGCTTGACTACTACAGCTTCGACGGCAACGTCTACGCGCTGCCGGACGGCAACAACATCGAAGTCGTCTACTATAACAAAGACCTGTTCGCGCAAGCCGGCATCTCTGCTCCGCCTGCGACGTTCGAAGAATTGCTCGCCGACGTGAAGGCGCTTAAAGACAAAGGCATTATTCCAATGGCGATCGGCGAGAAGGATACGTGGACCGGCTCCTTCATCTTCATGAACATCGTGCTTCGCACTTACGGCCCAGGCTTCCTGAGCGACGTAGCGGCAGGCAAGACGACGTTCGAAGACCCGGCCTTCATCGAAGCGGTCGACCGCTTCCAAGATCTGATTCAAGCCGGCGCATTCGAAGAAGGCGCTACCGCCGTCGACGCCGACTCCGGCCGCAACCTGTTCACGACGGGCAAAGCCGCCATGTACATGCTCGGCTCTTGGGAGACCGGTTCGATCGACGCTTCTTCGGTTGGCCCGAGCGTCGCGGCGTTCCAATTCCCGACGGTCAACGGCAAAGGCGACATCAACCAATTCATGCTCGCCCCAGGCACCGGATACGCGATCGCCGCGAACAGCAAGCACATTCAAGAAGCGAAGGACTTCCTGAACTACTACTGCCTCAACTTCCCGAAGGCACAATTCGATAACAAGAACGCGGTGGGCCTGCCGCAGAAGGTAGACGGCGACATGAAGGCGGCCGGCTACTCGGATCTGGCCATCAGCGTCATGGATCTGTTCGGCAAGGTGAACGGCGGCGACATCGCCTTCGACAATACGATGAACCCGGCAGTGGCTCAAGCCCACTTGACCAGCCTGCAGAATCTGTTCGTGCAGAAGGTCGATTCCGCTCAAGTCGCCAAAGAGCATCAGACCGCCTATGAGGCGAACAAAGACCAGTAAAATCTTGCACTAGCCGGAAAACGAGGTGCGAAGGAGCCATGCGCTTCTTCGCCTTTCGGCTTCCGGGAGCAACGGAGGCGACGAACGTTGAACGTACTGAAAGTCCCCAAGCATGCCATCGGCATCTTCATCTTGCCAGCACTATTGCTGTACATCTGCATCGTGTTCGTTCCGATCCTGTATTCCTTCTATGTCGGTACGCTCGACTGGAACGGTTACGGCGTATCTAAATTCGTCGGCTTCGACAACTACCATAAGCTGCTGTTCGATGATCCCTACTTCTGGCCGGCCGTGCGCAGAACGTTCCTGTATGCAGCCGCGTCCATGATCGAGATTCCGTTCTGCTTAATGATGGCTGTGCTGCTGAACCGCTATGTGCGCAAAGCCAACACACTGGTATCGATCTACTTCACCCCGGTTATCCTGTCCGTCGTCATTATCGGACAGCTGTGGAAGACCATCTACAACCCGACGTCCATGGGCGGGATGCTGAATCAAGCGCTTATCTCCGTCGGTCTGGAGAGTTGGGCGCATACGTGGCTCGCCGAACCGAAGATCGCCATCTATTGCATCTACTTCGTCTCGCTGTGGCAATATTTCGGCTATCACCTGCTCATCCAATTCACCGGCGTCCAGAACATTCCAAGCGAAATTTACGAAGCGGCGAAGATCGACGGAGCGGAAGGCTTCAAAGCGGACCGCTATATTACGTTCCCGATGATCGTCCCGATCTTTAAAATATCGTTAGTTCTTGCCTTCATCGGATCGCTTCAGTCATTCGACATGGTGTGGGTCATGACCGGCGGCGGGCCAGCGCATGCGACAGACGTCCTCGCCACCTATATGTACACCCAATCGTTCAACTCCCAGGAATTCGGATACGGCAGCGCGCTCGCTTCCCTGCTCGTCGTGTTGTGCCTGGTCTTCACCGTCGTGATCAATACTGTCATGAACCGAATTGACAAAAGGTTCAGCTAAGGAGGAGACGACAGATGCCGAATATCGCCAAAGGACTCGTCTACCTTCTGATCGCCGTCTTGGTCGTCACCCAGCTATACCCGCTTATCTGGCTCGCGCTCTATTCGCTGAAGACGAACGAGGAGATTCTAAGCGGCCAATTCTTCGCCCTGCCCGCTAAGTGGCAATGGCACAATTACGTTGAAGCGTATACCAACGGGAGCTATATCAAGTATTTGGGCAACAGCGTCATCATTACCGCCGTTACGCTGATCTGCGTCATCGTGCTCAGCGCAATGGTCGCCTACGCCATCACCCGCTTCAAATTCCGGTTCGGCCCAGCGGTCATGCTGGTGTTCCTCGTCGGCATGATGATTCCGATGCAGTCGACGCTGCTGCCGCTGATGAAGATCTTCAGTCCGCTGGAGTTGATCAACACACGCTGGGCGCTGATTCTGCCATACGTGGCATTCCAGCTCCCCATCGCCATCTTCATTCTGAGCGGCTTCATGCGCTCCATCCCGACCGAGATGGAAGAGTCGGCACATATCGACGGGGCGAACGTCTATCGCATCTTCCGTTCGATTATACTCCCCATCTCCATCCCGCCGGTCATGACCGTCTGTATTCTGACCTTCATCACGATCTGGAACGAATATATCATGGCCGCGACGTTCATCTCGTCCGACAGGCTGAAGACGCTCCCGTTCGGCATCTACTCGTTCGTCAGCCAGTACAGCGTCAACTACGGCGATATCGGCGCCTACATGGTAATGGGCGCGGCTCCTGTCATTCTGATATACTTTGTCTTGTCCAGCCGGATTACCAAGGGCATGGTAGCCGGAGCCGTCAAAGGATAATTCGCCGCAGAAGGGGAAGTCAGCCGTGGCACGGGGCCAGCAATCGATTAACTCCTGGTTGTTCTTGCTATTCGTCTTCTGCATGACCGGCATTCTACTGCTTATAAGCCTCTTATTCTATAATCGAACAACCGAACAATATCATCAGAAGATTGCCGCCTTGACGCAGAAGAACGTCTCGCAGACCGACGCGCTGTTCGATCTTCTGCTGAAGGGCTACGACAGTCTGTCCAAATCGATCAGCACGAACATGGACATTATCCGGCTTATCCAAGAGAAGCCGGATAATCCGGCTGTCGACTTCATTAACGAGCGCTCGGTCACGAACATGATCGGCGCTATTTACTATTCCAGAGACGATATCATCGGCATCCATCTCTTGAGCGCCACCGGCAAGATCTACAGCTACGGCAACGCTATGAGCGTCGTCGATCCGGAGTTCGCCAAGACGGAATCATTCGAGAAGGTAAATGAGGCGGCCGGCAAAATATCGTGGATCGGCGTATCGGAACACTCTATCATCGACAAGAACGAATCCCGGCCGGTATTCGCCTTCGGCCGTCTCATGTACGATCTGAACGAGCATACGCCGATCGGTATCCTGCTCATCGAAGTGGAGCCCCAACTGATCCTCGATGCGATGGATAACCTGAAGCTCGGCGCGCATAGCGAGATCTACCTGCAGTCCGACCAAGGCATCGTCCTCGCTTCTTCGGAGCCGGGCGTCAGAGAGATTCCGAAGATGATGCGCGGCCTGCCGGCCCCCGAGAACGAGCAGGATATCGTCACGCAGGATCTGGAGGAGCAACTCATCATCGCCTCCAAGCTTCCGTTCGGCGGCTGGACGATCTGGAGCCGGACGCCGAACGCCGATCTCGATGTCGAGCTGGACCAGACGAAGCGATTCCTGTTCATTGCCGTGCCGGCGCTGATCCTGCTCTCCGCGCTGATCGCATCGCTCGTCTCGCGAACGATCTCCTCCCCGCTGAAGCGAATGATCCGCGAGATGAAGAAGGTCGAGAGCGGCGACTTCAACGGCACTCTTAATGTGACGTCGTATCGGGAGATCAATCAGTTGACCGCCTCCTTCAACCGAATGGTGCTGCGGATCTCCGAGCTGATCGAGCGGGTGAAGGTCTCGTCGGTCAGCGAGAAGAACGCGGAGCTGCACGCGCTGCAGACGCAGGTCAACCCTCATTTTCTATACAATACATTGGACATGATCTACTGGATGTTGGACGAGAAGAAGGATGACCGGCTCGGCGAAGTGGTTCTCTCCCTGTCTCGCATGTTCCGCTACAGCAGCCACTGGGAAGCCGGTATGGAGGTCACCTTGCGGGAAGAGCTCGAGCAGACCGGCCATTACTTAACGATTATCATGACTAGGCTAAGCGGACGCCTGACAGTAAACCTCAATATCGACGAGCGCTGGAAGGACTTCAAGCTGCCGAAGATGACGCTGCAGCCGCTCATCGAGAACGCCGTCAAGCACGGGATTGAGCCGCTCGATCGCCCCGGCGAGCTCCAAGTCTATGCGGAAGCCCACGAACGGCATTGGTCACTCGTCGTGAAGGACAACGGAGCTGGCATGTCCGAAGCTGCGCGGCACGCCCTGACGCTTGCGCTGCAAGGCCGCCGCATGCCCGCAGCGCCGGACGAAGGCTCCTCAAGCGGCAGCAGAGCCGCAGGCATCGGCATCCAGAACCTGCAGAGCCGGCTCCAGCACATGTACGGAGAAGCATACGGCATTCGGGTGGAGAGCGAGCCCGGCTCCGGAACGGCGGTCATTCTCAACCTGCCCTTGCCTAAGGAAGGAGATGCAGCCCATGAACATTCTAATCGTGGACGATGAGAGCATTATACGCGAAGGTGTGCAGCGGACGCTGGAGCAGAGCGGAGCCGGATACGAAGTCTTCGTCGCGGCTACAGCAGATGAAGCAGCTCAATTGATGGATCGGCATCCGATCCACATCGTGCTGACCGATATCCTAATGCCCGGCATGGACGGCCTGGAATTCATGAAGGTGTCGCTGGGGAAATATCCGCATGTCCGATGGGTCGTCATCTCCGCCCACTCCGAATTCACCTACGCCCAGAAGGCGGTACAGCTGGGCGCTCGCGATTATATCCTGAAGCCGATCGGCAAGAAGAATCTGCTGCAGCTGATCCGCTCGCTCGCAGAGGAGATCGGCAAGGAGCGGGCGCTAGGCAAGGAAGAGCAATTCCTCCGCACCAGCCTGAAGTACCTTCGCGAAGCCGTCTTCCAGCGGCTGGCGGCCGGCCTCGACATCGGCAAGCTTGATCTGAGCCGATTCATGGAAGCGCATCCGCGCTTCCATCTCGTGATGGCGACGATGGACGCCGGCAGCAAGAACGTGCATCTGGAGCACTTCATCATCGACAACGTGCTGACGGAGTTAATCGAACGGCACGGCTCGGGCTTCGCGGCCAGCTTCGACCGGCAGAGCGTGCTCGGCCTCGTCACCTTGCGGAAGGACGCTTCGATCGAGATGCTGATTGGCGAGCTCAAGGACCACTTGAAGCATTATTTGAAGATCCCGTTCCAAGTATTCCACTCCGGCGAGTTGGCCGACTTCAAGCAAGTGCCGCAGGCCGTCGGGCAGTTCCGCCAAGCCTCCGCATCCGGCACGTACGTTGCGCTGGATGGCGGAAGAGACAGAGCGATCGATATCGCCCTGCATTTCATCGACACCCACTTCCACGAAGATCTGTCGCTGGAGAAGGTGGCGTCCATCGTCTTCTTGAACCCGGTCTACTTCAGCCAGCTATTCAAGCAGAAGACAGGCCAAGGCTACAAGGAGTACGTCATCTCTCTGCGCATGGAGCAAGCGAAGAAGCTGCTCGCCAACCCCGACCTGAAGCTGGCGGATGTCGCCGAGCGGATCGGCTATCAGGACGTGCGCCACTTCTCGCAAGTGTTCCGCCGAAAGTTCGACATGACGCCGACCGAATTCCGTTCCCGCCCCTCCGTCTGACGAAGAGGCGAGCCGCTGCGCCGAACATGCTATAATCGGAACAAGGCTGCCGAACAAGCGCCTGGTTAGACGTGAAGTCAGGAGGACTGAACATGGAATATGCGACTTTCGCGGGCGGATGCTTCTGGTGTATGGTGTCGCCCTTCGAGGAACAACCGGGCATCCATGGCATCGTATCCGGTTATATGGGCGGCCATACGGAGAATCCGACATATGAGGAAGTAAAGACAGGAACGACGGGCCATCTGGAGGTTGTTCAAATTGCGTTCGATCCCGAGCTCTTCCCTTATGAGAAGCTGCTCGAGCTCTATTGGGTTCAAGTGGATCCTACCGATGACGAGGGGCAATTCCACGACCGCGGCTCCCAGTACCGGACAGCGGTCTTCTGGCACAACGAGCGACAGCGCGAGCTCGCCGAACGCTCCCGCGACGAGCTGGCTGCGAGCGGGCGCTTCGACAAGCCGATCGTGACGGCGATCCGGCCGGCGGAGACGTTCTATCCAGCGGAAGACTATCATCAGGACTACCACCGGAAGAATCCGAAGCATTACAAGGAAGACCGGGAGAAGTCCGGACGAGACGAATTCATCCAGGACCATTGGACTAGATAATTCTAGTGAATATGATGCTTGGTTCCTATATTTAGTAAGATTAAGATCAACTCAGTTTTGCCAAAAGACCGTTTTGCCCATGATATACTTCCCTTCGGACACCAAGACAAACACATCCTGGGAGGTCAATATGACTGCAACTGCAATGAAGCTCTGGAAGAAAATCGTGATTGCCATCGCATGTCTCACCGTATTCGCGGCTGCCGATATCGTCGTGACACCGAACGCTGGACAAGCCTCGGCCGCCACTTTGACGGATAGCCAGAAAGCCGATAAGATCGTGGCATTAGCCAAGTCTCTTAAAGGCAAAGTGAAATATAAGTTCAATGTGAATAACCCGAGCAAGCTTATCTTCGACTGCTCTTCGTTCACCAAGTACGTGTTCGGCAAGTATGGCGTCAGCCTGAAGTGGGGCACGAAGTATCAGAAGAACGCCGGCACCTATGTCGCGAAGAAGAACCTGAAGAAGGGCGACCTGATCTTCTTCAGCTCCCCGAGCGGCACGTCCAAGAAGATTACGCACGTCGGCATCTACATGGGCGACGGCCTGTTCATTCACGATACGATCGGAAGCAACTTCAACGGCATCGCCATCAACAAGCTGAGCGACTACACGAAGCGCTATGTTACGGCGCGCCGCGTGATCTAAGCAAGACTTGAATTGGTGAAACTAAAGTTCGAGTCCCCCGCCGCCGCGGGGGCTCCGGAGCCGGCCTGTCATCCGCGAGATGACGGGCCGGTTTTCTTTGTTGCTTTTTGCGGAAACTCCCGTTCTCGCGATCCATCTCCTGTGCTATCATGAATATTAATGTCATATTCCTTTAATTTCCCATGTCTAGGAGTTGGAACAATGTCTATCAAAGAAGAAGTACACGGCAAGCATATTATCGTACCCGAGAACCCCGTGTCGAGATTTCTGTTCAGCGACACGAGATCCGGCCTGATCTGGCTGGTGATCCGCCTGTATCTCGGCTATGAGTGGATTCATGCCGGCTGGGGAAAGCTGAACAACTCGAAGTGGGTCGGAAGCGAGGCTGGCGTAGGGCTGACGGGCTTCATTAATGGAGCTCTCGGCAAAGCGCAGGACGGCGGAGACGTGACCGGCTGGTACGCGGATTTTCTGGAGAACGCGGTGCTGCCTAACGCGAAGGTGTTCTCCTACTTCGTCGCCTGCGGCGAGTTCTTGGTCGGATTGGGCCTCATTCTCGGCCTGCTGACAGGCGTCGCTGCCTTCTTCGGCGCCTTCATGAACGCCGCCTTCTTGTTCGCTGGGACGTTAAGCTCGAATCCGCTGCTGTTCATTCTCGCCACGTGGCTGGTGCTGGCCTGGAAGGTAGCCGGCTGGTACGGATTGGACCGCTGGGCGCTGCCTATCCTAGGCACGCCATGGAGCTCGCGCCGGCGCAAGCAGACTCCCTAGCACGCGCAAGACGCGCCGCACTCCTTCCAATTACTGCAAGACAAAGACAAGTCCCGCGCTAAGCCGGGACTTGTCTTTGTTCCATATAATAGCTACTTCGGGCCATGCCCCGCTTGTCCCGCGTTGCGGATGACCTGGTTGATCACCTCGGAGAAGACGAGGCCGAACGCGATCGCGCCGGACAGCATGAACACCTCGAACGCCTTCTGCACCGCGATGTCATAGTGGTTCTGCACGACGTTGCGCATGGCGTCGTAAGCGACGCCGCCGGGAACGAGCGGCACAATGCCGGATACGCTGAACAGAATGATCGGCGCTCGGCAGAGCTTCGCCAACAGCTGGCTGAGCACCGTGACGGCGAAGGAAGCGGCCAGCGTCGCCACGATCGGATCGGCTTGCAGGTGCAGCAGCACGACATAAACCGCCCAGCCGGCCATGCCAACCAATCCGCAATAGCAAATGTTGCGGCCGGGCACATTGAAGAGCACGGCGAAGCCCGCCGACGCGACGAAGCTGGTCGCCAGCTGCTCGAGCAGTTCAAGGATCATCCGCCGGCCACCTCCGTTCCGAAGGAGAGCACGATCGCGATGCCGGCCCCGATGGCGAACGCCGTCAGGAACGCTTCGGCTCCCTTGGAGAGTCCGGAGACGAGGTGGCCTGCCATCAGGTCGCGCACTGCATTGGTGATCAAGAGGCCCGGCACGAGCGGCATGAGCGAGCCGATAATCAGCTTGTCCAGATCGCGGCCGACGCCCGTGTGTACCATCAGCCACGAGAGCAGGCCGACCATAATCGAAGCGGTGAACTCCGTGAACAGCTTGATGGGCACATAGCGCGGAATGAGAATTGTCGCGAGGTACCCCGCTCCGCCGGCAGCCATGGCCGGCACGAAGTCGACCCAGCTGCCCTGGAACATAATGAGGAAGCAGCCGCTCGCGACAGCCGCGACGAGCAGCCGAAGCCAGGACGGATAGCCCGCCGAGGAGGCGTCGACCTTGCGCAGCCGTTCATAGGCGGCCTCCGCCGACAGCTCACCGCGGCTGATGCGCCTGGAGATGTCGTTGGCGATCGTCACCTTGCGCAGATCGGTCGAGCGCTCCGAGATACGCATCAGATGCGCCGGCTCGTCCAAGCTCTCGAGCGTGAACATGATGCTGGTCGGCGTCACGGAGCTCTGCGCCCGGGAGACGCCGAACGCTGCCGCGATTCGAATCATCGTGTCTTCGACCCGATACGTCTCGGCTCCGTTCTCCAACATAATCTTGCCGGCCAGCATACATACCTTGGTAATCTGGCCCGGCTCCGGCCTCTCGCGCTGCACGTCATCGATCCCCGCTTCCGCTCCTGTGGTGTCCCACTCTTATCTTCTTAGATTGTAACACGCGCGCGGCAAATAACTAGAGCTTGTCTTCCTCCGACTCCACGAAGCTCTTGAGCGCGGCGAGCTTGTTCTCCCAGAACCGCTCGTAATAGACGAGCCAACGCTGCAGCTCCCGCAGCGGCTCCGGCTCGAGACGGTACCTTGTCTCCCGGCCAACCTTGCGTTCCTTGACGAGGCCCGCGTCCGCGAGAATGCGCAGATGCTTCGACACGGCCGTACGTGTCATCGGATAGTGGCTGCTAATCGCGGTCACGGGCAGCTCCCGCTCGCTCAGCAGCTCCAGCAGGCTGCGCCGGGTCGGGTCGGCGATAGCCTGGAATACGTCGTGCTTCGCAGGCTCCGCTTCCATGCTTATGACTCGACGTACTCGGCGAGCTTCCGGCCGATACCCTTCCAGCCGCCCGCCATATTCTCGCGCACGACAGGATGCGGCTGGCCGAATTCGGTCAGCGTATCCGCGTTCCATCCGTCGTGAATGAGCGTGAATTCCGTCTGGCTGCCCCCGACTTCCTTCAGCTCGAAAGTCAACGTCCAGTCCTTGCCCCAGCGGAAGGAGACGCGGTGCGGCGGATCGACCTCCGTCACCTTGCAGGGGGAACGGCCGAAGGGGCCGGCCTCCAGATGGAATTCATGGCCGACGACAGGCTGGAAGTCGCCCGGCATGAACCAAGCGGCGATGCCTTCCGCGGTGGCGACGGCCGGCCAGACCTTGGCGATCGGCGCGTTCAGCAGCTGCGTCTGCCGGATGGCGGGGAGGGCGTTCGTCGCGCCCGATTCGGACGATGGGGATTGGCTCATTGCTAATCGTGCCTCCTAAAATGGTTGATGGCCTGCGTGAGATACGGGTTATCGATGCTGGATGCGAATCCAATCGGTTTCCTTTCTGAATATACGCAACCAAATGGTTGCACGTCAAGACCCTACTCATGGGAAAAGCCGGTCGGCAGAGGTGGCGCGCATTCATCCGCCTTCTAACCAACCGGCTCCTTGCGCATCCGTCTCGCCCGCCGCTCCTGCCGAGATTGCCGAGATTGCCTGGCCTGCATGCGAAGCGTTCCCCGCATGAACAGCCAGCTAAACAGCGGTGCGCTGCCGACAATGAGCATGAGAATGTTCAGCACGAGCGGCGCGCGGCTGTAGTGCACCGTCACGAGGAAAGCCGCCATCCCGGCGATTCGTCCCGCGTTAAGCGCCAGCTCCCGCACGACGACATATTCAACGCGCTGTCGGGCGCTCTCTTCGCTGCCGCCGATCAAGTCGAAGACGGCTGAAGTCATCGGGATGCCGTACAGCGGATACATCAGCGAAGTCGCGACGCCGAACACGATCATGGTGGAGTAGGTAATGCCGAAGAAGAACAGCACGATGACGAGCGTCATGACGACTGCGCCGGCCAGCATGCCCCAGATTCGCCAGGCTGGCTTCAGCCATCGGCCGACCGCGTAGAATCCGACGAAGGCGACAGCCGACGTAATCAGCGTGTAATTGCCCAGCCGCAGCTCGCTGCCCGTCTGGATGTAGACAAGCAGTCCGATCATCATGCCGAAGACGCTCTCCCGAACGCCTTGAATGATTAGAGCGGCCAATACGGGACGCCAAGACGTACGCGGCACAGACCAGATCCGCCAAGGCAGACGCCAGTCGTACTTCCCTTCCGTCTGCCGGTTGCGCAGCAGCAGCGCTGCCAATACGCCGGCGACGAAGATGCCCAGCGACAGGATGAAGATCGTCCGGTAGCCGCTCTCGGCGGTCATCCGCGAGATCATGAAGCCGGAGAACCACGGCGCGGCCATACCCGCGACCGCTCCCGTCACACCGGCGAGCCCGTTGAACCGGTCCCGGTTGTCGGGATCGGTCACCTCGAAGTAGATCACATTGTACGCGAGCCAGAACAACCCGCTGGCCGTTCCCTGAATGGCGCCAAGCAGCCATATGTAGTCGATGCCGCGAGTCCCCAGAAGCAGGACAAGCGCATAGAAGACTGCCGAGCCGCCGATGCCGAGGCCGAGCACAAGCTTCTTGCGCCCCATCTTCACGGCGCGGCCGGCCAGCCAGAACGTCAGCGCCATGCAGATATGCCCCAGCAGCGTGAACCAAGCGAGCAGAGAGAAGTTCTGGCTTGCCTTCCATATATAGACCCCGAAGAAGGTGCCGGACAGAGCGTTCGCGGTAATGAACAACCCGTTCACCACGAGCAGCAAGCGGTTCTGCTTATCTAACCGTCCGTGCGAACGCGCGGGCGTCTGAGGATTCAGCATAATCGTTACCTCTCGAAGCTTTGGATTCGAATACCGCTATAACCTCCCCTTCTCCGCCGGGAGACATGCCGTTTCCCGCCAAATTAGGCGTTCGCCAATATTTACCCTCGGGGCAGCATCAATTATGAGTAACTATACAAATTATAGTGATTGAGATATACTAAATAACGCCAAAAATATAGACTTAACCAAAGGATTGGAGGACATCATCATGAGCTCTGTCACACCCGAAGTATCGCAAGCCCGCCGCGCGGAGTACCCGGTTGACCCAGCCGTTCTCAACCGCTGGTCGACTCGCGCTTTCCTGAAGAAGGAAGTGCCGGAGACGACACTGCTGAGCGTCTTGGAAGCAGCCCATTGGGCGCCGTCCGCCTTCAATGCGCAGCCTTGGCGCTTCATCGTCGCCCGCACGCCTGAGGAGCGCGAGAAGTTCTTCTCCTTCATCGGAGAGTTTAACCTCGGCTGGTGTTCGCAAGCGCCGGTTCTCATCCTCATCGTATCCAAGACGGTGACAGACAAAGGCGATTTCCCGTCTTACGCTTTTGACGCCGGAGCGGCGTGGGGCATCCTCTCCCTCGAAGCGGTGAAGCAAGGCCTCGCCACTCACGCCATGACCGGCTTCGACTTCGCCAAAGCGCGCGAGACGCTCGGCATCCCGCAGGAATATGCGATTCAAGCGCTGGTTGCCCTCGGCTATCCAGGTCCGAAGGAGAGCCTTCCGCAAGGGCTCCAAGAGCGTGAAGTGCCATCTCCGCGTGTGCCCGTGAAGGAAGTTCTATTCGAAGGAACGTTCGGCCATCCGTTCAAATAAGCTGTTCTCGCGGATCTGAAGACGCCTCAATCGACCCCGGTCGGCTGAGGCGTCTTTGCGCCGGCGCAGCAAGATTCGTTAGATACCGCCCGCGGTACCGTTGACTTTGCGCTCTCGATCCCATACCTTTAATTCAAGATAACAACTGCATTCCCGCAAGCAGAAAGGTGGCCGTTCGATGCCGAACGCAAGCGAGCTAGACCAGGCGCTTCAGCTCTACATCACGCTCTCCCGGGCTAGCCAATGGGTGAACGCCCATGCAGATCGAGACATTAAGCGGTTCGGCATGAATCGCACCGAATTCGGGGTTCTCGAGCTGCTCTACCACAAGGGCTCGCAGCCAATTCAGCAGATCGGCAGCAAGGTGCTCATGAGCAGCGGCAATATTACATACGTCGTTGACAAGCTGGAGCAGAAGCGATTCGTCGTCCGCAAGACATCGACCGAGGATCGGCGTTCAATCTATGCCGAGATTACGGACGAAGGCCGGGCATTCATCGAAGAGGTATTCCCCGGACACGCGCAGGCGATCGCCAAGGCCGTAGCCGGCTTGTCCCCGGAGGAGCAGGCCGCGGCGGCGCGGCTGCTGAAGAAGCTCGGCGTGCAAGCGCAGGCGAGCTACTAATAACGTTTTCGAGAGGGAGCCTTCCGGTTCGCATGCCGTGAATGGAATAGCATCGCAGGCGCAAACTAGGGCTAGCAAAGGAGTGATTCCGTGCAAGCCCTTACTTATCAAGGCATGAGGAACATGCAAGTTCGTCATGTGCCCGATCCTTCCATCGACAAGCCCGACGATGTTCTCGTCCGGATCACGACAACCGCCATCTGCGGCTCGGACCTGCATATCTATAACGGGGAAATTCCGAACATGCCTCACGGCTTCGTCATTGGCCACGAGCCGATGGGCATCGTCGAAGAGACCGGCCCCGAGGTGACTCGCGTCAAGAAGGGCGACCGCGTCATCATCCCGTTCAACGTCTCCTGCGGGAAGTGCTGGTATTGCACACACGAGCTGGAGAGTCAGTGCGACAACTCCAATGAGTTCCTGGAAGGCAATACAGGCGGTTACTTCGGCTATTCCGAGACGTTCGGCGGTTATGCGGGAGGGCAGGCGGAACTGCTTCGCGTTCCTTATGGCAACTTCGTGCCATTCAAGGTGCCGGAGGACGCGGAGCTGGAGGATGAGCAAATCTTGTTCTTGTCCGACATCGTACCCACCGCCTACTGGAGCGTGGACAACGCGGGCGTGAAGCCGGGCGACACGGTGATCGTGCTCGGCTGCGGGCCCGTCGGGCTGCTGACGCAGAAGTTCGCATGGCAGAAGGGCGCGAAGCGCGTCATCGCCGTCGACCATGTGGGCTATCGGCTGGAGCATGCGCGCAGGACCAACCATGTGGAGGTCTTCAACTTCAAGGAGCACGACGGCTTAATCGGTCATCTGCGCGAGATTACCAAGGGCGGCGCCGATGTCGTCATCGATTGCGTGGGACTGGATGCGGACAAGACGGTCGCGGAGAAAATCGAGACGCTGCTCAAGCTGCAAGGCGGCGGGCTCGGCGCATTCCGCATCGCAGTCGACGTCGTGCGCAAGGGCGGCACGATTCAGGTGACCGGCGTCTACGGCTTGAATTACAATCTGTTCCCGTTCGGGGACTTGTTCGCCCACAACATTACCGTGAAGCTCGGCCAAGCGCCGGTCATCCACTACATGCCGGAGCTGTTCCGGCAGATTAAGGCGGGTGAATTCGACCCGACGGACATCATCACGCATCGGATGCCGTTGGCGGATGCGGCGGACGGCTATAAGATTTTCAACGATAAGACGGATGACTGCATCAAGATTGTGCTGAAGCCTTGAATGCGCTGTGATGAATGGCAGAGGCGCCCTCGCGGGCGCCTCTAGCTGTTGAGAACGTCTCGATGCTGCTCTGATCCGATCGCAGCTCATGCAGCTTCATGACAGCGGAAGCCGATTCCGTTATCTGGCCGTAAATATTGCTCGTAGACGCATTAGAGGAACACGGTTCCATTATTCGCGGCATTCATTCGAGTAACTATTTTAAAACTTGGAAAAAACCGTACATCTCGGCACAAGACACTGAGTTTCTGGATAATCTGAGGCGTACATACAGATAAATCACAAGAGCGATAAGGTTCACTCTCCCAGTCTACCGCTCACTCCCGACTCCGCCGTTATACGACGCCAGCCTTCTCCAAGCAGCCCGGGCAGACGCCGGTCAGCTCCATGCGGCAGTCGTCGATCCGGAAGCCGCCTTGCTCGGCCGGCAGATTCCGCGTCCAGTCCGGCGCCTCCGCGTCGAGGTCGAAGATCTCTTCGCACACCTTGCAGACGAAGTGGCAATGGCTGCCGCTGGCCATCCCATAGCGGTGCGTCCGCTGGCCGCGCTCCAGCTCTTCTACGATGCCAAGCTCCTTCAGCGTCTTCAGCGTATTATATACGGTCGCTTGGCTCACGAAGGGGAACTGCTCGTGCATCCTCGCGAAGAGCTGCTCCGCCGTCGGGTGAGACATCGACAGCAGAAGCTTCAGAATCTCCATCCGCTGCGGTGTCATTCTCAGCCCGCGCTCCTTCATATAGTCGACCAGCTCGTCCAGGTTCATAACCTTTACCCCTCTCGCATACGCATAATGGGACAACGGTTGTGCAAGCGCTTTATTTTATAATTACTATTATAGAATATTGACTATCACAAAGTCGCGGCTTAAAGTTAAAATGCATAAAAAATTCCAACACAGAAGCTCCGGCTGATTGAATTAGAATCGACTATTCTAGAATTCGAGGGGAGAATGATGCGAATGAACGGATTCACCACCAACCAAGGCGGCGAGGCGAACGGCTTCAGCCAAGCGGCTCTCGTGTATAACGGCGGTTCCGACGAGCAGAAGGCCGAGTTCGTAGACGACCTGGCGGCCGGCCTCCGATCGGCCGAAGAGATGACGAAGCTGCTCGCTATCTGCAACTACTATCAGGCGGACGCCGAGCTTGGGGAGCGGCTGGCCGATGTGCTGCAGATCAATATCAAGCCTTATCTCGAGCAGCTGGCCCGACTTTAGCGGAACGCAGTTCCATTATTGGCTGAATAGAAGGTCAGCTCTGCAAGATAACGGAACGGTGTTCCGTTATTTGGGCGTTTCTTAGTTAGTTGTTTGTGAGATTGCGGCGAATAGCGGAACGGTGTTCCTTTAATGCGTCTACGAGCAAGTACTAGCCTCGAAATAACGGAACCAGCTTCCGCTATGGCGTGAAGCTGCTTCATCTGCGAGCTTTTCGGATACCGCGACGAAGCCCCGAACCGCTTGAATGCGGCTCGGGGCTTCAATTTGCTACCGAGTTATCGGCTGCTATGCTCCCGCTCTTGATCGTACTGAATCTCGAACGTCGCGCCGAGCGGAACCAGTTCGTACAAGTAGCGATGAATCAGTTCCTTCTCGATCTCCGTCAAAGCGGACGGAGTGTTGACGCTCCAATGGATCAGGCCCGACCACGGATTGTATTCGTTGAAGGCAATTCGTCCGCTGGAGAACATCTCGTTCATGACGCTGACTATCCCCTGCAGGTCGAGGCTTCGATTCATCGCTGCCCGCAGGACGTTGTCGGGAACATCATCAACCCTCGGCACCGCCTCCTCCTGCACCTTCGAGTACTCCTTAACCTTGAAGCAGACGTAAGGCGCCAGATCGGTCGCGGCGAACCGCTTCAGCGCGATCCGATCCTCCTCTTCCAGTCGCAGTTGATCGTTCCAGGCGTAGATGTTGGCCATATGTTTGCCGACGGAGTGGATACGAACATAGCGAATGTGAGGAAAGCGCTTACGAATAAGATTTTCAGACAGTAACCGGGTTCCCACAACATCACCTCATCGGATTCAAATTAGGGATGATTGCGCTTGCAGAAAAGTTGGCGGTTATTCGAATATGTTACTTACTATATTCTCCACCTGATGCATCCAACCCTTCCGATGAGAAAAATCCAGCAGCTGCCCTCTCGGCCCTCGCCCGTTCAAGTAATGGAATGGCCGGTTCCGCTAACCGACTCGTAGAACAGCTTCCTTCTCCGGTCGATGAAGCAGCGGATCGCATGCAGGGCGAACGCCGCGTTCACGAGGAACAAGACGAGCGAACATAGGATAAATAGAATGGCGGATTCCCGAATAGCTCCGATTCGCAAATAGAGCATGTTCAGGCCGCCCAGCAGCCAATAGAGCAACCCGTACCGGACGAACAACTCAGGCAATCGAACCCGTCCGCTCTCGCCCTGAAGCCGAATTCGCACCACCCACTTGCCGAAGGTCTGTCCGTTCATCAGCCAGGGAATGACCATGAAGTAGAGGAAGATCTCGGCCGCGTATGGGAACGGGAACCCCAACATCTTCAGCGCGATGCCGACAGGCGCTAGAATCCACCAATCGATCAGGAAGGCCACGCCTCTTCGCGTGTAGCTCACCCGGTGCTTCGACAGATCCACGAACGCATCCAATCGGTCGATGCGGGGAAGATGTGCCGAGAACCATTCCGCGACGAGATAGCCAAGCAGCCCGCCCGCCGTATTCGACAGGAGATCGTCCACATCGAACTGCCGATAAGGGTAATCGAAGATGCCATAGAGCCCCGAGACTTGCGTGAGCTCGAAGAAGAGCGACAGTCCCAGGGAGCCGTAGAGGCACTTGCGCCAATCCGTTCGGAAATAATGGCGCAGGAACAGCCCGAACGGAACGAAGAGAAGCACATTGAACAGCTCCTGCCACAGCGCCCGTTCCGTCAGCACGCGCCAGTAAGTGAGCGGCTGATCGACGCTGGCCCCGGTCTCCCCCAAGATATCCGCAATGAAGCGCAGAGGCACCCATTGAAATATCGCATCCGCCTTCGGCGGGCTGTTGTGAACGGACGGCGGCATCGGAAGGATGATTAGACAGTACGCATTCATCAAATAGAGCAGCAGCAAGTAGAGGACGAGCGCCCGATACTTATGCAGGTAGCCATGGCGGCGATACTGCACGATCAAGAACGGCACGGTGAAGAGCGCGGCGATCAACGGGAACGAGAGGAAGGCATAGGAGATCGGGTACAAGTAAAACTGCAGCATTAAGCGAAGGCACCTGCCTGACGAAGAAATGGGACGATCCGAAGCGTGATCGTTGCCCTGTTACCTTTTCCCCCGTCTGGTGTGCGTATCCGTATCGCTTGAGAACGGCCCTCCCTTTTGCCATGCGGTCGGAGATGCCTCATAATAAGCTTAAACGCCATAGAACGAAGACCCGCCCGCAGGCGAGTCTTCGCGATCTTAATGCTATTGGGGAATGCTGTCATGATTCTGCATAAAGGTGAAATTCTGTTCCGCCAAGGGGACGCCGGGTCCCTCTATCATCTGAAGAGCGGCCTGCTCAAGATCGTACGCACACAGGAGGATGGCTCGTTCCACCTCATGAATCTCATCGTGCCGGATGAGATCATTCCGCATCACTCGCTCATCTCGCCAGGCCCCTGCCACGGCACCGCCGTCGCGCTTATGACCAGCGAGGTGGAGCTGCTCCCTGCTGCGCCGTGGTACCGTTCCCTCGAGCAGGATGCGGCCAAGTGCCGCATGATCGCGCAGAAGCTGCAGGACAAGCTGCGGATGATGCAGCAGCGGATCGACCAATTAACCGCCGCGACGCCGGCAGACAAGCTCCGGAAGTTCGACGAATGGTTCCATGCTTACATCGCGCCCTCCTCCATTACGGAGGTGCTCACGCAAGACGAGATCGGACAGTTCATCGGCTTGCGCCGCGAGACGGTTAACCGGCTGATTCGGAATCAGACCGCCGCCGCTTCCAAGACGGCCGCCGGGCCGAAGAATTCATAGCGGATATCCGCATCCGGCACGCCGAGCGCCTTGAGCTCCGCGTTGATGCATTGCATGAACGGCACCGGCCCGCAGAAGTAGAACACCGCGTCCGTCGTCGGCAAGATCTGCTTCAGCCAAGCGGCATCGATGTAGCCTTTCTTGTCGTAGGCATGCGCAGCGGTATCTTGTTCTGTCGGCGCGCTGTAGCACGTGTATGCCTTCACGTTCGGATTCGCAGCCGCGAGCTTCGCGACAGGCTCCTTCATCGCATGCACTTGGCCGTTACGCGCCGCATGGACGAAGGTGATCGAGCGGTCCGGCTTCTCTGCAGCCAGTGTGTTCAGCATGCTGACCATCGGCGTCAGGCCGACGCCTCCGCTGATGAGCACGACCGGACGCGGGTCCTCCCGGTCCAGCACGAAGTCGCCGGCTGGCGCCGAGATCAACAGGGTATCGCCTTCCTTCACCTGATCGTGCAGATAGACGCTGACCTTGCCGGCCGGACGATTGGCATCGCCGCCTTCGCGCTTGACGGAGATCCGGTAATACGGCTGTCCAGGCGCATCAGACAAGCTGTACTGGCGAATATGCGTATATTCGTCGCCGGGGATCTCCAGCTTCAGGCTGATATATTGGCCCGGCACGAAATCCGCGATCGCTCCCCCGTCTTCCGGCACGAAGTAGAAGGACGTGATCACGTCACTCTCCTTCACCTTCCGGTCGACGCGGAACTTGCGGAAGTCCTTCCAGCCGCCTGTCTTCTGCTCAGTCTCCGCATACATATTCGCTTCGACGCCGATGAAGGCATCCGCAATCACGCCGTAAGCTTCCGCCCAAGCACCGAGAATCTCATCCGTCGCCGCGTCGCCGAGCACTTCCTTGATCGAGGCCAGCAAGTTCTCGCCGACGATCGGATAATGCTCCGGCTTGATGCCGAGGCTGCGATGCTTGTGGGCGATCTTGAGGACCGCCGGAAGAATATCGCCGAGCCGATCGATATGCTGCGCCGCGGCCAGCACGGCGTTCGCCAGCGCGGTCTGCTGTCGGCCCTGCTTCTGATTCGCATGGTTGAAAATATTCAGCAGCTCCGGGTGCTGCTTAAACATCCGCTGATAGAAGTGCTTCGTAATAGCCGTCCCATGCACCTCTAGCACCGGTACAGTCGATTTGATGATGTCTATGGTCTCTTGTCTAAGCATCGTCATTATCCTCGCTTTCGTAATCTGCTAATATCGCACGAGCCAAGTATAAGACTTCCCCGCAAGCCGCCTTGTGATTACAGTCACACGAATCGTCAACGATTTGTGACAGTAGGATATGGTAGAATCAGGTAAGATATCATCGAGAGACTGTTCGTTCGCCTCGATATCAGGAGGGGAGGATCGCGTTATGAACCATCAGCGTCTAATCGAATTAGGACTTCAATATCCGGGAACGAGCCTGCGTTATCCGTTCGATCCGAATATGCCGGTGCTGTACGTCGGGGACAAAATGTTCGCGCTGCTCGGCGGCGCAGGCGAAGCGGAGAGCGTGAACCTGAAGACGTCGCCGGAGGAAGCATGGCTGCTGCGAGATACATATCCCGGCGGCGTCTTGCCTGGCTATCATATGAACAAGAAACACTGGAACACCGTGATGCTGAACGGAACCGTGCCGGACGAGGTCATCGTCCAGATGCTCGAGGAGTCGCTGCGCCTGGTCGTCGCCAAGATGACCAAGTCCGAGCGGGAGAAGATCGGCACGCTGAAGCTTAGCGGCTTGGCGGATTGACAAGGCTGCATGGCGGCGAATGGACTGGCGGGTTTGGCGAGTGAGGACAGCTTGGTAAATGGGGTGAAGCGCGGATTAGGTAAGCTTGGGCTGCGTGTAACCGGGCTTGGACCGGTTAGAGCTGCCGAAGGCGCGGGTGCGCTGCCTGTAACAGGGCTTGGACCGGTTACAGCGATCTTTCGCACGCGCTGCGGGCGTGTAACCGGGCTGCGACCGGTTACAGCTGCCGAAGGCGCGGGGGTGCTGCGTGTAACCGGGCTTGGACCGGTTACAGCAGTCTTTCGCACGCGCTGCGGGCGTGTAACCGGGCTGCGGCCGGTTACAGCTGCCGAAGGCGCGGGTGCGCTGCGTGTAACCGGGCTGCGGCCGGTTAGAGCTGCCGAAGGCGCGGGTGCACTGCATGTAACCGGGCTTGGACCGGTTACAGCGATCTTTCGCACGCGCTGCGGGCGTGTAACCGGGCTGCGGCCGGTTAGAGCTGCCGAAGGCGCGGGTGCGCTGCGTGTAACCGGGCTTGGACCGGTTACAGCGATCTTTCGCACGCGCTGCGGGCGTGTAACCGGGCTGCGGCCGGTTAGAGCTGCCGAAGGCGCGGGTGCGCTGCGTGTAACCGGGCTTAGACCGGTTACAGCGATCTTTCGCACGCGCTGCGGGCGTGTAACCGGGCTGCGGCCGGTTACAGCTGCCGAAGGCGCGGGTGCGCTGCGTGTAACCGGGCTTGGACCGGTTACAGCAGTCTTTCGCACGCGCTGCGGGCGTGTAACCGGGCTGCGGCCGGTTACAGCTGCCGAAGGCGCAGGTGCGCTGCCTGTAACCGGGCTTGGACCGGTTACAGCAGTCTTTCGCACGCGCTGCGGGCGTGTAACCGGGCTGCGGCCGGTTAGAACGGCTAATTGCAGAGGATTGTCCGTACGCAGGCGGCACACAACCATCAAAAAAAGGAATTGACATCCAGCAGCACCGATTATATATTTGTTGTACATACAAAATAAATGAAGGAGGCGAGCCGCCTTGGATGAAGCTTTCCTGCACGACTGCTTATTCTTCACGACGAACCGATTGGGACGCCTCATCACTAAGATCGCTGAGGAAGAGTTCGCATCGACTGGGTTCAGTCCGATGTATGCCTATCTAACTCGGCTCGTCGCCTCCTCTCCGGGCATCTCCCAGAAGGAGCTCGCCGAGAAGCTGGCGATCGCCCCTTCTACGCTGACGCGATTCGTCGACAAGCTGGAGATGAAGCAGATGGTCGAGCGAAGGGTTCAGGGCAAGACGGTTCTCGTCTATCCGACGGACAGAGGCGCGGATATGGTCGAGACGTTCCGCGAAGCATCCAACCGTCTGCAAGAGCGTTACGAGGCTGTTCTGGGAAAAGACGCCGCGGACCATCTGACCACCCTGCTAGAGGAATCGAGCGATGCGCTGGAACGCAAGCATTGATTCTAAAGCAGCTGAGCAAGCAGCACTGTATTCATACGAATCCGCAGCACAGCGCACAGGCCGGCATCGGCTCAGTTTGGAGTGAATCGAGCGGATTCGCTTTGCCAATTAGTTGCATGTACAACTAAAATATTGTGGAGAGTGGAACATGAAATCTTCTGTCACACGCGGAAAATGGTATTACGGGTGGGTCGTCATCGCCGTCACCTTCCTCACCTTGCTCGTCTCGGCCGGCATTCGTTCGATGCCGAGCCTCTACATGGAGCCGTTCGAGGACGAATTCGGCTGGAGCCGCGGCGGCATCTCGGGCGTGCTCTCGATCGGCATCTTCCTCTACGGCATGGTTGGGCCCTTCTCCGCGTCGCTGCTGGAACGGTTCGGCGTCCGCCGCATGACGCTCATCTCGCTCGCCGTCCTCGCCGCGGGACTGTCGGTCACGCCGTGGATGACGGAGCTATGGCAATTCAATCTGCTCTGGGGCGTCGTCGCGGGGTTCGGCACCGGCATGATGGCGAACGTGCTCGGCGTTACGGTCGCGAACCATTGGTTCGTCCGGCACAAAGGCCTTGTCGTCGGCATTCTCACAGCCAGCGCCGCGACCGGCCAGCTGCTGTTCCTGCCGCTGCTGGCGAAGATTACGGTCGAATTCGGCTGGCGGAATGCCGTCTATACCGCCGTCGGCGCGCTCGTGCTGCTGATGATCCTCGTAGCCCTTCTCATGCGCAATCATCCCTATGACATCGGCGCCGCTCCTTATGGAACAGACGACCGCGCGAAGCCCGAGCCGTTCCGGGGCAATATCTTCCTCGCTCCGCTGCAGGCGCTTGCCGCCGGCACGAAGAACAAGACGTTCTGGCTGCTGTCCGTCTCGTTCATTATCTGCGGCTTCTCGACCAACGGATTGATCGGCACGCATCTCATTCCCGCCTGCGGCGATTACGCCATCCCGGAAGTGACGGCGGCGAGCTTGCTGGCGCTGATGGGCGTCTTCGATCTCGTCGGCACGACGCTCTCCGGCTGGTTGGCCGACCGGTTCGACAGCCGCAAGCTGCTCTTCGTCTACTACGGCCTTCGCGGATTGTCGCTGCTCTACCTGCCGACCGCGCTCGGCGGAGGCCCGCTGAATCTGACGCTGTTCAGCGTCTTCTACGGGCTCGATTGGATCGCCACCGTCCCTCCTACCGTTAAGCTCGCTACGCAGCAATTCGGCAAGCAGCGGGCCGGCATGATCTTCGGCTGGATCGTCGTCTTCCACCAGCTCGGCGCGTCCGCAGCCACCTATAGCGCCGGCTTGACGAGGCAATTCCTCGGCTCCTATACCGTGCCGTTCATGGCCGCCGGCATCGTCTGCTTCATCGCGGCCGTGCTGTCGATGCGCGTCTCGCCGAAGGGCGGTTCGGCCGCTCAAGTCCATGCTTGAGCGGGCGGAGACTGCCCCGCGGGTATGATAGCGAGCCTGCAATTGCGCCAACAACACTAGCAACAGCAACGGGCTCTCCGCTAATTGCGGGAGCCCGTTAATCTCTAAACTTATGCCACTCACGACAAGAGATTGTACAACTGGCGAACATAGGACCGCAATTCGGGAACTCCGTCCAAATAGGCGGTTAACACCCGAATCAAGGTCGTATTCGAAGGCACGCGCTCGCATTCCGCTCTCAGCATCGCTGCAACTTGCTGAAGCTCCTTCTTCGTGTCTTCCGGCTTCGCCAGTTCCCCGATCCGCTTGTCCATCAGATCGACCAGCCGGCGCACCGTCTCCTCCCGCGCCGGCGCATCGCTCGGATTCAAATAGCTATAGAACGCATTGTACGGCTCGATGACCGGCTTCGGCTGCGTCCTAATCATGTCGCTGATGACGGCGTCCATCCGATCGACGATGAAGGCGGCGAGCTCCGCCATCGGCAAGGCGATTACCTTCTGCTGAACGAAGGACAAATATTCAAGGTGAATGCCGCGGAAGATGGCGACAACATCCCACACATAGGGCTCGATCGGATCGCCGTAGGCTTCGATCAGCAGCTCGCGGCGCCAAGCGTGCAGCGCAGCCTTCTTCCTTTTCCACGCGGCGATGAAGTGCTCGTTGGTTGCGATCGGCAGCTCCTTGAAGTCGATCATGAACAAGTGATTGGCGACCGTATACTCTAGTTGAATCTCAACCTTGCGCCGCAGCTTCTCCTTCGGGGACAGGTTCAGCCATGCTTCTTCCCGTTCCAATGCGGCCGCCCGGTCGAGCAGCGTCTGATGGCAGGCGACGAACGCCGCGGTGAATAATTCTTCCTTCGAGGCAAAAAATTTATAGATGCTGGCCTTGGCCATGCCGCAGGCTTCCGCGATATCTTGCATGGATGCAGAGCTGTAGCCCTTCGCGCGGAACAGTTCGATGGCCGTGTCCAGTATTTTGTTTTTTCTAGCGTCTTCCACCGCGATCACCCCACCCTATCTTGACACGAGATGTGAGGAACGTCAACGCTTCCCATTGACACGAAAACTCATAAGTTTTATATTGAACTCATTGGTTTTCGCTGATTCATAAGATATTTATTCTTGCCTACAAAGGAGGTAAGCCGAGTCTTCTCCTCAAGCCGCTGCGCGGGGACAGGGGGCTCGGCGTTCATATGCGAATTGCAGCCAACATTGCCATGCTTGACCTTAACTTGGGACCGATGACGATTCACCCGGTCATTCTGCTCGATCAAGACGCCTGGACACTCGTCGACACGGGCATGCCCGGCTCCGCTCCGGCGATCCGGGAGCTGGCGAAGCAAGCCGGCGCCGGTAATCTGCCGCTCAAGACGATTCTGCTGACGCACCAGGATATTGACCACGTCGGCGGACTGCCGGACTTCCAATCGTCCGAAGCCCCGACTGTCTATGCGCATCCGGACGACGAAGGCGCCATCAACGGCACGGAGCCGATGCTCAAGATGACGCCGGAGCGGCTGGCCGGGTTCCTGCAGCAGCTGCCGGATGCCGCGCGCCAGCAGTTCGAGCAGGCCTTCCTGCGTCCGTCGCGTCCGAACGTGGACCGCACGTTCGCGGACGGCGAGACGCTGCCGATCGCCGGCGGCCTGGTCGTCATCCACACGCCGGGACATACGCCCGGACACGTCAGCCTGTACCATCAGCCAAGCAAGACGCTGATCACCGGCGACGCCATGGTGGCCAAGGACGGCGAGCTGTCGGGACCGAACCCGCCCGTGACGCCGAACATGGAGCAAGCGCTGGAGTCGCTGAAGAAGTTCCAAGCCTATGATATTGAAAATGTGATCTGCTACCACGGCGGCCTCGTGCAAGGCCACATCCAAGAACAGATCGCCAAGCTGGCGGATCGATCGTGATCCGCCGCTTCCTCATCACCCTCGCCATATCCTTGGCGGGGGGATTCTTGTTCACGCTGATCCGCTCGCCGCTTCCTTGGCTGCTCGGCCCAATGCTGTTCACGCTGATCGGCTCCCGGCTGATGGCCAAGGCGAAGATCCGGCCGCTGTGGCCGGGTTGGCTGCGCAATTCGGCGATGATCGCCATCGGCTACGCGATGGGCTCGGCGTTCACGATGGAGACGCTGCGGGAGATGGGCCATCAGCTGCCGACGATGCTGCTGATGAACGTGCTCCTGCTGCTGTTCTGCGCCTTGATCGCGTTAGGCGTCGCCAAGCTGTCCGGCCAGTCTTATCCGACCGTGCTGATGGGCTGCATTCCCGGCGGCTTGTCGCAAATGATTCTGCTGGCCGGGGAGACGCCGGGCATCAACGTCACGGTCATGACGTTCCTGCAGGTGTCACGTCTGCTCATGATTATCTTCTGCGTGCCGATGCTCATCTTCAGCCCGGTCTTCGGCGGCACCCATCAAGCGGACACCGCAGCGGCTGCCGCCAGCTCAGGCGCCGGCGCTGCGTGGAGCGGCCTGTTCCCGGACATTCTGCTGTTCGCCGCGGTCTGCGTCGCCGTCGCCCTGCTGGCCCAGAAGATCAAGTTCCCGTCCGCGTTCCTGCTCGGGCCGATGATCGCCACCGCGGCGCTCTTCCTGTCCGGCGTACACGGACCGGCGCTGCCGACCGGCATACTGGACGCTTCGCAGCTGCTTATCGGCACATACGTCGGCTTGCTCCTCCGGCCTGAGCGGCTGGAGAACAAGACGCGGACGATCGTGCTTACAATCATGAGCGGCCTCGTGCTGATCGGCGGCTCGCTCGGCCTAAGCGCGCTGCTCACGCAGCTGCACGGGAGCGTCTCCCCCGCGACGGCATTCCTCAGCATGGCGCCGGGCGGCATGGACCAGATGGCCCTCATGGCCCGAGAAGTCCACGCCGATCTCGCGATCGTCAGCTGCTATCAGATCTTCCGGCTCTGGTTCATCTTCTTCGTCGTCCCTCCGCTGCTGAGGCTCGCGTTCAAGCGGCTGCTCCCGCGGAAGAGCGCCGGCGAGGAGGCCGTCGGCGAGAGCTAAGCCGGCGGTGTCGAGACTGCGGCCGAGGTGTAAGGTCGCGGCTTGAGGCCGCTGCGCCGAGGCTGAGATGCAAGGCGGCAAAGGCAGACTGCGCCGAGGCTGAGACGAATGCCGCCATCTGCAGAAGTAGCTGCGGCACTAGCCCGATGCATAACGGAACGCGGTTCCGTAATTTCGGTTTGAACGAGCTCGTCTGTGCTTATAACAGAACCGCGTTCCGTTATTCGCGCGAATCTCGCGTCGACATCATCAAAATAGCGGGAATAACGTACCGTGCTTCCGTTATGATCCAATCGACGGCTCAAGTCAGCTGAATAACGGAGATTTTCTCCATTATTCAGCTGCGCGTGGTCGAGGCACGCGGATGATCGATGCAGCGCCCAGCTCAATCAAAAGGCGGTGCGGGGGATTCATTCCCCTGCACCGCCTTCATTGCTTAGTCCGCTCAGCCGCCCGAAGCGACCTTCTCGCGCCGAATCTGCTTGCTCCGCAGCTGGCCGCACGCAGCGTCGATGTCCGTTCCATGCTCCAGCCGGACGCTGACGCTGACGCCGCGCTTCTTGAGCGCGTCATAGAACGCGCGGATGGACTCCTGCTCGCTGCGCTGATACTGGCTGTGCTCATCCACCGGATTGTACGGGATGAGATTCACATTCACGAGCGGCTTGCGCGTCTCGCCGATCAGCTCGGCCAGCTCCTGCGCATGCTCCACTTGGTCGTTCACGTCCTTGAGCAGAATGTACTCCAGCGTGAGGCGGCGGTTGGTCCGCTCCAGATAGTAGTCGATGGCCTCCAACAGCTTCTCGATCGGAATGGCGCGATTGATCTTCATGATGCGCGTCCGCAGCTCGTTGTTCGGCGCATGCAGCGAGATCGCCAGATTCGTCTGCAGATCGCTGTCGGCGAATTCGCGGATCTTGCCCGCGAGGCCGCTCGTGGAGACGGTAATGTGCCGCGGCCCGATCGCCAGCCCCTTGTGATCCTTCACGATGCGGATGAAGTCCGCCATATTGTCATAGTTGTCAAACGGCTCGCCGATGCCCATCACGACGATATGGCTGACCTTCTCCCCGCGGCCTTCGCCGTCGAGGTGCAGTTGAACCTTCATGATCTGCTCGACGATCTCGCCGGCAGACAGATCCCGGCTCTTCGCCAGCAGCCCGCTCGCGCAGAAGCTGCAGCCGATGTTGCAGCCGACCTGCGTCGTCACGCAGACGGACAGACCGAACTTGTGGCGCATGAGCACCGTCTCGATCAGGTTGCCGTCCTGCAGCCGGAACAGGAACTTCACGGTGCCGTCGGCGGACTCTTGCTTCGTATGCTCCTCCATCGTCGAGAGAACGAACCGCTCCGCCAGCAGCTCGCGGCAAGCCTCGTTCACATCCGCCATCGCGGCGAAGTCGGTGACCCGCTTGCGGTACAGGTTCTCCCATACGGGCAGCGCGCGCGACCGCTTCTCCCCGTTATTTTCCAACCACTCGGCCAATCGATCTATTGTTAATCCGTATATGGATTCCTTGTTCATGCCATCCATCCTCATTTCCCAGAAGTACACCTGCTCTTATTGTCCCAGAGTTCCCCCAAATAAACAAGCGAATGCCGCCAGTGTAATCGGATGTCCCCACGCATCAAAAGCGGAGCCCCTAAACCCAAGGGCCCCGCTTCCCGCGCTCTTCTGTCTTGCCGATCCCGCCTAATCCCGGCTGAAGATCTTCGCCAGCAGGCGAAGCATCTCCACGTACAGCCATACGAGCGTGACGAGCAAGCCGAACGCCCCGTACCACTCCATGTACTTCGGCGCTCCCTGCCGCGAGCCTTCCTCGATGAAGTCGAAGTCGAGCACCAGGTTCAACGCGGCTACGCCGACAATTACCAGCGAGATGCCGATGCCAAGCCAGCCGTTGCTGTTCAAGTAAGGCACTTGGAGGCCGAAGAAGCTCAGCACGAAGTTGATCAGGTACACAAGCGCGATGCCCAGCGTCGCGGAGAAGACGATAAGCTTGAATTTGTTCGTCGCCCGGATCACTCGGGTCTTATAGGCGAGCAGCATGGCGAGGAATACCCCTGCCGTCAGCAGCGCGGCCTGCATGGTTATTCCATTGTACAGACTCTCGAACATCGCCGAGAGCGCTCCGAGGAAGACGCCCTCCAGAACCGCATAGATCGGCGCCAGATAAGGCGCTGATGTCGGCCTGAAGCTAATGATCAACGACAGCACGAAGCCCGCGATCACACTGAAAATAACGTAAGGTGTCACATTGTCGCCGGCGTTAAATCTCGACCAGCTGACAAGCGCGCCGCCCATGAGCAGGGCCAGCATAATGAACGATTTGTTCACCGTGCCGTCGATCGTCATGACATTCGGACTCGAACCAGCCCAAGTCCCCGTATTCTTAAATGTATCTTCCTTCAAAGTCGGGTTGCCGCTGCGGCCTATCAATCCCATCACCTCGTCCGATTATTAGTGCAATTCTACCACACCGATGTCTGTTATCCCATATATATCCTGCATCTAAGCGAATAATACCCGCCCGTCCATCCATAATAACGCAGCAGGCCCATTAAGCATTCGAACGGAGGACCCGTCATGCTCAATCAACTGGAGAGCGACTACAATTGCGCCCAAGCGGGCGATGATCTTCATCAGCTTAAGCAGGAGCTCGCCGAGCTTCGCGGCCGCGGGTCGGAGAGCCCCGACACGCAGGAGATGATCAACCGGCTGGAGAACCAAATCTCGTTCATCCAGAACAAGTGCGATATTAGACCTTAACCCCGACCTGCGCGTAGAAAAGAGTTGAAGCCTCTCCGGCCGTATGGACCGAGGAGGCTTCTTAACTACGAGGATGCGCCGACAGACTTCATCCAACCGAGCGACTCTTCTCCGATCCCCCCCAGCCGCCAGATCGCCACATGGGAGTATCCGATGCTCCGTGCGGTCTCCGCCCATAAGGCCAGGGTCTCCTCATCCGCGTACCAGACCGTGTGCTTATTGCCATCATCATCTTCGTATCGAAAATGCAGGCTCCCGCTCTCCGAATCCCGACCCGGAGACGCTTCGCTGAGCGAGGCCAACTCTTCGGCCTGCCGCTCTGTTAGACTCGTTACCTTGCCCGAAGAATCAAGCCAGTCGAAGCCTCCTGCCGCCAGCGCCAAGTACGGCTCGCCCGGCAGCGAATCCATCTTCGCGCCAAGCTTGCGAATAAAGGACAGATCCGCCTTAGGTCCCGGCCCGCTAAAGCCGCCATGCAGATTGTAGGCCATCACGACATAGGTCGGTCCGGATGGAAGCTTCACCTTGTCGAACGGAATTCCAGGCTCCAGAACGACTCGCAGCGACTTGCCCAAGGGCGCCAGTCTCTCGTACAGCTCCGATATCAGCAGGCTCATCCCGTCCCAATCGGAGGACGGAATCTTCTCGTAATCAAGCTCCACACCGTCGAATGGATAGCTTCGAAGAGCGTTCACGATCTCCTCGACATGACGCCCGCGGCTGCCGGAATCCGCCGTGAGCCTGCCGATAAGGTCGGCGTCCTTCTGACTCTCTGTGCCATCCTCATACAGGATGTCGTTGACGACGGTCAGGCTCAGATGCTCCACGCCGTCGGTCTCAGCGGCTTCGCGAATCTGGCCGTACGCGTCCTGGAATTCGGTCGTGAAGGTCAGATGATCCTCTTTGTCAAAGTAGGCGGCGAATACCTGCAATCCGGACATTCCGGCCGCCGCCGTGCGGAGATCGCTCAGTCCCGCCTCCCACTCCCAGTCGGCAAGCCATGCGGACAGCTCCGGCGGCGACTCGGCCCGCTGCGGCTTCTTACTCGCATCGGGCGAATGGTTATCGATCAACAGCCAGGCAACTCCGACTGCCGCCAACAAGCAGAGGACGCTTGCGAGAATAGCAACTCTTCTGAGAACCGATTGTTTGCGTGACGACCGCTTGCGCAGCGATCTTGGTGCCAACATTCTAGTGTCGTCCTCCTTGACTGCGGATCAGAAAGTATCCATAACCCAATCGACAGTTGTATTAAAGACGTGCGATGCGGTATCCGCGATTCGCCGCACGCCGGACAAGCGATTGCTGTAGAGAACACTGCCCGCCTCGCCGGCATCGTCCGAGGCTTCCCTGACTTCCAAGTTGTCGAATACACCGTCGTAAATGTCATCGTTATCCCCTTGCTCGTGGTAAGCCGATTCCAGCGCCACGAAGCCTGAGGCGATCTGGCCGTCGATCGCTTGGTCCGCCAGCAGCTCAGTGCCGTCTACTCGTACCGAGAGCTTGTCGCCAACCACGGCCATGCTGAGTTGCCTTGTATTCCGGAGCTGGAGCGGATACTTCGACTGCTCCGCCTGATCCGCTTGCGCGAGCTGCGCGCCGGAGTACACCGCCGCCTTGTTCAGCTTCAATCCGGACGTCGGTCCCTCGACCTCGCCCAGCTCCTTCGCGAGCAGTCGCTTGGCCGCCTGGCCCGGCTTCTTCTGTTCGACGATCACCTCATTGTTGTCGAGCGTAATCCGAAGATAAGAGCCGCTCTCGCGGTCATATCGGACGTACAACGATTGCCTGCCGACGACGTTGCCGCTCAAGGCGGCGCTCAGCTCGATATCGGCATAGCGTTCGCTATCTTTAAGCACAAGCATCCCGGTACCGCCCGGCTCCGAAGTGAGCGCGATGCGGCTCCCCGAGAATTCCGCGGCGCCGCGGACGAGCTCCCACTGGGAGGCCCGCTTCTCATCGCCCGCCACGAACTGGATTGGCTGGCCTGTGTCCTTCTTGATTTTCATCAAGAGGTGATTCGTCTGCCAATAAGGCTGCGGCTGCAATCGAGTAAGATCGTAGACGTTGGCCGACGGTCCGTTAAACGCGTCCCCTTCGCGACTGAAGTGCAGCCGGAACAGCTTCTCGATGTTCGCCTCATTCGCCTGCGAGACGAGAGGATTCATGCTGCGGTTCAGCGCGTTCGCGTGCATGATCATATAAACGGACGGAACGAAGCCGAACTTGTCCGAATAGACTTCCTTCATCTTCTCGTAATCGGCGTTGATCCGGGCTTCCATCTGCTGCCGGTTCTCTACCGGAATCATGTCGCTGTCCCGGATGAAGTCCATCAGATAGTGATTATATTGAGCGATCTTCGACTTGTCCCGCAGCTCGCTCTCGTCCTTGGCGCCTAAGAAGGCTCCTTCGCTGCCGATCACGTTAATATAGCTGAGCCGGTAACCGTTGCTACCCAGCTCCCAATAACCGCTGTCCATCATCTTCTTCAAATCGCCCGGCTGAAGGAATTTACGCTGGCCGTGCCCCATCTTATCGGCATACGTCAGCATCGTCGCCTTGAAATTGTACTTCTTCAGCGCAGACTCGGCGAACAGGCCGGAGTCGTTCCGTCCGTCCTCGAAGGCCAGGAACAGCGCTTTGGCCGGAAGCTTCTTGCCCTTGGTATAATAATCCAGCACATCCTGCTGCGAGATGGTGACGTAGCCTTGATTCTTCAAAGCCTTCAATTGCGCGTCCAGCTCGCTCTGGGAGATCAGGCCGGAGCTGCCCGAGCGGCTGACGCCAAAGTACGACAGCGCGATGAAGCCCTGTCCGCTCGTCCATTGCGAACGGTCCGGCTCGACGTAATGCTGCAAATTCGTAGATGCGTTGACGAGCAGATAGACGACGCCTGCGATTAGAGCGAGCTGAATAACGGCTCTGATGCTCTTGATCCGATTCTTCCAGCGATAGTTAAGTGCTTTGTTCCGGGTTGGCTTTGGCTTTGGCGTTAGCTTGAGCTTGGGCAGCTTCCTCCCCCTCCTCTCTACGTCGGCAAGCCGGTATCCGCGTTCTGCTTCCTCCGCTTGCGGGCCTCTCTTCGTTGCCTCGCTTCGATATCCTGCGGCGTCTCCCGCGTTCCCCAGGTAGACTTCCAGAACGTCACCCAGGCGACCGGCATCTGCCACAGCAGCACGAATTCATAGAACACGCAGAAGACTAACCCGAAGATCCACAGCTTGCTCCTACGGAATAGCAGATGCGCCAAACTCATGAGCAGCGCCATGAGCAGTAGTCCCATCAAGAACGTCGTCGGGAACAAGCGATAGACAGCCGGGACATAGACTAGGTTGTACAACACGATAATAGGCGCAGCGATCGGCACGATAAGCCCGATCAGGAAGAACAGCGCCATGAACGGCTCCTTACGCCAGATGAACGTGCACGCCCGCAGCGACTCCCGCAGCCACGACCGCTTCCACCGGATCTGCTGCTTCAAGAAGACGCCCATCGTCGAAGGAACGATGGTCGAGCAGATCGCCGAATCCTGATAACCCGTCCGATGGGTGCGCAGGATGTAGTTCGTCATGCTGCGGTCATCCCCGAACGTAGCCGGCTGGCCAAGGAATTTCTGGTTGAGCCAGGCGTCCGCATGTTTTAAAATTAGCTTTTTGCGATAACACGCAAGCGGTCCCGACAAGCAGGTGACGCAGTCGAACCACGATTCCGCCGCCTTCATAATCCGGAACGCGATATAATAGCGCACCGTCTGGAGCTTCGTGATCGAGTTCGTGAATTTGTTCTCCACATCGGTCCGGCCCGCCACGCCGCCCATCCTCGGATCCTGGAACGGCTGTACCAAATGCCGGATGGCCGTCGGCTCCAGGAAGCTGTCCGAATCGACAAACACGACCAGATCGTGCTTCGCCATCTTGACGCCTTGCACCAGCGCTTCGCGCTTGCCTCCGTTCTTCTCGAGCACGTACATCTGCAGCCGGTCGCGGGTGGTGAAGCGTTCCGCTTCCTGATGCACCCGTTCGATCACTTCCCGGATCCGCTTGGCGGAAGCGTCCGTCGAATGGTCATCCACGACGATAACCTCCAGCTTGTCGACCGGATAGTCCTGATTGATGCAGCTGAGAATCGTCCGGTGAATCCACTTCTCTTCGTTGAAGCACGGGATGATAATCGATACGCCCGGCGTATAACTTGGATTGATCGGCACGTTCCGGTAGAGTGCGCCGAACAAATAACGGGACAGCAAGAAGGCGGCGGCGATCAAACTATACAGATGGAGGACATAATCATATTTGAAGAAAATAATGCTCTCTGCCCGCATCAGCATGACGAACGCGACCGCGACGAACATCATGCCGCTCGCCATATAGACGGAGAAGCCCCATCTTCTTCTCTGGAAATAGTCCGTGAGCGGCTTCGCGAATTCGAAGGCAACCATCCGCTGCGTTATGCCGTCGCGCTCGCGCGTGAACTCGCGGACAACTCTCGCCTGTGTATCCACCGCGGCTTCGTATCCTTCCGGCATCGCGCCGCCCGGAACACGGAAGCGAAGCCGGACGACGTCTCCTACCTGCAAGTCATAAGGGGCAGCCTCGACCGATGCCAGCATGCCGGTTGGCGAGACGTCAGCGGTGCGCCCCTTGATCCCTTTCCCTTTGCGCTTCCGCCCTCTGGCGGGTATGACTCGAATATCGAACTCCGCGACGTAGCGGGTGCTAAGCTGACGCAGCTTCTCTACGTATGCCGCATCCGCCGGTGAATCGGCTATCTTGCCTTCTCGGAAGCCTCGCCGGTCAGCCTTAGCGCGGATGCGATCCGGATCCGGCACGTTGGACAAGGTGCGCCGATCCTCATGAGGAACGGTCAACACTTCCGAGACGGGCGTCGGTCTCTTCTTCTTCATCCTGCTAGCTCCAATCCGGACTTCATTCCTTATAGACTCCAGTAATGGCAGCCGTTGCTCTCGAACTGCTTGCGATTATATACGCCTTTGATATCGACCAGCAGTCTGGATGGCTTCGCGCCGAACATCCGATCGAAGTCCCGCGCCGACATCCGCGTGAATTCGCGATGAGGAACGGCAAGCACGACAACATCCAGATCCGTCATGTCGGACAGATCCGACAGCTCGATGCCGTACTCTTCGTAAGCAGTTCCCCGGTCGGCGAGCGGATCGGCCACGAGAGGAACGATGCCGTATTCGCCAAGCTCGCGGATGATGTCCGTCACCTTGGTATTGCGAATGTCCGTGCTGTTCTCTTTGTACGACAGCCCCAGGATGCCGACTCTGGCTTGGAAAGAACTCAGCTTGGCCTTGACGAGCAGCTTGATAATATTCCGAGCCACGTAAGCGCCCATGCCGTCGTTGATGTGACGGCCCGCCAGAATGAGCCGGGACCGGTACCCCGCATCCGCCGCCTTGTACGTCAAGTAGTAGGGGTCGATGCCGATGCAGTGGCCGCCGACCAATCCCGGCGTGAACGGAAGGAAGTTCCACTTCGTGGCGGCGGCGTCCAGCACCGCCTTCGTCTCGATGCCCATCTGATGGAACAGAATCGCAAGCTCGTTCATGAAGGCGATGTTCACATCCCGCTGCGCATTCTCGACGACCTTCGCCGCTTCGGCCACCCGAATGCTGTCCGCACGATGTACGCCCGCTTCAATGATCAACTCGTATAGTTTCGCAACCGTATCCAACGCCTGCTCGTCCATGCCCGACACGATCTTCACCGTATTGTCCAACCGATGCTCCTTGTCCCCCGGATTAATCCGCTCGGGCGAGTAGCCGACCTTGAAGTCCGTCCCGCACGCAAGACCCGATTCGGCCTCCAGAATCGGGACGCAGATCTCCTCCGTCACGCCGGGATAAACCGTCGATTCGAATACGACGAGCGCGCCGCCGGTCAGCTTCCTGCCCACGATCCGGCACGCGTTCTCCACGAACGACAGATCGGGCACGTTGCCGCTCTTGATCGGCGTCGGAACCGTAACGATAAAGAAACGGCAGCCTACCAGCGACGATTCCTCCGACGAGAACCGAACGGGGCAGCTGCGAATCGCGTCGTCGCCAACCTCGCCCGTAACGTCGGTTCCGCGCCGGTAATACTCGATTCGCTCGGCGTTAATATCGAATCCGATCACATTCGCGCGCTTCGAGAACTCGACGGCCAGCGGCAGTCCTACATAGCCTAGTCCGATAACGGCAAGCGGCTCTTCCCGGCCCGCGATTCGCTCATACAAATTCCCAATCGTTGCATCTGCCATATGATTTGCTCCATTCTCTATTACGGCTTCATGGCGATTAAATCCGCCATTGTCATGAAAGTATATCCTTGCTGTTTAAGCCGTTCGATAATGATCGGCAGCGCTTCGGTCGTATGGATGTCGTCCAGCATATGGAGCAGGATGACACTGCCTGGCTTCACTTGCTTCAGCGTGCTCTCCACGATATCGGAAGCGCTGTTGGCGGAGTCCCAATCGAAGGAGGTCACATCGTACAACGCTATGTTGGGATAACCGATTGCGGCGATGACCCGTGCTGTCTGGTCGTCGATCTCCCCGGTCGGCGGTCGGAAGAGCATCGTCGGCTTCTGCTGGATCGCGTATGTCAGCACCTGGTGGGCTTTGACGATGTCGGCCTGCAGCTCCGCCGGGGTCAGCGTCGTGACGACCGGATGGGAATAGGAGTGGTTCGCGACATCGTGTCCCGCCTCCACGATGGCTCTGGCTAGATTGGGATTCGCTTCGACGCCCTTCACGCGCAAGAAAAAGGTGGCTTTGACCTGCTGTTCCGCCAATATATCCAGCAGCTTCGTAATGGTATAATCCGTCCCCCAATCATCGAACGTCAGCGCGACGACCTTCTTATCCGTCTCCACGTTATATATCAGTTTATATTGCGAATGCGCGTAATCGGTGTTCGGCTTCGCCAGATCATAGCCCTCAATCTCCTCCGCCGGCTTCCGCTCGCCGCCATGCTGCACGAGCTCTTGAAGAGGGATAAAGCGATAGCCGACATCCTTCGCCGCCTTGGCGATCATCGTAACCGCCTCGACAACGTCTTCGAACTCATCGGTGTCGATCGCTAGAATGCCGCCGCGGGTTATGTACTTGCGAATGTACAAATATTTCTCTGACTCGCTCTCATCCTTCCAATTGTGCAAGAAGAGGCTGTAGACGATGACCGCGTCCATTCCTTCCTGCGCGGCGGCAAGCCGGACATCGTCGTTGTAATCGCCGGATCTCGTACGCAAGTATCGCGGCTTGATGCCCGTCTCCCGCTCGATCACTTCGTCTGCGAGGCGAATCTCGCGGTCGATCTGCTCGTAGCTCAGCTTGGTCATATCCAGCCGATTGAGCGTGTTGTTCTCCAGTTCATGTCCGCGCGATACGATCAGCTTCGCTAGATCCGGCTCCTCTGCAACCCGCATGCCGGGAACGAAGAAGGTTGCCTTAATGCCCTGCTTGTCCAGCTCGTCAAGCAGACGATTCAGCGTCTGATCGTCAGGCAGGCCGTTGAACGTTAGCGACAGCTCCCGATCGGCCGTATACACGAACGGGATGGCCGGGCTCGGTTCGCCCGCATATCTCGCCGCCGAGGGCTGCGCTGCCGCTGCCCGGTGCGAATCGGAGTCTTCTCCCTTGTCGCCGAAGAAGCCGCAGCCGGCTTGCGCGGCCAACAGGGCTAATGCCAGCACCGCCGAGGGCAGGCGAATCCAACCGATAATCCGTTTAGCAAAGAGGCGTCTCCTCATGGTCCGGCCTCCTTCCCTTGACCAATCCTTAACTCTTGTTATCATTCATTTTAATAGGTATATCATCCTAATTAAATAGGACCTTCGCGGCTATGTGCCCCTATATTTCGACATTTGTAATCTATTCTATCATATAAGACCGAACAATTTCTGATCAATTATCTAGATATTAGTAATTTATAGAAGATCAGCGCATGAGTGGATACGCAGGCGGATTATGCCGCTTCGGGGAGGGCTGTCTACTCGTTCGAGATAGAGACGCTCGTTCATTGGGAGAGCTCCAAGAGGGGGAGCGAATGCCTGAAATGGGCAAGCTCCCGGGCTGATCCGAAGGTGTGCGAAGTGTCCGGGGAATCGGGGGTCCGGAGTGTACGGAATGAGCAGGGGGTGAGCAAAGAGAGAAAGTACCGGAGACGTCGAATTTGAGATGGAGAGCTTCCGAAGCCGGCTAACCAGCACCTCCGCCGGGAACTCTCCATCTCCTCAATCGTCGTTCCGCGTATCCGCAAGCGCCTCGTTCAGCACCTTCTCGACCTTGGCCAGATGCGCCTCCATCCGCGCTTCCGCCTGCTCCGGATCCCCATCCTCGATCGCCTGATAGATACCCTTGTGTTCGATCAGCAGCTGCTCCGCCGAAGCCTTCTCCTCATAGAACCACAGCTCGCGCGTCCGCTGGATCGTCTCCGTCATCCGCTGGCTCAGCGAATCCATCAGCGAGAGGAGCAGCGAATTGCCCGCCGCCGCCGCGATAGCCGCGTGGAAGCTGACGTCAGCCCGCTCGCTCTCCGCCGAATCGTCGGCTTCCAGCCCCAGCTCCATACGCAGAAGCGCTTGCCGCAGCTGCTGCAGCTGCTCCTCGCTGCGCCGGCGGGCAGCCAGTGCCGCGGTTCCCCGCTCCAGTACCTGGCGCACCTCGAGAATCTCGAGCACCGACTCCGCTCCCTGCAGCCAGGCATCCGCTGCTAACGGCGCGTTCTCTTGCGGCAGCTCTTGGCGGACGAAGGTGCCGCCGCCGTGACGCACGTCTAGCCAGCCCATCGCCTTCAGCGCGCTGACCGCCTCGCGGATCGTCGACCGGCCGACGCCGTAGGACGCGGCCAGATCAACGACGGACGGCAGCTTCGCGCCGGGCGTCCATTCTCCCGCTTCGATCCGCCTCCGCATGTCGCGCGCGACGATCTCGTGGCTCTTCTGTGTCTCTATTCTTAACGATGGCACTGGGGTCGCTCCTCGCATTCGTTATGTCGTTGTCGAACCAATCTATACATAACTATTAGCATAAGATATACTGGTGGAAAAGTCATCTGATGACCTGATCTATAATCCATCCGAATGGTGAGGCGATCACACATGCTTAAGCCCGAAGCGGCGAACAGGCTCCGCGCCATCGTCGGCGCCGGCGATTACCGCGATGACATAGAGGCGCTCGTCGCTCATTCCTATGACGGTACGCCGATGCTCCAGTCTTTGCCGGACGCCGTCATCTACCCCGAATCGACCGAAGAAGTATCGAAGATTATGGCCGTCCTGGCCGAGTATGGCATCCCGCTCGTCAGCCGCGGCTCCGGATCGAACCTGTCCGGCGGAACCGTTCCGTCGCAAGGCGGCGTCGTCATGGTAATGCACCGGATGAATCGAATTCTAGAGGTTGACCTCGAGAATCTGACGGCTACCGTACAGCCAGGCATCATCACGGCGGAGTTCATCGCCCATGTGGAGTCTCTTGGCCTGTTCTATCCGCCCGATCCGAGCAGCATGCGCATCTCGACGATCGGCGGCAACATCGCCGAATGCTCCGGCGGACTGCGCGGCCTCAAATACGGCACGACGAAGGATTACGTCATCGGTCTGGAAGCCGTGCTCGCCGGCGGCGAAGTGATCCGCACCGGCGGCAAGCTAATGAAGGACGTCGCCGGCTACGACCTGACGAAGCTGCTCGTCGGCTCCGAAGGCACGCTCGCCGTCATTACGGAGGCGACGCTGAAGCTGATCCCGCCGCCGAAGACGAAGAAGACGATGCTCGCCATGTACAAGGATCTATACGGCGCAGCCCGCACCGTCTCGCGCATCATCGAGTCGCGGATCATTCCCGCGACGCTGGAGTTCCTCGACAACCCGACGATCCGGGTCGTCGACGACTTCGCGAAGCTGGGCTTGCCGCTCGATATGGAGGCCATTCTGCTCATCGAGCAGGACGGCGATCCTGAAGCGGTCGAGCGGGATATGGAGCGGATTCGCGAGGTATGCGAGCTGGAGCAGGCCGAACGCGTGGAGGTAGCCGCGACGCGCGAAGAGGCGGAGAAGCTGCTGACCGCGCGGCGCAGCGCCTTCACCGCGCTGGCGCGGCTGCGTCCGACGACCATCCTGGAGGACGCGACCGTGCCGCGCTCGAAGATCGCGGACATGGTGCTGCGCATCAATGAGATCGCGCGCAAGTACAACGTGCAGATCGCGACGTTCGGCCACGCCGGGGACGGGAATCTGCACCCGACGGCGACAACCGATGCGCGCGACCATGAGGAGATCGAGCGCGTCGAGCAGGCGTTCGCCGAGATCTTCGAAGCGGCGATCGAGCTGGGCGGTACGATCACGGGCGAGCATGGCGTCGGCATGGTCAAAGCGCCGTACTTGGAATGGAAGACGGGGCCGGCCGGCATCGCCCTGATGAAGGGTATCAAGCAGGCGTTCGACCCGAAGGGCCTGCTCAATCCGGGCAAGATGTTCGCCAAGGAATCGCGCAAGAGGGTGGTGCTGCAGCATGGCCAATGACACTCCTAAGCTCGGCAAGCCCGATATAGCGCACAGCAACCCGCTGTCTCGCGATATGCTCGCCAAGCTGGACTACGACCAACTGACCAATTGCATGCGCTGCGGCTTCTGCCTGCCGGCGTGCCCGACGTTCCGCGAGACCGGCCTCGAGCCGGAATCCCCGCGCGGCCGGATCGCGCTCATGAAGGCGGTCGCGGACGGCATCATGGAACCCAATCAGGCATTCCAGGACCAGATGTACCATTGCCTTGGCTGCCGGGCTTGCGAGCCCGCCTGCCCTGCCGACGTCAAATACGGGCGGCTGATCGAGCAGGCGCGGGACGTCATCGAGGATCACGCCAAGCATTCCGCTCCGGTGAAGGTAATGCGCAAGGCGGTATTCAGCAGCCTGTTCCCGAACCGGTCTCGGCTGAAGTGGCTCGGGCGCTCGCTCGGCGCGTACCAGAAGTCGGGGCTGCGCAAGCTCGCCCGCGGAACCGGGGCGATGAAGCTGTTCCCCAAGCATCTGCGCGAGATGGAAGCCATTCTGCCCGACGCCTCGGGCAAAGGGGTCCTCGAGCGGCTTGGCGGGGAATTCTACCCGGCCAAGGGCGAGCCGATCGGCCGCGTCGGCATGTTCCGCGGCTGCATCATGGACGTTATGTTCGCCGAGACGAATGTCCGCACGGTGAAGCTGCTGTCCGAAGCCGGGTTCGACGTCGTTATCCCGGACACTCAAGTGTGCTGCGGCGCGCTGCATGCCCACAGCGGCGAGATGGACGGCGCCCGCGAGCTGGCGCGCAGCAATATCGCCGCGTTCAAAGCCGCCGGGGTGGACTACATCGCCTCCAACGCGGGCGGCTGCGGTGCGCTGCTGATAGAGTATGACCATCTGCTGCATGAAGAAGACGCATGGCGCGAGGATGCCGAATGGTTCGCCAAGCGCGTGATCGACGTCAGCGCGCTGATCGTCGAGAAGGGCCGCGTCCCGGCATTCGCGGAGAGGATGGCCAGGAATCTGAGCGGCGCGGCTGCCGACACCGCATCGGTCAACCCTGATCAGACGCCGAAGACGCTTATCACCTATCAGGACTCGTGCCATCTGCGCAATGTCATGAAGGGCTCAGACGCGCCAAGGCGCCTGATGCGAAGCGTGGCGGGCGTGTCGTTCGTGGAGATGAAGGAAGCCGACCGCTGCTGCGGCTCGGCCGGCATCTACAACGTGACGCAGCCGGAGATGGCCGGCCAGATCCTTGAGCACAAGATGGAGCACGCGAACCGGACGGAAGCCCGCTACCTGCTCACGAGCAACCCCGGCTGCCTGCTGCAGATGAAGCTGGGCATCGAGAAGCACGGCGACAGCTCGCGGATGGAAGCGATGCACATCGTCGACTTCCTGTACGAACGTCTGGCAGCGGAAGATGCGAATGAGAGGAATTAGTCGATTCGAGACTAACCCCCTTGCACAGGCGCAGGCAGCCAGATTTAGCTCGCGAACGAACGATCTCGACGCTAAGACGGCAAGCTTCGCGCGAATTAATTCGCGAATAGACTAACTCATTGACCGGGTGACGCGATTGGCCGGAATTAGTTCGCGAACGAATGAACTCGACCCTCGAATGGTGCACACAGCCAGAATTAGTTCGCAGACGAACTAACTCAGTCATGGAACCTTCAAGGAACTCGAATTAGTTCGCAGACAGACTAACTCGGCTGCCGGCCGGCGCGATCGAGGGTAGTTAGTCGGAGCGTTCGGCACATGGTCGGAATACGGTCCTCGGACAATAGGCGAGTTGCTATAACGTGACGTGACAGTCGCTAATACAAGCGCCCCCCTCACCCCCAACACATCAATAAAACAGCCTTCGGCCGGACGCATCCGAACGAAGGCTGTTTGCTTATTGAACCTATTAAGCTTCCCACTGCAGCTGGCGGCCGCCGAGCAGATGATAGTGCAGATGCTGCACCGTCTGCTGGCCGTGCACCCCGACGTTCGTGACGACCCGGAAGCCGGACTCGTCGACGCCCATCTGCTTAGCTACCTTCTGAAGCACCAGGTGAAGATGCCCGATCAGTTCCTTGTCCTCTTCCCCGATCTCGAGCACGGACGCGATGTGCTTCTTCGGAATCGTCAGCACGTGCACCGGCGCGAGCGGGCTGATGTCGTGGAACGAGACGACGCGATCATCTTCGTACACTTTGGTGGACGGAATCTCGCCTTTAATAATTTTGCAGAAAATACAATCATCCATCGTAGTCATCCTCCTTGGATCTGCACGCCGCTTCGCTTAGTTCGTCGGCAGCCCTTCGGCCCCGTTCGCCAGCCAGTCTCGCAGCGCGACCTTGCGAATCTTGCCCGTATTCGTCATCGGAAGCTCCGGCACCAGGTGCAAGAGGTCCGGGAATTGGAACTTCGCCAGTCCCCGCTCCCCGAGGAAGTCTCGCAGCTCAGGCAGCGTGAACGCCGGCGCGTCTTCCTTCAGCACGGCGCAGGCGGCGATCTGCTGGCCCAGCGTGTCGTGCGGCGCTGCGACGACGGCGATCATCTGCACCGACGGATGCTCGGCGATGACGTCCTCGACGCCCTTCGGATCGATCTTCGTGCCGCCGCGGTTGATGACGTCGTCCACGCGCGCGACGAAGGAGTAGCGCCCGTTCGCGTTCTTGCGAAGCAAGTCGCCGGAATGGAACCAGCCATCGGCATCATATTGCCGCTCGGCGGCGACCTTGTTGCGGAAGTAACCGGCGCTGAAGTTCGGTCCGCGCGCCCACATCTCGCCTTCCACGCCTGTCTCGGCAATCTCGTTGCCGTCCTCGTCCATCAACTTGATCTCGACGCCCGGTATCTGCGAGCCGATCGTGCTGCTGATGATCTCGAGCGTATCGTCCGGGCGGGTCGCCACGACGACGAGCCCTTCCGTCCAGCCGAACATGGCGGCGACCTTGAAGCCGCCGTCCGCCTGCAGGCGCTGCAGCACAGCGCTCGGCACCGGCGCGCCGGCGTAGATGAACAGCTTAATGCTGGACGTGTCGGCCGACTTCAGGTTCGGCGCATTGGCGACGTGAATGACGTGCGGCGGCGCGCCGACCAGGAAGTTCGCCTTCTCCGCTTCGACCTTCTGCAGCACTTGGCGGGCGGAGAAGCGGTCGACGAGCACGATGCGGCAGCCGGTCACGATGCTCATCTGAACGCCGAGCATGCCCGTCTGGTGGTAGATCGGCGCGATATCGAGGACGGTGTCGCCCGGCTGGAAGCCGAAGTTCTTCGCGTACGCCCGAAGCGCCCAGATATAGCTGGCATGCAGATGGACGACGCCCTTCGGGGAACCGGTCGTTCCCGAAGTGAACACCATCAGGTAGCCGTCCAGCGGCTGCGCCTTGTTCGCTTCGAGCACGTCGTCGGGCAGCTTCTTAGAACCGTCGCGCAGCGATGCGAACGTGATCGTGTCGCCCTTCGGCTGCGCCTCTTCGCCTTGAAGCACGATGCGCTCCAGCGCCGGCACCGATTCGCGCACTTCCAAAGCCATCTCGTAGAGCGATTGGCCGCGATAATTTTCAGACAGAATCCAGATCTTCGCCCCGGACTGCTCCAGGCTGCGCACGATCGCGTCGCGTCCCAAGTCGATCTGCTGGCAGACGATAACCGCTCCGATCCGCGCGGCGCCGAAGACGGCTACGAGGTAATCGAGCACGTTCGGCAGTTGAATCGCCACCCGGTCGCCCCGGCGAATGCCCAGCTCGTAGAGACTGGCCGCGAACGTCTCCACTTCATTCCATAGCTCGCGGTACGTCAGGCTCCGTGTCTCGTCCTTATGTACGAGATCGGGGTACTTGTCCACGCTCTGCTTCAGCAGGTCCACGGCGGATTCGTTCGTCCAGACGCCCTGGTCCAGATACGCCTGCGCGCGTTCCAGCGACAGCGTTCGACCTTCGAAATCAAACATATAAGATCACTCCCTTGGCTAGGATATTTGTTGCCGCTCGGCTTGCCTTACTTCGATTGCTGCTCTGCCAAGAAGCCGACGACGGCTCCGACCGAATTCAGACGCTTCATCTCCGATTCCGGCACGCGGACCGAGAATTCGTCCTCCAGGCTGATGACCAGCTCTGTCAGGTCGAGGGAATCGGCGCCATAATCGTCTACGAAGTCGGCATCGTCCCGTATGTCGGCCGGTTCTACGCGAAGCTGCTCATGGACGAGCTGCTTCACCTTCTCTTCGATCTGTTCTTTGCTCCATTGTTCCGGCATGGACTACGACTCCTTTATGTGGGAAATACTAGCTTCAAATTCGCAAAACATATTCTTACATTCTCGTGTTAATATAAATATGTTAGCATCTATAATGGTACATCTAAGCTAGATTCATTTCAATGCGCCAGATGCGTTAGTACGTAGAGGTTAAAAAAGGAGGTTGGCCCTTCGTGGCTGAGCAAACTCGTATCGTCGTTACCGGAATGGGAGCCGTGACTCCATACGGTGCCGGCGTTTCTTCTTTTTGGGAAGGCATTATCTCCGGGCGGTCCGCCATTATCGAGACGCCCGATGAATACTTAAGGCAATGGGCCCCGGCCACGGCGCCGGCTGTCAGCTTCAAGCCTGAACAATTCATGAATCCACGCCTGCTGCAGCAGACGGATCGCTTCACCCAGCTGGCGATCGCGGCGGTCGCAGAAGCGCTGCAGGACGCCGGATGGGCGGACGGCGCGGCGTTGCACGACAGCTGCGCTTCGGATCGCATCGGCATCTCCGTCGGCAATTCGCTCGGCGGCGTCCAGTCGCTGGAGGAAGGCTCCGCCCGCCTCTCCTCCGGCAAGTCGAGCCGCGTCAGCGCCCGGCTCGTGCCGAAGGCGCTGCCGAACGCCGCCGCCGGGACGATCGCCAAGCTGCATGACATTCACGGCCCGGTCATGACGTACTCCGCCGCCTGCGCCTCTTCGGCCAACTCGATCGGCGAGGCGAGCTATTGGCTCCGGCTGGACCAAGCCGACGTCGTGCTGGCGGGCGGCACGGAATGCCTGTTCAGCCCGTCCATTCTGTCCAGCCTTCGCAGCGCAGGCGCGCTGGCCGACGGCGAAGGCGACTTCGCCGCCTGGTCGCGGCCGTTCGACAAGAACCGGACCGGCATGGTCATGGGCGAAGGCGCCGCCTTCCTCGTGCTGGAGAAGCTGGAGCACGCGCGGGCGCGCGGAGCGAAGATCTACGCCGAGCTCGTCGGTTACGGCACGTCCAACGACGCCTATCATGAGACGTCGCCGGATCCGACCGGGCGCAGCGCCAAGCTGGCCATGGAACGGGCGCTTCGCAGCGCAGGACTGGGCGTCGGCGATATTGATTACATCAACGCGCATGCCACCGCCACGCCGGCTGGCGACCAAGCCGAGGCGAACGCGCTCCGCGAGCTGTTCGGCGAAGAGCTGAACCGCATTCCGGTCAGCTCGATCAAGGGCTCGGTCGGCCACATGCTCGGAGCGGCCGGCGCGATCGAGAGCGTTGCCTGCGTGAAGGCGCTGGGCGAGGGCATTCTCCCTCCAACCGTCAATTGCGACGACAAGGAGGACTGGGCTCCAGCGGATATTGTTCCCAACGCAAGCCGCGTTCAACCTGTGAAGCGGGTGCTAAGCAATTCGTTCGGATTCGGTGGCCAGAACGGAGTTCTGATCTGGCAGCATGCCGATCTGCTTCGGTAATTTGGGCGGGAAACTCCGCGTCTTGTGCCAAGACGTACAGGGTTCTCTCCAATAAAGGAACGGCGTTCCGTTATTGGCGAACTGAATTGCGATGTGCGCGAAGTAACGGAACAGCGTTCCGTTATTCCCGCGTTTTAAGCTGAATACTCGAATGAATGCCGCGGATAACGGAACGGTGTTCCTCTATTGCGTCTACGAGCACGTATTTGAGGCCAGACAACGGAACAGCGTTCCGCTAATGCGTCAACGAGCAGGTGCTTGCAAGAAATCGCGGAACCTGCTTCCGATATGGTATGAGCGGCTAGAGATGCATGAGTTGTGCATGAGCTGCGAACTTTTCGGCTAAGCGTCGAGACATTCTCTACAACCTGGGCAAATGATCGGTTTTTCCGGTCATTTGTCTTTTTTTGTTGTCAACTTATGTCACGCATTCCTCCAACGCTATTTTTTTATATTCCGATAACCCTTAGCTAATTGTATAAAAATGATAGTTTGCTATATTTAAGTAGAATCTATTTATACAAATGATGGGAGGAATTATAACAAGTGAGAAAAAATCCATTTCGCAGATTCGCATGGATCGCATTAGCCGCTCTTACGGTTCTATCGAACGGCTTCGGATTCGCGGCCAGCCATGCCTCGGCCGCGAATGCCGACGGCTCCTTGACCGTCGCGGAAGCGATCGCCTCCAACAGCGGAACCGCAACGGTGGAAGGCTACATCGTCGGCCATGCGACCGGGTCGAGAACGGCAGACTTCGCAGCCCCGTATGGCAACGACTTCAACTTCTTGATGGCGGATTCCCCGAATGAGCAAGACCTGACCAAAGTGCTGGACGTGCAAGTCTCATCGGGCTACCGCGCGGAATTCGGGCTGCAGACGAACCCGGAGCTGATCGGCGCGAAGGTGAAGGTAGCCGGTGCGCTCGGCGCCTACAACAACTTCCCCGGATTAAAGTCCCCAACGGCGATGTCGCTGCTTGAGGGTTCGGACCCCGGCGATCCTGAAGATCCAGGAGACCCGGGCGATCCTGGCGATCCTGGCGATCCTGGCTCCGGCGACCCTGACGAAGACGTGCCTCCGCTGCCTAGCGGCGAAGGCAAGAAAGTGCTCTTCGACAACACGCACGGCCAGACGGCTGGCGCAGCGGACTGGGTCATCGACGGCGCCTTCTCCGACTTCGCCGACGGCCTGCGCGCGGTCGGATTCACCGTCGAATCGCTCGACCGCCCGGTTCCTTACACGTTCGCTGAACCAGCGATCACACTCTCCAAGCTGCAGGATTACGACGTCTTCATCGTTAGCGAACCGAACGTTCCGTTCAAGCAGTCCGAGCAGGACGCGATGCTGGATTACGTGCAGAACGGCGGCAGCATCTTCTTCATCGGCGACCACTACAACGCCGATCGGAACAAGAACCGCTGGGACGGCTCGGAGGCGATGAACGGCTTCCGCCGCGGCGCATGGGACAACCCCGCCAAGGGCATGTCCGCTGAAGAAGCCGCTTCCCCTGCGATGGACGGCGTCGTCAGCTCCGACTGGCTGGCCGACAACTTCGGCATCCGCTTCCGCTACAACGCGCTCGGCGACGTCGAGCACATGACCGACGTCGTGTCGCCGAGCCAATCGTTCGGCATTACGGCGAACGTCGACTCCATCGCGATGCACGCAGGCTCCACGCTGGCCATTCTCGATCCGGCCAAGGCCAAAGGCATCGTCTATCCGCCGGCGAACGTATCCGCATGGGGCAACGCCGTCGATCAAGGCGTCTATGAGAATGGCGGACGCGCTGAGGGGCCGTATGCGGCAGTGAGCAAAGTAGGCGCCGGCAAAGCCGCGTTCATCGGCGACTCCTCGCCTGTCGAGGACATCACGCCGAAGTATCTTCGCGAAGACAACGGCTCGAAGAAAACAACCTACGACGGCTTCAAGGAAGCGGACGACGGCGCCTTCCTCGTCCAAACCGTTCAATGGCTCGCCCATGACGAGAGCTTCACCGACTTCACGCAAGTGTCCGGCCTTCAGCTCGATTCGCCGACAACGCTGCTCCCGTTCGAGGAGCCGGCGCAATCGACCGAGCCGCAGCCGGAGCCGTGGGCAGCTCCGGATCCTGGTTACAAGTGGTATGATCCGGCGACGTTCAAGCCCGGCTCCTACGGCTCGACCCAAGAGCCCCCTGTTCAGCCGGCATATACCCTCGTGCATCAAAGCCAGCTGCCGAACGCGGAGACGTTCCAGATCCGCGTACAGGCAGACAACTTGTTACCCGGGCGGACGTTGTCCGGCCTATCGCTCGGCATCTACCTGACCGGCGGCACGCAAGTTGCCAAGATTCAGAACGCGGACGGCACTTGGCCTTCCTCGTACGGCTACAGCTCCGCTTTCTCCGTGACGGCGGACGCGACTGGGCACGCGATCAAGGATCTGAACGTCCAGATCAATCCGTCCGTCTCCGGTACGGCCAACCTCCGATTCCGGGTGAACGGCACGAATACAATTACGAAGACAGTGGCGATAGCGAACGTGCCTGCCGAGCCGCTGCCGGAAGACAAGCCGCCGGTGCCGGAGAAGATCGCCATCGCAGCCGCTCGCCAAGCGCCGGAAGGAACGCTCGTGACAGTTGAAGGCGTCATTACGTCGGAGCCGGGCGCCTTCGGAGGCCAAGCGTTCTATATGCAGGACGACACGGCAGGCATCTATGTCTATCAATCCGCCGCAGGCTTCCATGCCGGCGATGTGATTACGATCAGCGCGAAGAAGACGGCGTACAACACCGAGCTCGAATTGACCGATCCGGTTATCCTCGAGAAGATCGGCACGGCGCCGATCCCGGCGCCTATCGTTCAGACCGAGCTTAGCGAGAGCAACCAAGGCCGCTTGGTGACGCTTGAGAATGTAACGATCAGCAGCTACATGACCGCGACGCCGGCCGGTTCCTTCGAATTCGACGCGAACGGCACGCACATTCGGATCGACGGCCGCACGGGCATTCAGATGACCGCCTTCCAAACGCTGTATCCGGAAGGCAGCGTCGTGAACCTGACCGGCATCTCGGCGATCTTCCGGGGCGTCTATCAGTTGAAGCCGCTCTCGATGGATCACGTCGCGCTTGCCGACGCGGCCGCTCCCGCGACGACGGCGACTGCTGACGGGCTGACGGGTGAAAATGTATACAATAACCGCGACGTGACGCTCGTCTTCACGGCAACGGACAGCGGCGCGGGCGTCGAGAAGACAGAGTTCAGCTTGAACGGCGGTACATGGACGGCTGCAGCAGGTCCTGTCGTGATCTCGGCGGAAGGCCGCAACGTGGTGGCCTACCGTTCAACGGACAAGGCGGGCAATGTGGAAGCCGCCCAGACGATCGCCGTCTGGATCGACAAGACGAGCCCAGAGGTCGTCTTCACCGGCTCGCCGGTCTTCCAGCCGACGGACAGCGCCATTGATCTCGCCGCGGCCGCAGCGGACTCGCTGAGCGGCGTGAAGTCCGTCAGCTACGCGCTGGACGGCATCGCGATCGACTCGATCGGTTCGATATCGCCGATCGACCTGGCTGCCGGCGACCACACGCTTGTCGTCACAGCTGAGGATCGCGCAGGCAATGTCACGACGGTCTCCGTCACGCTGACGTCCAGCGTCGACCTGGCCAGCCTGTCCGATCTCGTCTCCTACGGCGAGGAGCAAGGGCTGTTCAAGAATCACGGCGCGGCGCAGAGCCTGCAGGCCAAGCTCAAGAACATCGAAGCGGCGGAGCAACTGGACGAGCTCGAGAACTGGATCGAGCAGCACGCCGGCAAGCAGATTGATGAGAGCTTCGCGGAGCAACTGCTCGACGCGGTAGCCTACATGAGAGCTAGCGAGTAACCTCCCGGCGATCGCTAGCGCGCAAGCCAGCAATTAATAGCTCGTTGCCGCTTAATAACGCCAAAGCCGTCCTTCGGGCATCACTCCTGAAGGGCGGCTTTGGCTTATATCCGCTTAAAGTACCGATAGACCCGCTCCAGCTTGGCTTCCTGCCTGCCCCTCGGACTCTCCATTCTTCCGAATTCGAAGAACTTCACCTTGCGGATTCCCACGAAGTTGAACAGCGCTCTCCTCATTAGCATCTTGTGCGCATTGTGGAGCCAGAATAGCGGATATAGCGCGGGACCCTTCATCGTCGATACGCATACAACCGACCTTCCCTTGAGAAGTCCTTCCGGAAGAAGCCCCTTCTTATCCCGATAAGCGAAGCCTGAGGCGAACATCTGATCAATATAGCCAAGCAGCATCGCAGGCGGCCTCCCCCACCATATTGGGTAGATCAGCACGATCTTATCGGCGCGGAGCAGCTGCGCTCTATACTTCGCGAGGCGCGGATCTTGGTGCATGTCCCTCCGGCGCTTATGCTCGTTGAAGACAAGCACCGGATCGAACCCATCTTCGTACAGATCCAGCACCTCCACCTCCGAGATCCGCGGATTCTCCCGGCTTCCCTGGATCACCTTCTGCAGGAAGGCGTAGCTTAAACTCCGGTGATTGGGATGCGCGAAAAGGATCAATACTCTCATTCTGACTCTCCCCTTATAGTTATCATTTGATAACTTAAAGGTAGCGTTACTGAAGTTAGTTGTCAATAGATAATTGTTTTATGATAATCACTTTGCTATCTTATCTTGTATGAGGTGATCCTGTATGGATAACAACGCCGTCTTCCAGAGGTTTATAACCTTCACTGCCGCTGTTCACCAGGTAACAAATGAATTTATGAAGGAGCTGCGATTGGATTCCGTAACCCCGGTGCAGTACGGCATCCTGCAATATATCGCCATACACCAGCCGGTCACGCCGAGTCAGATCAGCGAATGCCAGCATATTTCCATGCCCAATACGAGCCGCGAGCTGAAGAAGCTGTACGAACGCGAGCTATGCGAGAAAATTGACGCACCCGAGGATCGGCGCAAGCAATATATCCGTCTGACTCCAGGGGGCGAAGCATTGATGAACGAAGCGTTCGCCTATCTTCAGTCCCGATTCCTGGAGCAAATCCGCGATGTCTCGGCTGAAGAGCTTGCCGATATCGAGCAGGCGTTGGGCCTGTTGGAAGCCAAGGTGTTCTATACCCGGTAACGCAGGCAACGCAGACAAGCGCTGTGCCAATAGTCAACAAAGCGAACAAGGCCGTTCCCTATCGGGAGACGGCCTTGTTCAATAAGCACCGCAATCATTCCGCCGACCCGATGAACTCCTCGAGGTCGCGGTCCGCCTTGGATTGATTGCATTCGTTGCAGGCGCAGACGCAGTTGACCGGCGTCGTGTGCCCGCCTTTGGCGCGGGGCAGCAGATGGTCGATCGTGTCGCCGTACTTCCCGCAGAAGTGGCAGATGTAGTTGTCGCGCGTCAGGATCATGCGGCGGAATTCCTTGTTGCTGTAGATCCGGCGAATCGTATGCCGGTTAATGACGACGGCGGCGTGCTCCCGCACGAGCGTCATCGCCAGCTCCGGGTCAACCTCCTGGTACCAGCGCCGCCCGTTGTCGGTCTTGCCTCGCATGCGGATGAAGCCGGCGCGCGTCGGCCGCAGCATGGAGGCGTCCCCGGGAGCGGTCTTGTGCGACTTCGGCTTCACCTCCGCCGGCACGATCGGTTCGGCGGCGGCGACCGATGCGGGAGCGCCTGCCTTCTTGCGCTTGCCTCGGCGGCGGCGCTTCTTCGGCGGCGCTGCCGTGCTGGCCGCCGTCTCGGCAGCGGCCCCTGGCGACTGCGCCGCAT
>NZ_JACJVN010000013.1 GCF_014212015.1 Cohnella lubricantis | reverse complement strand
TCTGCAAACAAACTAACTCGACCGTCAGGAGCCCTGAGTGAGCGGTGGCGGTATCAGTCGCAAGCTGGCGGCTCCGGCGGCGCGAGGCGGTCCAGCCCCTTGAGGTACGGACGGAGCGCGGCCGGGATGCGGATCGAGCCGTCCGGCTGCTGGTGGTTCTCCAGCAGCGGGATGAGGATGCGCGGCGACGCGACGGCGGTGTTGTTGAGCGTCCAGCAGCAGCGCAGCTGGCCGTCCGCATCGCGATAGCGGATGTTCGCGCGGCGCGCCTGGTAGTCCAGCAATAGCGACGACGAATGCGTCTCGCCGTAGGCGCCGCGGCTGGGCATCCATGTCTCGATGTCGTATTGCTTGTACGACTTGAACGACATGTCTCCCGAGCAGACGGCGACGACGCGATAGGGCAGCTCCAGCAGGCGCAGCATCTCCTCAGCGTTCGCGGTGATCTCCTGCAGCATTCGCTCCCCCTCGTCAGGGTCGTCCTTGCACAGCACGACCTGCTCGACCTTGGCGAACTGATGCACGCGGTACAGTCCGCGAACGTCCCGGCCCGCTGAGCCGACTTCGTTGCGGAAGCAGAGCGAAGCTGCCGCAAGCCGCGTCGGCAACGCATCGCCCTCCAGCACGTCGCCCGCATAGTACGAGACGAGCGGCACCTCCGATGTGCCGACCAGCCAGCGGTCCTCGTCCGCGAGCCGGTAGGTCTGGTCCTCCCCATGCGGGAAGAAGCCCGCGTTCAACAGCGTCTCGCCTCTAACCATCAGCGGCACGTCGAGCAGGCGGAAGCCCCTGGCTTCGAGCATATCCAACGCCATCTGCTGCACGGCCCGGTGGAGCCGGGCGCCCGTGCCGGTCAAGTAATACTGCCGTGCGCCGGCGGTCCTTACGCCTCGGGCAATGTCCATCAGCCCGTGCAGCTCGCCAAGCGCGACATGATCGAGCGGCTCGAAGTCTTGCCAGACGGCTGGCACGCCGACGCGGCGAAGCTCGACATTGTCCCGATCCGTGAGGCCGATCGGCGTATCCGGCGAGAGCAGATTCGGCGCGCGGAGCATCGCTTCGCGGTAAGCCTCCTCCGCTTGCGCGCAGGCTTCCTCGAGCGCCTTGATCCGAGGCTGTATCGCTCGCACCTGCAGCTTGATCGATGCCGCTTCCTCGCGCTCGCCTCGGCTGATCTGCTCGCCCGCCGCGCGGGTCCATTGATTGCGCTCCTCGCGCACTCGGTCCAGCTCGAGCCGTACCTCCCGTCTGGCCCGGTCCCGGTCCAGCAGCTCGCGAACCGAGAAGTCGATGCCTCTGTCGTTCGCAGCCCGCTGCAATACTTCCGCATTCTCCCTAATCCACTTGATACTAAGCATCTTCACACCGCTCTCCCTTCGGATAAAAACACAAAAAGCGCCCTCTTCCGTATGGGACGAGGAGCGCTTCTATACTCGCGGTGCCACCCAACTTGACCGGACGATCGCGCAAGGCGCGAGTTCCGATCCGCTTTGGATCCGCGATAACGGGCGGTGCCGGTTGACTTAGGGAGAAGCGGCTTATGGAATAACCTTATGCCGTCTCCTTGACGGGAACGCCTCCGAGTTGGATGCTCTTCATAGGCGATGTGGCCGATATGGAATTTGAGCAATAGTATAGCCGAACGCGGCCGGCAGCGCAAGCCCTCGCATGCCCCTGCAAAAGCTTGCTGCGCCGCCGGCACATCGTATCGTGTCTACTCTACCCGTTAGCCGTCGCCGATCACCGCCGCCGGCGCGTGCCGGTGCGGCGGCGCGAATGGCCGCCCGTGCGCGTGCGGCTCTTGCCGGTGCGCCGCCGCTTGCGCGGACGGACGCCGTCGGATTCGTCCGCCGCAGCGGTGCCGGCGGTTCCCTTGCCGATGAGCAGCCGCAGCACCGGCGCCATCTGCTGCATTGTCGCCATGATTTTCTGAAGCTTGCCTACGTTCGCTAGAATGCCGTCGATGCCGCCCATCCGCTCGACCATGCCCTTGATCTCATTGAAGTTGATCATCGAGCTGAGGCCGCCGCCCTTGGCGGGAGCGGCCGGCGTCGGCGTCGATTGGATGGTCGTCGGCGGGAGGACCTGCACCGGATTGTAGAGGGCCGGAGGACCCGCGAACGGATCTCCGATCCCCGGATACGTGCCCTGAGGCGGCGGACTGCCGCCCTGGTTGGGAGTCCAGCCGCGCATGCCTGGGAGTCCGGATTGATCCATAGCTTCTATGTCACACCCTTCGTTATAATAGAATGGAGAGCCGGTACGCTTGATATAGGTTATGTGCGGAGGGGCGATTGTGCATGGACGAATGCCCGGTACCAGGCGGATGCCTGGTCGCGGGGCGAGTTGCATGGATCGGCGGGGCTTGCGCCGGGTCGCGGAGCACGTATCATTTTCACCCTATAAAGCGTTAATGCGGTGAAGATTGAATAAATTCATCAGATGAAGTATAATGGTCGTAAAATATATCGCGAGTCCGAAATCCGGACAAAGGTGGAAGCCCATTATGCAGTTGAAGAAGCTGAATGATAAGTCGATTGATCAGCTGTTTGAAGCGATCTTGACGTTGAAGGATATCGAGGAGTGCTATGTGTTCTTCGATGACCTGTGCACGGTGAATGAGATTCAATCGCTGTCCCAACGGCTCGAAGTGGCTCGGATGCTCGGCAAAGGCAATACTTATAATCAGATTGAATCCGAGACGGGGGCCAGCACGGCGACGATCTCGCGCGTGAAGCGCTGCTTGAACTACGGCAACGACGGTTACCGAATGGCGCTCGAGCGGCTCGGCCGCTATGGCGGCGACGAAGCCGGCCCGGCATCGGCATCTAAAGAATAGACACGAAGGAAGGAGGCCATTTGGAGCCTCCTTTTTCTTATGAGGCGGAATGCCTTGAGGTGCGGGGCGGCCGCGTTGACATTGCCCTAACGATTGGATAGCATGGAATGAGTAAGCATTCGAGAGCGGACGCAAGATGGGGTGAGACCTTCGTGAAGCCCGGCATATTGGTTATCAGCCACGGCTCCCGCGAGGAGCGCTGGGTGTCCCGAGTGGACGATACGATCCGCGGCGTTCGCGAAGCGCTGGCGGGCATTCCGGTGGAGGGCGCCTATCTGGAATTGGTGGAGGGCAGGCTCATTCAAGACGGAATCGACCGGTTGGAGCAGATGGGCGTGACGCACTTGCTGGCAGTGCCGCTGTTCGTGTCATCAGGCAGCGTCCACGTCGATGAGATCGGGTGGGCGCTCGGCGCCTATGACGAGCCGCGGCGGCCGACGGATCTGAAGCGGCTGCGCGTTGGGATGCAGCTGACGTACGGGCGTCCGATCGCGGACGACCCGGAGATCGCGGAGGCGCTGCTCGATAAGGCGGCGCGGGACATGAGCGCGGCGGAGCGGGCGCGGACCGGTCTGCTGCTGATCGGCCACGGCAGCGAGGAGCCTTGGTTCTACGACGAGTGGAAGCGGGGGCTGCTCGGCTTGGCTCGGCGGATGGCGGAGCTAGGCGGGTACGCGGCTGCGGATGCGGCCTTGCTGCGGCCGGACGAGGCGGCAGCGCGAGTGCGGGCGCTGCATGAGCGCGGCGCTGCCGCGAGAGTCGAGCGGGTGCAGGCGGTGCCGGTGTTCATCAGCGAGGGGTACTTCACATCGGCGGTCATCCCGAAGCGGCTCGCGGGGCTGGGCTGCGAGTACACGCCGGGCTCGCTCATTCCTCACCCGAAGGTGGGGGAATGGATCGTTAGGCAGGCGGCCGAATGGCTGCAGGAAGTTGCGGTGAAGGGCAAAGAGGGGGAGCAAGTTGGAGAGAATTAGGGCTCGGTTAATTTATAATCCGACCTCCGGCAGAGAAGAGATACGGAGGAGGCTGCCGCTCATTCTCCAGCGTCTGGAGAAAGGCGGCATCGAGACGTCGTGCCACGCCACGGAAGCGAAGGGGGATGCGATACTCGCCGCTTCCGAAGCGATTGAGCGGGGGTTCGATCTTATTATCGCGGCCGGCGGAGACGGCACGTTGAACGAAGTGGTGAACGGAATCAGCGGGCACGAGAGGCGGCCGGCGCTCGGCGTGCTGCCGATGGGGACGTCGAACGACTTCGCGCGTGCGCTCGGCATACCGAAGCGTTGGCAGAACGCGGTGGATCTGATCGTACGCGGCCATTCGAAGCCGGTGGACCTGGGGATCGCGGACGGCAAGTACTTCATGAACATTGCGGGCGGCGGCTTCCTGACGGACTTATCCTACGAAGTGCCCAGCAAGCTGAAGACGATGATCGGACAGCTCGCTTATTATGTGAAGGGTTTTGAGAAAATCGTGAATTTCCGGCCGACGCGCCTGAAGCTGTCGGCGGAAGGCGTAGGCGACTTCGAGGGCGAGTTCATGCTCTTCCTGATCGCCAACACGCATACGGTCGCCGGCTTCGAGAAGCTGGCGCCGCAGGCGAAGACGGACGACGGGATGTTCGACGTCCTGCTCATGAAGAAGTGCAATCTCGCCGAGATGATCCGGCTGGCGTCGATGGCGGTGATGCGCGGCGATCATCTGAACGACTCGCATATGATTTATTTTCAGACGAATAAGCTGTCCGTTGAGACGGACGACCGTGTGCAGCTCAACCTGGACGGGGAGCTCGGGGGCGAGCTGCCGTGCTCGTTCCAGGTGCTGCCGGCGCACATTCGCGTTCTGGTCGACGAGAACGGCGAATCGTCTTACCGGAGATAGGGGAGTCACGATTGAAGGATCGGAAGCAAGGCAAGGGCAGGGAGCGGCAGCAGGCGGACCGGAATCGGCACGGCGGCAAAGGCGGCTTCGCAACAGGCGCGGGATCTGCCCGCGGCAGGGGCGGGGAGCGGCGGCAGCAGGCGGCGGCGATTGCCGGCCTGCCGGTGCAGGTTGGCGATCGCGTCGATGTCGAGATAATCGGACTGACGCATGAAGGCGAAGGGGTGGGCCGGGTAGAAGGCTACACCCTCTTCGTGCGCGGCGCGGTGCCGGGGGATCGCGTTCGCGCGGAGGTCTCGAGCGTCGGCAAGTCGTTCGGCCGCGCTCGGCTGGCGGAGCTGCTGGAGGCGAGCGCTGACCGAATAGCGGCGCCGTGCGCGATCTATGAGCTGTGCGGCGGCTGCCAGCTGCAGCATTGGGACTATGCGGCGCAGCTGCGCTGGAAGCGGCAGCTCGTCGCGGACAACCTGGCGCGGATCGGGAAGCTGCCGGTGGCGATGGGGGATGTCGAGTTGGCGGCCACGGATACCTCGGATGCCTCGGCTGATAGCGTTGGCCCGCCGCCGGCCACGCGTCCCCCCGTGCTCGTCCATCCGACGATCGGTATGGACGAGCCTTGGCGTTACCGCAACAAGGCGCAGGTGCCAATCGGCATGTCGGCTTCCGTGGAAGGCGGCCTGATCGGCGGCTTCTTCGAGCAGGGCAGCCACGACATCGTCGATATGGACGTCTGCCTCATCCAGCAGGAGCCGAACGAAGAGACCGTGCGAGTGGTGAAGCGCATCGCGCGTTCGCTCGGCTGGAGCTCTTACGACCGGGGGACCGGTCGCGGCTTACTGCGCCATGTCGTTGTCCGCCACGCGGAGGCGACCGGCGAGCGCATGGTCGTGCTCATCACGAACGGCCGGGATCTGCCGCATGAGGACGAGCTGGTCGCGCTTGTGCGCGAGCAGGTGCCGGGTGTCGCTAGCATCTGCCAGAACGTGAACACGTCGCGCGCTTCTATTGTGTTCGGCGATGAGACGCGCGTCCTCTGGGGACGCGACGTCATCTATGACGAGATCGGGGATATCCGCTTCGCGATCTCGGCGCGCTCCTTCTTCCAAGTGAATCCGCAGCAGACCGAGCGGCTGTACGGCGCCGCTCTGAAGTACGCTGCCCTCACCGGCGGGGAGACGGTGATCGACGCCTACTGCGGCATCGGAACGATCACCCTGTTCCTCGCCAGGCACGCGCGCCGCGTCTATGGCGTCGAGATCGTCCCCGAAGCGATCGAGGACGCTCGCCGCAACGCGTCGCTTAACGGCATCGCGAACGCCGACTTCGCTGTCGGCGCCGCCGAAGACGTGCTGCCGCGCTGGCAAGCCGGCGGCGTGTCGCCCGACGTCATCGTCGTCGACCCGCCGCGCAAAGGCTGCGATCCGCGCCTGCTCGACACGATGCTCCAGCTGCGCCCGCAGCGCATCGTGTACGTGTCGTGCAACCCGTCCACGCTGGCGCGGGACTTGCGCGTGCTGGAGGATGGCGGCTACCGCAGAGTGGAGGCGCAGCCGGTCGATATGTTCCCGCATACGGGGCATGTGGAGTGCGTAATAGGAATGCAACGAATCGATACGTAGAAATCCTTTATTTTCAACACTTTGTGCGTTTTATGACTTTCACGGCAGACGGCAGCGACTTCAAAAATAAGGTGCTCAAAGATAAAATTGAGGTTTCCGTCGTTTTGGACCTGGATTTGGATGTCGGGTGCGTAGATATGTTGAATTCATAGGAATAAGTTAACGGATCAGCTTCGAAAATGGAGTAGCTGCAACATATGAATATACAAGAGAACACCCTTTATATTGCGGTGTTTTCTTTTTTATAATCTGGCGAAGCGTTAGTACGTTGCGATCTAGCAGGATATCCAAGCAAACAGTCGAGTTACAACATGCCGGTAGGCTGAAGTAATGAGGTTTGGGAGAAAGAACTTGCATGGACAAAAATATGTAGGGACAAGAACATGCAATTCAAGAACTTTTTTGTCAATTTTTCGGTTTCGTTTAGTAACATTAGCAATTAAAATAGGAAATAAGTCTAAGTAAAAATTTCCTAATGGCAGGCTGACCTCAACGTTCGTTTTCCCGATATGCATTAAAGGGAGGAGGAAATTTTATTCGTATTGAATCCCTTAGGGTTGACGATCGTATGTTTTTCGGTAGCGAGGAAGTCGTAATCCTAAAAATTTATGCGCCATTTCATTTGGCTAAAGTTAAATATAGCTCGTCTTCCATGACTTTTATGGTGGACATATGTGCTCTACAAAACCATTCCGATTTGAGCAGTTCGATTTCTATTTCAATTTTTGGTGAGGTGCCTTGATGCTAGAATTCATAGATAGCTATCTGACGGGTGACGCTTGGGAAGAACTTTGCAAATCATGTTTCAGGATGAAATACCACGATGAACATTTTACCGAAATACCGGCAGTTCATGGTGGAGACGGAGGGATTGAGGGATTCACTCGAACGGGAAGAGTTTATCAATGTTATTGTCCGGAACGGGAGTATTCAGATGATGAACTGCATAATCATTTGAGAGACAAAATGACAAAAGATATTAAAAAACTAGTCTCTTTGCAGTATGCAACGCGCTTAAAGGAATTAGGGGTACTAAATATTAAGGAGTGGCATTTTGTTGTTCCGAGATTTAAAGATTCTAGGATAGTGGCACATGCGGAGACGAAGAGGAAAGAAGTACTTGCTCTAAAGAAAAACAATCCCAAGGCCTATGACTATATTGATGATGGTTTTGCAATCATAATCAAGACAGCCGAGGATTTTAAGGTCGAGATTTCTCGGATTATTAGAACTACAATCACCGACGTTAAACTAAATTTTGCTATATTTCATGTGGGTAAGCCAGATTGGTCCAAGTGTGATTCGGAAAAGGCTGCAAACATTAAACGAAAGGTAAAGGCTGTAATGGGGGACGTTGATGAGTCGGATGAGGACTTTAATGATCTAGTCAATATGTATATCGAAGCGTATATTAACGGACTAGAGATTCTCAGAATCCTTCGAGAGGGCTATCCGGAAGTTTTCGAAGATATACATATGCTAGAGCAGTCGTATAAGAAACAAGTAAAAATGATAACCAGAATGAATTCAGACAGTTCAATGAATTCAAAAGTATTCAATGAAATACTAAATGATTTTCAAAATAAGCTAGAACAACAATTTAAATATCTCAATGCAGCCTCAATTATGGAATTAAAATTGGACTTAATAAGTGGTTGGTTAGCAGATTGTTCCATGCAATTCAAGGGTAGGTGAAGATGTGGACAGAAACTATGTACTTACTGATGAGATAATATTTGACGCTAAACCTGATGCTGTGCCGTTTAATTACCGTATTAGCTATAAGATCGCACAGCTTAGTCTTATTTTGGAATTAAATGCACGTGGTGGATGCTCATTAATGAAATTACAGATGATTGCAAATGCATTAAGTACGATTAGCGATAGGGAAAAGTTGTGGGACTTTGTGAATAACGGCTCAAATAATTATACGGTCGTAAGGTTTGATCCAGCAGTAAACCGTGCAGTGAAGTATGCAATTGCTGAGGGGTTATTTAATCAACAGAAGAATGGTTTGTTTCGCCTTGCAAAAAAGGGAAAGGAATTCATTAAGGTAATTATGAAGGATCCAAGCCTTCTAAGCTCTGAGAAGAAGTATTTATTTTTGCTGTCTAATAAACTAACCGAAGAAAAAATCAAGGAGCTAACAACATTCTGGAGGTACACCGATGTTGAAAATAAATAGATTAAGAATAGAAATAAAGACAAAAGAAAAGGTTTTTGGATTTGACGAAACGTTTCAGTCGGGATTGAACCTAATTGCGAGCGATGATAATACCCGTGGTAAAAGCTCGATAATTGCAATGATTTATTATTGCTTAGGATTTGAGGAGATTATTGGTGGACGCGGTGAGAAGGTACTTACCGCAGCTTTTAAATCAATTATTGAAGAAGGGGAGAATGTTTGGACTGTACTTGAATCAGGGGCATATTTGGAAATAACCAATGGTATGGAAGTTATTACCATTTTCAGAGCAGCTAAGATGGAAAATAGGGATAATCGATTGATTAGTGTCTACTACTCAGACATGGAAAACATTCACCGGCAAGATACGCTGATGGAAGATATGTATGTGCATATGCCTAACGCTGCAAATAATAAGAAGGGCTTTCACAATTTTTTGGAAACGTTCTTACACTTTGAATTACCTCTTGTACCTGCTTCAGATGATGCTGTCAGGAAATTGTATCTTCAATTGATATTTTCTGGGATGTTTATAGAACAAAAGCATGGTTGGGCAGATATTTTAGCCGGAATGCCTATACTTGGGATTAAAGAATCAAAGAAGCGCGTGATAGAATTCATTTTAAACTTGGATACGCTGGATAATGAAAGAAAAAAAGATCATTTACGTTCTGAAGAAGATAATATTAAAAAAGAGTGGACTACAGTTGTAAGGGACATCACGCTGTTAGTAGAAAAGGAAGCCTGCAGCATTACAGGGCTACCGCTTTCCCCAAAAATATTAACTGACTTAGATTATTCAAAGATTACAATTCAAAAGGGTGGCGTACACATTGATGAATACATAAATGACTTAACTGAAAAGTACAATGATCTGCAGGCACTGAAACCTAAAATAATCGATAACTTTGAAGAGCTTCAGATCGAACTTAACGAAACCGAGGTAACAATACGTGAATATGAAAGGGATATAACTAAACTAAGAGATCTTTTAGATTCCGAACATATTAGTATTAGGCGATTACAAAATAATCTCGAGATCATCAAAACGGACATTAATAACAATAAGGATGCTGCACGTCTTCGAAATCTCGGATCAGGGCTCGACCTCTATACTTCTAAAGATATTTGTCCTACTTGCCATCAAGACATTGCAGACACATTACTTCCGCTTCCGAATCACATGCCGATTATGAGTATCGACGATAACATAAGACATTTAAATGCTCAGAAGGACATGCTTGAGTTTGCGATGTTAAGTCATAAAAGCAATAGTGAGCAATTTCAAAGCAGCATTAATCTTTTGGAAGGGAATCTATTTAAACTTCGGAGTTTGGCTAAATCGTTACGTAGTGATTTATACCAGACAAATGATAGCTATTCAGAAGCGATTGTCTATAAACGTTTAAGTATTGAATCCGAAATAAGTAATTTAAATAAATTATTGGATTTCTATTCAAATCATAAAGTTACCCTTGAAATTTTATCAGATAGATGGAAGGATTATCTTGAGAAGAAAGCCGCATTGCCTGAGAATAAGTATTCTCAGAAGGATCAGATTAAACTCAATCATTTACAAGAATACTTTGTTGATAATATAAGAAAATTTGGATACAAAAGTGTTTCAAATTTAAACCAGGTGGAAGTCTCGAAGGAAAATTATTTGCCGGCAATAGAAGGGTTCGATATGAAGTTCGATTCATCGGCAAGTGATAACATTAGAGCAATTTGGGCTTTTACTTTGGCGCTACTACAGGTTTCTTCGAAAGATTCAGGGAATCATCCTGGAATACTAATTTTTGACGAGCCAGCACAACACAGTATCGTCGTAAATGACATGGAAGAATTCCTCACTAGAATTATTAATGACTTCAATAAAAATCAAGTAATTATTGGAATTACCGTAAAGGATAGTGATACTCGCAGAGTGGTTAGTGAACTTCCAGAAGGGAAATATAAATTAATTATGGTACCTAATAAAGCATTCCAAAAAATCGACAAAAGTCTGTAGGAACCAGCTTCTCCAAGAATAACGTGAGTGACCAATCCAAGTCCACGGCTCTATCGTGTGCTTAATGTATAGTGGCAGAATAACAAAGTGTTATTTTCAATTTCCAAGATTGATATTGACTTTATTACTGGAAAGAGGTTATTTGCCCACAAAAGGGTTCGCTGTACCTCAGGCCTTTGGTGATATTCTTATTGAGCTTCGGTGTTGCATTAATTAAGGAATATCCAGGAGAACGTCTTCCACTGTCGGGGGCGCTCTCTTTTTATATATAACTACTTTTCAAAAAGCCGATTGTCTGAACTTGAATGTTCAGTACAATCGGCTTTTTGCATGAAAGGAGAAGTGTAAGATGACCAAGGTGATCGCCCTCGCCAATCAGAAAGGCGGCGTGGGCAAGACCACAACGGCGGTCAATCTGGGGATCGGTTTGGCAGCCGATGGGAAAAAGGTTTTACTGGTTGATGCGGACGCACAAGGCAATCTGACGGATTCGTTAGGTTTCCACGAACCGGATAATTTGTCGGTATCTTTGGCGACATTGCTGGCGAAGACGATGCTGGAAGAATCCTATGAAGCGCGGGAAGGTATTTTGCATCACCATGAAGGCGTTGACCTGATGCCAGGCAATATTGAATTGTCCGCTGTCGAGGTATCGCTCGTCAATACGATGAGCAGAGAAACGATTTTGCGTTCGTACATCGATTCCGTTAAAGCCGACTACGATTACGTGCTGATCGATTGCATGCCGAGTTTGGGCATGTTGACCATCAATGCGCTGGCTGCGGCAGACAGCGTGATTATTCCTGTACAGGCGCATTATTTGCCGGCTAAAGGAATGACCCAACTTTTGCAGACGATTGCCCGTGTGCGCAGGCAGATCAATCCGAAGTTGGTTTTGGACGGCGTGCTGCTCACGATGGTAGACAGCCGGACGAAATTTGCCAAAGACATTTCCTTTGTTCTTCGGCGCGACTACGGCGACAAGCTGCGCGTGTTCAACACCGAAATTCCCTTATCCGTTCGCGCGGCGGAAACGAGCGCCAAGGGAAAAAGCATTTATGCTCATGACCCCAATGGTCAAACGGCAAAAGCGTATGCCGCCTTTACGAAGGAGGTGCAGAGCATTGGCAGCGAAAGACGACATGCGCGCCAGCATCAAACTGACCACAGTCGCTGATTTATTCTCCACCGAGGAGAGCCGCGCCGATGAAAAGCGGGAAAAAGTGTTGGACATCCCTTTATCTGAAATCAGCGATTTTCCCGGCCACCCGTTTAAGGTGAAGGCGGATGAAGCGATGCTGGAAATGGCGGACAGCGTAAAGCAATACGGCGTTCTTGTTCCCGGCCTGGTTCGTCCGAAGGCGGACGGCGGCTATGAAATGGTAGCCGGACATCGTCGTAAAAAAGCGAGCGAATTGGCAGGCAGAGAAACGATGCCCTGCATCGTCCGCGAACTGGACGACGATCAGGCGACGATCATTATGGTGGACAGCAACCTGCAACGGGAAAATATTGCGCCAAGCGAGAAAGCATTCGCCTATAAGATGAAGTTGGAGGCGATGAAAAGACAGGCGGGCAGACCGAGTAAAGAAAATTCTACCCAAGTTGGGCAGGATTTACGAGGCAAATATTCAGTTGAAATTTTGGCAGATCAGGCAGGGGAAAGTCGCAATCAAATCCAGCGCTATATCCGTCTTACCGAACTAACCCCCTTCATTCTCGAAATGGTAGACGATAAACGGATCGCCTTCAATCCGGCCGTAGAACTTTCATACTTGGCCGAAGAAGAACAGAAAGCCCTGTACGAAACGATGCAGTCCGAGGACTGCACGCCTTCGCTGGCGCAGGCGCAGCGCATGAAAAAACTGAGTCAGGACGGGCGGCTTAACGTGGATGTCATCTTCTCGATTCTCACAGAGGAGAAGCCGAACCAGAAAGAAAAGATGACCATTCGGCGCGAGCGGATCGACCGTTTCTTTCCGAGGGACTTCACCGAAAAGCAAAAGGAAGACCTGATCGTACAACTACTGGAAAGCTGGTATAAAAAACGGCAACGGGAACAGGAACGTTAACCTGTATCTGAAACAGGGCGATCCTGTTCGGCAGCACTCTCCCCTTAGTCGGAGAGCTTTTTTATGCCCATTTTTGGGGAGGCGATATACATGTATTTTACGAAAGGGAGGCGTCGTCAGTATGAACGCCTGATGCAAGAAAAGCCGGGTTTCAACCGCATTGAAGTTTCGGAGGATGAAACCGAGGAGCCGCAAACGCGAAACAAGAAGCCTCGCGAAGCCGGTCAATCTAATCGGGTCGGAGAACGAAGGAAGATCGCAACGATCCAGGAAAAGAGGATGGACGATGGAAGAATTGAAACGAATGGTGGACAATTATGAAGTTTATCAGGCCATCTCCATCGGGAAGGTGGAAGTATTGCTTGGCATTGACGAATCCAATGCCGAACGTCCGTATATGGTTTGTACCTGCACCCGAAACAATTCTTTGGGTGTCGAGCAATTTTACGCGATTGCGGCCAGCGCAGATTATCTTGAGGCCATGAATGACTTCATCTCCCGTGTGCAATGGGAACTGGAGGATCTCAAAGATGAACGGGCAAGCGTCATGGTGCCCCTAACTACCCTTACTCAGGCAGAATGTCAGCCGATTCGTGAAGACATGCGCATAGACAACCAGGTTGTTGTCATTCGGCCGGAACGGCTGCGTCCCGAATATCGTACCGCAGTCAATCAGCTTGTGCTGGCGTTAAGCGGTTTTGGCACCTCTGCCTATTCCCGAGGTCGCGCCGTCTATGTGTTAAATCTGTATTCCGGAGAGGAGTCCCGCTGGAATCGGGAGGATTTTATGGGTCTGATAAAACCGGAGCATATGCCAGCATGGGCGCGAGAAAAACTGGAGCAGCATCAGGCTGTAACCCAGCAAAAGCCGAAGCGCCGTGACGAAGCCCGGTAAAGACATTCGATAGCACTTCAATCTCGGTTTGAAAGGAGACGTGAGCGATGTCGTGGACGTATCGGCACCGCAAGACGCTTATTATCGCCGCGATTGCCGTAAGCGTTTGTTTACTTGTGGCTGCGGCCATTTATTCTCTGATAAAGCAATCAGAGCAAGAGCAGAAACAGCAGCAAATGAAGGAACATTATGAAAAACAAATCGAAGAACTGAAATCGATAAAGGAACAATTGCGCAGAAGCGTTTGGACTGTGGCGCGCACCATTCCTGCCGGTGACACGGTGAAGGCGGAAGACCTCAAGTCTGTCCCGATGCCTGCGAATCTGGTGCCGCAAGGGATGATTACCGATCAGAATGCGGTCATCGGCAAAAGCGCCAAAATCGAATTACAGCCAGGCACGCCGTTGATGCCTTCCATGCTGTACGAGAGCGCGCCGATCCCCAAGGATTTGCGTGTGCAGGAGTTTCATGTCATTCAGCTTCCCTCCAATCTGCAAAAGGGACAGTACATCGACGTGCGAATCAACTTCCCGACTGGCGAGGATTTTGTCTTGCTGGCGAAGAAGAAGGCGCGGGAGTTGTCCGGCAATGTCATCTGGCTGGAAATGAACGAGCTGGATATATTACGGACTTCAAGCGCGATCATCGATGCCTACTTGCAAGGCGCGCGGCTGTATGCCCTGCCCTACATCGAGCCGGGCTTGCAGGAATCGGCGGTAGTCAATTATCCCGCCAATCCGAAGGTGCTCGATTTGATGGAACATGATCCGAACCTGCTCGAAAAAGCGACAACCGAGCTTGCCCGCCAACTGCGAACGACACTTGATGACAATCTGAAGGCGATGAGCGAGTCGGACAAACTGCGCGTAACGAGCGGCAGCGTAACGGTTCAGCAACAACTGCAAAACGAACGGATTGTCACACAACAAGGCAATGCCATGCATGAGGCGACCCCATCGCCGCCACCGGCAGGCGCAACGGCTACGGTCGACCAAGAACCGCCAGCTGCGCAGCCGCTGCCCTCCCCTTCCATTCCGACAACGACGAATGAGAATCGGCCGGAAGCGTCCGTGGAGCCTACACCATCTGTTTCGACAGATCCGGCACCAGTTTCGCCGTCTGAAGAGCCTGCAAAAGTGGATAAACTGGAGCACATTTTTAATCAGTGAAGGAGGCCGTCATGAAAAAAGTCGTGTTTTTCGGCGCGCCGGACAAAAGCCACCTGCTCCTTGTGCTGGGCAAGCTGCTCACGGCGATGGAGCGAAAGGTGTTGATCGTGGATTCCACCCTTGCCCAGTCCATGCAAGGCTATTTGCCGCAAGTAGAATTCGGCGATTCGCTGCGGGAGTTTGAAGGCATCGATGTGGCGACCGGGCTCATCACGCCAGCGCAATTGGAACGTTCCCTGCTTCAAGCCGGAGGCGAAGCGGCATACGATGTCATGCTGCTCGACACCGATCACACCGAATTTGTGAAAGGACTGGAGTTGCCGGGCTACGACAAGCGGGTTTGGTGCAGCAATTTGAGCCGGCTCAGCATGCATAAAAACGCGGAGCTGATGCAGCGGCTGTGCCTTCACGAAGCGGAAGGTCAGCCGCTTTCGTTTTACAGACTGATTGCTCCCACTCTGCAGATCGCCATACTCGAGTCGTATATCGATTCGCTGCTGCCGCAGCAGGCGATACGTTGGGAGGACACCGTGTTCCGCTTTCCGCTGGATGAACGGGATATGTCGGTCGAACTGGACAACCAGCATCATGGCCGCATTGACATCAGGCGGCTGTCCGGGACGTATCGCCGGAACGTGCTGGACATGCTGCAACAGTTGTTTGATTGCGATGCCAAAACCGCCCGGCGGGCATGGGCGCGATCCCGAAGGCGCGCATAAATTCGGTAATGTTGCACGAAAGGAGATGAAGCAATGGGTTTTACCGTGGTGTTTTGGAGTCCGGTACCGGGACAGGCCGGTACGACGAGCAACCTGATTGCCGCCGCGGCGCTGCTCGGATTGGAATACTCCTCGCGCCTTTTGTTGCTTGGGCATTTGCAAAGCGAATATGCTGCCATTGAACGCGGCTTTTACCCGAGGCGATCCTGGATAAATAAAACGGACGCCCCGTCTGACGCTGGCATCGACGCGCTGCTCAGGCTTTTGCAAAACCGCAAGCTGGAACCGAACAGGTTGCGGGATTACACGCTGCCGCTGCTCGCCGACCGACTCGACATCCTTCCGGGATCGAACAAGCCGGATGCATCGTTTGTTTCCGCCGCACAGGAATGGCTTGTGCCCCTTCTGGAACTGACAAGGCGCGCTTACGATCTGGTATTGGTGGACGGCGGAAGCGGCAACCTGTCGGCGTGGACACAGGCGTTGCTGCGTCAGGCGGATTTGCTGGTCGTCTGTCTGCCGCAAAACGGGCTCAAGCTGGAGCAGGTCTTTCCGTCGCTGGAGGCGCAGCTTCAGTCCGACCGGAAGCATTTGCTTGTATTCGGACAATACGATCCTCGCTCCGCTTTGACCGTTAAGAATATCAAGCGCCAATTCCATCGGCGGGAGTCTGCGTACCCGATTGTCCATAATACGGGCTGGCTGGATGCGACCCAACAAGGAGAAGCCGTCCGTTTTCTATTTCGCAACCGACAAGTGCCGCGCGGTCATGAAAACTATCCCTTTATGCAACAGGTGCGGGCATTGGCGCAGGCGCTCATCAACAACGTCGGACTGAACAAGCCTCTTTTCGGCGGGAAGGAGGACGATGACCGATGATGTTCGCGCTGAACGCTTTGCTTCTGGCGGGCATCCTTATCGCGATCGGCGTCCTGCTCTATTTGCGCATGAGCCGCCGCTTGCCGGAGCAGCCGGACGAAAAACCGGTCTATACGCTGGAAGCGATGACCGCGTTTGTGAAAGAGGCACTGCACGAGATGACGAGCAGCAACCTGATCGACTTCGGCTTGTCGGAAGAAGAATACCGGCGCCGCAAAAACAAGCGGGCAGAATTGAAAAAAGCGCTGCGGGGCTGCACGTCCGGAGATTTGCGGGACAAGGCGTATGTGAAGCAGGTAATCGCTGATTTACTCGAACAGCGCTACCATCTGGACGACAATAATCTGAATCGCCTACTGCCGTTTGACGACCCGCAGGCGCTCACATCGCAAGATCAGTTTGATATCCTGCTCTTTCTGTTTAAGAAACAACATCGTTTGAAAGCGCTGGACGAACTGATCCGCAAATATGAGCTGGACCGCCCCAAACGGAGCCTGGAAGGCGAAGAGACTGAGTCGTACCGGATTACCGCCGACGAAATTCGCGATATTTACAAGCAGGAAGCGCGCAGGCTGTCTGCCGGGGACAAAACGCAGATCGTTGTGCAGCGGATCTACCAGCAGTACAAAGGGTTTAGCGTCATCGACGAAATCCGCGACATGAAAATCGACGGCGTATCGGGGGGCGTCTCCGGCATCCCGCCCTCGATGTGGGAAGGCGAATGGAGCCTGGAGGAGGAAGCGCAGCTTTCCGAGGTGCCGAGGTCGCATGACAGCGTATGGCTGTTTTATAAAGGGAAATCTATTCATTTGAGCTTCCTGTCCTTCGGCTCGGAGGAAGAACTGAGACGCGTGTGCCAGAACGTGTACAAACATAACTTACCCGGCCAATTGTCTGAGGCGAACGGCTTCAAGGTGAACGAAATGGCCGATGGCTCCCGCGTCGTCGTGCTGCGCCCCCGGTTCAGCGAATCGTGGGCTTTTTTTGTGCGCAAATTCGATGTGCAAAACGCCACGCTGGAACAATTGATCCAGGACGACAACGCTGAGCTTCCCATTGGGCTGATCCGATATCTCGTCATGGGCGAGCGCATTACGGCCATTACCGGCGCGCAGGGCAGCGGCAAAACGACGCTCTTGATGGCCATGGTGCACTACATTCCAGCCATCTTGCCGATCCGGGTGCAGGAAATGAGCTTTGAGCTTCAACTTCGGAAAATATACCGGGAACGCAACATTTTAAGCTTGCGGGAAACCGAAACGATCTCCGGGCAGGACGGTCTGGACATCCAGAAAAAAACGGACGGCTCGGTCAATATTTTGGGAGAAGTGGCGACCGACCCGGTTGCGGCCTGGATGGTGCAGATGGCGCAGGTCGCTTCGCTGTTCACCTTGTTTACGCATCATGCCAAAACGTTCCGCGATCTCGTCTATTCGCTGCGCAACTCGTTGCTGAAGACAGGGGTGTTTACGAACGAAAAAGTGGCGGAGCAGCAGGTCGTGAGCGTCATCAACTTCGACATTCACCTCAGGCGGGACGCGGACGGACATCGCTACATCGAACGAATTACCGAATGCGTCCCGTTGGAGCAGGAAACAGCCTACCCGGAGACGTTCCGCTACAAAACGACGACCGAGGAGAAAATGACGGCGTTCATGGAGACGATGCTGGAATATTTCCGCCGCTCGACGGACCGCCCGCTATACGTCGCGCGGAACGTTATCGAATACCGCGACGGACGCTATGTCGCTGTTCATCCGTTGTCCGAGCGAAGCCGCAAGGAAATCGCCGCATGCCTCGCCGGGCCGGACCAGGCGGCGTTCGAAGCGTTTTTGGCGGTTTATTGGGGGGATGGCGATGAAACTTGAATGGCTGTCTCTATTGCTGGGCGCAGCGACGGTGCTGTTCCTCGCGATGGTGGCGGCATTTCAATGGGTATCCCGCCACGGTTCGGACGTGGAGGCCGTTCGGCGGTATGAAGCGCTGCGCAAACCGGGCAAAGCCCGTAAGAAGCAAGCGCTGCATAGCGTGTTGCAGCAGTTGTATCGCCTATGCGAACGCGTACCGATTCTACGCGCTTATTTGCACCAACTTCGCAAACGAATGACCATTCTCCAGCTTGGCGACGAATGGAAGCTGCGGCTGGAGACGATGAAGTCGGCGCTCCTCATATGGGGCGTGCTGCTCGCGGCGGCTGTTCCGCTGGCTATCGGCGTGCGCGACCCGGCCGCGCTCGGCATGATTGGCATCGGCTTTTGGGTTGGCCACGGAATCCTTTCGGACAATCTGGTCCATCGGCTGGAGACGCGATTGCTTCGGCAACTACGGCATTTTTTTTCGGATGTGCGTCATCATTATCATCGTCACGGCATGGTGGAAGAAGCCATTTATGAAACGGCGGACGGCGCGTCGTATGAGATGGCGCTGCACGGACACGAAATATACGAAGTACTCACGGCAAGCGACGCCGAGCAGCGGCTGGCGCAGTATATCGAGAGCGCGCCGAACCGCTATTTGCAGGGCTTGGCCGGGCTGTCGCATCTGGTGAAGGAATACGGCGACAAACGAACCGCAACCGGTTCCGTGTACTTGAAGGCGCTCGGGAAGCTTGCGACCGAACTGAATCTGGAACTGCTGCGCCGCGAGCGCCTCAGTTTCCTGTTGCAAGGACTGACCGCCATCGCGCTGTTGCCGCTGCTGTTTACCCGGCCGATCGAAGCTTGGGCCAGCCATTACTTTCCGGCCATGGACGCCTTTTATGCGAGCACGACCGGCTGGATCGTGAAAATCGGCCTGATGGCGGTCGTATGGCTGTCCTACGTTCTGCTGCGGAACATTCAGGAACTGGACGCGGGTCCAAAACCAACCGGCCGAAAAAGATGGGAGAAACGGGTTTACGAATGGCCTTGGATGCGCTGGCTTGTGCATCGTTTCGGTCCCGCCCCCGGTTCCCGGGAAGCTGACCGCATGGTCAAGCTGCTTAAAGACACCGCATCGCCGCTTCGTCTGGAATGGCTCAATGTGCAGCGCATCGTGGCGGGTGGCATGGCTTTTCTGGCTGTGCTCGGGATGTTTATGGCGCTTCATGCCGCAAGCCGGCATCAAATCCTGTATGCGCCGGTAAAGCCGGGCATCCTGTTCGGCCAACTTTCGCCGGAGGAGGAAGCCAAGGCGCGCGAGGCGGCGGCGCTCGATCGCCGCATCATCGATCGCGTAAAGGAGGTGAAGCATCGCACCGAAGAAACGGTGACGGACCTGCTCCGCAGCGAAACGCCGACGGCGAATCAAGACGATCAGCTTCGCGCCGCGGCTCGGCGAATTATGGGCAAGCTCACGAAGCTGGACAATCATTATGTGAAGTGGTGGGAAGCGCTCCTCGCCGCTCTCGCGGGATGGGGCGGCTACGCCATGCCGGTCGGCGTTCGGATGTTCCAGCGGCGCATGCGGCAGATGGAGATGAAGCATGAAGTGGATCAGCTGCAAGCCGTCATCGCCATGCTGGCGGATCTGGACCGGATGTCGGTCGAGCATCTGCTCATCTGGATGGAACAGTTTGCCCGCGTTTTCAAGGAGCCGCTGCAAAACTGCTTGCTCCATTTCGAACAGGGCGCGGATCAGGCGCTGGCGCAGCTGAAAGAGGATGCGCCGTTTGTGCCGTTCGTCCGCACGGTCGAAAAGCTGGAACTGGCGGCGCAAAGTTTGCCGATTCGGGAAGCGTTCGACGACCTGGAGTCGGAACAGGCTTACGCGCAGGAGCAGCGCAAACAGGAGTACGAGCAATTGATCGAGCAAAAGGCAGGCTGGGGAAAATGTATCGGGTTTGCGCCGATGATGGCCCTCATTTTCGGCTATCTGGTCATTCCGCTCGTCATCGTCAGCTTGCACCAGATGTCCGTTTACTACGAACAGCTTCAGCGCATTCAGTAAGCGGACATGTTGCGGCGCTTTCCAAACGGGAAGTGCTTTTTTATTTTCTATCTTACTTGAAGGAGAGATCGGTTCATGTCCAACGCACAAAAAGCACTCGTGATGGCGGCAGGCATTTTTCTTGCCATCGCGCTCATTACCCTCGCCGTCGTATTGTTTATTTCCGCGCAAGACTCCACCAAGGCGGCGCAAAGCAATTTCAGCAATATCCAGACGGAGCTGTCGCAAACGGCGTTTACGGTATATGACAACACGACGTTGTCGGGCAGTCAGGTGGTCAACGCGCTGCGCAAGTTCAGCGATCAGGACCAGTTCGGCATCCAGATTGTCACCGGGAAAAATCCGGCGGGTCAGTGGTATGGCAAGGTGATCAACACGGGTGTTCCGATCGACAGCGTGACTTACGGCTCAGTGGTTGGTGAAGCGCCGGGGCAACTGAGCCATGCGCTCGATGAGGCGAATATCAACTACGTCAATCCGAGCGGCAAATTTCGGGCGCAACTGGTGCACGACAGCAGCAACGTCATTCGCGGCATCGTGTTTCGTCAGCAGTAAGCGCCCTTACTGACATCACAACGCTGACGGGGCGTCCTTTCGGGTATAGACGGACGCCCCGGCGTTTTCAAGGAGGAAGCCGATGGAACATGCACCCAGAACGATGCTGGAAATGAGCGTGGCCTGTCTTCTCTTTCTGATGGCCGCAACGAGCGGACTCATGCTCTTTCAAACCGGGGCCGCGCTGAACGCCACCGCCTATGTGTCGGGAAAGACGCTGGATCGCAACATGCAGATGACGTTTTCGCCGATTGCCGGCGACGGCACCGTATCCGGCGCAGAGGTAGCGCAATCCATTGCCCGGCTGGAGACGGGAGACGCGGAAATTGTGGTGGACGGCGTTCGATACGCGCCGCCGCTCGATCGGGACCCGTTCGTCCCCGCCGGCATTCGCCTGAATGCCCGGTATACGGCAGTCGCCCAGCGGGATGCGTCCGGGCGGCTGCTGCGCCTCATTTTCGCTTTACGCTAAGGAGAATGCCATGAACAGTTTCTCGAAAGTTTTCGCGACGCTCCTTGCCGTTCTTTTGCTCTACCTCTACCCCATTTCCGCAGCCTTCGACCAGCAGGACGATATTTCGGAACTGGTCGTATTGAAAGCGACGACAACGTTTGTGGATGCAGTGCGGGACAAGGGCTTTGTGTCGCCGAGCATGTATACGGACTTTATGGAGGCGATTGCGGCAACGGGCAACACCTTCGATGTGCAAATGGAACACGGAAGCAAAAAGTACGTGCCGGTTTACGACGACCCGACAAGGCCGGACACGTTTCGGGGCAGCTACGAAGTGCACTACGACATGTTTTACAACGCGCAGATCCTGCCCGTTCTGTTCCCGAACAGCGCGGCCGCAAAAGACGATCCGGCAAGACGCTACAAACTGCGGGTCGGCGATACATTTGCGGTCACGGTTAAAAATACGAACCGGACTCCCGGCACGATCCTGTTCGATTTCCTGAACCAGGCCATCAGTCCGAACGAAGAAATCTTCATTCCTTACGGCGGGGTGGTGCGCAATGAGGCTGATTGAATGGGCCATTGTCGGGGCGCTCATTTTCCTGCCGTTTGCGACCGTGAACCGGATTGAAGTCGAAACGCAGCGGAAGGCGCTATTGACCGAGCTGCGCTATAACGCCGCGCTGGACGCGGCGGTGGATGACGCGGCGCGGATGTTGACCGTCAATACCGACCAGCGGTGGGAGACGCAATACGAATCGGCCAAGCGGGTGGCGCTGAACAAGGACGAGGCGATTGCCGCTTTTTATCGGACGCTGTACGCAAGCTTCGGCATTGCCGACGATCCCGTTGCGCAAGGCGTACTGGGTCGGTATATCCCGGCTATTGCGGTGATTGGTTACGACGGTTTCTACGTCTATGCCGAGGAGGAGTGGACGGGAGCCGACGGGAACACGGAACGAAATCCGGTTTGGGGAGCGAAAAAGCCGTATGCCTACGCCGATCAAACGGGCAACAGCCTTTCGTTCACGCTGGACGATTTCGTCCTCGCTTACGATGCGGGCAGCCGGAGCTGGCACGAAGGCTTGCGGGCCGACGTCGGGCAGCAGACGAACATTGCGCTATTAAAGGATGCGGAGCGATTTGAGCAGGTGCGTCGAAGCACCATCGTCCGCGCAATTGAAGACGAACTCGCCTACCGGATCAATAAACACAACGAATCGGTTTCCCGATACGGCTTTTCTTACACCTTCACGATGCCGACCATTTCGCAGGAGGAATGGCACAATACCGTGAATGACGTCGGGGTGCTTGCCTTTATCCAAGGCATTCCGATGGGAGGCAAGTTTTACAACAATTATGCGCTCGGCGGAAGCCGCGTGCTCAAGAAGCCGGAGGTTGTCGGGGCCAGGAAAGGAAGCATGAAGGTGTATTATCGCAGCACATGCGGCTTTGCTTATCCGGCGGAAGAGACGTTTTCCAGCGAACAAGCGGCCGCGCAAAAAGGCTATATGCCGCTGGACTGTCCTATCTCGCCATCCTAACGAGACGGCGGCGATTTCGGAAAGTGGACACGCCGTCAGATCGGTTCTATGATGAACGTGACAGCCGAAATCTTCCAAACTTGTCATGATCCATATTGAGAGAGGAGCGAATGGCGTGAGAAAATGGGTAGTTGCAGGACTTGTCGCCGCGATGCTTTGCAGCCTGTTCACCGTAACGGCAAGCGCGGCGAGCCGACTTCCGTCCTTTGTCGGCGTCGTTATGGACGGACAAAAAATCTGGTTTCCCGATGCGCAAGCATTTGTCGATGAAAACAACCGGACGCTCGTGCCGGTTCGATTCATCGCGGAAAAGATGGGCGCGAACGTAGGCTGGGAGCCCAAAACCATGACCGTACCGATTGAACGGGACGACCTGCATATTGTGCTTACGATCGGCGATAGCAAGGCGCTCGTCAACGGCAAAGAAGTGGCCTTCGATTCGAAGGCGATCACCAGCGGCGGCAGGACGTATGTCCCGCTGCGTTTTGTCAGCGAAGCGCTGGGTGCGGAAGTCAATTGGGATAGCCCAACATCGACCGTCTTCATTTCCACACATGAAGATGCCAATGCAAAGTACGATGAATGGGGCCGCCTGATTCGCACAACCAATTTGCCGAAGAATGTGAAGGATTATCCGTACATTCTCGCCGATGTGCCGAATGAAGCCTATGAGATGGCCTATCCCTACTCGCATCCTACGGACAGCAAGGTTTCTTCGGTGCTCTATTCGACCATACCGGAATTCAATAAGAAAAACGTGGATATATGGATGAACCGTCTGAAAACGTTCGGCGCGTTGTGGCTGAACGTGGATTACAAAACGATTGACGATTCTTGGGCGCAGGCGGTATTCGCCACGAAAATGCAAAGCTCCAATGCCGAATTGAAATATATCCGGCGGTATGTGGAATGGGTCAAAGAAAACAAGATTCAGATCGAAGGGTACCTTGATCCCGAGCCTTCCATGATCTATAAAGACGGGTTTGGAAATAATTATGTACGTTCCAAGTTCAGAATCAAATTCAACTCATTCACGGAAAGTAAAAGTTTGCTTTACGATGAGCGGTTCCCCAATGATCGCAAATTCGATAAGCAGGTTTGGTACGAAGGTTACGCGGATATTTCTCTTTCCACGAATGTTGGCGGCGATTGGGGCAGTACATTGAAAGTCGATCCGGGAGCCAGCTTATTCCGCAATTATTTCATCAGAAAGGCGGACTCGGAATAGATGAAGAAAAACAAATTCATAAAATCGGCGTTGAGCGTGCTTCTGGCATGCTCTTTTTTATTTTCGGGTTTTCCTTTCGCAGCGAAAGCCGAAATCCCAAAAGTAAGAACCGAGGCAGGAAAAATCAGCTTTGAAATCACAAGTACGGCTGCAACATCGTCCATTAAATACAGAACCGTGGGTTGGACGGTGCGCCGTGACCAATTATGTACGAATACGGCGCCAAAACAGTGCGGCAATCCGAGAAGCGGCCAACACGCTTCTTTTTTGGACCAGCAAGTACGGCAAGTCGGCCAAGAACCGAATCCGCCCATCCCCGGCCAGCCTGTCACGACCTATTACGAAGTCAGCGAGGCGCTTGTCACGGAAGGCATGTGGAAGGCGGGAATGGGCGACATCAAAGACAACGACGACTTATATCTTTATGCCATCATGGTGTCTATCGACGGAAACGGCAACGTACGCAAAGGGCCATTTTATACGCTGGAAGAGATCAAGAGAGCCGAACCTTGGGCGCACCCGGACGATTTGGACGATTATTTCGGCATTCATGTACCCTATCGAAGCGCGGAATTTCCCGTCGATGTCATTGCAAAAACCGTAGACGGCAAAGTCATTGAGCAACCGCAAGTTACGTTTCAAAAGGGCAAGTACAAAATGGGAGAAACGATCAATCATGAATTTCCCGAAACGATCGAGGATAACGGGAAAACGTATAAGATCGTTCGCTCCTATTTGTCGCCCAAGCAGGACCCGACGCGGAAAGACTGGCTGCAAGAAGACCCGGACACCAATCCGAAGGTGCGAACGCGAAGCTTTACGGTGCATCTGGGCGGAACGGACGCGGTTGCCGAATATGCGGAGAACAATCCGGTGAAGGCCATCTATCAAAAAGAAGACGGCACCAAACTTAAAGAAGTGGACAAAGGCGTTTTCGCAACTGGCGAGGAAGCGAACCATACGTTTGAGGGTCAAATCACATCTGGCGGTCAGACCTATGAAATCATCCGCTCTTACATTACGAACAATAACAAACCCGACGAGAAGCTGTTCATTCAGGAAAAAGGCGACCCCAAGCTCAAAGAGCGCTCCATTCTGGTGGGATCGGGCGGCTCCAACTTTATCGGCATTTACAAAATTCCCTCCTCGGTAACGGTTACGTCCCTGATTGAAGCGCCGGAAACGGTCGACCAAAACGTGACCGAAGTGGACGGGAATTTTGTTTTTGAAGTCAAGTCGTTAAAAAATTTGAAGTCATACGAAATCACGGATATTCGAAATGCCAAGCTCGTTCAAACGAGCGACAAAACCGGAACCCTCTCCGGCACTTCAACGAGTAAAACGATTCCGATCAAAATCCCGTTCACGTCCGGCGACGAAGTGAGCGTGCAAATCACCGTCGTCGTGAAGGATGTGGACGGCAATACGGGGGATTCGACATCCGATCATACAGTACGGAAAGGAGACGGTGGCGGGGATACGCAGCCTGGCGCTTCCCAGCAGGCCGAAGTGATGGAGCCAAGCGTTTCAGCCGTCATTCAGGCGGATTCGCGCGGCGCAGAAAAATTTGATGTACTGCAAGGCATTCCGACTTCGGAAAGTCTGTATGTGAACGCCTTGGCCAAATCGTACTTGTACCGTAACACGTTTACGGAAACGACCGGTACGAAGCAATACCCGATTTCCGTGAGCCGGACATATACGTTGCGATGGACGGAATACGTACCCGGCCCGCCCGATGTGAACGGGAATCCGACAACCATTACGGTCCCGCGCACAGACACACAGACGGTCACCAAAAACTATTCAATTGAACGAAGGTACAGCTTCTGGACGATTCAAAATCTCGAAGTGTACGGTATTCAGAAGGCGACGGTCTCCAATTATGCGCTTCCTTCGGGAACGGTCACGCTTATACCGAACGGATACACACCCCCAACCGTTTCCGCCGCGCATGATCCGTCACTTAGTGCGCATATCACCGATCCAGTCTATACGAATGTGACGCTTCCCGGTCAAACCATTTCCGGCGGTTCCAGCCGCCCCTCCGTTCCGAACGAGGACTGGAAGAATGAGGCCGAGAAAGCGATTGGAAAGATCAAAGTAAAAAATGATTCGCTCGTTTTTAACGGAAAAACAATCATGGATAACCAAGTCGTTGAAGAAAAAGCGCCGACGCCCGGCGCGATACCGGCACCGACGATGATCGGGCAAGATGTGTTGTACGGAAAGGGTTATCTCATCGACGCTTCCAAAATAAACAAAGCGAATCAGCCAAGTACCGGGAACATAACGTATTCCTTGATTAAAGGCATTGGCGGCGGCGGAGACAAAACTTATTCCATTAACGGTATCAACCCGGTGACCGTGCATACACCGGTGGTGAACTACGCTTCGGTATCGGACGATCAGGCGCACAATCAGAAGACGCAACCGACTTCCGGGCGATCGGCGCTCATTTTAGACAGGCCCCTTACTGTGACGATTCCTACAAGCGGTCAACACAAGGATATCAAGGGCTACGGCAATCGGGATTATGCCAAGTACGTGAGAGACAAACAGGTTTGGTTTCCTTTCGATGTGTATAAGGCGGATCGCAAGACGTTCGTCCCGAAAGAAACATGGGTGTCCATCCCGGTCGGACAAACGCAGACGACCTTCTACTTGCCCGTTTGGGTGGACGAGGGCAATTACGACGTGTTATTCCGAACGTTTGCCGAAAATGGTCCGGCTTCCTTTACATCTCAAATGAATGCCAATCTGGACTTGACCAACCATGTAGCTGCGCAGGTGGTTCCGGTGGAAGTCATTGGCCGTCTGTATGATTTCCGGATCACCGACATTGCCGACTTTGCCTGGGAAACGGTGTTCCGCACCCAAAAGGGCAGCGCGACGCCGACAGGAAACGCCTTTTGGGTCGGCACGAAAGGCATTGACGGCGCACCGCGCGGCAACACCCCTCCTTACGTGCTGCCGGTACGGCAAGGCAGTCACCCGGAGAGCGGCAAGAAAAATGTTGCGGTCAAAACAGGCTACCACTTCAAATTCGAAGTCATGACCAAAGGCAACATGTTCGGTTCGGGTGACGGCATCCTCATTACACCGACGTTTTATTTTGTGGACAGCAAGGGGAAGAACAGGCAAGAAGTCGATCTTTACTATCATTCAGGCGGTCAGCGGTTTATTCGTATCGGCTCCAGCGACGATGTGGAGAAACGGTATGTGACGCTTGACGCCCGCTTGCGCAATGTGCCACGGCAGGAGTTGACCGACACCGCTGCCACTCTTTGGTCGTTAATCGGTTCTTCTGGAGAGAGACAGAAGTTTATCACTCAATATATGAAAGATGCGCAGAAGCCGACGTATGTCGGCGGCTACGATATCATGCTGTTGCCTCCGAAGCTTCGGACGTTTGTCGGAAGCATGCAGGTGCCCTCCGGCATTGATGCGGCCCGTGCCAACGCTTCGGTTCAGCGATGGCGGGGGGACTACAGTTTGCCCGCCGCGCCGTACGTGGTGCCGAAAGGCTTTAACTTAGCCGAGTACGGCCGCACGCACCGGCTGGACGACCATGCGCCCGTATTTCTGAAGGATGGGTACATCATCGTCAATTTCAACATCGAAACGATCCGCAATCAAGACTTGAACCATCCGCATCTGCAATACAAAAACGCGCCGCTGGACAATCAGTGGCGGATGGAAGGGTTTCAGCGCAGCTTCGTCGATCCATACGGGGCAACGTTCTCCCTGCTGGACGGCGACGTCGTCTTTTATCATGCCGATTTGTCCAGCTACGACGATTATGGCACAGGGGGAACCCATTAGAGGACATTTCTAAACCAGCCGGGAGGAAAAGAACATGCTGGAAAGACTGCAAACGGCCGTGTCGGAGGACGCGGCCTATTTTTATTCCGCTTCCATAGAGAAGGATACGAAACGGGGTTGCATCGGGCACCTGCGCGGTTATTTTGGCAGCAGCGGCGAGACGTTCTGGTCAACCTGGTTCGAGCATTTGCCAGCGCTAAAAATTCCGGCTTTCAGGGCGGAACTGGATGCGGTTGTGCAGGCATTGACGGAGCAGGGATGGCTTCAAAGCCGCAGCCGAATGCATCAACTTTGCATGTTGCATCCGGAGGCCCGATTATCGGGGGCGTGGCATTCCGGCGTATACGGCTTTTGTTTTCAAACCGCACACCATCGGTACTACCTTCGTTGTTTCCCATATGCGGGAGACTACAATTTCTATCTGTACTGCTACGTCCGGCCGGAGCGTTTGTCGGAACGGTCGCCGGAGCGTTAGCGTCTGCTGAGGAGGAAGCTTATGAATGATCTCACACGGTATAAACTGCTGGCCGGAGCGTTGGTCCCTCCTGCCGCAAAGCTATTGTATAGCTACCTGATGGACCGAGCGGGCGGACGGCATGGTTCCGTCGTGTTGTCCGGCAAAAAGCTGGCTTTGGAGGTGGGTCTTTCCCCTTCGACCGTCCGTCGCAATCTGCATCGCTTGCAGCGTATCGGACTCATTCGGATTACGGCCCGGTACTCCGAAGAAGGCATTCGCCTGACCAATCAAATCACGTTTCGGTAAGGGAGGTGCTCTCTTGACAGCCAAGTTGCAGCACATCGTCGAACTGGCTGCCAGCACGGCTCGCACGGTGACGAATCAGCCTGAGCGGTGGGCGGATTTTTTGCGGACGGCGGCCTGGAACTATAAATATCCGTTTCAGGATCAACTGTTGATCTACGCACAACGTCCGGACGCAACGGCCTGCGCGCCGATTGAAGTATGGAACAAACGGCTGGATCGCTGGGTAAAACGTGGCGCAAAAGGGATTGCCCTGATCGAAGATCGGGGCAACCACTTGGGCCTGCGCCATGTTTTTGACGTATCGGATACCCAGAGCAGACGCCAGCTGCAGGTGTCGCTTTGGCGCTTGCAGGACAGCGATACGGCTCATGTAATCGAAACGCTGGAAAATGCGTTCGGCGCGCCGGATGAGATCGAACCACGTGCGGATCTGCCAGCTGTGTTGCTCGCTGCTGCGCGGAATGCGGTGGATGACAACAGCGCCGATTATGTGGCGGAGTTGATGAAAGAGCGGGAGCACAGTTTGCTGGAGGACCTGGATAATTCGCATGTGGAGTTGCTGTTCAAGCAAGCTGCCGAAACGGCCGTCGCTTACATGGCGATGATCCGTTGCGGACTCGATCCCGCACATTATATCAGCATTGAGGATTTGTCCGGCATCGGGTATTTCAACACGCTTCCTGCGCTGTCCCACTTGGGCGCAGCGATTAGCGATGTGTCCGAGATGATGCTGCGGGAAATTGAATCGACCGTCCGAGCGCTGCGCCGGGAGGCGCAACGTGCTAATGATGGTCAAACGTTCCATACCCTTGCAAGACCCGATTCCTTGCCGCACAATGAAGCTACCCTGCAAGAAAGGAAGGATGAACATGGAACTGACGTACACGCCGCAAGGGGATTATCTGCTGCCCAACCTGACGCTGAGCGAAGCGGAGACGACCATCGGGAAGTACGGGATGATGCGCAAGACGTTCCTGAAAACCGAGCGGAAGGGCATGTACGCCCATATGATGTTGTCGGAGCAGTTGAACCGGCATCTGGCGGACATCGACCGGACGGCGCGGGAGCAGATCGACCGGACGATAAAGGAACTGCTCGCGTCTCACCCGGCACCGGACAAGGCGAGCGATCCGCTAGCCTGGACGGGACACATGAACAACCTGAAGCAGCAGGCGGAGGAACTGATTCTCGCGGAACTGATTTATCATTAAAATGGTACGACCGGGAAACGGAGGACCGAAGTCTTCCGTTTTTTCATGACCATGCCGTCATCAATGACATGCTCCGATCCGCGCCGCTGCGGGAGAACAAGTCGGACATCGCAGCATTTTTCCTTTCTCATGAGGATGAGCGCGAGCGTGTGTTATATGTGCACGGTTTGTTTCCGGCAGGCATCACCGAACTGACGCTTGATGAAGGCGTACGAGCAGGATTTGAACCGTATCGCAACGTTTTGCATCTGTGGACGGGGACGGCGGACGAACGTACGGCGCAAAGCTTTTACGATTGGGGCGTCATCGCCGGGCATATCGCCAGCATGATACTCTTGAACGAATTTGACTTGACGCGAAAGTTGGAACCGTCCATCGAGCAACAGACGCTGTGGATGGAACAAGCGGAGGACGCAAAAGCCTCCGCTTTTTTCATGCCGCAAGCGGTCATTGACGCCATTTTGCAAAACGGCAGCGGTTTTGAGAACGGCAAGTATCGCATTGCGCTGCATTTCCAGCAGTCGCTGTCCGCACAGGAGAACGCCGATTTCCTGAAACGGGAATACGGAACCGGCGGGCGTCTTCCCGCGCTGATCGGCACGGATATTCACATGAATTATGACAGCAAAGGCATCACGCTGACCAGCGGCTCCATCATGAACCCGGATACTCAAGTCGTGCTGCCGTGGATGAACGTGCAGAAACGTATCGGCGAACTGCTGGCAGCGGGACGTTACTTGAACCGGCAGGAAGCCGAGCGGTTTCCTGCCTTTGCGGAGCAGCAGGAGGAAAAGCGGCGGGAGCAAATGGCGGAAATGGCCAGGCGCGAATTGCCGCAGCCGGATGTATCGCCCTCGGAGGGGTTTCCTCTACTGGACGCGCAAGCGGAACCGGAACACGCGCCGGTGAACCGGGAACGGGCGCGCTACGGTTATGACGCGGGCAGCACGGTCTGGATTGGTGCGGACGAATATGAAATTGTGCAGCTGGAGCAACGAACAGTGGTACTGCAAGACCGTCAGTTCCCGCTCTTCATCAAAGAGTTGAATCGCCGGGATTTTGAGCGAATGCTGCGCGAAAACCCGCTGAACGATCATCTGATTACCGGAGAGCAGGAGCCGGAACGGTCTGATGAAGCGGCATGGGAAACAGCGGAAGATGCGGTTTCACCGGAAGAGCCGGTGACGGAGGGGCGAGAGCCCATATCGCAGCCAGACACTTCCCTTTCCCCTGATCCTGTGGCCGGCGGCACCGCGCCAGCCCGTCCGTCTGTCCCGGCTGTCAACTACCGGATTACGGACGATGAACTGGGGCATGGCGGCGCAAAAACGAAGTTCAAATGGAACATGGAAGCGATTCGGCTGCTGAACAAGCTGGAGCAGGAGCAGCGGCAAGCGACAGCGGACGAGCAGGCGGTGCTGGCCCGCTATGTCGGATGGGGCGGCATTCCGCAGGCATTTGACGAAGCGAACACGCAGTGGGCAGCCGAATATGCGGAACTGAAAAATGTGCTGGAGCCGGATGAATATGCGTCCGCTCGCGCGTCAACGTTGAACGCCCATTATACGTCAGTGACCGTCATCAAGGCGATGTACGACTGTCTGGAATCGATGGGCTTTCGCTGCGGCAATATTTTGGAGCCGTCCTGCGGCATCGGCAATTTCTTCGGTCTGGTGCCGGAGTCGTTCCAAGGCTCGCGGCTGTTTGGCGTGGAACTGGACAGCATTACCGGCCGTATTGCCAGGCAGCTATACCCGCAGGCGTCGATAGCGGTCAGCGGCTACGAACAGACGAATTTGCCGGACAGCTTCTTTGATCTCGCCATCGGGAACGTGCCGTTCGGCGGTTATGGCGTGGCGGATAAACGTTACGACAAACACAAGTTTTTCATCCACGATTATTTTTTCGCCAAGACACTGGACAAAGTGCGTCCGGGCGGCATTATCGCCTTTATTACGTCCAAAGGAACGATGGACAAGCAAAACCCTGCGGTACGCAAATATATTGCGGAACGCGCCGAATTGCTCGGAGCGGTGCGTTTGCCGAGCAATGCGTTTCTGGCCAATGCCGGAACCGAAGTAACCGCCGACATTATCTTTTTGCAGAAACGGGATCGCATGGTCGCCGTCAGCGAGCAAACCGAAGCATGGCTATCCCTGTCCGAGACGGCAGACGGTGTGCCGGTGAACAGCTATTTCGCCGCTCATCCCGATATGGTGCTGGGCACAATGGTTTTTGACGACCGGATGTATGGCAACCGCCAGGAAACGTCCTGCAAGCCATTCCCGGACGCCAATCTGGATGAGCTGCTGCGCGAAGCGTTGTCGGGCATCCATGCCGAATGGGTGGAGATGGAACGGGAAGACCAGCCGGAGGAAGAAGAACCTTCTCTTCCTGCCGATCCGTCTGTCCGCAATTTCAGCTTTGCGCTGGTGGATGGACAAATCTACTACCGGGAGAACAGCCGGATGCGGCGTGTGGATACTTCCGCTACGGCGGCAGGCCGCATCAAGGGAATGATTCAGCTGCGGGACACCGTGCGCGAGCTGATCGAGTACCAAACCGAAGACTACAGCGATGAGATGATAGAGCAGCAACAGCGCAAGCTGAATGCGCAGTATGACCGGTTTACGGCGCAATACGGCCTGATCAACAGCCGCGCCAACAGTCTTGCTTTTTCGGATGACAGTTCTTACTTTCTTCTTTGCTCGCTGGAAATCATCGACGAGGAAGGGCGGCTGCTGCGCAAGGCGGATATGTTCACCAAACGCACCATCCGGCAGCGCATCCGCGTAGAACAGGTGGATACCGCTTCGGAGGCGCTTGCGGTTTCCATCGGCGCAAAAGCCCGTGTCGATCTGCCGTATATGGCGGAGCTAACCGGCATGACGGAAGAACAGCTGATAAAAGAGCTGCGCGGCGTCATCTTTCCTAATCCTGAACATCTGGACGAGGAAGGAAAGCCGATCTACGAAACCGCGGATGCGTACCTGTCCGGCCATGTGCGTGAGAAGCTGCGCGTGGCCAAACAGTTTGCCGCATACGATGCCGAACGTTACGGCGAAAACGTCAAAGCGCTTGAAGCGGTGCAGCCGAAAGACCTGGACGCCTCCGAAATTGATGTCCGCTTGGGCGCAACCTGGCTGCCGCCGGAAGACATTCGGCAATTTCTGTTTGAGCTTGTGGACACGCCGCCGATGTACCAGACCTACATCAACGTGATGTATTCCGAATATACGGCTGCCTGGAATGTTAAAGGCAAAAGCGATGACCGCAGCAACAATATCAAGGCGAACGTCACGTACGGCACAAACCGCGTCAATGCGTACAAGATTCTCGAAGATACGCTGAATTTGCGAGACGTGCGCGTATTTGACACCGTGTATGAGGATGGCGTGGAAAAGCGTGTGCTGAACAAACAGGAAACTGCCATCGCCCAGCAAAAGCAGGAGATGATGAAAGAAGCGTTCCGCGACTGGATATGGAAAGACCCGCAGCGGCGCGAACGGCTGACACGGCTGTACAATGATCGGTTCAATGCCATCCGTCCACGCGAATACGACGGCAGTCATATCCGATTCACCGGGATGAACCCGGAAATCCGGCTCCGCCGGCATCAGGTCAATGCGGTTGCCCGGGCGCTGTACGGCGGCAACTCCCTTTTCGCTCATTGTGTCGGCGCAGGAAAAACGTTCGCGATGACCGCCGCGGCGATGGAGAGCAAGCATCTAGGGCTGTGCAACAAGAGCATGCTGGTCGTTCCGAACCATCTGACCGAACAGTGGGCGGCGGAGTTTTTGCAACTGTATCCGTCGGCGAATATTCTGGTGGCGACCAAGAAGGACTTTGAAACGAAAAACCGCAAAACGTTTTGTGCGCGGATCGCTACCGGCGATTATGATGCGATCATCATCGGCCATTCGCAGTTTGAGAAAATTCCGATTTCGACGGAGCGGCAACGGCAGCAACTGTACGAACAGATTTCGGAAATTACAAGCGGCATCCGGGAACTCAAGGAAGCCAGAGGCGAACGCTATGCGATCAAGCAGCTTGAAAAAACGAAAAAGACGCTTCAAACGAAGCTGGAAAAGCTGAACGATACGAGCCGGAAGGATGATGTCGTCACCTTCGAGGAACTGGGTGTAGACCGGCTATTCGTGGACGAAGCCGACTCGTACAAAAATCTGTTTCTTTATACGAAAATGCGCAATGTAGCCGGACTCTCGCAAACCGAAGCGCAGAAGTCGTCGGACATGTTTGCCAAATGCCGCTATCTGGACGAACTGACCGGAGGCCGGGGCATCATCTTTGCGACGGGCACGCCGATCTCCAATTCCATCACCGAGATGTACACGATGCAGCGCTACTTGCAATATGAGCGGCTCAAACGGCAGGGCTTGCAACATTTTGACGCTTGGGCTTCGACATTCGGCGAAACTGTTACGGCGATCGAGCTTGCGCCGGAAGGAACGGGCTATCGGGCGAAAACCCGGTTTGCCCGTTTTTACAATTTGCCGGAACTGATGAATATGTTCAAGGAAGTGGCCGATATCCAAACGGCGGACATGCTCCAGCTTCCCGTGCCGAAAGCCCATTTCCACAATGTTGCCGTGCCGCCAAGCGACTTTCAACGCGACATGGTTGCGGATCTCGCCCGCCGCGCCGAACGGGTGCGGGCGAAGGAAGTGGAGCCTCACGAGGACAATATGCTGACGATCACCAATGACGGACGCAAACTGGCGCTCGATCAGCGGCTGGCGAATCCGATGCTTCCCGACGACGAAGGCAGCAAAGTGAGCGTTTGTGCGGACAACGTTTACCGGTATTGGGCGGAACATCAGGAGCAGCGGTTGACCCAGTTGGTGTTCTGCGATCTATCCATCCCCAAACAGGATGGCTCCTTCAACGTCTACGACGAGCTGCGGCGCAAACTGATGGAAAAAGGCGTTCCTGCCGAGGAAATCGCCTATATTCACGACGCCAATACCGAGGTCAAGAAAAAGGAACTGTTCGCCAAAGTACGCAGCGGACAGGTTCGGATACTGCTCGGATCGACGTTCAAGATGGGGGCGGGCACGAACGTGCAAACGAAGCTGATTGCTCTTCACGACCTCGACTGCCCTTGGCGTCCGCGGGACCTGGAGCAGCGCAGCGGGCGCATTATCCGGCAAGGCAACCAGAACAGCGAAGTGCATATTTTTCGCTATGTGACGGAGAACACGTTCGACGCGTACCTTTATCAGACACTGGAGAACAAGCAGCGCTTCATTTCGCAGATCATGACCAGCAAGTCTCCGGTTCGTTCCGCCGAGGATATCGATGAGACGGCGCTCTCCTATGCCGAGGTGAAGGCGCTGGCGACCGGCAACCCGTACATCAAGGAGAAAATGGACCTGGACATTCAGGTATCCAAATTGAAGCTGCTCAAAGCCAACCACTTGAGCCAGCGCTATGCGTTGGAGGACCGGCTGCTCAAGCTGCTGCCGCAGCAGATCAAGTCCACCGAAGAACGGATTGCCGGATATGAACAGGACGTTGCTTTGTATACACGTTCTCTGTCATCCGAGGCGGATGGGGCAGATAAATTCCCCGGCATGACGGTCAAGGATTACACCTATTCGGAGAGGGCGGCGGCGGGCGCGGCTTTGCTCGACGCATGCAAAGGCATGACATCGCCCGATCCGCAGGAATTCGGCAGCTACCGGGGATTTTCCTTGTGGCTGTCCTTTGACAGCTTCCATAAGGAGTACAAGGTCACGCTTCGCGGCGCGCTCGGTCATACGGTGACGCTCGGAGCGGATGCAGGCGGCAACATAAGCCGCATCAACAATGCCTTGTCGGACTTACCTGCGAAGCTGGAGCATGCCCGCGAGCAGCTTGCCACCTTGCGGCAGCAAATGGAAACGGCGAAGGAGCAAATCGCGGCTCCTTTCGAGAAGGAGCAGGAACTGCAAACGAAAGCGGCGCGTCTTGCGGAATTGAATGCGCTGCTCAACATGGACAAACAGGAAAACGAAGCTGTGGACAGCATGCCGGACGAAGAACTGGAAGCGCCGGAACGGCGGGTAGTAGGCCGCGAGCGATAACGGGTTGACACCATCGTTCCTCTTCTTGCTTCCTGTTATAGTGGAAGCAGGAAGGGGACGTACTTGGAATCGACGTATTTATCACGAATGGAGGTCGTATTCGACCAGATTGAAAGCGCTAGCGAGGAGATATACGTGCGATTTTTCCAGCAGTAAAATTATCTCCGAAATATTCCGATGATGGCGAGTTGGGGGTTGCACCATCAACCGATGATCTCAACAATACTACTCTCTCTAAAGCTCCATTGGTGAGGATGCCGTATGAAATTTGGTTCAAGGAACTGTTGGAGATGGAGAGTTAAGAATCAGGAAAGTAAACTGTAAACATAGAAGAGTTCCAATAATTACTTGAGATACCCCTCCTGTCGCTGTAACATCGGTACATTCTGAATGAAAGGAGGGTTAAATATGCATCATATAGGTCCAGAATGGTTAAGACCAGCTTTTGATCAACGCTTTATTGAAGTTGCTAAGGAAGCTGGAAGTCAAATGGAGGTTGAACAATTCCGATTTAGGCAGAACGAAATACAAAAGCTGCTTAAGGATGAATTATCACAAGCCCATTTGGATCTTCTTCTCGAGTGGGAAGACATTTTTAACCATCGGTGTACACTTGAAAAAGAGTGGGTATATTTTGCTGGTCTAAAGGATGGAATGCAATTATTGCGGAGATTCAGTAACATCTAAGTCGATCTACCGGTATAAGTAAGAAAATCGCATTGTCGGGGTATCAATTCCCTACAATGCGATTTTTTTACTAAGGAACACAGGGGGCAGAGTCAAATCTTCGATCTTCTTGTTGTACTCAAATGCGTTTATTATTGCTGTTATGATTCATTCTTATTTTCGCATTCAAGCTCGACAAGTTGAATTATCACGGAAGCTTTGATGTTTAGAGCTTTTGACAAGGCAAATAAAGTGGAAATGGTCGGCTGATGAATACCTCTTTCCAACATTGAGATGTAAGTTCGATCAAGATTACTTCTAAAGGCAAGTTCCTCTTGGCTCAACTTATTATTAATCCTCAACGTTTTTAGAATTTTAGCAAACGATAGTTCAATTGCCATAGTTGCCCCCCTTTAAAGCTTTATCTTTAGTTAGTATGGGGGGGATTACTACGGAGTATACTCTACAAAATGGGTTTATTTAGATGAATATCTGTAGTAATATTGAACCATACAAATATTACGTCGATTCTTGTCGTTTTTGTGTTAGGTGATGTTAAAACTATACTTGGATTTTGACAAATTTTTGAGCTGTTTTCGTTTTGTAAATATAAAAGCTAACTTTAAAGTTCTCATAAACGAAACGGAAACGCTATTGAAAAGAAGGGGGTGAAATTTTGGGACTAGGGAAGACAATTCTACGGTAGCCAAGTTACCGAAGGTGAGTTGAGCCTCTAAAACATTACTTTCTTGATTTTCTATTGGAGGGATGCCTATGGCGAGAATTATGATCGCAGACGATAATCCTTCTGTTCGATTATTGATTTCAGCCCTAGTTACGGATGCAGGTCATGAAGTCGTTTTACAAGCGAAGAACGGTCAAGAGGCATTAAACGCTTATTTCAATGCAAAACCCGATTTGTTGATAGTCGATTATCGAATGCCAGTCATGGATGGCATTTCACTTATAGAAGAAATCACAAAAGTTGATCCTGAAGTCAAAGTCTTGCTGTGCACTGCTTCCACTGATGCGTTAGGAAATGATTCTAGATTGATTAAAGGCATTGCGGTTATTTCAAAACCATTCGACAACAATGAATTTTTAGGATTAGTTACAGTTGCTCTAGAAAATTAGTTCTCACTGCTGTCGATGAGGTGATTCGTATGTCAGACTTTATCAGTGAGCAAGAAGTATTGAAGCTAATGAAGAAACTCGACCAAGATTCCCAAGAGTCGGAAAGTGAACGGATGGGGTCATCTTCTGTAAGGGGGATTAACAATGGTCAAGTAGTGGATGGATATATCAGAGTTGAACACGGTAAAATCATCGTCGTAAATCCCTTAAATGGGGGTAAGATTCCGACTATCGAGGCCCATTCACCTGTGATCCTATTTGTGGATGGTCAAGAGATCCACAAAAGGATTAAAGTATCATCAGAAAGCGTCATTGAGTGGAAGATTGAAGAAAAGCCATTATTCGAGATTGAAGTTTCAGAAGATAAGTTAACAGCGTATTTAATTGTTCATCGTCCACAGAGGTATGCGTGGGTGTTATCTGATAATACCTCAACTTTAGATTTGACCCTTACTGCCAAAGAAGATTCAGCGATTATTTTGGAAACACTAAACTTGCAGGATATTCTCGCGGTTGTTGAAAACATGAATATCAAAATGAATCTTGATGTTGCAGTTATTCAAACCGAGATTATTCAACCTACATATAGACCAGTGACCATCGCCAGAGGAAAAGCTCCGGTGCAGGGTCAAGATGCTCGTTTAGATATTTTCTTTTCGGAAAATATCGAGAACATATTTACAGAGGTAAGAGGTTTTGTGGATTTTAAGAATCATTTGAATATTCCTTCTGTCAAAAGCGGAGATGTAATAGCAAAGAAGACACCCCCCGTAGACGGTCAGGCAGGGTATGACGTCTTTGGAAATATATTACTTCCTGAACCTGTTCACGATATTCGCATTGCTGGGAAAGAAAGTGTTGAAATAACACCAGACGATATCGTGATTGCTCGGAAAGAAGGAAGACCGCGAATAACTGGTAACAAGATAAAGTATTTCGATATTAACACCGCCTTCATTGTACCAGGGAATGTTGATTTGCAAACAGGTAATATCGTTTTTGCTGGAGACGTTATTGTGTATGGCGATGTCATGGACAACATGATTATTGAGTCACTTGGGAACATTTATATATCTGGCAGTGTCTTCAACTCAACCTTAACGGCCACAGGAAGTATTGCAGTGAAGGGTAATGTAATTGGAAGCAATCTTTATTCGGGATATTTCGGCATGCTTTTCAACAGACTTTATAACGGTTCCAAACAGTTGTTGGGTTTCCTTGAAAAAATGGCAGAAAGTGTAAAGTTGTTAATGAATGAAATTAGTAAAAAGAAACTACAAGTTAAGTATGGACAAGTATTATTGTTAGTAATTGAGAGCAAATATCAGCAGGTTTGGGAAGTTGTGAAGGAACTGCTTGGCGTTATTTCCAGCCTTCAGACTTATAATAAGGACGCTATGCAGCAATTGAAAGATTATTTGGAATTATTCTTGTTGCCGACTAAGATTGTTGAAGTGATGTCAGCTCCAAGAATGGAAGATTTCATTCGAGTATTGAAAGAAGCGTACATGAGAGTTGTGTTAAGCCAAGAATCACAAGTTCAGATAAATATTAACCAAGCTCAAAACTCTACATTAAAGTCAAATGGGGATATTTTGATTCGAAGAGAAGGTGTTATTCAATGTGATCTCTATTCAGCGGGCAATATCGTATTCTTCCTAGATAACTCTGTATGTAGGGGATCAAAACTGGAGGCTGGAGATACCATTTCTGCAATGTATGTAGGTGGATTCACTGGAGTTGGGACAAGCCTAAAAGCAATAAATAAGGTAATTGTAAAGAAAATGTTTGAAGGCAGAGTAACTGTTGATCGGTATAGTACTGATATCTTTGAACCAGTAGAAGAAATGACTTTTGATCGTACTAGTATCAAGCGACTGGCTCAGGAAAGTGGGTGATTCTTATAGACAATGCATCTTTTATTGGGAGAAAATTAAATAACAATATTTATTCTAAGCAAGGCAGTTTGCTTTTACCAAAGAACAGTGTATTAAGTGACCATAATCTTGACCTATTGTATCAACATGGTATTAATTTGTTGGACGAGGACACCCAACTTGTTACCGAATTTATAATAGAAGAAACAATCTCTGAGGTTCAATTTATATACGAAAAGATAAAACATAGCACCGAGAAGCCTTCAAATCAAATGATTCGTCAGAAGGTAATGCCAAAGATCCAGGAATTGTGTTCCAATTATAATTTTTCAAATGTAATATTGGGTTTAAGAAAGAAAGATAATTATACGTATCGACATTGTATTGGCGTTTCAGTGCTATCTTATTTTATTGGAAAATGGTTAGGCCTGAAAGAGAAGGAGTTAAATGACCTTGCTGTTGCGGGACTGTTACATGATGTAGGTAAGACAAAAATCTCTGACTCCATTTTACTAAAGGCAGGTAAATTAAGTTCGGATGAGTATGCTGAAATGCAGCTTCATACGGTGTTCGGGTATGAGATGATTCTTAGACTCCCAAACATGACGGATCAACAAGCTCTGGTTGCCCTACAACATCATGAACGAGAAGATGGTAGCGGCTATCCTTATAGGAAGTCTAGTGAAGAAATAGAATATTTTAGTAAGATTGTGGCTGTTGCCGATGTGTTTCATACGATGGTTTCAGAGCGGGTATATAAGAAAGCAATCCCATTATTCCAAGTATTACAGGAGATTTATCAAAGAGCATTCGGATTGTTTAACCCTGTGATCGTACAATGCTTCATTACTAACTTGATGAACAGAATGATTGGAGATTCAGTTCTGTTGTCAGACGGTAAAGTGGCTCGAATTGTGATGCTCCATCCAGATGACCTGATCAATCCGTTGGTTGAATCGCAAGGGAAATATTATGATTTAAGGCTGTCTAAAAGTAAAATTATGGACTTTGCCAGTATCCAATAATAATACAGAAACTAGTTTATTTTGATAGGTTCATTTAGAGATGTATCTTTCGTGCTTTTCGACCTAAAACCGGATACATAATTTTAGAAAGCTTGTTGCGCTTCATCGCGCGGCAGGTTTTTTTGTAGTTTGGGGAATTATGACTTCGATGCGTAGCATTTACAGGTCGAACATAGGTCACTTGTTAAAATCACATGACGAAATGGACTCCGATTTTGGGGTCCTTTTCTCATTTCTGGAGGAATGAACATGTTGTATGCCATCCCAAGCGGCGGATGCTTTTGTCCTATTCTACCGCCTTTTTGTTATGGAACCGGCTTGATCGAGGAGGGAGAAGCCGTGCCAACATTGGAGTTGATATCCAAAGAGAAGAACGGATTTGGCGACACGTATTATTACATCCGCGACTCAAACGGGGTGACCAGTCAAGTTTATGAAGGCGATTTAGACGCATTCATGAAAAAGAATGGCGTTACAAAGTTGAAGGAAGGCAGCGCTTATACGTACCCCAAAAAGCGGGGGAAGGCACGATGAACAATATACCCATCGGACGCTGCTTGGATTTCCAAAAGGGGCTGCGGCAATGAGCTACGTAAACAAGGAACAGATTGAACGTGCAAAAAGATTGGATTTGCTCACGTATTTGCAAATGTGCGAGCCTGCGGAACTGGTACGTTGCTCCCGCAATGTCTATACCACCCGAACAAATGACAGCTTGAAAATTTCCAACGGCAAATGGTACTGGTGGTCAAGGGGAATCGGCGGGCGCTCGGCGCTGGATTACTTGATCAAAGTGCGCGGCATGTCTTTTCCCGATGCGGTGCTTCGGATTGAAGGCGTTCATCCCGGCAAAATTCTTATGGTTTCGCAATCATGCCAACAACGCACATCTACGGCGCGGCTGGAGCTTCCAGAACCGTATGAAAACTCTCATCGCGTCATCGCTTATTTGAGTAAACGAGGCATCCACCGCTCGGTGATCGACTACTGTCTGGAAACGGGAAGGTTGTATGAAAGCCGCCGTTACCACAACGCGGTATTCGTCGGATTTGACCAGGAAGGGACGCCGCGCTATGCGGCGATACGCGGTACGACAAGCACCCGTTATATGGGGGAAGCCGCCGGCAGCGACAAGCGGTATTCGTTTTCCATTTCGGCCCCGGGAAACTGTACGGAACTGCATCTGTTTGAGAGCGCCATTGATCTTTTATCTTACTGCACGCTGGAACATCTCGCAGGCCGGGATTGGCGGCAGGCGCATAAGCTGTCGCTGGCCGGCATATACAGGCCCAGGACAAATGGGGAGGACTCTACTCCTCCTTCTGCCCTAACGCATTACTTGCAGTGCTTTCCCCAGGTGAATCGACTTGTCTTGCATCTGGACAATGATGAGCCGGGGCGATTGGCGGCAGCCACGATACAGAAGCTCCTCTCCCCCGCCCTTCTCATATCCGATGAGCCGCCTAAGTTCGGAAAGGATGTAAACAACGAATTGATGGAATTCCGGCGAAGACGCGGTGAACCATCCCGATAGCGGTAGACGCTGAACGGTCAATGTCTTTTTTGGGGTTGCGAAATTTTTCACTGTATGTGGATAAGATGTGAATAGATTGAGGATAAGCGCAACCGCATTGATTGTATAGCATGTAATAGGTATAATAAAATCAATATACAGCTATGCAAGGAGTGACCAAGATGATTATCAAGCCTTCCGCCAGTATCCGGCAAAACTATAATGAAATCGCCGATCTATGCAAATCTTCCGGGGAACCGGTGTATCTGACCAAGAACGGTGAAGGCGATCTCGTCGTGATGGACATTGAGACGTTCTCCCGTCGCGAGAAGATGTTAAAGCTGCGCGAAGAACTGCTCGCTGTGCAAGAGGATCGTTTGGCGGGCCGTGCTGGTGTGACGCCGGATGAACTGGACGCTTACCTGGAGGGCATTATTGACGAGGTTCAGCATGGAAAAGATGCCCCGATATAAGATCGTCGTTTCCGATCGCGCCCGCCAAATGCTGGCGACTCATGTGCGATTTCTCGCGGAGAAACATCCGGATGCGGCGCGAAGAACGAAGAACGAATTGCTGAATGCGATACGTTCCTTGGCGCGATTGCCGGAACGCTATCCTTTTCTGGAAGCGGAATTTATCCCGTCAAACAAGTATCACAAGATGTTCGTGGAAAAATGGTATTTGGTGTTGTATCAAATTCAGGATGAAATCGTGTATGTCGATTTCATTGTAGACTGCCGCCAGGATTACCGCTGGTTGGTGAGATAACAAAAAAGTATTGCGGAAGACGCCCGAGCGGATCGGCGTCTTTTTTGTGTTTTTGGGGTCCTCCCTATTTCCCGGCAGGTGCTTTTGAAGGCAACGCGAGACGACTGTCTCGTGTTGCAGCAAGCACTGAATTTGGCTAGCCAAATTCCTTGTTAGGGGCAGCGCCCCTAAGACCCCTCCGTTTGAACGCAAATGTTTCATGACTAGATGGTGGGTTAGACGTATTGCTTTATCAACGAGCAGGATTGTTTTACAAAGCCGATATCCGGATGGAGGTCATGCGATGAGGAAACGCAGCATCCCAGTTTTGGTTCGTCTTAATGAAAAGGAGCAGCAGTACCTCGCGAGCCAGGTGAAAAAGTCGGGGCTTTCTCAGGAAGCCTTTATTCGTTCCTTAATCAATGGGTATGTCCCGAAGGCGCTGCCGCCGCCGGATTATTATGCGATGATGCGCGAGCTTCACGCCATTGGCAACAATCTCAATCAACTGGCGGCGAAAGCGCATGCGACAGGCCATCTGGATCGGGCTGCTTTTCAGCAGGAGGCCGATCAGTTGCGCCGCGCCGTCCAACAGATTCAACAGGCCGTTACTGCGCCGGAACGAAGAACCGAGCAAGCGACTCCACATGCGCATCCGATGTAAAGGGGGCGTCACATATGGCGACGACGGCGATATGGGATGTCGCCGACCGCTTGAAGCGCGTGATTGATTACGCCGCCAATCCTGACAAAACAGCGCAAGATCGCGCCGAGAAGAATGAAGGTTTGCGACAGGCGATCGATTATGCAGTATCGGATGTCAAGACAGAGAGGCAGCTTTATGTGAGCGGAATCAATTGCGATCCGCTCACCGCTTACGAGCAAATGCAGCGCACCAAACGTCAATTTCAAAAGATGGATGGCATTGTCGCGTTTCATGGCTACCAAGCGTTTGCACCAGGTGAAACGACGCCGGAAACGGCGCACGCCATTGGCGTCAAGTTGGCGCAGGAGCTATGGGGAGATCGATTTGAAGTCGTCGTATCGACCCATCTGGACAAGGAACATTTGCACAATCACTTTGTGCTAAACTCCGTCTCCTTTATGGACGGCAAACGGTATTACGATAACAAAGCCTCCTACGCTCTTCTAAGAAGAACATCCGACCGGTTATGCCGTGAACATGCATTGTCTGTGATCGAGCAACCCGAGCCGGGCAAGGCCAAACACTACGGAGAATGGAAAGCAGATCGGAAAGGCAAGCCGACTTGGCGAGGATTGATTCGGAGCGATGTGGATCAGGCGATTGCGGCATCGATGACGTGGACCCAGTTTATCGCCTCTTTGCAGAAGCGGGGCTATGAAGTGAAAACGACCGTAAAGCATGTGGCGGTGCGTCCACCGGGCAAGGAACGCTTCGTTCGTTTGCGTAGCTTGGGAGACGACTATACGGAAGAGGCCCTTAAACAGCGGATTTTGCGAAACCGCATTCCCCGTAAATCACAGCCTTTGCCAATGCCGCGACGCAGGCGCGCCGTCTGCAAAGGAACGCTTCGATCCGGCAGGAAGTTCAGCGGCTTGCAAGCATTGTACCTGCGCTACTTATATGAGATGGGCATACTGCCTCATTTTCGCGCGTCCGTGAGAAGGACGCCTTTTTTATTACGGGAAGACTTGCGTCACTTGGCGGTTATTACCGCGCAAACCAAGCTGCTCTGCCAGCACCGTATCTCCAGCAAGGAACAGCTTTTGGACTATGTATCTGTTACCCGGCAAGAGATGCGCTTGCTTTACGGCGAACGCAAAGCGCTATACAACCGCCTCCGCCGCTGCAAGGAGGAAAGTCAGATCGCCGCTTACAAAGAGCAAATAGCCGCGCTGTCCAAGCGGCTTGTCAAGCTCCGAAAGGAGGTGAAACTTTTTGCGGGTATCCTTGCCCGGTCGGGTGAAATGATGACCAAACTTTATGGGAACGAGCAGTACAAGCCATATCGAAAGGAGGACGCCATTCATGAGCAGTGGAGCCGAGGCGGCCGATCAGGTCGTCAACATGAGTCTGCGGGGCATCGAAGTGATGGCCAAGATTTCCGGCGAGGGCGCTAAGCATCTGGCCGTCTATTTGTTTGCCGCCCTGCAGGGGCAGAAGCGGACGAAGGGCAGCATCCGTTTGGAAAGCCTGCTCCGCAGCGGCAAGGAATTGAAAGTATTTGCCGTCAAAAACGAAGACTTGCCTACCTTCTGCAAGGAGGCCAAACGTTACGGCGTTCTGTACTGTGCCCTGCGGGACAAAAAGAATGTCGATGGGTTATGCGACGTGATGGTGCGGGCCGAGGACGCATCCAAAATCAACCGCATTGTCGAGCGCTTCAAACTGGCGACCGTGGATACGGCCAGTATTAAAAGCGAAATTGAAAACTCCCGCGCCGGGAAACAGCAGGACCATCCAGCGTTCGGGGAGCGTCAACAACAAGCATCGGACCAAACCCGGCAGAAGACGGAGGTACAAGGAGCGGCGGTCAAGGGAACTTCTGTGGAGAAGAGCACCGACGATTTTTTGGACGAACTGATGCAGAAGCCCGAATCGACGCAGCCCACTTCCCCGGAAACTGGCAACCCAAACCCCATGACGGCGACGACGGAGCCGCCCCATCCGTCCGAGCCTATCTCCGGGCGCAGCGAAGCATCCGCAAGGGGTATGATTGAACCGGAAGCCGGGACAACGCCGCGGCGGCCATCGATCCGTGAACTGCTGCGCGAGATCCGGGAAGAAAATCGGAAGGCGGAGAAAGAACGACGTCAGATCATCAAGGAGCCGTCGCTGACCAAGCGAAATGAGCGACATATTGAAAAAGCGAAGACGGGCAAAACCAAACCAATCGGAACCCGAAAGCGAGGGAAAGCCAAATGAGCAATTTGGACGATTTATTCCTTCAGGAAGCATCCGGCCATACTTCCGCGAAATCGTCCGAGCAGCCTTTTGATAAGGAAGCGTGGGCGCAGAAAAAGCAGGAACTCAGGCAATGGGCCTATGAGACGATTGATGCAGCCACGATTGCCATCTCGCACAGCGGCAATGAATTTCAGCGGTATCTGGATGTACAAAGCCGTTTCGACCGCTACAGCGTTTCCAATGCGCTTCTGATTCTCATGCAGCGGCCGGAGGCGACCCGCATCGGCGATTTCGATTCTTGGAAGGAACAAGGCGTCTTTATTCGCCGCAAGGAGACCGGCTTTTACATTTTGGAGCCGGGCGAGGAGTACCGGAGGGAAGACGGCAGCACCGGCATCAGCTATAACCTCAAAAAGATGTTCGACATCGCACAAACGACGGCCAATCCAAAACGGGAGCAACCGACCTATCCGGACGACCGAGTGCGCATCAAAGCGCTGATGGATCGCGCTCCTGTTCCGATCGTTATTGGCGATGCGATGCCGCCGGAAATGCATGCACTATACCAGCCGGACACGAGAAATATTGTCATCCGCCGCGGCCTGGATGCCGGGGATATTTTCCGGTCGCTCGCGCAGGAGCTGGCGCATGCGGAACTTGATCGCGGCGATGGCCGATACAGCCGTTCCGATTTTACGTTCCATGCATATTGCGCCTCTTACATGCTGTGCAAACAGTTTGGCGTGGACACGTCTTCCTTTCGCTTCCATCGTATGCAGGAGAAGTTGAAGGACATCGAGCCGCAGCAAGTTCGCGCCGAACTGGCGGTGATGAAGGATACTGCGCATGACATGACACTCAGAATGAATCGGATGCTGGCGCAGCAGCAGCGGCAGCAGCATCGGACTGAACCAGCAAGATAGGAGCGCCGCGCGGGACATGCTCAATTTTTGTTCAGGAGGGAGCGCCTGTGAAGGAAGAAGAACGGATTTTATGTTTGGATCATTACGAGCATGGCATTGTGGTGCATGCGCTGAATGCGCTGCGAAACGATTTGATCGGCGAGAAGCGCCCCACCGATGCCGTCGATGATCTGTTGCTAAAAACAATTGATGCCCCTTATCAAAAACATAAACGACGGAGCCATCATGAGGCGCGTTGAAACCGCAAGGAGTCATTTGATACTCTTTGCGGTTTTTTTGATTCCCGTCGTTTGGGCGGCATTGCTCACCGCCCCTGCACTTTCCGGGGGGCTGCCAGCGATGGTGGAGCATCTCAGTGCGGCGATCAACCACCCGTTCAACATTCAGTGGGTGGACGATACGCCCCGCTGTCTGCTCTTTTTTACACTGGCCTATGGACTCGGCGTCGGCGTTTATCTGGATTCTCCGCGAAACTACCGGCGCAGGGAAGAGCACGGCAGCGCCCGTTGGGGCCGGGCAAAAAGCATATGCGCCAAATATCGAAGCAAGCAGCAGGAACAAAACAAAATTTTAACCAAGCAGGTTTGCATCGGACTCGACGGCCGCAAGCATCGCCGGAATGTGAATGTGCTCGTCGTAGGCGGTTCCGGCTCCGGCAAAACGCGTTTTTATGCCAAACCGAACGTCATGCAGGCGCATACGTCCTTCGTTGTTCTCGACCCGAAAGGCGAAATCTTACGGGATACCGGTCATCTGCTCAAGGCCGAAGGGTATGACATCAAGGTGCTCGATCTGATCAATCCTCACCGCTCCCACGGCTACAACCCTTTCGCCTATTTAAACGACGACAAGGATGTGCTGAAGCTGGTCACCAACCTGATTCGCAATACAACGCCAAAGGGCAGCAATACGAACGACCCGTTCTGGGAACGTTCCGAAACGGCGCTGCTGGAGGCACTCATGTTGTATTTGCTTTATGAAGCCCCCCCGGAGGAACAGAATTTTCCGATGGTGATGGAGATGATTGCCGCCGCCGAAGTGCGGGAAGAAGACGAAACCTACCAGAGTCCGCTGGACGAGTTGTTTGAACGGCTGGCGATGCGCGACCCGGAGCATTTGGCGGTCAAACAGTACAACATCTTCAAACTGGCGGCGGGGAAAACAGCCAAATCGATATTGATCGGCCTAGGCGTTCGGCTGGAGAAGTTCAACTTGCATTCAATCGCCGGAATGAGCTTGGTCGATGAAATGGAATTGGCTGTCATGGGAGAAAAGAAAACGGCCCTGTTTGCCGTCATTCCCGATAACGACAGCAGTTTCAACTTCATCGTCGGGATGCTTTACACCCAGCTTTTCCAATGCCTGATGTACGAGGCTGACTACCGGCACGGCGGACGCTTGCCGGTGCATGTGCATTTTGTGATGGACGAATTTGCCAACGTCGCCTTGCCCGATGAATTCGACAAGCTGCTCTCCACCATGCGCAGCCGCGAGATTTCGGTTTCCATCATCCTGCAAAATTTAGCGCAGCTCAAAGCGCTTTACAAGGATTCATGGGAATCGATCGTAGGGAACTGTGATGTGTTCTTGTACCTGGGCGGCAATGAACAATCCACCCACAAATACGTCTCGGAACTGCTGGGCAAGGAAACGATCGACACGAACACGTACGGCCAAAGCAAGGGTCGCAGCGGCAGTTATTCGATCAACTATCAGTTGTCCGGCCGCGACTTACTGACGCCCGATGAGGTGCGGCTCCTCGATAATCGCTATGCCCTGCTCTTTATTCGCGGCGAGCGTCCGGTTCAAGACGACAAGTACGATTTGCTCAGGCATCCCCATGTCGAGCTCACGACGGATGGCAGCGGTCTCCCCTATCAGCATGGCGGCACGGAACTTGCGCTCGATTGGCGAACCGTGACGCTTGATGAAGACGGAGAGTATGAGCTTTTATCGGAAGAAGACATGGAGTCTCTATTTTTACGAAGGGAATGATGAACTTGAAAATCAAAAGGAAACGGCTGCTGGCGTTGTACATCATGCTTGTCTTAACGGGAACTGTATTCGTCTCCACCGCTTATGCCGAGGGCGATCCGATGACGACGGTCAACAATTTGTCCACTTTCATATTCGGCTTAATCCGTGCCATCGGTATGATCATCCTCGGCTTCGGCATTGTGCAGATCGGATTGTCGCTCAAGTCTCACGATCCTTCCCAGCGAGCGAACGGGTTTCTGACGCTTGCCGGCGGGATTATCATTACCTTTACGAAGGAAATTCTTACCCTGATAGCCGGTTAAACGGGAGTCGCAAATGAGGGGAACGGGCAATTTGTCCGTTCCCCGTCTACAGAAAAGGGGTGAGAATATGGCCAAAAACAGTTGGATTATTGACAACCTCGAACATGCGCTCGATACATGGAACGAGAAAATGAACGAAATCTGGCAACTCGTTACCGAGTCGCCAGCCGACTTCAAGGGAGGCGGCGTGTGGCGCGTCATTACCGACATTCACGGCGCGTTGCAGGCGACGGGACTGGCGCTTCTAGTCTTGTTTTTTGTGATCGGCGTGGTGAAGACGACCGGCAGTTTTGCCGAAGTGAAAAAGCCGGAGATGGCCGTCAAGCTGTTTATCCGCTTTGTCCTGGCGAAAGCAGTCGTTACCTACGGACTGGAGCTCATGATGGCGCTGTTTACCATTGTTCAGGGAATCATTTCCACGATGATGGGACGTTCCGGGTTCGGAAGGACGGAGGCTATGACTTTGCCGAACACCATTGCAAAAGCGATTGAAGATGTCGGCTTTTGGCAAAGCATACCGCTGTGGGTTGTCACCCTTCTGGGCAGTCTGTTCATCACGGTGCTGTCTTTTGTGATGATCCTCTCGGTGTACGGACGTTTTTTTCGTATCTACTTATATACGGCGATCGCTCCCGTTCCGCTGTCCGCCTTTGCTGGGGAACCGAGCCAAAATATCGGCAAATCGTTTCTCAAAGGGTATGCGGCCGCTTGTTTGGAGGGAGCGATAATCGTACTCGCCTGCATTATCTACTCCGCCTTTGCCTCCGCTCCCCCGGCAGTCGATGAAGGCGCAGGCGCGGTTACGATGGTGTGGACATACATTGGCGAGTTGATTTTCAACATGCTTGTACTCGTGGGGACGGTCAAAATGGCGGACCGGGTGGTGAGGGAGATGATGGGGCTGTAGCTTCATTCCGATTCTTCGCCCAATAATTCTCGGACGGAAACATCCAGCGCTTTGGCGATCGCTACGACTTCGTAGTCTTGGACAAGCCGGTACTGCCCTTCCAGACGCGAAAGACTGGTAGGACTGATGTCGAGACCAACCGTTTGCAGTCTGGCGAGAAACTCCTTCTGTTTCATCCCCTTTGCCTTGCGGATGGCAACGACTCTCACGCCGATTATATTTTTGTCGCCTGGCGGTTCTTTTCGATGTTTCATTTGTATGCACCTCACATTACAAGCAAAATTGTACGTGAGTGCATCGTTGTTTTAATGCGAATATCGAATTAAAATAAAATAAACCGATTTGCGCAATAAAATGGAGAGGCAATCTATCTTTCAGACAGCCAGGAACGCCGATCTAATGAAGACACGGGGAGGCCGACCGATGACACGTTTGCTTGGTCAATTGGAGGAGGAAAGAAGAAAGTTGAACGAACTTGGGAAAAAATCTCTTGATCAGGGAATTCCTCTGTTTGAGAATGAGGCGGTTCAGGCTCAAAGCCGGAAGGTGGACGAGTTGATCGTCCAACTGCACCGCAAGAGGGTCGAACGAGAGCACCAGTTACGCTAACACTCGTTTCACGAGGAGGGGGCAATCAATGCAATTTCCGTCATGGTTTCAAAACGCGATTCAACGGCGGTTGGATCACGTTACAGCTCGGATTGAACGCCATCCCGAGTTGCGCAGATGTCTCGATGAAGAGGAATCGGCTTTTCAAGCGATGTTTTCCGGCGTGGATATGACGCAGTTGCCGACGTTTATGGAATGGGAGGACAAGCACCATTTTAAGCAGGCGATTATGAATGAATGGTTATATTTGCAAGGCATGCGAGATGGCGCTCAACTTGTATTTGCGCTTTTGGCCGATCCCCTTCCATCCGGCGATGAGGTGCTGGCAAGATCAAAAAAGACAGAGCCAACGGTTCAACCGGAGGATGGGGCCGAGTTGTAGATCATAACGAGCATTGTTAATGGGAGGACTTCAAATGGAAGTGAAGATCAACCGGGAAATCCGGGATTATACGGAAAGCTTATTCTTTGGACTGTCCTTGCGGCAGTTCTTTTTTTCTGTGCTGGCTGTCGGCGTGGCGATCGGCCTTTATTTTGGACTGCGCGGCCGTTTTGGCTTGGAAACGCTCAGTTGGATGTGCATTTTGGGGGCCGCGCCTTGCGCAGCCTTGGGTTTCATCAACTATCACGGCATGACGGCCGAGCAGTTGCTTTGGGCGTATTTGAAATCGGAATTTCTGTTGCCAAGACGTTTCGTCTTCTATTCGACCAACATCTACGTTGAAGCGCTGAAAAAGAGTATGCAGTATCATGAGCAGGAAAGGATGAAGCGCCGTGATTAAAACGCTCAGACGCATCATCAAGCAGGACAAGGAACGATTTGTCATTCCGAAAGGCGTTCAGCAAGTCATCCCGATTCGCGCCCTCTGGCCGGACGGGATTTTTTTTGTAGGCAACAAATTCTCCAAATCGTATCGGTTCGAGGATATCAACTACGCCGTAGCGTCCAGGGAAGACAAGGAAGCGATGTTTTTGTCTTATTCCGAGATGCTCAATTCCTTTGACAGCGGAGCGACCACGAAGATCACGATCCATAACCGGCGTTTGAATCGGACCGATTTTGAAAGCTCGATTCTGATCCCGCTTCGGCAGGACCATCTTGATGTGTACCGGCAAGAGTACAACGAGATGTTGCTTGAAAGGGCCATCGGCGCGAACGGAACGATTCAGGAAAAGTACATTACCATTTCTGTCGTCAAGAAAAATGTGGAGGAAGCCCGTCAATATTTCGCGAGGGTCGGAACCGAATTGATGTCGCATTTTTCCCGTCTCGGTTCCAAATGTATCGAGTTGGATGCACCTGACCGTCTGCGCATTTTCCATGATTTCTTTCGGATTGGCGAGGAAGCGGATTTTCGTTTCCACTTGTCCGAAATGATGCGCAAGGGCCATGATTTCAAGGACTACATTTGCCCGGATACGTTCGAGTTTGAAAAAGATCATTTTCGGATGGGCAATTTTTATGGCCGTGTCATCTTTCTGCGGGAATACGCCAGCTATATTAAGGACAGCATGGTGTCCGAGCTTTGCGACCTGAACCGGAATTTGCTGCTGTCGCTGGATATAATCCCGATTCCGACCGACGAGGCCGTTCGCGAGGTGGAGAGCCGTTTGCTCGGCGTGGAGACAAACATTACCAACTGGCAGCGTCGACAAAATCGGAACAACAATTTTTCCGCCGTAGTCCCTTACGATATGGAGCAGCAACGCAAAGAGAGCAAAGAATTTCTCAACGACTTGACCACCCGCGACCAGCGGATGATGTTCGGCCTTCTGACGATGGTCCACATCGCGGACAGTAAGGAGCAACTCGACAGCGATACGGAGGCGCTACTCACAACCGCCCGCAAGCATTTGTGCCAGTTTTCCACGCTTACCTACCAGCAAATGGACGGTCTTAATACGGTACTGCCTTACGGTTTGCGGAAGGTTCATGCTTTGCGGACGTTAACGACGGAAAGCACGGCAGTCTTTATCCCATTTCGGGCGCAGGAGGTCATCCATCCGGGCGGTATTTACTACGGACAAAATGTAATCAGCAAAAACATGATTATTGCCAACCGCAAGCAATTGCTGAACGGAAACAGCTTTATCCTCGGCGTATCCGGTTCCGGCAAAAGCTTCACCGCGAAACGGGAAATCGTCAACCAGATACTGGCCACCGACGACGATATTATCCTGATCGACCCGGAACGGGAATACTCCGCACTGGTAAACGCATTGGGCGGCGAGACGATTCATATATCCGCCACTTCGCCGAACCATATCAATGCGATGGATATGAATCGTCAATATGGCGATGGAGCTAATCCAATCATTCTCAAATCGGAATTCGTCCTCTCGTTATGCGAGCAGTTAATTGGCGGATACCAACTGGGAGCCAAGGAAAAGTCGCTCATTGACCGCTGCACCGCCAGTGTGTACAGGAAGTATCTCCAGAGCAACTATAAGGGGCAGCCGCCGACGTTGCAGGACTTTCACGCAGAACTGCTCAAGCAAGCGGAGCCGGAGGCGCAGGACATTGCGCTGGCGATCGAACTGTTTACTTCGGGCAGTCTGAACACGTTCGCCAAACCGACCAATGTCAACGTCCATAACCGTCTCATTTGCTACGACATTCTCGACTTGGGCAAACACCTCCTCCCGATCGGCATGCTGGTCGTCTTGGACAGCATCTTAAACCGGATTACACAAAATCGGGCTAAAGGCAAAAATACATTTATCATTATCGACGAAATCTATCTTCTGTTTCAGCATGAATACAGCGCCAATTTTCTGTTCACGCTTTGGAAACGCGTCCGAAAGTATGGCGCTTTTTGTACGGGCATTACGCAAAATGTGGATGATTTGCTGCAAAGCCATACGGCCCGCACGATGTTGGCGAACAGCGAGTTCATTGTCATGCTGAATCAGGCAAGCACCGATCGGATGGAACTTGCTGAGCTTCTCAATATTTCGGACCTGCAACTCTCCTATATCACCAATGTAGACGCAGGGAATGGACTAATTAAGGTAGGCAGTTCCCTTGTGCCGTTTACCGACAAGTTCCCGCGGCACACAAAATTGTACAGCTTGATGACAACTAAGCCTGGTGAATAGGAGTAAGTGGCGAGAAGCGGCTGGTCTTAGATGAGGTCAGCCCCTTCTTGTCGGTTTATAATCATGATCTCGACAACCAAATACGGTTGCTTGATTCTTAGAAATCGTACTTCATTTATTTCATCTTGGCTCTTTTCGTAAAAATTGTTGCTAATTGAAACGACAAAAGGTTATCTCTTGTCGAGACTACGAATGAATGTATTGATATTGCCCAGACAACAGGCACCTTGCGGGTTATTGACTTCACACCCACAGCGATTTGCTTGAACTTGTTCACGTATATGGTCAATTGGACGCTGATTCTGCTGAACAGCTTGTATTAAGCGTTCTCTTGTCCATCCAAAGCAGTAACAAACAGGAACATCTAACGCATCGTCTTTTTGGAACACCGAGACTTTGAGCATATCCTTGCCAAAGGTCTGCTCATCGCTAAAATACACAACACCGCAAAACGCATTATTGCAAAAATTGTAAGTCATTTCGGGATGAATAGTTTCTAACGCTGTTGGTTGAAGCATAGCCTTGAGCGTAATCAATTGAATACTTTTCCCCTTTTGATGGCAATTGGGGCATTGAGAAGGTGTTGCGGGCTTCTCAGTGGATATTTGACAACAGCTATCCATTTGTGTCTCTCCTTATCCGGTTTTGAATGTGCGAACAGGTGTAAAATTGGCTTTCTTGTAGTTTGTCGCCGAGTCCGTACAAAGAACTATTTTCATTACAAGACATTTGCCTAATGTTTGCTCGATATCGTTTGCTGTAATACGCCCACGTCCAGCTAATTTAAATATGACATTGCCGTTACGGTCATGGGCAACAACTATGCTAATTTGTTCTTTGCTGATGCCACGTTTATTAGCTTTTCCTCCTCGTTTCCGAGGCTTTCGATGCGAGATTGATTTCTTGCCCTTATCGCTCTCCAAGAAGTAGGTTTCATCACTTTCAATGACTCCACGCAATGTTGAAAAACCAAGGGAACGCAGAGCACTTAGGATTTTGTGTCTCCAATAAAATGCGGTTGAAACATGTATATCTAATTGTTCTGCGATTTTAGGCAAGGTTACTCCCTTGACCATCAATTGAAAATACTTTAGCCATTTGTGGGGGTAATGCGTTCCAGAGAGTGGGATTGCGGTCGTATTATTAAACGAGCTACCACAGTCTTTACACAAGTACCTCTGACGAGAACGATTCATCCCGTTGCGTTTAATGCAAACACTACCGCAATGGACGCATGACAAACCGTTGCTGAAACGGATTTCACGAATTTCTCCAACCATATTTGTAATATCCTCTTTCGGTTCAGGAAAGAGAGTTTCTTGAATAGCTTGGAATAACCGATGCTGTTCTTCCTTCGGTAAATTGCTAAAATCTCCATAAACAGAACGCCAGTCCATTGCTTTTCATTATTTGCAAACAAATGTTCTGGTTCAATTATATCATATACCATATAGAGCAACAATCTTTAAGAAAAGAGCCTTCATCTTTGGAACGAGTTGAATAAAAATGATTACTTCCATATCATTGATGTAGAGGCATTTGTTTGCCGTCAGTTGTGGATTCGACCGTTTCGGATAGGGTGATTGATTCCCGAAGACGCATCGATCCACGCAGGTTTTCTTTCACCAAAAATATATAACATTGGATTCAAAACGCCGGCGAGAAAGTGTTTGCCTTGAAGAAGGCAAATCACAACAAGGGAATCCAGCAGTTTTTTCAGGACGATCCGGGAAGCAGAATATGGATGCCCTGCGAGAGCAACTTTCGTCGTTCCGTTACATCGAGAAACAGCTCACGTAGAATCGGGTCGCAGCGCTCGGAAAGAAAAACGACTAACTCCGGATGCAACTGGTTTGGTCAAATAAAATGAAGACTTTGGACATGGCGACCTGCTGTTTGCAGATCAAAGTCAGCGATCCTGTATCTTTTTACGGGCTGAAAGCATCGTCGATCCCAATATCTAATCGAATTATTATCAAAATGTCAGACCGTCGGCAGCAGCGGGAATCCGGCGGAAAGGCAGAGCCATGAAGAGGTGAACCGACCGTATGCAGGTTATTTACGCTAAAGCCCGGATGGAACGAGATTATCGCGTATACGGCAACTACGAATTTCCCGCCAGCAGTGGCACTTACGAATTGGATTTATCTAGGATATAATGAAAGTAACAATAACGGACATGGGCAGCATAGCGAATGACCCAAGTTCCCCCATATTAATATGACAGGAAAAAGGCAAACCAGATCGAAAGACTGGGACGCAAAGCCACGGGTCTTCTGCATGCGTGCAATGATCGCCGGGTTACCCTCTTTAACATGCTGTCAGGACAAGGCACGGCCACTTGAGGGTACGTGTCTTTTTTCGTGTTTCCAGAACAATCAACGAGGTGATGAAAAGATGGAGGAGCGTGCAAGTTATGCTGTAGAAGTTGATGAAGTCGTGCGTTGGAAAGAAGGCAGGATACAAGTATTGCTGGTGGACAGTGACCCCATTTGGCAACAACGGACGGCGGGGCTGATCAATGCAGAGCCAGATATGAATATATTTCATATTGCAACAAACAAGGAATCAGCCATTCGAGCCAGCGCGCAATTGGATTTAGACGTAATGATTCTTGATCTGGTATTACATTCATCGCAACAGGATGGACTCCATACAATTTCCGAAGTTCTGAAAATTAAATCGATGCCAATCATTATCTTGACCTCCCTCTACGAGCCTGAAATCATTGTGGAAGCTGTGCTAGCCGGGGCGATCAATTATATTACCAAGATCAACTATTCGGATGTCGCAAATGCCGTAAGGGAAGCCTATCGGGGGCAATCTTCTCTTCATGCCGATGTTGCATCCATTATCCGTAATGAAATTGGGCTTGATAAGCGGAAAGAATTACATCGAATGCTGACGCCCACTGAAAAAGAGATCTTGCAGTTGATCGGTTGGGGCTATAGACAGCCGATGATTAGAGAGTTGCTAGGCGTCACAGCTAACACCATGAAGTCGCACGTTCGTAACATCATTCGAAAATTCAACGTTTGTTCCGTTCATGAAGCAGCGGAAAAAGCGAAACGAAGAGGCTTGTACGATCGGCAAGATCGGATCACTTGCTAGCGATTCGCACTCGATTCGAGGCATTTTGCGTTTATTCGACACTTATTGAAATGATAGCGTGATGAAAAAATCACCCTCCATATTTAATCACTTTATAGGTAAAATGATAGGTACAGATGGATATTCTTAGGAGAATTTTACCGGAGGTGAGAGTCGTAAAAAGAGGAGCGAAGGTTGTGAAAATAGTACCTTGTCAACTTCTGCGAATTTAGAAAAGAAGGGTAGATGACGATGGAAATGGAGAGTGAACAATGTACAACGAAGTCGATTGACTGTCCAAACTGGCGGAAAACTTTAAGAAAGCATGCGCAGCAAGGAGGGATTTGTGATGTCGCGGACCTAGTCCCCATTCCCTACGAGAAAGTTGAATCATGGCTGAAGTCCTATAAGGACTGGAAAGCGAGATTGAAGTATGTACAATCCGAACTCACATACATCCCAGAATTGACGCGAACGCTGCATATGGTTGCGGCTCATAGCAGAGGCAGAAAACAGGAAACGGTATTGCGAACGGTCATACAACGCATACAAATCACCGAATATGAAATCCCATTGTTACTATCCAGAATCGGTTTGATCGACTACGCTTTCTCGGCTCTCACCCCGGAAGAAAGCAAGTTTGTCCGGTTGCGATATATGGATAATCTGGCGCTTTCAGACGCCATGAGCCGCCTGGCACTGTCCCGTCGCGCATTTTTCTATCATCGGAAGCGGATTTTACACAAAATCTATATGAAAATCAAAGATCGGGCAGTTTTGTTGGATTTGGAGTCGTCTCAAGCAGATTGAATGAATTCAGAAGATGCATTGCGCATAGATTTGCCTCAGTTATGCAAATTTGAGGATTGGAGCGCCGGAATTGTATCGAACATGCACCAAATGCTGCACCGGATTTGCCCTTTTTTTGCACGAAGTATGCACACGATATGCACATGTTTCGTGCTATGATGATAACGTGGACAGACAGTGCAGCAGTAGCAACAAGAAAACTCTGTGGTTACTCTTTATCAAGCGTCGTTTCTTTCCCTGCTACCCAGCGGAAAGGATTACGGCGCTATTTTATTTTGTCAATGCAGTCGTTGGCTAAATTCCGAACGCCAAGGAGCTGAACCAAGCATAGGGCAGCGCCAAACATCATAGCCCGCATAGTTTCTCGCACGGTGTTGCCAGGTGAGAAAGAGGGTGAAGGTGATGTATCCCTATTGCTCATAACTGCAAACGGCGAATTAATCGGCAAGAATATAATCCAATTTTACAATCAGGCCTGGTCGCAATCGAGCGTTGGCGCGCTCTGCGGCGAGGTCTTTTTTGTTGTGCTTCCTACTTGCCGGGGAGCGTTGGCTGTCGCTCTCCCCCCCTCTGTTTTGGTTTGCCAACAAACCAAAATGGAGGGATTTGAATGAAAAAGATAAATTTGCGGGATATGTATCCTTTTTTTAAGACGGATGTATGGGTTGATGTAGATGAAGAAGTTGCCCATGAAATCCGCCTCTTCGACTTGGAAGAAAGCGCCTACAGACTGCGAACGTATCGCCATCGGGCCTATTTTTCGCTTGATCGCAACGACGGGATTGAGCAGCATGTTTTATTTCTCTCGATTTCACCGGAGGAGTATTACGAGCGCAAGCTTTCACGGCAGCAACTCTATGAAGCTATGTGTCTGTTGCCGGAGAAATCCGCCAGACGGATTTATGCCCATTATTTCTTGGGTATGAGCAAAGTCGATATTGCCAGAGCCGAGCATGTCGATGAGCGGGCGGTTCGTAAATCGATTCAACGAGGCTTGAAACAAATGGAATCCTTACTCAAAAACATGTAATCGTTTCGCGGAAGGTCCGATTTTCCTGCCAAAATGAACGGTTATATAGAGGACTGTGTTCAAACAGCGGCTGGTTGCAACCAGCCGCTGCACTCTACACGAAAGGGGTATGTGACGATGAAACAGGTTCGGTTTCGAGATGATGAACACGAGAGGTTTTATGTTCAGATGATGGATGAAAGGAAATGCAACGATGGCTATCACCGAGCATTGTTCTATACATTGGGCATTTCCCGAGAAACCAGAAGTCATATCCGTGATTTGTATGATTTTGCAAATGGCGGCATTAAGCCCGAAGGCCTTTCGGCCCCTTGGCAAACCGGCAGTTCCACTCGGGTATGCCGGCTCGCCTTTAATTTGTGGAATGGCTGGACCGAAGCGGGGGGCGAACATCACTCCACTCCCCATGAATTATTTGATTGCAGCTATGCCCCCTACTTTTTTGAAGCGATTCGTCTTCGTTACCCCGAATATTGCCGAAGTCACGAGAGAACGTTCAAACGGCTGGCCGAACAAACCCGCTGAATGGCTGCCAACATTGGGAGTTGATTGGGACAATGAAAGAGATTAAAACGAGAGATGTTGTGAAAGACATCAAACGTTTGAATAGATTCTCGAAGGTGTTGCCTCGTGTAAAGCGTTCAAGTGACTGTGTCAAACGGCAGGTTGATTACGACAAGAAGACCTCTCAGTCTCCAGTTGAATATGCGCAGCGACATTCCGCAGCGGCTACGAAAAAAACGATACGCGTTCAAATGGGAATGAGTTTGCGCATCAACAAGAGATTAATCCGACACGTTCTAAAAAGGCGGCTGTTGCCAGAGGGTGATTCTGTCGCAAGTGATAGCTCGCTTGATGTTAATGCGGAGCCTTCGCTTACGCGTACACCGCGACTTGCCCGTAGCTTACATCTCCGTAAGCCGGTTGATGGAAAATACGTCTTGTCTTCTGGTTCGCATTCAGGAAAACAACGTTTTATTATTCGAAACCGGGTCAATGCCCGGCTTCTGTATCGTTCTCGAAGAGGTGGCTATCCTGAACGGATGCAAAAACGGGATTTCGGACATCTAAAACCGGCCGGGAAGAAGGAAACATTCTCCGCCGCGGTAACTCGTTCAGCAATTGGGTACGTGAAACCGCTAAACCGAGCCTCGTCAACAATAATCAAGCAATCAGGTCATGCAGTTAAACGAAAAGTACGAAACTTCAAGACGTTATCGCCATTTATAAAAAGTGGGCATCGGATAGATCACGCTAACAATCATTCGGATGCTCAAACTGAAGGGAAAATGAATGCCGTCAAGGAAGCACAGCGGGCTGCGCAGATGGCGATGTCTGCTCGCCGGTCCATCCAGACTGCACGAGCTGCCGCGAGATTGAATCGTCTTATCGTTAAAATGGTTGAAAGAGCCGCCGCGTTGCTCGTCAAGGGATTGACGGCGCTTTTGGGATTCAGCGGTTCGGTAATTGTAGTTCTATGCATCGTTATGGCGATAGCCGCTGTCATTTCCTCTCCGTTCGGTATCTTTGCGTCCGGTGAAAATACGGATGCCGATGTCAAGCCGCTTTCCCAAATCGTTCAAGAGCTGGACGCTGAATTTACAGCCAGACTGGCAGAGATACAGCAATCCGCTGGCCATGTAGACCGGGTGGAATTTCATTATCCCGGCAGCGCGGACAATACGCGAATCGATAACTGGATGGACATTATTTCCGTCTTTGCCGTGAAGACCGTCACGGATGTAGAAAACGGAATGGATGTGGCCACGCTCGATGCAACAAGAATCGGTATCATCCGATCGGTGTTTTGGGATATGAATTCACTGCAATCTCGTATTGAGACAATAGACCATAAGGAAACGGTTACGGTCGAACAGGAGGATGGGAGCATCAGCGAAGAGACGGTTACCCGATATGAGCGCATTTTGCATATTACGGTCATTAGCCAAACTGCAGAGCAACAGGCAGAAATATATCACTTTACAAATGAACAGATAGATTTAATGAAGGAAATGCTATCCGAGGAGTTTCGCCCGCTTATGTTTGCGATACTTGGTAAAGATGCGGATATTGGTTTGACGCCGGAGCAGCTTGATTTGGTTCAACAGCAGTTGCCTGATGGCGAACTGGGCAGTGAAGCCGTTAAGTTGGCGCTGACTCGTCTAGGCGATCCGTACAGCCAACCGAAGGCCGGTCAGGACCACTTTACGGATTGCAGCTATCTCGTCCAATGGGCTTATCGACAACTGGGTATCAGCTTGCCGCGAACCGCCGCGGAGCAGGCCAGATTTTGCGTAGAGAATGGCCTGACCGTAAGCGCGGCCGATTTGGTTCCGGGCGACCTTGTATTTTGGAGCTATGAGCGTAATGGAAGATTTATGGATATTACTCACGTTGGAATTTATGCGGGTGATGGCAAAGTCGTAGATGCCTCCTCAAGTCGTGGGCAGGTGGTTTATCGCGGGGTGTTCGATTCGGATAAACAAGTACTGTTTGTTAGACCGCATCTTTCAAACGCTAATTGATGTTCTGAAGAGTTTTCTTCCCCATTCCTAATACGCAGTGGATGGATAGAACCGCTGGTAAACTTGTTGGAGAAGCTCACCTTGCTAAGGAGCGGGTGAATGGTGTTGGAAAAAGGGAAAAAATCCACCCCGCAAATCGGAAAATGATGTATTTGGCGGTTACTCCGACGGCTATTTCCCTCTCCGGTGCGGTTGTTTTGCAAGCATGGTTCAGCGAATTTCTGACCGTGTCGTTTTAATTCCATTTGCAAACCGTGCGGAAAAAGTGAAAAAAGTATGGCGATGACTTTGCTAGCCGTCATCGTGACGCTTGTGTCGTCCAATCCGGTTACGCTGCTGCTATTGGGGGATCTAACGGGAAATTATACCTATCCTTTCCTGATAGTCGCCAGATACATCAACCTGGCCGATTTCTTTACCCATCTGGAATCGCTTTTTGGCTATTTGGGTGTTGGGTGCATTTGTAAAAATATGTGTTATCTTTTATGTGACGGCTATGGTCGCCGCTCAGTGGATGAGCCTGCCATCGGCTTCTTGCTGCTCTTAATGAGCATTTGGGTCGCGCCCAACCTGCAGGAGTTGACGCATGCTTTATCCACTTCCATCTTTCTTTCGGCGTTAATGGTATTGGTATGCATTCCTGCGGAGCTACTCGTTGTGGCCTGGATCAGAAGACGATGGGAGAAGAAAAATATGCAGGATTGAATCGCGGGGACAGTTGGACGCGTGCTGATATGATGAACATCCGTTTCAAAAGAATAGCGCCAACCTTCTGTTCACGCTTAAAAAGCGTGTCAGAATGCTTGACGCTTTTTACCGCTCTCAAGTTTAGCGAAAAGTCAGGTTTTCTATCATGCAAAAGATTTTTGCTTCAAAGAAGTGGATAGAAGACTGGCTCTGCTGATCAGTTCTCGAAAAGACAGCGAAAAAAAGTCAGGTACGAGATAGCCGTTTATGATTCCCACCGATGCGGATAATGTAACGTTTTGAATGACGACGGGTTGGGACAGGGCCGCCTCTAATTGCATGGCATCGTTCTCATTCCGGCATGTAATCACAATAAACTCATCCCCTGCATACCTGCATACATAATCCTGTTCGTTGGTTATTGTACGCAAGCGATTGGAGAACTCGACTAGAAAATCGTCCCCTACCGGATGCCCATGAAATTTGTTGATTTCACCGAAGTTATTGAGATCAATAAAGAGCAAACGGAAATGTTGGTGACGGTTCAGAAAATGTTCGCCGATATGCTGGATATAAGGTGCACGGTACAAACCCGTTAGCGGATCCACGATTTGGTTCAGCTTGCCTTGAAGCGCTACTCGGGTCACGATCCCGATTGCCTGTTCTTCATGAGTGACAAGCAAACGTTCAATGCAATGTTGTTCCATCACTTCTAATGCGTCCCAGGCAAATCGGTCAGGCGAAATGCTGATCGGGTTTGGGGTCATCGCATCTGCCGCAATGCGATTGGGGTGGGAAGATCGGATATCCCGAGACGTAATGATCCCTACGATTGATCCATGATCTGTGACGACCAGCGAACCAATTTTAAGTTCATTCATCATGTCGGAGACGAACTGGACGCCTCGTTCCGATGAAACTGTGTAGACCGGGGACGACATGAATTCCGCCACCTTCATGACAACTCCACCTCCCGCTGAACGGACACCGAAATTTTCAGTTCGGAACGAAGGACCATGTTGTCGCTGATCAACCGGTCCGCTTCTTCCATTATGATTTGCATCAGCAAACGTTCGTCCAACATTTGAAGAATGGAGTTCCGAATCAAGACCGCTTCAATTTTGGCATGGTCCAATTTCACGATTGTAAATTGTTCCGGCGATAGCGCCTGCGCCATTCGCTTTACCGCTTCCGGCCCGATCGGGGCTTTTTTCCCGATGATCAACAAATCCTGCATGGGTGGAACTTCAAACTCTGAAATTTTTAAAGAGAGCGTTGCTTTGCGGAAATAGTTCAGTTTATCCTGCATCCTGATTACTCCTTCATGTTCGGGTGAGACTTCACGTTCAACCGTTTACGTTAACCGATTCGGTTTTCCGAATAAATAGCCTTGTCCCATCTTGATACCCAAAGACAGCGCGGTATCCAAATCCTCTTCTTTTTCGATTCCTTCCAGGATCAGATTGGCCTCGTCATTGCAGTACTCGGCAAACAGTGCGACAACTTTTTGTTTTTTCCTGGATGTACTCAAGTCAGAAGCAAAGAAGCGGTCGATTTTGATAAAATCAGGCGAGACGTCCACAATATTTCGAAAAGAAGTTGTTCCATCTCCTACATCGTCCAGGGCTATCAGGAAATTCAGTTCACGCAGCAATCGGATGGCATCTCTGAAAGAAGCGCTTTTCCATAAGAGGCCCTCATAAATGGACTCGTTAATCTCAAATACGATTTGGTTTCTATATAGCTCGAATCGCTCGGCAAGGGAGTCGAGTAAGTCGATAAATAAAGGCGAGACCAAAGTTGAAGGGAATATGTTAATAAACAACAGGTTATGTTCCCGTGAGCCCGGAAATTCAAAGTAGGCTGAAATCGCCTGGAAAATTGAAAAAGAATCGACTTCGAACAACTTGTTCTGCTCCATGGCGCGCTGAAATAAAAGATCCGGATTCATGTTGGAGTTACTGCGAATGAGGGCCTCGTAACCAAGGATTCTCTTTTCGGGAAACCCCAAGATGGGCTGGAACACATGATAAAAATCGTTTTGTACTATTAATTGTTCAATATTCGGCATCGAGGCTACTCCCTTTGCTGGAGAATCAAAATAAGAAGCCACCCCGATTTGGGGCAGCTTTGAGCTCGGAAGCAATAATTTCGGCAACCCAGCTACCATAGATATCATCCTTAGGCCTGAAGTTTTGCGCCCCCATTTTTCAATGGGTTTGCCGTTTCGTTTTTTATGATCCTGAAAGAAAGGGATCAGCCTGAGGACCTACGAATAGAACCTCCCCCTTTTGAATGAAGTTGGATCATTTACGACAAAATCCTTCTTTATACCCAATAATTCGCGCAAAAAGCGCCAACTCCTTCCAAACGGGTGTTCCTAAGAAACCGTATTTATCCAAAAAATCGGTAAAGACTTGCCATTTAACATAGAGAATCGCGGTAAATAAGCAGCAAGCGGTTGATTCAGATCGTCCCAACCGCTTGCTTTTTTCATAGCTTGAATCACTTTTTACGAATCTTCGGTTGCCGGTTCCAACAGTTCCCGTAAAATACGATACGCTTGTCGCTGTTTGGCATCGTTGTGTTTGAGCAATAAGAGAATGCTGGCCCATAACCATTTTTTTTGTTGCAAATTGGCCTCTTTCTCGTCGCTGAATAAATCGTATACGCTCATATGTAATGCCAAAGCAATTTTTTCAATTGTCTGAAGTTTGACGTTTTTTTCGCCGCGTTCAATCTGACCAAGATATGTCGCGGCCATGCCGATCGATTCGGCTAGTTGTTCCTGAGTCAAATTTTGCTCCATGCGGTATAGGCGAATTTTTGCTCCGACTATTTGTGCAAAGGTAGACATAATGTCCCTCACAACCCCTCTCTATAGTAAAGTGTAGTCAAAGCAGTCGGAGGGATGGAGTACTCTTAAACTACAGTCCATTCAATTTATTGTACCTTTAAAATCTTTGCGATATAATTTTCCAAAGCGCTTATTTTGTCACAAATTCCTTTAAGCCAATATTTTCGATAAAAAGGAGTCAGAAGTCATGCATCATGTCATGATCGCTGCGCAGACTGTATTGTTTGGGAAACGGCAGGAAATCGGCTTGAGCCATAATCAAGTGGTCCAGCTTTCCAAGGAGATTACAAGACTGACTCGATTATTGGAAAGCGTAAGTCAACAGACTGAGAATGGAATGCGAGAAATAAGGGGAAGGGTTGCCACGAGGCTGCTCAGCAAGGAACAACTGCTCGAATGTATAGCGACAGCTTGGGACATGGGACTTGAAGAAGAGTTTGTTGCTTTTTTATTCAAGGAACTGCTATGGATGGAATCCGATACGGAATTGTCCGAAATGGAATAGGAGGTTGTCTTCAGAGAGAAAGCTTGATGGATGTAAAATGGTTACGGCATTGCTGCCGACGTGGAAGCGCGATTGATCGGATGTATCAATCGCGCCGCGAATCCATGATTTGAAAATCGGAATTTCCAACATCTAGGCTTGACTGGGCTTTAACTTGTACCTCCCCGTATTGGTCAGTTGAACATGGATTCGTATGTTTCGTAAAGAATCCTCATGCAGCACAAAATGATTTTCGTCTTCAATCCGGTGCCATACCGTGGGATCGCGTCGAAACAACGACTCGCCGAGATTATAAACATCGACCTTCCGCTCAAAGCCTTTCCGGTAAGTATGGCGGATTTGTTCTTCAATCTTTCGTTCGGTCAGATCGATCAATTCTTTCTCGGACATTTCCTGATGCAATTCGTTAATGCCTGCCTTTACCGTTACCTCGACGTCAAAATAAACGCGAAGATCTTGAGCCGACGGCTTGATGCGCACTTTTGGCTTCTCCATGACCAATACAGCCGCTAACGATTTTCCACGTTCGAGAGAAAGCGGCACGCGAACCGTCTTTTTATGCATCCAGGGCAATCCCTGCAAATCGTCCGGATCCAATTCTCCATGGTACCGATTGTTCCAAAACACGGTTATACCTGCATATTCTAACAACGGATGCGTTTTTCTACTTACTTCCCACTGATTTTTCTCAATCCGTAGAGCAGGCAGGTAACTCATCCGCGAATCTTCTTTCAGCGTCATGACAAATTGATACAACCTGATCGGTGAAATGATCGATCGTTGCCGATACTGGTCCTCCGGATTGTGCAAAATGGACATCATCGGAGACTCATTAAAGAACGGAGTCGAGTTGAAAATATCTTCAATCGATTCTTTGGTACTGAAAACCCAAACCAAATAGCGGATTTCCCTGTAACGGTTCAGCAAATCGAATACATCTTGAAATTTATTCTGTTTCAGAATGTGTTCGCTGAACACGAGCGTGGAAACATGCCCCCAAAACACCCTTTGTTGCGACGTTTCATATAAATTGTTTGCCGCTTCCGTAAACGATGAGCCTGTGCCTTTACCAACCCATACAGGCGCTTCCCTCGATTTTTGTTGTCCTTCCAACTTGGCGACGCTGGAAAAATCAATAAGTTGCAAATACACAATGTACTTTCCGTCACGATAATCGAACCCGATGGCGGTTGCATAGCTGATATTTTGGATTTCCTTCATATTCCAGCAACCGGTCGTGATGACGAGCAAAGCAATCAAGATTCCTGTTATTTTCACGCCTTTCATTCTGATTGTTCTCCCCGGTTTGTATCGTCAATCGTATGAAGCATCTTCGGACGCTTTCGTTTCCACGCCAAAGGCAACCGAAAAAAAGCATAGGGCATGTCTCTGAAAAACGGAGGAGACACGGGAGCCAGATACGGAACCCCGAATGATTGGAGAGCCGCCAGAAGAACCAGCAATAAAAATACGCCCAGGAAAAAACCGTAAAGACCGAAAATGCAAGAAAATATAAACAGTATAATTCTCAGTATGCTCACCGCACCTCCTAACGCCTGATTGGTTAGCGTTGCGCCGAATACATGAGTAATAGCGCCGATTACCACAATTCCGGGTGACAAAATTCCGGCTCGAATGGCTGCATCGCCCAAGATTAAGCCTCCTACAACTGTAAGCGTCGAACCGATAGAGGTAGGGAGGTGGACGCCCGCCTCGCGCAACATTTCAAGAAAAATCAAGGCAAGAAACATTTCCAGACCGGTGGATAAAGGGATCCCGAGACGATTCACGGTCAACGTCGCCAGCAAGTAAAAGGGAAGCTGGTCTTGATGATAAGAAAGCAGGCAGAGCCAAAATGCCGGAAGCATGAGCGACACGAATAAACCTAACAACCGCAACATTTGTCCGAACGTTGAGGATAACGCTGTAAAATGAATGTCTTCCGGCGTTTTGATCAGGAGCATCAAGTTAGCCGGGCCAATTAATGCCGCCGGCGTTCCGTCCACCAATATAACAAATCGCCCGTTCGTCAAGCAGTTGACGGTAAAGTCCGGTCTTCCGGTATACGCCATAAGCGGAAATAGCGCCCATGTCGGTTCGATCATTTCTTCAAGTTCCGTAGCGCTGAATACCCCGTCAATGGTTATCTTTTGCAGGCGCTGTTTCACTTCCTGTATGACCTTTGGATCGGCGATATCATACATATACATCAATCCGATCCGGGTTTGCGTACGTTCGCCAAGCACGATTTGCTCATAGGCTAACGAAGGCGATTTAATCCGTTTGCGGACAAGCGCGGCATTGGTGGCCAACTCTTCCACAAAACAATCCTTGGCTCCCCGAACGGAGACTTCGACATTGGATTCTTCCGGTTTTCTCGCCGGCAGCTTGGCAATATCAACGGAACAGATGATCCGAAGCGCAGGAATATAAATGAGCAATTTGCCATCAAAGACTTGTTGCGTTGCTTTCCGTTGCCAATTATCATCCGACAGACGTTCCATTTGAAGCTGACTCGCCGATTGCAGCATGCCCGCATCTGTAAAGCCGTATGTCTCATAAAAACGTTGCAACCGGGGAAGCACCACCTCATGAATCATATGCTGGCTGTCGCTCATCCCTTCGCAGAAGACGAACAGTACGCTTGAACGTTCCTCCAGTGCGTTCAAGGTGTATGTATGATGCTTGACATCGGCGCAACGGCTGAACAAATTTAAAATAGCGGAAGCATCGGCCAGTTCAACGGATGGACGTTCGGAAGTTGAAGTGTATGGTTGAAAAGAGCTGTCAACCGACCCGGACGATGGTCTAAAAATAAACTTCTTCAACCACCTTTTTAACATAGGAACTCACCTTCTCATTTTGTTGGAAATCCAGATTTTCGTTACAAGCAATGCCATCAAGCCCAAAGCGAAATAGACTGACGCCGGAAAAAACACGTTTCTCAGAAAATCCAGAAACAAGGCGTCGCTAACGGGCATAACAACGGAAGCAATCATCAGCGCGCCGTAAAATATGAACCATGGCAATCGCTTGCCCGGTTTCCAAATGTCAACCATAATAAACAGGGCCAGCGAGACACGAACAAACGTGCCGGAAAGCCACTGGTAGATGGAGAAGAAATCAAGGTGCGAGATATATTGCCCGAGTTGAACCAAACGCCATTGCTCATAAGCAGGGTAACGCTGATTTGCCGCCTCAGCAGGTCCAAACACGGCGATGGAACCCATCAGCGGTCCCAGAATCAAACCGGCCAGCAGCACATTCACGAACATGAGAGTGCCGAATCGAGGTCGTTTGGTTAAATGCTCCTGATAAAAGAGAATGCAGATTAACTCCAGTAGCCCTCCCGCGGCAAATATAACGCCTTTCCATACAGGCTCCCACCCAAATTCGATGACTGGAAACAGCAGGCTGTAATCCTTGTACTTGTAATTTGCTGTCATCACAAAATCACCGAGCACGATCACAACCGGGAGCAAAATGCCTGTGACGATTGCAATTACTCGCAACCCGGCATACGCTGCCAAAAGATTGCACGCGACTCCCGCCAGCACCAACGCAAAAGCCGGTGTCTGTGGCAAATAGGAGGCAATCGTCCAGGTGATGGTGTCTTTGAGTGAAATGGCGCCCATTGCGAACAGATACAACGTGATTAAAATAAGCATACCGTTTGCCGGAAGTTTGCCGAAATGACGATACAGCCAGGTTTTGACCGGCGTCCCATTCATGTTTTTAAGAATATAGAATAAACAGGCGATCCAGACTTGCGATACTGCCAATACGGCTAAAACGGTTACCCAGGCATCTCTTTTGGAAGCAGTCAGCAAAAGCGGGATAATAATCACGTGGTTCAGAATCCCGATCGCCATCAGGATCAGCATGTATCCTTGAAGCAACGATATTTTATGATTGGCCGGTGCGATATCCATCACCACTTTCCGAATGAACCTCTTCTTATGCTTTCCAAATTTCCCCTTGCTAAAACAACATGTCTGACAACAAAAAAACGTGATCAAAACCAAATGAGAAGATTTCGTTTAAATAGTCATTCATTTGCTGGTCAATCGACGCCGCAACATATTTTCCTTCTGTCGTTAAGGAAAGCAGATTCACCCGCCGGTCATCGGGATCGGGCGTTTTTTTACTAATTTCATCTTGATTAACGACTGGACTTGTCGGCTGAATGTCGTGATATCGGTCCCTAATGCCTCTGCTACTTGCTGGATGGAAGGCTTGTGCTGGCGATCAATTTCGTAAAGAATATGGCTTTGAATAAAGGAGATGTCGCAGCCACCGGCAGAACAGCAGTTTTATCCAGAAAGCCAAAGCGACGAGTCATAATTTGAAATAATTCGCGTACATTTTCCACGGTGCTTCACCTCATGAATCAGTTATACAACAGTCATTTGCAAGTAATAATTTGCTTGCATTGCAAAAAAATAAGTACTCCGGAAAGGGTTTGTCTTAGACAGGCTATTGTAGAGGAAATATAAAAGTATCATTTTCCATATTGACTTTTTATCATACATAAATAACAATATGGTTATAAGGTTTTAAGTTTGGGGTGATAAGAATGCCAATGGAATTTGAAAAGATAGCGGATATTCTGAAAGCTCTTGCCGATCCGACAAGGCTGAAAATCCTTTCTTTGCTCCGTATTCGCGATTGCTGCGTGTGTGAACTGGTTCCCATCTTTAACATTTCCCAGCCAGCCATTTCCAAACATGTGAGCCGTCTAAAAACGGCTGAACTGGTCCGCGAAACGCGAAAGGGACAATGGGTGTTCTACTCCATCAATGAGAAGCGGTTAGTGGAAATTGGTTATGCCCTGTCCCATTTGCCTGATTTATCCGAGGAACTGAGGAAATTGGAGCAACAAGGACTGACGGTTACATGCGAGTAAAGGGGGTGTACAGCAAGTGAGTAAACAAAAGAAAAAGCGACTCTCATTTCTGGATCGCTTTTTGACGTTATGGATTTTTGTTGCGATGGCGATAGGAATTGGCTTGGGTTACGTATTTCCTAACTTTGTCGCCGGTTTGAATGAATTTCAAGTTGGAACCACATCGATACCGATTGCACTTGGCCTCATTTTAATGATGTATCCGCCGCTGGCGAAGGTACGATACGAAGAAATTGGTCGTGTCTTCCGAAATGGCAAAGTGTTAACCATTTCATTGATTCAAAACTGGCTCGTTGGCCCGATCTTAATGTTTTTCCTGGCTATTATTTTCCTCCAAAGCTATCCGGAATATATGGTCGGCCTGATTATGATCGGTTTAGCCCGTTGTATTGCAATGGTCATCGTTTGGAACGATTTGTGCAGAGGGGATGCCGAGTACGCGGCGGGACTCGTTGCTTTCAACTCGATCTTTCAAGTTTTGTTTTATTCCGTCTACACCTTTATCTTTGTTACGATTTTGCCGGGATGGTTCGGGGTGGAAGGTGTCGTTGTTGACATTACGATGGCCGAAGTTGCCAAGAGTGTGTTCATTTATCTAGGGATACCGTTTTTGACCGGAATGATTACTCGCTATTCTCTTGTAAAAGCAAAAGGACGGTCCTGGTACGAAACGGTCTTTATTCCGAAAATCAGCCCCATTACGCTGATCGCGTTATTGTTTACGATCATCGTCATGTTCTCGCTGAAAGGCGAAATGATTATCCTATCGCCGTTCGATGTCGTGAGGATCGCGATTCCGCTATTGATTTACTTTGTCGTCATGTTCTTGATCTCGTTTTTCATGGGCAAAAAAGCAGGGGCTGGTTATCCGGTGACTTCTACACTGGCTTTTACCGCCTCGGGGAATAACTTCGAGCTGGCGATTGCCGTTGCCGTCGGGGTGTTTGGTATTCATTCCGGCGCAGCATTTGCGGCCGTCATCGGTCCTCTTGTGGAAGTCCCCGTGATGATTGCCTTAGTCAACGTCGCGCTCCGATTCCAGCGGAAGTATTTTTCAAAGCAAGCAGCTTAATATAAACAGGAGGACTCATCATGTCAGAAAACAAAAAACTCGTTTATTTCCTTTATACAGGAAACTCTTGCCGCAGCCAAATGGCGGATGGCTTTTTGAAGGCTCTCGGTACTGATCGCTACGAAGTAAAAAGCGCCGGGTTAGAGGCACATGGGCTGAATCCCCGTGCCGTCCAGGTGATGAAGGAAGCTGGCGTCGATATTAGCAGCCATACATCTGATGTCATCGATCCGGAGATTTTGAATCTGGCAGACTATGTGATTACGTTATGTGGCCATGCAGACGAACATTGTCCGGTGATTTCGAATAAAAACGTCGTGAAATGGCATTGGGGCTTCGATGATCCGGCCAAGGCGACCGGCACCGAGGAAGAAATCAAGAGCCAATTTCGAGCGGTTCGGGATGCGATTAAGTCGCGTATCGAAAAGTTTCTAGCCGAAGGTCGGTAAATTTGAACGGGAATGTAAAGTTGTAAACTAAACATTGTCATTACTCCATGGGCAGGATTAAATGAGTAAAGAAAGAAATGTATCCTCACCCTTAAGCCCATTCACGTCTACATGAGGAGTGGTTTAGGATGGATTGCTGTACATGTTAAAGCTTCTGCTTTAGAAACCATTCATCCCGACAACTCTTATTTATTTTGTTCGAACTCTGCTTACGCAACCGTATATTATAGTGGGAATCATTCGCAATCATTTGCCGAGGATGACTTGAAAGTGGCTGTGTAACAAAAGAATCCGAGCATGGGCGTGTCTGTATGTTACTGTTTCAGTTGGACGAGAGAGTGCCTCGCAGTCGATCTCATTTTTGCTTAAATAAACGATAAGATTGTTAGAACACTTTTTTATTTATCCGCCCGACAATCATGGTAACCTTTTAATTTTCGATATTGTCTAGAATCTGTTCTTGTCGAAACAATATGAATAGTGTTTGAGATTCACGTGACCTTCTGACAAGTCAACACAAAACAATATTTTTAAATCTTTCATTGTCTTGCACTGAATAAACGCCGCGAGTCATAATACGCGAATGATGCTCATTGACACCTTTTGCAGCGGATGAGCCATGATCACTTTGTATTGCTGAAGTGCAAGTTGCATAGCCATTCACCTCATTTCGTCTTTGGGGCGATATCGAATGAGAATAGGCTATGTCCTTGCTGAATCAGGCTTTAAACTGGTGATCGCTTCTTTTTGAGACTCCTTGTTTGATAACGCCGCGCATTCACGGAAAGCAAAATGTTTACAACCTAGACATTTATTCAAATCCAGTTGCAATAGCGCGAAGTTAAGTGCCTCACCGGTATGTCCAAAAAAATGTTCAGCCCCAATCAGCGTATACAACCCTGTTCTCTTCAATACATCTAGAGGCTGAGTTTGAATTCCGGATACAAGAATAATCCCACCAAATTTCTCGAAATGCTTCACCAAACTGGACAGATTTGATTCACCCGTCGTATCCATAAAGGGCACTTTTCCCATGCGAAGAAGTAGCACTTTCGGTCTTAAATGAATCGTATCCATGATGGACTTTTCAAACATGTTTGCTGCGCCGAAAAAGAGAGGGCCTTCGATGGTATAGATCCCGATTTGTGGACAATCGTGGCCTTCGGTTACCATATGAGCTTTCACTTTTTCATGTTTAACTGTTGGGTCAGGCAATACCTTGGAAACCAATAACCCATCACTCATTCGTTTCACAAACAGTATAACAGCCAAAATTAATCCGACTTCAACTGCAGTCGTTAAATTCGTAAAGACCGTTAGCAAAAAGGTAATAAGGAGGACAACGGAATCGCTCGTTTTGGTTTTCAAGACGTGAGCGAATTCTTTTCGTTCGCTCATGTTCCAGGCAACGAGCATCAGAATCGGTGCCATACTAGCAAGTGGAATCTCCGATGCGAAAGGTGCAAACAAAAGGAGCACCAGCAGCACAACAATGCCATGTATAATACCCGACAGAGGTGAGACCGCACCGTTTTTGATATTGGTTGCTGTTCGTGCAATGGCTCCTGTCGCTGGAATGCCTCCAAAAAGAGGGGTTACCATATTGGCGACGCCTTGCCCAATCAATTCCCGATTGCTGTTATGACGACTGCCGGTCATGCCGTCGGCAACAACCGCCGATAATAAAGATTCGATGCCGCCCAACATGGCAATAATAAAGGCGGGACGAATCAAATTTTCAATGCGATCCCAGGTTACATCAGGGAAATGAAAATGGGGTAGGGTGCTTGGAATAGGTCCAAATGACGATCCAATCGTTGCAACTTCCCCTTTAAAGAATACGGTCGCCACTATAGTGGATACGACGAGCCCCACCAAGGAACCAGGGACCTTCGGTAAAAATTTCGGTGTTAGGAGGATAACTGCCAAACAGACGACCGCTGTGATAATACTGTAGAAATTCGTAGTTGCGAGATGCATTACAATTTCCTTCATATTGGGTAGAAAATTCTCATGTTTCTCGATACCGCTCAAACCTAAAAAGTTGGCAATTTGTCCGCTGAAGATGATGACGGCAATTCCAGCGGTAAACCCGATGGTTACTGGGCGAGGAATAAATTTTATCAACGCACCGAGTTTAAATAGCCCCATGAGAACAAGAATAATTCCCGCCAAAAATCCTGCAAGCAATAAATTTTCATATCCATATTCCATGACGATCGCGAAAAGGATCGGAATAAATGCACCGGTCGGGCCGCCAATTTGAAATTTAGAACCCCCAAACAAGGAAATACAGATACCGGCAACGATGGTGGTATAAATGCCATATTCCGGTTTTACACCAGCCGCAATAGCAAACGCCATCCCTAATGGAATGGCGATAATACCAACAATGAGGCCTGAAATGATATCCTTGCGGAATGCGGCCGCATGGTATCCTTCAAATCTTCCCGTCCATTTCATCTGAATTACCTTCTCTTATTCATATATTTGATTATTTGAATATAAGTGAAATGTTACTCCTGTCATCGAATAATGTCAATCATAATAATCTCGTGTCGCTCCGCATGTTTCCGGCTGCAAAACAAAAAAACAAGGTGATCCTTGATGTTACTCATGGAACCCCTTGTTTTTCAGTTTAAGATTCATTTCGAATGACCTCAAGTAATGAAATGGCATCAACGAGATGATTATCGAAGATCTGCTTTGTGACTGCGAGTAGATCTTTAATTAACGGGTCACGTAACGAATAAATGACAGAAGTACCATCCTTTAAGCCCGTCACCACATTTTTATTTCGCAATACTGCCAACTGCTGAGAAACGGCTGAACCCTCTGAGCCTAAAATACTCTGTATCTCATTTACGTTTTTATCTCCTTCACTCAGAACCTCCAGGATTCGAATCCGCATGGGATGCGCCAGCGCCTTAAAAAAATCGGCTTTAAACTGTTGGATGTTTTGATTCATGGCTAACGCCCCTCCTTGATCGCTATACTTTTGAATATATGAATATCATAACACAACTTCACCCAAAAACATTCTGAAAAGAAGGGCATACCGAGGCATGGATTGTGATTTGGTTGCAACTCCTATATAATTCACATTATATTCAAATATCTGATTATTTGATTAAAAGAACATAAGAGGTTGGTACGAATGCCGGACTCTACGAGTAATGACTCATCATATCAAGATTCGTCATCCTCTCACGAATGGCCTACACCTTTCATGCAAGTAAGCAGACAAACCGTCATAACAATGGGGTTTCATGCGTTACATGAGATCGGGTCCAATTCCATTTGTAACGTTTGTATCGCCAATGGAGGTTCCTGTTGTCAAGGGTGCCGACATCTTGTCAAAGGTATTGGATGCCAAAAACGAAATACAAGTTGTACGGCATGGTTATGCGGGTTTTTAAAGTTCTTTTTGTATGAAACTGGTCTACTACGAGAATGGAATGACTTTTGGGAGCAAGTCCCGGGACAAGATTACCGTGAGGACTTTACGCCAGAGGTCTTTTATGTGACAAAGTCGTTACACCTTCCGGATCTTCGCAATTTGAGTGAGGCTCTTGCTACCGATCTTCATGAGTTGGCTAAATCTCACAATGTGATCGGGTTTATCCTAACCCTACGGGAAAAATCGATAAACAGATAGATCAGCTCCATGAGTGTCAGCATAATCGGAACAAGAAAACCAAACTAAAACGGAATATAAAAATGTTATTCAGTCCTTTCCAGCGCTTTCAGAAAGAACTTCATGAATATCGACTAAAATTTCCGATTTCGTAGCAATAGCAATAATTGAAGGGTGGGAATATTGGTGTTTCATCGTGTATTGCAGTCAGTGGAACGTATGTACCCTAACGAAAACTGACAAATGATGAATTGGAAAAAAACCTGGTGGATACCAGTCATGAATAGATCTTACAGAGGATAGGCATTCATGAACGCTGAGATCATTTCACTTATTCCTGCCTCTTAAAATCTGTCGTGGTAATTACTGAACGCTGTGATGGCGATAATACAAGGTTACTTTCGGTTCGCACAATTCAGTAAAATGTATTATGTGGCTTGAATGCCGTCCAATTCCGGCATTCGGATGTCCATAAATTATAATGTCGAAATCCTTCTCAAGCGCGGCATCTACTGGCTAAAGCCAACATAATGTAGCCCCACCATCCGAACCGGCGTTTACGAATAAGTACCGTTAATGCAAGTGCGAATGCCCCCGATGTATGATCACTTGGAAAGGAAGCATCCGCTGCGTGAGGGAACAGTAAATGAACCGGATGGCTTACAAACGGCCGAGGCTCAAAATAGAACTGGGTAATCACATAATTCAGAAACAAAGCCAGCATCCCAGCGAAGCCCGACTGCACAACAATATGTCTCCTTCGATCACCAAGTACACACACGAATCCAAGCCATATAGCAAATAACTCCAAACCCAATTTGCTTACAGGTACCATAATCGAATCGAGTCCAAAAAGATGTCCAGACAACTCGTTAATAAATTCCAGAAAATAAATAAATTTGGATTTTGGATGGTGAAGTCTGCCTTTTTTATATTGGTTTCATAATTAATAATAATCTTTATATCTTTTGAACCCTAGTTAATCCAAAGTTGACAACAATACATTACGCGATTTATTATACGTATAGGGGTATACGTAATGATGATTTTGAAATCATTTGGGTAAACTCGAACAGGATAGGTAAGCTCCGGAAAAACACCAATATAGGAGGGTTGCGATTTGACTGCACATCCAGAAATCAAAGCCGATCAGACGCTTGATTGCAAAGGTTTGGCCTGTCCGATGCCTATCGTCAAAACCAAAAAAGCGATGGATCAGCTGCAATCCGGGCAGGTCATCGAGGTTCAGGGGCGGACGGTAACCGTGAATTTGCCGCCTCAACCGAACGCCTATCAAGAGATTCGCCAAACGAACATGGGTAAGATTACACCGAACGAAGACGAGCAGCGCGAGATGGAAATCGGTCCAAACCGCTGCGCGGTGCATGATAAATAAGGCAGGAACATGAATATGAATACAAATATCACGGTGGATGCGAAAGGTATGGCTTGCCCGATGCCGATCGTCAAGGCAAAGAAAGCGTTGGATAGCCTGCAGACGGGTCAAGTCATGGAAATTCTGTCTACGGACAAAGGCTCCGTCAAAGACTTTCAGGCGTGGGTCAAACAGACGAGCCACGAACTCATTCAGCACGTCGAAGAAGACGGCGTTTATAAATTTTACGTTCGCAAAGTATAAAAAAAAGCGGGACCCGGAAGGGCCCGCTTATTTCGCCTCGTCATATACGATAGTGACGCCAAGGGAACAGTAACTTTCTTCGGTATAATGCCCTTGGGGGCAAGTTTTCGTGCTGCATGCCATGTCGTTTTTCGCTTTCAACTTTTGATTGCACACCGGGCATTTATCTTCGAAAAGGCTTTTTAATTGTTGAAGCAGTTGGATCACCTTATTTGTGATGAGTTTACTTGGATTTCATTATAACTTGTATCTACCTTGATGTCACGCCTTATAGAAAACTTTACGACAGGAGGATGTCATGGATTTCTTACTGCTCATTGTCATGGTGCTCATCGGTCTGGTCGGCTCTTTCTTTTCTGGGCTTCTCGGTATTGGCGGCGCGATTATTAATTATCCCCTCCTACTGTATATTCCATCCCTTTTCGGTGCGGCTCACTTTACCGCCCACGAAGTTTCCTCCATCAGCATGTGCCAAGTTTTTTTCGCTTCACTTGCGGGTGTTATCGCGTTCCGGAAAAAAAGCAACAAGGGAGGAACGGGTGTCGTCAATAAACAGTTGGTCCTTTACATGGGAAGCAGCATTCTTGCCGGCAGCGTGGTCGGCGGCTTTGTTTCGGGTATGTTGAACGGGGATGTCATCAACCTGATTTACGGCATCCTTGCGGTACTGGCCGTCGTGCTGATGCTCATTCCCAACCGGGGGAAACAACAGGAAAAGGACGCCCTCCGTTTCAACAAAATCATCGCCATTACTGCGGCATTTGTATTAGGTATTGTTTCCGGAATCGTGGGGGCCGGCGGCGCATTTATCTTAATTCCCATTATGCTCACCGTTCTCAAAATTCCCACGCACACAACGATTGCGTCCTCGCTCGCGATCGTTTTCATTTCGGCCATCGGAGGCGTCATCGGGAAAATCATGGGCGGCGATATCCCTCTGTTGGCGACGGTATATACCGTCACCGGCAGTTTGATCGGAGCACCGATCGGCACGATGGTCAGTTCGAAAATCAACGTGAAGGTGCTTCGATATGGTTTGGTCATCTTGATCGTACTCACGGCCATTAAATTATGGTCGTCGATTTTGTGAATGATAAATCGTATCTGCAAATATTTGCCGCGGCAAAAGGGTTGCAATCTATTTTATCGACCTTTACCCTACCTATAGGGGTATATGTAAAATTCATGAGAGAGAAGGTGTGTGACGTTGGAAATGGCAAAAAATAAAACGACAATCGTGCTCTTCAGCGGCGATTTGGATAAAGCCATTGCGGCATTCATCATTGCGAACGGAGCTGCGGCGTATGATCACGAAGTGACGATCTTCTTCACGTTCTGGGGATTAAACGCGCTTCGCCGCGACGAATCGATCAAAACGAACAAAGGCTTGCTTGAAAAAGCTTTCGGATGGATGATGCCGCGCGGCGCGAAGAAGTTGGGCTTGTCGAAAATGAACTTCGGCGGCCTGGGACCCCAGATGATCAAGCATGTCATGAAAAAGCACAAGGCCTTGTCGCTGCCCGAGTTGATTGAGTTGGCTCAAGAACAAGGAGTGAAAATGGTCGCCTGTACGATGACGATGGACTTGCTCGGTCTGAAACAGGAAGAATTGATCGATGGTCTTGAGTATGCAGGAGTAGCCGCATATCTGGGTGACGCCGCGAACGGCAAAGTAAACTTGTTCATTTGAACAAGCGGGTATGAACTTATTATTTTTTTCTTTATACTATACCCATACACGTATAAGGAGATGTGGACTTTGAACTACGAATACAGCGAAGAAATCAAAACCCGGCTGCGCAGAATCGAAGGACAAGTTCGCGGGGTGCTGCGTCTGATGGAGGAAGGGAAGAGCTGCAAAGAAGTCGTTGCACAGTTGTCCGCTGTTCGCAATGCATCGGACAAGGCTATCGCTCAGATCGTTGCGGAGAATCTGCAGCAATGCATTCTGGCGGAACAGGCCGCCGGTAACGATACGGGAAAGATGGTTAAAGAAGCTGTGGAGCTTCTGGTAAAGAGCCGATAAAACGCAACAAATAACAATCTGAGGGAGAGAACAAACATGGCATTCAAGATTCCCAAGCAAATTACTCCGCAAGAAGTTGCAGTTCGTCTGAAATCAGGAGAGTCCCTGATGTTGCTGGATGTACGCGAACCGGCGGAATGGGCGGAAGGACATGTAGTCGGAGCCAAACATATTCCCCTCGGTCAATTGGGCGAACGTCGCAACGAACTGGACCCCAAGCGCGAAACCATCGTGATTTGCAGAAGCGGCAACCGGAGCGGACTCGCATGCGAACTGCTCAGCGAACAAGGATACAACGTCGTTAACATGACGGGCGGACTCAATAATTGGACAGACGAACTGGTTCGGGATTAAACGAATAAAGGAGGAGGAAGGTTGGCGATCGTGTTTGCTCTGGTCGTTCTTGTTCTGGCTTCATGGGGACTCCGCCGAATTTGGCCGGCCAAAGGGCTAAATTGGGTGGATTCCCAATCATGGAAAGAAGCCATCGACCGGAATTCTGAAATGAAACTGTTGGACGTTCGCGATGCCATGGACTATGAAGCATGCCACGTGAATGGCTCCATTAACATATCTTTAGGCCGGCTTCCGGTGCTTTGGAAGAAGGAGTTGTCGCCGGAGGATTCCGTTCTCATCATCGCGGATGGCGATTACGAGCGAAGATCCGCCGCGCGAATCCTCAGACGACGCGGCTTCCGGAAGTTATATACCGGAGAAGGCAAAGGATGCGCATAAAAGCCAAGGCGAAAGGAGGCCTTTTTAGTTGAACAGCGACCTTTGGGTAAATATCATTCTCGTCGTTCTGGTACTCGTATTCTTTTATTTCCGATTCGGTCCGACGAAAGGGCTAAAGACGCTTAGTGCGGCAAATTTCAAACAAGAGCTTGAGGAGTCCAAGCAAACGGTTCTTATTGACGTTCGCGAAGCGGGAGAGTTCAAGGGAGGACATATCCAAGGGGCGAAGAATATCCCTTTGTCCCAGTTGAATCGCCGGCTTGGCGAAATCCCCAAGGATCGGGATCTGTTGCTCTATTGCCGAAGCGGCATGAGAAGCAAAAGTGCAGCGCGGATTCTGATGAAGAACGGTTTTACCCGGCTGGCTCACTTGCGTGGTGGTATCAGTGCTTGGACAGGCCCGGTGTCGAAGCGATGAACGGGAGGGTTAATCCTTAATCGTATGGGTAATCATAATCCGGAGAGTACGGATGGAACTGCTAAGGAGGAGAGACCCTATGCATGATCGAAGGTTCAATCCGGAACATATGGCGAAATTGGAGAGTCCTGAACGCAAAGCGGCCACTCCTCCGGAGCCGATGCTTGATAAACTCGATTTACGTGATCCTTTTTCGCTTCTGGACTTGGGGGCCGGCACCGGTTATTTTACGCTTCCAGCGGCGGAGCGAACGAGCGGTATCGTATTCGCACTCGATATCGAACCGCGAATGCTGGATGTCATCCGCGGCAAGGCGGAAGCGCGTTAACTGCACAATATTCAGACCCTGCAAGGACAATTGGAAAACATTCCGCTGGAAATGGAATCCGTTGATCGGGTGCTCGCATCCCTCGTGCTCCATGAAGCAGAAACCGTCGATCAGGCCGTTGCAGAAATGCATCGTGTCCTGAAATCCGGCGGTATTTGTCTATGTCTTGAATGGGAGAAGAAAGAGACGCTCCAAGGGCCTCCTCTCCATCATCGCATCAGCGCGGATGCATTGAAGCAATCCATGGAGCGGCATGGATAATCGATTATGGAGGTCATTAGGCCGACAGATGTCCAATATGCCGTGATTGCCCGGAAAGCATGACAAGGGAGGACATTAAAATGACATTTCATTACACGGTTGAAACGGAGAAAACGCCGGGAACAAGCCATTGAGAAATTGACGGAAGCCCTAAAGGAAGAAAAGTTCGGCGTGCTTTGGCAGTTGGATATGAAGGCTAAACTTCAGGAGAAGGGAGTGGATTTCAACCAAACTTTTCACATCCTGGAGGTCTGCAACCCCGTCGAAGCCAAACGCGTGTTATCTGAAAATTCCTTAGTCGGCTATTTCCTTCCATGCAAGATCGCGGTTTATGAGGAGAAGGAAAAAACCCGGATTGGCCTCCCAAAACCTACGGCCCTGACCGGCCTCGTGGAAAACGACAATCTCATGGCGATTGCAACGGATATCGAGAAACGACTCATTGCTTGCGTCGATAAAAGCAAATAATACGTCAATATGCAGAAAGAACTCTGTCATGCAGGGTTCTTTCTGCATAAGCCTCACTTTTTACTCCGATGCCGATGGGCGGAAGGAGGCAATCTCGAAGGATTTATAGCCGCCGGTCAGGTTAGCTGCGTCAAACCCATGCTGTCTTAAGATTCGAGTAGCCACGTTGCCGCGATAATCGACTTGGCAATAGACCATGAGCGGCTTGGAGGGAATCAATTCGTTCAGCCGGGCTCATCCGCTGCGTGAGGGAACAGTAAATGAACCGAATGGCTTACAAACGATCACATAATTCAGAAACAAAGCCAGTATCCCGGAGAACCCCGACTGCACATCAATATGTCTCCTTCGATCATCGCCATGTATCCACACGAATCCAAGCCAGATAGCAAATAACTCCAAACCGTATTTGCTTACAATTACCATAATCGTATCGAGCCAAACAAGATGTCCTGACAAATCGTTAATGAATTGAAACACAGCATAATTCATAGCGGCAATCCTCCTGATGTTCGTCTAGGTCCACAAATGCCCGAGTACATAACCTAATGCGCAGAAAGCAATTCCAGAAATCACACTGATAGAAACATAAGAGACAACGGAGCGCCAATTATATAGTCGTCGGATCTGTACAATTTCGTACTGGAATGTAGAAAAAGTTGTGAAGGCTCCTAAGAAGCCCGTTCCCATAAGGGCGGTAAGATGTAAATTCAAAGTCAGCCCATACAAAAGGCCGAGTAAAAAGGAGCCTGCCAGATTTACAGTCAACGTTCCGAAAGGAATCGATGATATTGATCCTTGACTAAACGCATTTACGACAACAAATCGGCTAATCGCCCCAATAAACCCACCAATGCCTATCCATAAAATATCCATTAACGTTTACTCACCTTCCTGCTGGATTTTGCCTTTCTCATAGTTACCCAGGCGTATACCTAAGCTTGTGAACAGGTAACCGCCGAGCAGGCTTGCTGCAATGTAGAGCAATGCTAATCCATAATGTGCTGATTGAAGCAATGTTACATTTTCATAACTAAAGGTTGAAAACGTAGTGAACGACCCAACAAATCCTGTTCCGAAAGAAGAGCGGAAGTGCGGATGTACCAAATATCTTGTCGTGGTCAGCGTATAGAAGAGAGAAAGCAAGAAACAACCCAATAAATTAATCGTTAGCGTGTGAACCGGAAATGCTTGTCCAAAACGTTCTCCTATCCATATGCCAAGTGAATAGCGGCTAATAGCGCCGAGCGTTCCGCCGACACCGAGATACACATAAATCAAATCAACCCCGCCTTTCCAACTATTCATATAAAAAGACAAACTCCTACCAGAATAAGAATTCTGGTAGGAGTCATTAGCCGTTACCGGCGGTTTATGGCGAACTCCATCGCCTTATGAACATGTAATTTATATTAGTTGAAATTCCCGTTCAAGTCAATCTTTATTTGGCACGAACGGAACGCCGTGAACGGAACTCCGTGAATCGTGTTTTCGTTGTGCTGTGATAATGTCACCTTGTAACTGTTCTGAAATAGCGTCACCAAGAGACAGAAGACAGCGACATTGACGAAAAGAGAATTGAAGGAGCTAATTGTGGAGAAGAGTCCCTTGACGGACAATTGGCCAATTCTGAAGGAGCAGCGGCGGCAATTGGGTTGACCCTTTGGCAAGTGATTCAGTGCAGGCGAAGGGGGTCACAGGTACTGGCACATCGCAATCGGGAATGAAATCCGTAACACGCATTATCGAAAGATCTGGTGGTGGCTTCTGCGTACTTCAATTTTCATTTCAAGCTTGAACTTAGCAGTCACAATCTGTTCACCAACGCTTTAGCGTTTGGATACTGCATCCAAAGGCGCTTATCGCCCACAACGTAAAGCCGATGTTTGGCGCGAGAAACGGCTACATTTAGCAGATTTGGTTCGAACGTTGCCCATTGAACCGCAGGTTTCTGCGTAAGGTCAGCTCCTAAACAGAGTACAACCACATTCGCCTCTTTCCCTTGGAATGTATGTACGGTTCCGACGGAGCGGTACAGCCATCTGACATACGCACTCTTCGATACGTAACCTTTCGTAATATGCGGGTAATGTTGTTTCAACAATTCAATCAAGTTTCGTTTGACTGCCGTAAATGGCGTGATGACAAACAAATCAGGTAGCATACTCTCCGCATTTTGCACCGCCATAATGGTAAATGCTTCGTTGACAAAACGGACGATCTCCATTCCCTGCTGCGGAACATACTGTTTTGAGGATGCTTCTCCACACACATCTATCCAGCGGCTTGTACCCAAATCTTCGAATGTTCTCGACATATCCGATGATGGCGGCCGTTTATCGAGCACCATCCGATTATAATAGGCAATCTCATTGCTAATATCGAACATCGGATTATCACACCTGCGATGAACCCATAACGGACTGCCAAGCCAACTATCTTTCAGCCATGTTCCTTGCGAATTCGCCGAATCCGCGAGCGTTTGAACGGAGGCTTTGGAAGACGCATATGCAGCATTTACGCCATAATGCTGTTGCAGATTGGAGAAAATCGATTCAGGTAGCGTTACGACAGGTTCGATTTGTTTTGGGTCGCCGACAACAACCGTTTTTTGAGCGCGCCATATGGCGCCAACTGCTGCTTGCGGCACTGCCTGTCCTGCCTCGTCAATGAATAGCCACCCGAAAGATTCCTTTCCAAGTCCCCGGAACATAGAGTGGACAGAAGCAAACGCGGTGGATACGACAGGAACAGCAAGGGTGAATATGTCCCAAATCGCGCGAATGACCTCGGGCTCCTCCGTGTTGAACAAGGTTCTAAGGTTCGGAAACTCATAGAAGCTCCCAATGATTTGAGGCTGAGCAACAAATAAAAACTGCTCGTGAAGCCGCAACGCCTCCAAAAATAGCAGTTCTCGGGCGACCGCCCATTTCTTTGTCATCCACGGCGTACTCTTCTGTTTCTCATCATGAGATAACTCCCAGAACGCTTCGTCCATGACAACTCTTCCAGTATTTTCTCTATCTTGGTCAATGAATTGTCGAAGTTCATCAACGCGGGCTTGCAATTCATTCATTTTCACTGTGGAGTCATTAAGCCGAGAGTCCCATTGCCTGATACGTTGCTGCAATTCATTTAACCGGTGATTGGCTTTCGTTTGTTCATGCAATTGCTCCGATAACATGATATGCGCTTCCCGATACCGTGCACGGTGAGCTTTAAACTCCTTGTATTTCCACAATCTCTCCCATAATCCATACTTCACCTTGTCGAGCGTTGCGGTAATTTCTTTCCACTCTGCCACACTTTCCTGACAACGGAATAGCATGCGTTCTTGGTGCTGATGCTCTTCCAACGCTTGCTGCCGTTGCCTTGCCAGCTCGTTATGTTCGATCCGCTTTTTATTTAATGCTTCTACCTGTAATGAATGTTCCCTTAGCGAGCCAAATACTCGGACTGCCTTCGCTTGATGTTTTTGCACAGTTTGCAATGCTTGGCGAAAAGATTCTCTTGCCTCGTTCCACGATTTGAACCGGTCTTCGCTAGTTGCGCGGGCTTGCTTTGCCTCCATCAGCCATCGTCTGAATGAATAGCCTTCATCTTCTTTTTTATACCAAAAGTTCCGGTTGAACTTAAAACGATTATTACTATTGCCCAATCTAGCCGAGATCATCCCCCAGGCGCGCTCACCGTATACGGTTTTCGCCACACGCTGCATGTGGAGACGGTTTGTTCCTTGATTTATAAGGGATTTGAGTGATGAGTGAAGGTATTTGGGGACGGATTGGGGACGCGTACGATTTCGCGTCTCCTTTATGTTTATTACTCCAAGGAATTAGTATACGGGTGTAATGATCCTGCTGTTTAAGATTATTCACGGTGAACCGTATCACAAATAGTGGTAAAGCGGAAGATAGAGCTAGTAGTAAGCTTGAATAAAATATAGGTATAAAATATGTGATCGGAATGAACAATTTAAAGTGTTTATTCCGATCACATTTTCAAACTGAATGTCCATACTCACTTTTTTTCTAACAATCGGTGCCAATCCTCATTAAATCCCAATAATCGAATATCTACTTCTCTGTACTCTGCTATTAATGTTTCTAGCTTAGTGACCCAAGTGATCCAGGTTCTATCCTTAATGAGGTACTTCAAGTTGAATATGACGGCAAAAAGTGTTCTGTTAGTTATATCCAAATTCCTATCGATTGAACGAAATTTGATATCCAAATTTAGCGACTGATTAAATAGCCTGCTGTAGTGTGCGCAGCGGTTTCTAACAACACTCAAAAGATGCAACCAATTAGATATTAAAGTGTAATCCAAACCCCTATAGAACGTTTTAGCGATGCTTTTTTGATTGTCGAGCAATAAGTTTTTAAAAAGCATGGAAATTGACGAAAATGTTAATACTTCAAAAGCAACCCATGAAGGAAATTGCCCTTGGTAGCGCGTTCGATGCCATTCTATAAATGGATCTTTTGATTTATCAATTGATTTCGTCAGCTCATTAATAAACGTTTCATGATTAATCAGATTTCTAAAATGAGAAGGATTTTGGTAACCTAATGGTCCAAAATTATGAGCTATTTCATGTGCGATATGGGTTCTAAATGCTATTTCGACATGTTCTATTATTTCCATTAAGATATTTCTTAATTTACTGTCAAATTCGTAATGGCGGTATATGGTTTCAAACGTAGTTCCGGGTGTAAAAATATCATTATTTTTGAATGTCAATGCATATGCAGTTAGACGATAATAGCTTACTCGTTTTAGAATTTCTATAGCTTCACTATCATCACCTACAATTAATCCTCGCTCCTTGAAGCGATTTAATTGCTGGTCATAAGGTAGCGGTGGCTTAACTCTGAGCATCACTCATGAATTACTCCCATATAAAAAAATGGCTCGCCCGTATTACGCATGCTTTTTTCAAAGCAGAGGCTCGGCGAGATCTGTTGAGCTAATATTAATTGAAATTGATTTGATTGTCAATTTTAAAATTTATCGGATTTGCCCATTGCATGTGAATAGCTCTTCCCCTATGAAAAAACCATCAAACCACAATTGAGAGGATCACAAATAGTGGTAATGCGAAAATTGGAGATAAGTATAGACCTTAAAATGCTTTCGGGGAAACTTAACCAAAAAGACATCGAAAGCCTATCACGCCACCTTAAAACTTTACGGCAAGTCATGAAATGGACTCAAGACGATTTGGCAAAAAAAGTGGGAGTGTCTAGGCAGACAATTACTTTAATCGAAAGTGGTAAGACTGCACCTTCTAAGACTCTAGTGCTGGCTATATTGGGGATATTTATTGTCCTTGCTGCTACGCCTATCTTCGGTGTAATGATAAAGGCAGTATTGAAGGCAAGTGGTTTAAAAAAGCTTTATGAGAAAGCATTGGATGAGAATCTTGATGATTAGGATGAATAGTAGATGAAGATATTGGAAATTCTGGTTTCGCTCATTCAATTTGTTAAAGCTACATACAAGCTGTATAGAGCAATTAAACCAAAACTAGCCTAGGGGGATGAAGAAATGGAAAGTCAGGCACACGATTTTGAGTATGAGGGTCCTTTTGGTAAGATTAAGGCTAATAGAAAAGCCGCTGTAATATTGAGTGTTGGTGCAATAGCGGTAGTTGGCTTATTTGCATATGGTATGTCCAGAAACGAAAAAATCTTAGAGCTTGCACTTGACTCTTCAAAACAGATTCCGCTTAAATAATAAATTCGTTAAATAGATTGACTTAAAAAATACTGGAACATCATCCCCTTCTACGGTAACAGCTATACACGATTACCGAGGGGGGATTTTTATGTCGATCAAATCGTGTCCATCATGGATGCAACCCGCACTGGAGCATCGATTTCATGAAGTTGCTGAAATAGTATGTCAGACCGGAGCGGTTGAATCTTTACTTGAGAACCAGCGTACATTTGAGCAACAACTCAAAGAGCAATTGAGTGATGAGTAGTAAAGTCGTTGTAAATATTACCATTCATATATACAATGTCATTGAAGGTTAATAACAAGAAATAATTTAATTAATATTAGCTTGTTGGAGGAAGGATAATGAAAATACGTACCCTAGTCATTGTATTGGCATTTGTACTGGCACTTTCGCTGTTGACCGCTTGCGGCAACTCATCTTCAAAGAACGACCTAACAAACAATCCTTCGATTGAGAGTGTCAAGGAAGCTATTTCTGACATTGAAAATATTACATTAATCGAGATAGTGACCGAAGACAACGATCCAAATAAACAACTTGGTAAACAAGGGGGATATACCGGTAGTTTGTTTTTTAAGTCATCGCTCGTAACCTATGAAACCGATGAAAGCGCAATAAAAGCTGGAACTGATGGCGGCGGTAGTATTGAGGTATATGCGAATAAATCCGATGCAGAAAAACGCAACGAATATTTGGCGAAATTTGATGGTACTGCTTTTTCAAGTGGTTCACACAAAGTGTTAGGAACGATTGTTATTCGCACTTCAAACAAGCTTAAAGCATCCCAACAAACGGAGCTTGAAACCAATATTATTAATGCCCTCACTGGCGCAGGCAACGACACGTCGAGCGAGGCAGTGCAAACAGACCTCACTGGCGACGGCAACGGCACGTCGAGCGAGACAGTGCATACAGATGATCCAACACAAGCATCACTTCAACTTGATAAAGAGGAAACAAGGGGACGCATTAGTTATCGTGTCGCCTCATCTTGGAAAAAAACAAGTGATGCTGATATGAACACATACGATGTTACAGAGAATGGTGGTATTATCGTGGGATCATTAAATACGTCTCCGATAGTTGATAAGGATATTCTTAATAAAAATTGGGATATTTTAGTGGGGAAGATGAAGTTAGTGGAGAGGATGAAGTCGAGCTACGATGATTTCAAGGTTGTCGCACGAAGAGACATAAATGGAATTCCGGTACTACAGTATGAAGCGAAACTAGATAATTCTGGTGTCATCAATTCAGTAAGCGGATTTAATTTCATATATGGTGACAGTGAATATATGCTACAAGCTATATTTCCCGAAACTGATGATTCGCAATTACTTCCTTCAACCCTAAAACAGATTATGGACAGTCTTGTTATCAAGGAATACACACAATCGGAATTAGCCTCATCGGGCGAGGGTAATATTGGTGATTATCACGTCAAAATTTTGGATGCTACCCTTACAAAGGATTACAATGGTACGCCGGCTATTGTTGTTAATTTTGAGTTTACAAACAACGCTGAGGATGCAGCGATGTTCCTATCTTCAACAAATGTCACCGCCTTTCAGGACGGTGTGGAACTTGATACTGCTATTATAATGAATAAATCTGTATATGATGCCGGACTGGCACAAAAGCAGATAAAACCCGGTGTATCTCTGGTAGTTCAATCGGCATATGTACTCTCAAGTAATAGCCCTGTAGAGATTGAAGTCACAAAGTTAATAACGTTTGGAAATGATACTGTTCTGACAAAAACATTTAATTTGTGACAGATTGTCAAGCGAAGTGCGACAGTTCGTCCATGAATGCTTCGTGAGCAGATTTCCAGTTCAGGCATTTGCGAGGCCGGTTGTTGATGAGGCGTATGGCCTCCGCAAGTTCCTCGTCTGTGACAGCGGCGAAATCGTGTCCCTTAGGGAAGAACTCTCGTAATAACCCATTGGCATTCTCATTGGAACCACGCTGCCATGAAGAATAAGGATCTGCGAAGTAGACCTTGATATCGTGAATGTTCTCAAGAGCGGAATAGCAAGCAAATTCCTTGCCGCGATCGGTTGTTGCGGTTTGGAAGGTTCCTTTTTGGATACTGACTAGCCGCTACTCCAAAGGCGATCTCCATCGAATGAGCTGTGCGATCTGGCATTTTAACGGCGAAGTAGAGCCGCGTCTTACGTTCGATGAAGGTAGCCACACAAGCCTTGCTCTGCCCTCGGCTGGACACGACTGTATCCAGCTCCCAATGGCCGAAAGTCGTCCGCTTGAGTACTTCTTTGGGACGCTGACGGATTGGAGTGCCGACGAGGAAGCGCCCCCTCGTTTCCATGGGCTTACGCCGCTTCCCTCTGTGACGAAGCACCTCCGACTCAGAGACCGTTAGCTTACCGTCGTAGAGCCAGCGGTAGATCGTTTTAAAGCACACGAATGCCTGGCCTTCACAGCGCCGTTTCTCCGCGATCTGCTCGGGCGACCATGTCAGTTCTAGCTTCATCTGAAGCTCTCTGGCGAGCTCTGGAGTGAACTTGCCTACTGGCACGCAGGAAGCTCTCCGCCGCGTATAGGCCTCTTGTGCCGGCTCAGCTTCGTAACATGAATCCGTTTGCCCTCGCTTAAGTTCTCTGGCGATAGAAGAATGATGCCGACCAAGATACAGACCAATGGCTCTCGTGGACCAGCCAAGTTTATGCAACGTCTCTAGTTGTCCACGCTCGATTATGCTAAGATGGGAGTAGCTCATGTTGGGTTCTCCTGTAGAAAATGGTTGTGTGGTAACTCCCATTTTACACGAATCCATTCATGGGCTTCTTTGTTTTTAGCTGTCGCACTTCATATTACAATCCGTCAAAACAAAAGAAGGTACAATTATATGGAATACATACTGATGGATTTATATCCAAGGAAACACAACCGTTTGTAAACGTTAGTGGACAGCACTCTTATGATGTCTTTTTCTTGGAGGGAAATATAAGAATTTATAGAAGTAGTAAAACTGGGAAACTTTTTAAAAAAAAGTGCTTGACGGGGACAAAGACTTCTTGTAGTGCTGACAAAATCAGGACTTACATGCAGCGACATAAGAAAGCTTCAGGAAGGCGAATGGACTTTGAAAGAAGCGATTGTCGCACGTAAACAAAGTATTGATGCCGAAATCGCCAGAAAACGCAATTCATTGGCATTATTATCAGAACTTCTTGACTACAATGCAGAGTTTGAAACTTTTGAAACTGACCGCTACTGGAATGCTATTGTTGAAAAGGAAGCTGCCGGCGAGAAATTCATCGATATCGAAGATATGTATGGCTATCGTTCAGTTTCGCTAATCCGCAATATCCGGTGTCCATACTGTGGTGAAGGGCATGAAGTCGATTTGGAAGATTACATGTATGACCAGAGTAGTGATGAGAGAGAAAATGGTATGGGACCGGATATTGTGTATAGCTTTAATTCTGAAAATAGTTATGAGTGTCCTCAATGCGGTATTGTAATAAAAGTTGAAGGGTGGATTCGAGAGTATCCTGTGGGCGCTTATGATTCAGAGGATATTACCGTTGAAGAATGGGAGGATTGATTATGGCATTAACGAGTGAAGAAAAGAATCTGTTAAAAAGATTAGCCTCAGGAGCATTTGATGGATTTGTCGGAGATGACTTGACTACTACCGGTGGATCTACTGTATGGAAACAGATTAAGAATGGTGTTCCGGCAATGTTTAAACAAGGCCCCAGCAGAAAATTCTTTAATGGTAAGGAGAATGAGCGCATTGCAGGTGTACTGCACGCTTTACAAGAATGGGCTACAGATGAGCAGAAGTTAGAATTTCTCAAAAAGTTCGGATGGCTTATGAAGGATGAGGCCGTTAATGCCTACAGTGCTAAGTTCAAACCAAAAAAATAACAGAAGAAGTAAAAATAAGTTTCACCATCACCGGATTCGGGTCTGTCAATAATTTTGTGTAAACTCTTTTATAGAGAATCTCCCTCATGGGGGAGATTGACCCTCACGGCAGATGCTGGCCGATACGCTCGGGGAAGAAGACCGAGAACTGCAGTAGCATTTGGCCCCAATTTTGGACTCGTCCTGTCCATTTGCGCGTAACGTCCATCGTTACGAGATAAAGCATTTTGAGCAGGGCTTCGTCTGTCGGGAAGATGCTCTTGCCTTTGGTTACCTTGCGCAATTGGCGGTGGTAACTTTCAATCATGTTCGTCGTATAGATCAGCTTGCGGATCTCCGGCGGGTACTTGAAGAACGTTGCCAG
>NZ_JACJVN010000114.1 GCF_014212015.1 Cohnella lubricantis | reverse complement strand
CCGGCCGATTGGCCTTGATGGCGCATAGCCAGCGGGAATGACGACGTCCCGACGATGCCGACGCACGAGACGACGACGAACAGCAGCGGCAGAATCGCCCCGAGGCCCGCTCCGGCGGCGATGACCGCCAGCAGGCCGACGCCGGCGGCCGCGGCAAGGACGAGGCCGGCGACGAGGAATTTGCGTTCGCCGAAACGGCTCGCGAGTCGGCCTGTCAGTTGGCTCGCGATGATGATGCCGACGCCGTTCATGGCGAAGATGAGGCTGAAGGTCTGCGGCGAGACGCCGAACAGGTCTTGCAGCACGAACGGCGAGCCCGAGATATAGGCGAACATCGCCGCCGAGACAAGGCCGGATGCCAACGCATAGCCCATGAATTCGCGATCGCTCAGGATGCGGCCCATCGTCCGCAGCGTCTCTCGGAAGCCGCCTCTTGAACGCCTCTCGGGAGGCAGCGTCTCCGGCAGCCCAAACCAGACGCTGGCCAGCGCGGCAGCGCCGATTAGGCCAAGCACGAGGAACACGCCGCGCCAGTCGGTGATGTTCAGCAGTTGACCGCCCGCGACCGGCGCGAGAATCGGCGCCGCGCCGTTCACAAGCATGAGCAGCGCGAAGAACCGGGTCAGCTCAGGGCCAGCGTACAGATCCCGGGCGACCGCCCGCGACAGCACGATGCCCGCCGAACCGGCGAAGCCTTGAACAAAGCGAAGGGCGATAAACGACCCGATCGTCGGGCTGATGATTAGCAGCAGCGATACGACGGTGTAGATCATCAGCCCCGAGGCGATCAGTATACGTCGGCCGCGGACGTCGCTTAGAGGGCCGACGATCAGCTGGCCAAGCGCCAGTCCGACGAGGCACGCCGTCAAGCTAAGCTGAGTGACGGAAGTGCTCGCGTGCAGATCCGAAGCGACCGCCGGCAGCGCCGGCAAATACATGTCGAGCGAGAATGGCCCGAAGGCCGACAGCAAGCCGAGAATCGCCGCGATCGCGAGCCGCCGCTTGCCGGGCAAAGCCGCAGAAGTGAGAGAGGAATTCATCATGCCCTGCCTTTCCAGTCGGATAATCGAATGATTGCGTTCATCCGCTATGATTAGGATTGTATCTTCATAACGTCACATGAGGATCATGTCATTATAGAAATAACTTTTCGGATGCGTCAACCGGCAATATCGGCGTCGAATCGACGTCGGCATGCATGCCCGAGGACCGGCTCGTGCCTGCCCGCAGCCCGATCATCGTGCCGCATACGATGTCGTGCCGGGGGAAGCCCAGCTCGGCGATCATCGGCCGCAGGTGCGGAAGTCCGCTTCGCGGTCGGCGCCTTCTCCTTCCTATTGCGCCGCTCTCGCTTCTTCGATGTCGAAATGTCGATTGACAGAATGACAGCCGAGGTGTGTAATTGAATCCACAGACATCAATTCGGAGGATTTTGTTTTGACCATCAAAGCTAAACTCTCAGTCTTCATCTTCGCGCTCGTAGCGGTCATCTTGATTCTGAATATATCGATTTACTATGTATCGACCAAGTCGGATCTCGAGACTCGCACGGTCCATCAGCTTAGAGGCATCGCGGAGCAAGTCGGAGCGACGGTGCAGGCTACCGAACAAGCCAGCAATTATATGGAATCCACCGTCGGTCTCATGCTGCGCAACGCGGCGATCGCCGCGAAGGACCGGCTCGACAGCCGCATCGATCACGTGACGAACGAGCAGCTCGTGGAAGTGGCCCGGGAAGTCGGCGTCGACCAGATCTCGCTGTGGGTCCGGAAGAGCAACGGGGATATCGTCATCGCCAAATCCTCTGATCCGAAGGAGCTCGGCCAAAGCGCGAAAACCTGGGATTACTGGTTCACCGCCTTCACGCAGCTGTTCGAGAAGCAGAACGTTACGATCTCCGAGGGGCAAGCGTTGGAGCATTACTGGTCCGGCCCGTTCAACTTCGCGACCAGCGATCCCTCCGACGTGAACAAGTGGGGCTATTATTATGACGGAACGACCGACTACATTATCGACCCGTTCATCGATGCCAGCGTATTCATGGATTTCCAGAAGACGGCCGGCACAGAAGCGGTCATCGACAAGATCGTGAAGGACAACCCCGCCGTACTCGATATATCGGGGTTTGATCCGCAGTTTTTTGGAAGAGAACGATTCATTCAATATAAGCAGGGCAAACCGGTATTCAATCTGGACGTCCGCGACGTCGTGTTCGGCTCGTACCGGTTCAGCGACCCGTCCGATGCGGAGAATATTCTGAGGGCGTCCGAGACCGGCAAGATCGTAACCGTTCAGCGCAAGATCGGCGACGCTCATATTCTCAAGAGCTTCATTCCCGTGTCGGAGCCTTCTCCGTACGTGATCGGGTTCAGCTTCGACGGAGATTCCCTCCGCAGGCAAGTGAACCACCAGTTGACCGTTCATATTATGATCTCCTCCATTCTGGCGGCCGTGGCGCTGTTCGCAAGCTACTGGCTGGCCGGGTTGATGCTCCGCCCCGTCAACCGAATTCTGTCCAAGGTCAACGAGGTTGCTGAAGGCCGCTTCGACAGCAAGATCAAGGTGTATTCCAAAGATGAGCTGGGCTTGCTCTCGACTCGCATCAACGCCATGGGAGACAGCCTCCAGCACTACATGTCGCGGCTGCGGGAATCAGCGGAAGAGCTGCGCCACACGAAGCAGTATTTGGAGTCGTTCGTCAATCACACCTCGGACGCCATTCACGTGTCCGAATTGGACGGCCGCGTCATGCAGGTGAACCATGCCTTCGAGGCGATGTACGGCTGGAACGAGGAAGAGATCATCGGCGTGGAATTGAACAACGTGCCGGATGAGCACGCCGCGGAATATAGCGGGATTCTGGAGACGGTGCTGCAGGGCGGATCGGTAGCGGACTTGGAGACCGTTCGATATGCGAAGAACGGCAAGCCGTTCGACGTCAGCTTAACGGTGTCGTCCATCCGCGACGAGCGGGGCGCGATTGTCGCCGTCGCCACCATCTCGCGGAACATCACCGTGCGGAAGCAGACAGAGGAGTTGCTGCGGCGCTCGGAGAAGCTGTCCGCCGTCGGCCAACTGGCCGCGGGCGTCGCGCATGAGATCCGCAATCCGCTGACGACGCTGCGCGGCTTCGTGCAGCTGCAGCAGAAGCAAGAGCAGTTGGCGCCGGCTTATCTGCAGATCATGTTGACCGAGCTGGACCGGATTAACTATATCGTCAGCGAGCTGCTCGTCTTCGCGAAGCCGCAGGCGGAACGGTTCCGGATGGCGCCAGTGGCGGACATTATCCGCGACATCGCGCTGCTGCTCGATTCGGAAGCGCGCATGAACAATGTGTCGATCGATATCCGATGCGAGGGCAGCCTGCCGGACATTCGCTGCGAATCCAATCAATTGAAGCAGGTGTTCCTGAATCTGCTCAAGAACGGCATGGAGGCGATGCCGTCTGGCGGCCGCATGCGGGTGGACGCTGGCGTCTCGCCCGATGGGAACGAGCTGGTGCTTCGATTCATCGACGAAGGCGAAGGCATTCCGGAGGAGCACCTCTCCCGCCTCGGCGAGCCGTTCTATTCAACGAAGGAGAACGGCAACGGTCTCGGGCTGATGGTCAGCCAACAGATCATCGCGAACCACAAAGGAGAGATGCGATTCGAGAGCGAGCTCGGCCGCGGCACCTGCGTTGAGATCCGGCTGCCGATTCCTGCAAGCGGCTCGGCAGAGCCCAAGAGCGAGAGCTGCTCAGCTTGAGTCCGAAGTCGAAGCGGCACGAACGGATCTGTCTCGCTAACTAGTCAAACCATCGCACTCGCACTCCGTTTGCAAGATACGCTGTCAATAGGAATTTAGGAGAGAAACGCCGTGTACTCTCTCCTTCACGGAAGACAATTTATCCCTTACTCTTGCGGCAGCTTTATGGATCGTGGTGAATTCTCCAATTGCCGCCCGGAACACGCCCCTGCCTGCAACCAAAGACCGCCAAGGCAATGCCCCGGCGGTCTTAACCATCTGCATCCTATGAGCTTGCCACTCCGTCTCGATGTTCCTCTGAGCTTGCCTAACCTTTAAATCACGCGGCTCGTGAAGTGCTCGAGGAACCGCTCCGACTGAACGCTCACACACACGCCAACGTTCGGCTCCTCGCCCGGCACTTCCGCCGTGCGAGCCAGCTCTTCGCCTTCAGTCACGACCTTCACGTGCATACGCTCCTCGGCAACGAAGCTCGGGTCGATGACGACGCCGATCGCCAGCGGATCGTGCAATGCGCAGCCGCCAATGCCCGGATAGCCTTCCTCATAGAAGTCGATATAGAACTCCGTCATATCCGCGAAGAATCGGCCCAGCTCGCCGCTCTGCTCGCGCCAATGCCGCACTTGCGTACGCGGAAGCAGCGTCTTCATCGTGACGTCGAGCCCGACGACCGTCAGCGGGAAGCCGGCGCGGAACACAATATCCGCCGCTTCGGGATCGCTGTAGATGTTCGCTTCCGCGTAAGGTGAGACGTTCCCGGGAGCGCGAACGGCTCCGCCCATAATGACGACGCGGTTCACCAGCGCCGCGATGCCCGGATCCTTCCGCACAGCCAGCGCCAAGTTGGTCAGCGGACCGACGAACACCAGCGTCAGCTCGTTCGGACGCGAGCGGATCTGCCGGACGATGAAGTCGGCCGCATGCTCCGACAGCAGACGGCCTGCGGGCTCGCTCCAAGCCGCGCCGCCGAGCCCGTGCTCGCCATGAATATGACGGGGATACTCCGTCTTGGTGCGCTTAAGCGGCTGGTCGGCCCCCTTCGCGACAGGCACGTTGCTTCTGCCGAGCTTCTCCAGCACGATGAGCGAGTTGCGCGCCGCTTCCTCCACCGTGATATTGCCGAAAGTAGTGGTCAAGCCCAGAACTTCGATCTCGGGGGAACGAATCGCATAAGCGATGGCCAGCGCGTCGTCAACGCCCGTATCGACGTCCAGAATAATAGGTGTAGCAGTCAAACGATAAAACCTCCCTGGATGCACATTGCAGGTATTCACACACTTCCCCTAACATATCACATTTCGACACAAAGTTCCTGCAGCAGTTCGTTCACGCACGAATCTTCAACTCAATCAACCGCGCGGTCTTCGCCCGAGACAGCGTCACCTTCAACCGTCCCGAAGCGGCGTCCCAGGCAAGCTGGCTGTCATGCTCGCTTGGGTACGCGATGCGGGCCTCGATCTCCATGCCCGCGAACTGCTGGAGAGGCAGCTCTTTAACGGCGTCATCCCCGCCGATTCGCCAGACGGCGACATATGCATGGTCACCGTAGCGAAGGCCGAAGCTGATCCAATCGTCCTGCGCCTTCGGCAAGCCCAGCGGCCAGAACGGCAGCGATTGGGGAATGTCGCTTCGAATCGTCTTGTAGTAGTCAAGCGCTTCCTTGACAAGCGCCCGGCGCCGCGGGCTCAGCTCGGCCACATGGCCGCTCTGGTGGACGCGAAGCAGCATAGCGTTAACCATGTTGAAGACGACCTCCTCGTCGTCGCCTTCGCGAAGCGGATACGACCAAATCGCGGATTGCTCCGGCGTCAATGCCGAAGGCGAGCTGGCCGCGATCGCCGCATAGTTGATATAGTCCTCCTGGTCGCTTGTCGACTGGATGCTGTGGCGGCTAAGCATTGCATAGTCCATTCGCATGCCGCCGCTCGAACAGTTCTCGATGACGAGATCCGGGTATTGCTCGAAGATCGAATCCAGCCAAGCGAGGTAGGCGCGGTTATGCTGCAGCAAGCCGTCGCCGAAGCTGTCGGCATCCTTCTCGGTGCCGATGCCGGCATTGATGTTGTAGTCCATCTTGATGTACCCGACGCCGTATTCCTCTACCAGCCGGCGGATAACGCCGTTCGCATGCGCGATAACCTCCGGGCTGCGAAAGTCGAGCTGGTAGCGGCTTCGATCCTTCACGCGCTGGCCGTGGCGCATAAAGAACCAATTGTCGTTCGTCTCGGCGAGCTTGGGACTGCGGATGCCCATGACTTCGATCTCGAGCCACAATCCAGGGATCATGCCTTTCGCTCGGATGTAATCAAGCACATACTTGATACCTTCCGGGAACCGCTCGGCCGAAGGCAGCCATTCGCCGACGCCGTCCCACCACTCGCCCGGGGCGTACCATCCGGCGTCAATGCAGAAGTATTCGCTTCCGATATCGGCAGCCGCATCGATAAGAGGCAACAGCTTCTCCGTCGTCGGGCTCCCCCACAGGCAATTCATATAGTCGTTGAAAATAACCCGCAGCAGCCGATTGTCTTCGTTCGGACGGCGAATAACGCGGCGGTAGGCTGTCAGCTGTCCGATGGCCTGCTCGAACCCCCCTTCCGCCACGCCTATAGCTGCCGGAACCGTGACGAATTCTTCTCCTTGCCGGAGCCGCTTCCACCAATGGTTGTCGTGCTCGGTCGGACCGCTGACGAGCAGCGTCAAGAAGTCGAACTGATCGATGATCTCCCAGTGCCACGAACCGTTATGCTCGATCTGCCAGACAAGCGACGTTCCCGCTTCCTCGTTCTCCAACACCGCCATCGGAACGTGCTCCGCCGCTGCCCATGATCCGGTATTGCTGCACGACACGCGCTTGGAGGTGCGGTCGGTCAGATGAGACAAGCCCAGCTCGGGCAGCCTGTACGACCGCCACTGAACTTCGCTTTGCCAGCCGGTATGGGGGATGGAGAGAACCATTTTCTCATCTCGATCCTGCAAGCCCTCCTTATCAAGCCCCGTTAAAGCAAAGGTTGAGATGTATTCGACGCCGACCGGTTCGCTGCCGCCATTGCGAAGGACGGTCCAGCTTCGGACGACAGAGATGCCGTCATAGAATTGCAAGTGCGATGTCGCTTCGAGCTTCGTCTCAGGATCGATGAGCGCAATCTCCAGCTTGCGCCCGATCTCGTTGCGGGTATCGCTGTACGAACGATATTGCAGCCGCAGACCCGGGAACGTCGCCCGGTGCGTGCGTCCGTGATACTCTGCCCGGTCTTCTCCGGATAGCTGCAGTTCCAGCAGCCGGAATCCTTCCTCTTGCTTATCCGGTACGAGCGCCGGGTCGTACGGCCGAGGGCCGAAGTGCAGCAAGCGGACGTCCAAGGCATCCGTTACTTTCAAGACTAGGTGCAACCCATTCTCCCGAATCTCGATTTGTCTGTTCACGACATCGCCTCCCTCAATAAATTAAT
>NZ_JACJVN010000113.1 GCF_014212015.1 Cohnella lubricantis | reverse complement strand
GCCTCGCGGGGCGCCAAACCCGGCGGCGGCGCTGCCCGAGCCGCCGCCGTAGCCCAGCCGCGAGCCATAGCCGCCATAAGAGCCTTGCGGACGCCCGCCCGCGGGCTCAACGGCTTCCTTCAGCTCGCTGGGGATCTCCTGCAGGAAGCGCGAAGGCGCATTGCTGTTCGTCCGCCCGTAGAGAAGCCGCATCCGCGCGCACGTCAAATACAGCTTTTGCTCCGCACGGGTGATCCCTACGTACGCCAACCGCCGCTCCTCCTCCATCTCCTCGTTGTCGAGGAACGCCCGGCTGCCGGGGAAGACGCCTTCCTCCATGCCGACGATGAACACGACGGGGAACTCGAGTCCCTTCGCGCTATGCATCGTCATGAGCACGACGGCGTCGCCGCCTTCCTCCGGCGAATCGTTCATCGAGTCGATGTCGGCGATAAGCGCCAGGTCCGTCAGGAACGCGACAAGCGACTTGTCGTCGCTGCGCTTCTCGAATTCCTGCGTGACGGACAGGAACTCATCGATATTCTCCAAGCGGGCTTTGGACTCCAACGTATTCTCGCGTTGCAGCTCCAGCCGGTATTCCGTCATCTCGAGCATCTTCTCCGTCAACTCCGTGACCGACAGATATTCCACCATGGCGGTCAGGTTGGCGATCAGATAGCGGAAGCCGGACAGCGCCGTTGTCGCGCGCGCCGTCAGGCCAAGCGTATACAAGCCGTCCCCGAGCAAGCCGTCGCCTTCCGCGAGCAGCCGATAGATCGAGATGCCGCGCTGGCTCGCTTCCGCCTGCACCTTCGCCATCGTCGTGTCGCCGATGCCCCGCTTCGGCTCGTTGATGATCCGCAGCAGGCTGGTGTCGTCGTCCGGGTTGGAGACGAGGCGCAGATAAGCGAGAATATCCTTGATCTCCTTGCGGTCGTAGAACTTCGTGCCGCCGACGATCTGATACGGAACCTCGGACTTGATCAGAATCTCCTCTATTACACGCGATTGCGCATTGGTCCGGTACAGAATGGCATGGTCGCCGTAACGCCGACCGTTCTGCCGATTGCTCTTGATCTCCCGCGCGACGAAGTAGCCTTCCTCATGCTCGGAATCGGCTTGGTAGACGGTGATCTTGTCGCCGCCGTTCTGATCGGTCCACAGGTTCTTCGCCTTGCGGCCCATATTGTTCTTGATGACCTGGTTCGCCGCTTCGAGAATGTTCGACGTCGAGCGATAATTCTGCTCGAGCAGAATCGTCCGCGCTTCCGGGTAGTCCTTCTCGAAGTTGAGGATGTTCGTAATGTCCGCACCTCGCCACCGGTAGATCGACTGGTCGCTGTCGCCGACGACGCAGATATTGTGGTGCTTGTCCGCCAGCATGCGGCACAGCATATACTGCGCGCGGTTCGTATCCTGATACTCGTCGACGTGGATGTATTTGAATTTGGTCTGGTAGAAGTCCAATACTTCCGGCACGTCCTTGAACAGCTGAATCGTCAGCATGATCAGGTCGTCGAAGTCCAGCGAATTGTTGCTCTTCAGGCGGCGCTGATATTGCTTGTAGACATTGGAGACAATGGTCTGAAAATAATCTCCTGTCCGCGACTCGAACATCTGCGGCGTGACCAGCTCGTTCTTCGCGCTGCTGATCGTCGCTTGGACGGCCTTCGGCTCGAACTTCTTCGTGTCGACGTTCTGCTCCTTCATGATGTTGCGGATGACGGAGAGCTGGTCGCCCGAGTCGAGAATGCTGAAATTGGACGTATACCCGATCCGCTCGATGTCGCGGCGCAGAATGCGGACGCACATCGAGTGGAACGTGCTTACCCAGATGTCGGAGCCGGACGGTCCGACCAAGCGGGAGACGCGGTCGCGCATCTCGCGCGCGGCCTTGTTCGTGAAGGTGATCGCGAGGATGCTCCATGGCGTCGCGATGCGCTTCGCGATCAAGTACGCGATGCGGTGCGTCAGCACGCGGGTCTTGCCGCTGCCGGCGCCGGCCATGATGAGCAGCGGGCCTTCGGTGGCGACGGCCGCCTCGCGCTGCTTCGGATTGAGGCGCTGGACGGCCTCGTCTATGTTCACGCCGCCGGCGCTTCCGCCGAAGCCGAAGCCGCCGGGGCCGTTCGAGCCGTTAGAGGCAAGGTTGTTCATGGATTCGGAGGAATCATGGTCGTTAGCCGGTTCAAAAAACATGGTCTTGCTCCTTTGCGCTGGATTTCACGGCGGGGACCGTGAGAAGAGCCGCCTGCAAGTCGTCGTAGACGACGTTGCCGACGACGACGGTGTGCGCCGCTTGCGCCGCTTCGCGCGCCTGCTCGGGCGTGCGGATGCCGCCGCCGTAGAACAGCTGCGCCTGCTGCAGGCTCTGCCGCACGCTGCGGACGAGCGCCATATCGCCGTAGGCGCCGCTGTACTCGAGGTAGAGAACAGGGACGCGCATCAGCCGGTCCGCCAGCTGCGCGTAGGCGACCGCCTGCTCCGCGGACAGATCGGCTTGCGCGCCGCTGACCCGCGCCGCCGTACAGTCTGCGTTAAGCACCAGATAGGCTTCGCCTGCCATCAGATCCCATGGCATCAGGTGTCCGAAGCCGGTTAACGCTTCCGCCTGCCGGCCGATGAGCCACTCGCTGTCAGGCGTATTCAGCACCATCGGGACGAAGTAGCCGTCGAAGCCCGGCACCGCAGCGTCCGGATCCGTCAGCTCAAGCGCGCACGGCACCTCGTAACGGCGAATGCGAGAGAGCAGGTCCACCGTATTGTCGAAGGTGACGCCGCTCGAGCCGCCGACGAGGATCGCGTCGGTGCCGGACATGCACACTTCGTGCAGCGCCTCGTCGCCGATCGGCCTGTCCGGATCGAGCTTAAACACGTGCTGCCAATTCATATAGAAGGAAGAGAGCATGAATGCCTCCAAGACTAGAAGTCGAAGTTCAACTTCTAGTCTACCGGAATTTATGTTCGGTTCCAAGACCTAACGTCTGTATAAGATTGGGAACGGGCCCAATGACTATCCTTCCGCCAGTGAAGCCATCACGGCCTTATGCAGCAGCGGCCTTAATGTCCGAATCGGGTTATCTCGGCCATCGTGAACGGCATTCGTCAGGAAGACGACGGCGAGCTCTCGCGAAGGATCGATCCACAGGCTTGTGCCTGTATAGCCGGTATGGCCGAAGCTTCCGATTGGCCAGCTCTCTCCGCAAGCGAACGTCTCGTCGTGTCCGTCCTTCACCTGCCAGCCTAAGCCGCGTCCGCTCTGCGGCGATGCCAAGCAAGCTTCGACCGAGGCTCGGGTGAGCACTCCATAAGCCTCGGGGTCAAGCCACATTTGCGCATATCGCGCTAAATCTTCCGCAGTAGTGAATAGGCCAGCGTTGCCGGATACACCGCCAAGCCGATAACAGGTCTCGTCGTGTACCTCGCCGATTAAGTATTTGCTCCCGTCCCATTCGGTTGGCGCGATCCGATGCCGCCAGCTTAGCGGCGGATTGAAGCAACTGTCTGCCATATTTAGCTGATTTAATATTCTGTCTTTAATATAAGAATCCAAGGAAATCCCCGATATCCGCTCTACGATCCAGCCGATCAGAATGAAGCCCAGGTCGCTGTACAGCACGCGTTCGCCGGGCTCGCAGACAAGCTCCTGCGCGAGAATCTCCTGCCTGATATCCCGCGTCGCATATCGTTCACGAAAGCCCGGGACGCCAGCGGGCAAGCCTGTCACATGCCGGAGGCAATGCTCTATCGTCACCTTGGCGTGACGGAATTCCGGCAGATACTTCCGCACCGGGTCTTGGAGCGAGAGCTTAGAAGACTGAAGAAGCAGAAGGACGGATGGCAGCGTGACCGCCACCTTCGTAAGCGATGCCGCATCATAAACGTCGGTGACCTCGGCGCTCCCGTAGGCTGCTTGGAATATCTTCTCGCCTCTCAACCGAACATCCACCACTGCGCCGGGAAGAAGCCTCTCTTCCGTCCACCTTCTCAACAATCGATTCAAGTTATCCATTCTCCGACCTCCTCGCCGCGATTCTTGTTCATTTAACCAAAGACGCCTGTTCCCGCAGGAACAAGCGTCTCAGCACACATAAGCGAATGATATCCGTTCGACAATTAATTAGACTTGACGCTGGCAGCCGATAGCTTATCCAGCAAATAAGCGCGCACATCCGCACGCAAGTCAGGCCGCTCCAGCGCGAAGTCGATGATCGTCTTCAAGTAGCCCAGCTTCTCCCCCGTATCGTATCGGCGACCTTCGAACGTATAGGCGTAGATCTCTTCATTGGATAGAAGCCGGTAGATCGCGTCGGTCAGTTGAATCTCTCCGCCGGCTCCGGTATTCTGCGTCTCCAGCAAGTCGAAGATCGCCGGCGTTAGAATATATCGTCCCATAATGGCAATGTTCGAAGGCGCCGCATCAGGCGAAGGCTTCTCAACGACGCCGCGCACGCGAATGAGCGAAGCGTCCGGCTCGGTGGCCAGGTCCGGATCAACGATGCCGTAGCGGGACACTTCATCCCGCTCCACCCGCTTAACAGCCAGCACGCTGCTATGCACCTGATCGTAGACGTTCATCATTTGCTTCAAGCACGGCTCGCCTTCCGACCGAACGATGTCGTCTCCGAGCAGAACGGCGAACGGCTCATTGCCGATGAACTTCCGCGCGCACCAGATCGCGTGGCCGAGTCCCTTCGGCTCCTTCTGGCGGATATAATGAATATCCGTCAGATCGGTGGCGCGCTGGACTTCGGACAGCAATTCCAGCTTGCCCTTCTGCCGCAAGTTCTCTTCCAGCTCGAAGTACGAATCGAAGTGGTCCTCGATCGCTCTCTTCCCTTTGCCCGTGACGATTAGAATATCCTCAATGCCGGAAGCTACGGCTTCTTCTACGATATATTGAATGGCGGGCTTATCGATAATCGGCAGCATTTCTTTCGGCATCGCTTTGGTTGCCGGCAGAAACCGAGTGCCCAGTCCCGCTGCCGGAATAATCGCTTTGCGTATCTTCATGTCGGCGCATCCCTCTCCCCATTACTTCTCCGCACGATAGGCGAAGACGCCGGACGCGCATTAGCTTGTATCGCATCCTATATTTAGTATAGGGTGTCTGAGCCGATTTGGGTACCCTGTCAGTCGAATTTCGCTGATATGAGGCGACTCCGCTCGAATTATCGCCAATATCGGGAAGAAGACGCCGTCTTCCGCCGGATCGCTCCGGAAGCTGCCGATTAACGGATCAGTTGGCCGCGCGTCACGCCAAGCTGGTTGGTCGCCTTCAGCTTGCGCCATACTTCGCTGCCGCCGATGCGGCCGTCGAGCGCGGCGCGGTACAGGCCTATGACTTCCAGCACCTTGTCCGCATTCTCTTCCAGGAATTCAACCCGGTAGCTCGGCACGCCAAGCTCCTTGAATTCGCTCAAGTATTCGGCGCCCGATTGCTCGATGGCATTATACACCGTGTTGCGGCAGCCCTCGTCGACGCGCACCGGATGATTCATGCCGATCCGGTCCTGCAGCGACGCGCGATGCTCCTCGCACGGACGGCCGCAGTTCGTATAGTCCGTCCCTTCGCTCAGGAATGTGCAATAGACGCAGTGCTCCGTATGGAACATCGGCATGTGCTGGTGGATGACGATCTCCAGATTCGACGTATCCGCCAGGCGCAGCATGTCGACCATCTGCTGAATGTTCAGGTCGTAGGACGGCGTAATCCGATCGAGTCCGACTTCGCGGAACAGCTCTACGGTCTTATGATTCGACACGTTCAGCGAGAAGTCGCCGATTAGCTGCGGGTGCCAGTCGCCCGGCTTCTCCGCCCGCTCCTTCAAATAGTAGTAGAGCGCGCCCGTGTTGCGGACGAGCACCGCATCCGGCTTCAGGTTCAGGATGTTGCGGTGGTAGCCGTTCTCGCCCGGCATGTGGATGCGCGGCGTGGCCAGCGCGATCGGCTTGCCCGCTTCGCGGCAGACGGCGATCGCTTCCGGGAACTGCTTGATGAACTCGAAGTCGGCATAGATCATGGATACGTCCGTGCCTATCGCCGCCTTCACCTGCTCAAGCGTCCGGCAGAGCGCCGTCAGCTTGGGGGATTCGACCGGCGCCTTATCGCGGAATCCGGCCGCGGCAGCACCGAGAGTTCCGCCCCCGGCCAGCTTCGTGTACTTCGGCGGTTGCTCGCGCAGCAGCTCCAGCTCCATCGCGGCGGTGCGGCGAATGCGGTTCAGCTCGCTCTTCGGCACGATCACTTCGCCTTCGAGCGACACGGTCAATTGTTCCAGCTCGAACAGCGTTCCGCCCAGGCGGCCCAACTGCTCCTCGAGCACCTCGCGCCCCAGCGGCCGCTTCTCAGCCCGCTCAAGCGGCATCTCCGATTCCACGATCACGGTCGTGCCGCGCGAGACGTCCGTCCAGATTGTCCGCAGCGGCGAACCCTCGCGACCTTCGACTGTGACCGCGACCGGGAACGTCCGGTACGGCTTGTCCGTCTCGAACGTAGCGCGAAGCCGCTTGTCGAGCGCGGGGTCGCTCGTCTTCCAGACGCGGTCGCCTTCGTGCAGGCGCGTCAGATCGACGTCATTGCGGCCCATCACGATCTCGATGCGCCCGCCTTGCGCCGCTTCGCCTTCCAGCTTGACGCCGCTAAGGCGCAAATCATAGACGCGTCCGCCTTCTTCCTTCTTCGTCGGATCGCCGGCATCGAACACAAGCCCGTCGCCGCGCTTCAACGGCGCTTCGATCGTGCAGACGACGCTGTCGCGCAATATTTTCTCCACGCGTCCCAAGTACACCCCGCGGCTCTTCGGGAACGTGCCGTCGACGAGCTTCTTATTGTTCGTCCCTTCGAGGAAGCCGTGCGTGAAGCCGCGCGAGAAGCTCTGCTGGAGCTCCCGAACTTCTTCCGTCGTCGGCCTCGAATCGTCGCCGGCGAAATACTTGTCGATCGCGCGGCGGTACTTGCTCACGACGTTGGCTACATATTCCGGGCTCTTCAGCCGGCCTTCGATCTTGAAGGACGTGACGCCCGCTTCGATCAGCTCCGGCATGATGTCGATCGCCGCCAGATCCTTCGGCGACAGCAGATAGGCGATATCGCCCATCGGCTTCTGAACGCCGTCAACCATCAGGTCGTACGGCAGACGGCACGCTTGCGCGCACTCGCCGCGGTTCGCCGAACGGCCGCCCCATACTTCAGAGGTGAGGCATTGGCCCGAATACGAGACGCAGAGCGCGCCGTGCACGAACACTTCCATCGGCAGCTTCGCTTGATCGCCGATCTTCTTGATCTGCTTCAGGTTGTTCTCCCGGCCGAGAACAACCCGCTCGAGGTTGAACGGCTTCGTGAACTCGACCGCCTCCGGGGAAGTGATCGTCATCTGCGTCGAACCGTGAATCGGGAAGTCCGGCGACATCTCGCGAATCATTCTCACCAATCCAAGGTCCTGAACAATAACGGCGTCCACGCCCGCCTCTATGCAAGCATCGACCAGCTCGCGCGCGTCTCTCAACTCATCCTCGAATACGAGAATGTTAAACGTCAGGAAGCCCTTCACCCCGTACCGGTGCAGGAACTTCATAATCTCCGGAAGCTCCGCCATCTTGAAGTTGTTCGCGCGGGCGCGGGCGTTGAACTTCTCCACGCCGAAGAAGATCGCGTCCGCTCCGTTCGCCACCGCAGCCCGCATGCAATCCCAGTCGCCGGCCGGAGCCAGCAGTTCAATATCTTCGCGCCGAATGTCGGCCTTAACTGTCATTATCGCGTTCTACCTCCACGCCGCCGTATGCCGGCAGCCAATTGAACCTAGTATATCAAACCCCGATGCGCATGAACAAAAGAAAAGTCCGGAAACGGCACCCGGGCGCCTCGTCCAGAGAGAAGTCCGCATGACCCCTCAGCCTAAAAATAAAAACGAGCCGGAGATCCAGCCTCCAACCCGCTTCCGTTGCCTTCATATGGATTGCCATGCACCTTCCTGCGCTTACCAGCCGCTTACCATCTTGACGTCGGCAATGAGGAACACGACCAGCGCCAAAGTCCCGAATCCGATGGCGAACATATTCTTCTTGGTGCGCGCCATCAGCAAACGAACCAACCCGATCACGATCAGCACTGTGAAGAGGATCATGAATACATCGAACGGAGTGAATAGGCTTGAGGAAGTAGTTGCTTCCGCTAACAGCATGGGTGCGACCTCCTTTTCTACATATGCTTCCCATTATCTTATATGTTATATTCCGGAAGCGGTTGGCGCAAGTCCGAACTTTGTGAAAAATGGACTTTCCTCGCCAGGTATGCTTCCTGCATACAGGCGCGAGAGCGCCAACCCTTCTAGCGCATGTTGCCGATAATCGCGTTGCGCGAATCCTGCATCTTCTGAATGAAGCTCGTCATCACATCGAATGCTTCGTTCCGCTTGTTCGCCAGCGACTGCAGCCGCAGCATATTCAGCTCCAGCTGGGAGCTGTCCCCGATTTGGTTTTGCAGGTCTTGCAACTGCTTCTTGATTTGATCATCGATCAGTGCCGCGCGCTGCGATTGAACGGCCATGAGCGCCGTCTCAATATCCATGCCGGAGATATCGATGGACGAGACATCCACCCCGCCGACGACCTCCAGCAGATCGTCGTCCGTCAGCTCGCCGGACGCCGCCGCCGGCTCCGGCGTCTGCAGTCCGTCGAGCAGGTGGAACGGAAGATCGAGCCCCGTCGCCTGCTTCACCGCTTCCTGATAATCGTTCTTGACCAGCTCCGCGAATGCCGGATCCTGCTGCGCCTTAGCCGTAACCTCGCGCTCGATCAATTCCAATTGCTGCTCCCAATTCATGATCGTTCCGCTTCCCTTCCGATATCGAGTAGTGATGAGTCCAATGCTTGATCCGTCCACTAGATATTTCTCGCGATTCCCCTGTTCGTCTCGGTCCGGCTTTGGTCGATCTGCTGGAGCTTATTCCTCACGTCCCGGATGACTTCAAGCATCTGCTTCATTAAATCGTCCGCCTCAGTGGAGGCTTCCGCTTGAATCGATGCATCCCACGCGCTTGCGTCCGCATCCTTGCTAAGACCCGATCCGGACAGACTGCCGCCAATGGTGCCGACGCCGGAGATGCCTCCGCTGAACTGCGAGACCTCCATCGTCGCCGCGCCGCCCGCCACTTCCTGCAATTGATCGTCCGACAGCTCGCCGGAACCTTGCTCCGCCGCCTGCAGGCCGCCCAGCAGATGGAACGGAAGATCGAGCCCCGTCGCCTGCTTCACCGCTTCCTGCAGATCGCTTCTGACCAGCTCGGCGAAAGCCGGTTCCTGCTGCGCCTTCTCTATTAACCGGCGCTCGATCTCCTCCGCTTGCTGCTTCCAATTCACGCAGCGCACCTCCGGTACCGTTCATTAATTAAAACTAATAAAGATTTTCTCATTATTTAGCAATTATGACAACAGTTAATTTGCTGCTTTAGACCGCCTGCCGCTCTGCCATCCGTGCGAATTCGCCGCTGGCGGCGATCAGTTCATCGTAGGTTCCGGACTCGACGATCGTCCCCTTGCGTATGACCAGAATCCGGTCCGCATGGCGGACGGTGCTGAGCCGATGCGCGATGACGATCCGCGTCGCCTGCAGCTTCTCCAAGCTGGCGCTCACCTCCGCCTGCGTGCGGTTGTCCAGCGCGCTGGTCGCCTCGTCGAAGATGAGCACCTTCGGCTTGCGAACAATTGCCCGGGCGATCATCAGCCGCTGCCGCTGGCCGCCTGACAGCGTGCCGCCGCCGTCCGGGATCATCGTGTGCATGCCCATCGGCATGGCGAGTATATCCTTGGCAAGACCGGCCATAGCCGCCGCCTCCCAGGCGGCTTCCAGCGGAAGGCCGGCGGAACCTACGATATTCTCGTAGAGACTGCCCGCCATCACGTCCGCCTGCTGCATCACGACCCCAATCTGGCGCCGAACCGCCTGCACATCCAGCGCGCCGAGCTCGCGTCCGTCGAACCGCACCATGCCGGACTCCGGCTGCTCGAAGCCGAGGAGCAGCCGGATAAGCGTCGACTTGCCGCTGCCCGATTCGCCGACGATCGCCAGCATCTCGCCCGGCTTGACCGTCAGGGAGACGTCTCGCAGCACCCAATCGCTCTGGCTCTCGTAGCGGAAGTGAACGCCGTTCAGCTCCAGCTGGCCGCTCAGACGGCCGGGATGCTCGCCCCCGCCAGCTTCCTCCGGCAGCGCCTCCAGAATCGGCTTCGCCCGCTCATACAGCGTGACGACGCCCATCACCGAGAGCAGCGAGGACGACATTGACAGCATCGCCGCCAGGAAGGCGGAGAACGCGGAGAAGAAGGCGATGAAGCCCCCGGCGCTCATGCGGCCTTCGCCCATCGATGCGACCGCATAGTAGAGCACCATCGACGTGACGACCGGGAAGATCGCCTGGTAGACGGCGAAGTACGATTGCAGCTTGTTCGACTTGTAGCCGATCCGGTTCATCATGCCGAACAGGTTCGCCCATAGATAGAACGCGCGGCTCTCGGCGGCGGCAATCCGGAATTTGGCGATGCCGGACAGCAGCTGCAGCATGAGGCTGGACAGCTTGCCCTGGTTCTGCATGAGCTTCCGCTGGTACCTGAGCTGGATAAGCGAGAACGCCGCGCTGACCAGGATGCCGAACGCGACCAGACCGAGGCCGATCAGCGCGATGCCGGCGTCGTAGCGGAACAGCAGCAGCAGGTTGAACGATGAGAAGAGTCCCGAGAACAGCGTGCCGAGCACAATGCCGGACAGCTGGCTGCGAATCGCGTTGATGCTGTTCGCCCGCATCGCCAGATCGCCGGCTGAGTAGCCGCGGAAGAACGCCGCGGGCAGGCGCAGCAGCCGATCCCACACCGCCGCCTGCACATTCATGTCGATGCGGCTCTCTAGCCGCATCGACATGAATGT
>NZ_JACJVN010000112.1 GCF_014212015.1 Cohnella lubricantis | reverse complement strand
CATTAATTTATTGAGGGAGGAATGTAGGATGAAGAATGATAGGGCTAACGGGAAGCAAGCGTTACTGGCGATGGATGGCTCGCGGAATAGGAGGAAGGGAGATGCCGCGAGACAGGTGGCTCGAAGCGCTGTCTCAGCCGCAGGTCCTCAGGAGACCGCGAATGGGAGCGCGGATCCCGCATTCGAACACGCCTATGCGCAGATGATGGCGCGCGCGCTTGCGGAGAGCCGCGGTGAACGGAAGCGGCGATTGCAGGAAGAGCATGGCCATGCTGAGAGAATGCTCGCGGCTCGAGTTCTATGGCCAGCGTTTGGGAATCTGGACCATCTTCATCCGGAATATGAGATTCGGGATATTCGCGGCGGTGTCAACTTTGTCGACTATGCCTATATGCCATCGCGTCAGTTGGAGCTATTGCTGGAATGCGATGGCTTCGGTCCGCATTGGCGGGATATCAGCCGCTGGCAATTCGATCGCAACGAGGAGAGGCAGAATTTGCTGCTGCTCGACGAGTGGCGAATGCTTCGGTTCTCTTACGACGCTGTGATGGAGAGGACGGAGCGCTGCCAGCAGACCGTGCTCCTGGCATTGGCGAAGTGGGGTCAGGAAGAGACAGTTCGTCTAGGGGTGTATGAACGGGCGATCATGCACTTCAGCCTTACTTGCCATGGAGAGAAGATTACGCCTTCGCTGGTTGCGCAAGAATTAGAGATCCATCGACACACGGCTATGACACATATGAGATCTCTAGAAGAGAAGGGCTTGCTGACTCCATTGTTGTCGCCGACAGGAAGAAGAGTAGGCTATACGATACCAAATCAAAGACCGAAGAGGTAACTCGTTTGGAAGAGGTCGAGCAGATCG
>NZ_JACJVN010000111.1 GCF_014212015.1 Cohnella lubricantis | reverse complement strand
CGCCGAGGCCGGCGGCGGGTCGAGCCACGCCAGCTCGGCGGGATCGGCCGCGCCCCAGGCGGCCAGCTCCAGCGCGAGCGGCGCGAGGTCCGCCTCGCGGATCTCGGGCGTGTTCGCCGTCGCGAGGCGGCGATGCTCTTCTTCCGTCCACAGGCGGTAGCAGACGCCAGGGGCTACCCGTCCCGCGCGCCCGCGCCGCTGGTCGGCGGACGGCTGCGTCACGGGCACCGTCTCCAGCCGCGTCATGCCGGTGCGCGGTGAGAAACGCGGCACCCGCATAAGTCCGCTATCCACGACGATGCGCACCCCTTCCACGGTCAGGCTCGACTCCGCCACCGCCGTGGACAGCACAACCTTGCGCCGCCCGGCGGGGCTTGGCGCCAGCGCGCGGTCCTGCGCCTCCGCCGGCAAGCTGCCATGCAGCGTCGCCACATCGACCGGGCGGCCTTCAAGCGCCGCCCTAAGACGCGCCTCGACGCGGCGAATCTCACCGGCGCCGGGCAAGAACACAAGCGCGTCGCCCTCGCCATGCTCGGCGAGCGCGGCCAATACGGTCTGCGCGACAGCCGCTTCGACCGCCGATGCCTCGACGCGCCGCTCCGCGTACCGCGTCTCGACGGGGAACATCCGCCCCGCACTCGCCACGACCGGCGCGCCGCCGAGCAGCTCCGCGACCGGCTCCGCCTCGAGCGTCGCGGACATGACCGCGAGCCGCAGGTCCTCGCGGAAGAGCGCCCGCGCTTGCAAGCACAGCGCGAGTCCGAGGTCGGCTTGCAGGCTGCGCTCATGGTACTCGTCGAAGATGACGAGTCCCGCCTCCTCGAGCGAAGGGTCGGCCTGCAGCATCCGCGTCAGGACGCCTTCGGTCACAACCTCGATGCGCGTCCTCGGGCCGACCCGCGTGTCCATCCGCACGCGATAACCGACCGTCTCACCGGGCTTCTCGTCCAACGTTCGCGCCATATAGGCCGCCGCGTTCCGGGCAGCGAGCCGCCGCGGCTCCAGCATAATGATCTTGCGCCCGGCCAGCCATGGCTCGCCTAGCAGCGCCAGCGGCACGCGCGTCGTCTTGCCCGCGCCGGGCTCGGCGACGAGCACCGCCTGTTTATGTTCTCGAAGCGCCGCTTTCAGCTGCGGCAGCGCTTCGTCAATGGGCATCAGAGACTGGAACAATCCGTCAACCTCTCCTTGCTGCGATAGATTCGATTCCTCCATTATACTCCGAACGCACCGCCTCGGACGAGCCGATTGCGCTATAGCTAACGGACCATTGGAAGGGTGGATCAAGACCAAATGTATACGAAAAATCGAACACATTTGGTCCCACAAACAGAAAAAGGACGATTATATATGAAAAATCATATACAATCATCCCTCTCGATACGGAACCGGCGAATTATATTCGAAATTTCATACACAATGATGTTTCACGCGGCAAATCCGTCCTATTGTATTCGAAATTTCATATATAATTGTTCCATTCCCATTTGCTCCGGCGATTGCCGCACCGCCTTAGTCAAAGAACGCCTATCGCCGCTCCCGCCAACAAGCTGTCGCGGTGGATGTAGGTCGGATACGCCTTGTTCCCCTTCTTCGGATAAGCCGCGTACAGATAGCCGCCTTCCGTTAAACAGCTGCGATCGATCACCTCACGCACGACCGTTTGCATCGATTCCAAATCGAGCGCATAGGCAAAAATCAGGTCGTAGCTCCCGTCCTTCAATTCGGTATCATAGGCAGCCAGCCCCGCCAAGCGATCGTCATGCTCCGGTTGCTGCAGAACGGCGATCCTGTTGAATTGGTGCAAATTTAATTTTTCGACGATCGATTTGGACATGACTGATGCCTCCCGCTGCTAATCTTCTCTATATTTATCCTTCAGGATGCCGGAGCCGATTCCGGCTGCGATCATCAGAGCTAAAGGGCCAATATTCCAGATGAGCTTCCCGCCGATCAACGTAATATCAAGCGGAGTGATGCGATTCAGCAGGAGAGTGCCGAGCTTGATCAGCAGCAGAACAACGCCAATTAGAAACAACACATCAAATAGAGCTTTTAATTTCGGATAAGCCAGCTTCTTGCCGTCCTGGATCACCTTCTTCGTCAACTCCTCCGCCGTTGATACTGCCATTATTGGATAAATCCCGCGGGAAAGTAAAGAACGCATGGGTTGCACGGCTCCGCAACCTCCGGTTGCGACGGCGGCAAGGCGGCCGATCACCCGGCCGCCTTGCTGCCGGTCCCCGCTCGCAGCCCGCTCTCCCGATGTCTCGACGGCGGCGCTCATCCGGCGCATTCGCGCCTCATGCAGCTTTATGCCATAGCGGAAGCTGGTTCCTCTATCTCGCCGTACCCGCCTGCTCGTAGACGCAATAAAGGAACGCCGTTCCGTTATCCGCGGCATTCATCCGAGTCATCAGCTTAAAAAGCGGAAATAACGGAACGCCGTTCCGTTATCTCGCGGGGATCGTGCTTCAGCTCACCGGTAGCGGAACCGCGTTCCGTTATCGGCAAGCAACCGTTCGTCTTGGCCAATCTCAGTTGAAATCTAAGTTTTAAATCTCAACTGAATCTCAGATGAATCTCTGCAGGATATCCCCCGCTCTTCCTTGCCTTCCCTTATCTCGCATCCTGCACGTTGCTCTTCGTTATCTTCTTGTACGGAATCCAGACGTACTTGCCGTCGGTGATGTCATACCCTGTGTTCTCTTTGGAAGGCGTCCCGCCTCTCGCCAGCACATTCGCCAGACTGAGCGTCGCTTCGCCTTGGGCCTTGGCGTCGTTGATGACTGTCCCGAGCAGCGTTCCCTCCGCGAGAGCCTCCAGCGCGGGAGCGGTGGCATCTACGCCTACGACCGGCATGTATTTGTTGTATTTGAAGTAGCCTTCATCCTTCAAAGCGTCGATCGCGCCAAGCGCCATGTCGTCGTTGTTCGCGAGCACCGCCTCGATCTTGTCGCCGTGCGCGGAGTAGAATGCCGCCATCTTGGCCCGCGCCTTCTCCCGATCGAACATGCCGGTGTCTTCGGCCAGCTTCTCTACTTGCAGCCCGGCGTCCTCCAGCGCCTGGACCGAGAACTTCGTGCGAAGCTCCGCGTCCTGGTGGCCCGGTTCGCCCTTCAGCATGACGTACTGGATGACGCCGTCCTTGTTCTTATCCGCTTCCGGGTGAGACTTCCAATAATCGGCGAGCAGTTCGCCCTCCATCGTGCCCGATTGCTCGGCCTTGGCGCCGACATAGTAGATTCGATCCCACTTGCGCATATCGTCTGCCGGGGGCTCGCGGTTCATGAAGACGACCGGTACCTTCGCTGCTTTCGCTTTGTCGATAATGACGCCGGCCGCCGTACGGTCCACCGGATTGATCGCCATAGCGGCGTATTGCTTGGAGATGAAGCCGTCCACGATATCATTCTGCTTCGGCTGCGAATTCTTGCTGTCGACGATATCGACGTTAACCAAGCCCTCCGCGGCTTCGCTGATCGCTTCCCGTTCAGCGGTCATGAAGGTGTCCGCGAATCGGAAGATCGCCACGCCGATCGTCGGTTCTCCGGGAATAAGCTCGGCCGGCGGATCCCCTGCGCCCGCCCGGTCGCAAGCCGCCAGCGATGCGGCGGCGGGCAGAACGCCTGCCAACAGAAGCGCGATCCGCCTCTTGGTCTTCTTCATTTCCGCGAGCCCCCTTTTTTTTCCTATAGATACGTGTCTTATTCAGCCTATTGAACGAATGGGAACAGCAGCTTCTGATTGTCGGACCAGAACATGCTCTCCGAGTCGATGATCTTCGTCTCGGTCACGATTCGCTTCTCCACCTTCTCGCCTTCCATGGCGGACAGGGCCGTCTTCACGCTTAAGTAGCCCATCGCGAACGGATTCTGCACGAGCGTCGCCTGAATGACGCCTTCCTGCAGCCATTCCAGCTCCTCCTGCGAATTCTCGAAGGCGACCAGCTTCACTTCGCCGGACAAGCCCTGCCGCTGAATCTCCTTGGCGGCTCCGACCGAAGCGGCGGCGCTCAGCGTGATCAGGCCGTCAACCGGCTCCGAGCCGCTTAGCGCCTCCCGGGTTCGATCGCTGCACGTCTCGATGTCCGAACCGCAATACACCGTCTCCGCGACTTCCATCTCCGGGGTGCCGCTCCACTCATCCCGGATTCCTCGCTCCCGCTGCAGGACGTTCCGCACGCCCTGATAGGAAGTCAGAATGATGAAGCGGCCGCGATCGCCAGCCAGCTCCTTCATCTTGCCGGCAGCCTCGCGTCCAGCCTCGTAGTTGTCGATGCCGATCAAGCTGCTCACGCTGTCCGAGTTGACCTCGGAATCAACGCCGATGACCGGGACACCCTTGCGGCTGGCGGCATCGACGTACGGAGCCAGTTGATCGTAATCGTTCGCCGACAAGATAAGCGCGTCCATGCCGTAGGCAAGGTATTGCCTGACGAGCTCTTGCTGGCCTCTCACCTCATCTTCGCTCTCGGGACCGTCGAACGTCAGCTTAACGCCGAATTCCTTCGCGGCCGCTTCCGCCCCCATGGCGAGCGTGTTCCAGTAGTCCCCGTTCTTGCTCTTCACGATCAAGACGATTTGCTTCTGGGAGCCGGAGGCTTGCTGAATCTCCACTTGCCGCGAACAGCCGCCAAGCGCGAGCATAAGCGCCAGCGCGGCCATCAGCATCAGAACCGGAAGGCCGCGCCTATACCACAGGTTACGAGACATGAGGATCATCCTCCTTCACGCAAGGGAGCCAGATCGTCACGGTCGTCCCTTCCTCCTGCTCGCTCTCGATGTGCAGACCGTACTCGGTGCCGAAGTAGAGACAAATACGCTCATGCACGTTGCGAAGGCCGATCCCCGCCTGCTCGCCTTCGCCGAGGCTTGAAGTCTCCAGCAGAAGCCGGGCCGCCTTCTCGGCGCTCATGCCGACGCCGTTATCGGCCACCTGCAGACGCAGCTTCCCGTCCGCGAGCTCCGCGCGAATGACGATCCGACCCGCATCGACTGACGGCTCGATGCCGTGGTAGATCGCATTTTCGACAATGGGCTGCAAGATCAACTTGGGCGACTGAAGTCCTTCCAGCCCTTCCGAAGAGAAGATCTCGAACTCGAATTTGTTCTTGTACCGAAGCTTCTGAATGATCAAGTAGTTGCGAATATGCTCGAGTTCGTCCGCCAGCGGAATGATCGGCTTGCCCTTCGACAGGCTGATTCGGAAGAACTTCGACAGCGACGTAATCATCGTGATCACTTCGTCGTTCTTGCCGGTGCCGGCCAAGCGAACGACGGAGTTGAGCGTATTGTACAGAAAATGCGGGTGAATCTGCGACTGCAGCACTTCGAGCTCGGACCGGCGCTTCGATTCCTGCTGGGCGATGATCTGCCCCATCAGCTCCCGGATCCGGTTCACCATCAGGTTGAACCGCCGCGACAGCCGGCCGACCTCATCGTCTCGCCGAATCGGGATCGTGATGTTGAAGTTACCGCGCTCGACGAGCTGCATCGACTTCTCCAGCCGCTTGATCGGCTGGGAGATCTTCGCTGACATATATAGCGTGATCGCCAAGACGAACAGCAGCACGGCGGCGAGCAGCCATAGCAGGAAGCTCCCGATCTCCCGCTTCGTGGCGCCGATCTCGTCCATGAAGGAGACGCCGACGATCTTCCACCCGACGTTCGAGACGGTCTGAATGGTGATCAAGCGCTCCACGCCGGTCGAATTGTCAATGTAGCTGCCGTACGTGTACTTCAGCGCCTGCTCGACGTTCTCGTATTTGATGCCGGCATAGATAAGCTGCTGCTGCGGGTGGTAGATGATATTGCCGGCGGATTCATCGATGATGTAGGCGTAGCCCTTCTGCCCGAGCTTGACGCTGCTGGTCAAGTCGTCGATCAGCTTGAAGTTGACGTCGACGAGCAGCACGGCATCCTGTTCCTCGCCATTCACCTGCAGCTTGATCCCTTTGCTCATGGACACGACCCACTTGTACTGTCCCTGGAACAGATTCTGCACGTGCGGCAGCGAGAAGCTTAGATGGTTCGGATTCTCAACTGCGGAGCGGAACCAGCTCTGCGACGTCAGGTTCGTATTGGAGCGCATCGGGACGGAAGGAAGAGCCGTCAATTCATGTCCGGATCGATCGAACAGCGCGATCGTCACCAGATCTTCCCGTGTCCGGAAGATCGTGTCCAGCTCGCCGGCCATCCGCTCTCCCGCATAATCTCCGCCTTCCTTCACCGTATTCTCGACTTGCGCGAAGAAGATCGTCATGCTGCGAATGTAATACTCGAGATTTTTGGCTACTTGGTAGATGGTCTGCTCATTGCTCTGGGATGTGTTCTTCTCCGCAGTGCGGGTGAACTTGTCATAGAGGATGTAGCTGACGGCCAGAACGACAGCAATCGTCATCGCAGTGAAGGAGACGGCGATCAAGAACTGGATGCTCTTGAAGCGGTAATGCTTCATGCGAAAGCCGATCACGGCAGCTCTCCCCTCGCGCGGCTGCGGTAGTCTTTCGGCGATAGGCCGACGTATTTCTTGAAGCTGAAGCTGAAGTAGTTGGGATCGGCGTAGCCGACTCGCTGCGCGATCTCGAACGCCTTCAGATCGGTGGCGGCGAGCAGCTCCTTGGCCTCTTCCATGCGAATCTGCAGCAGGTAGCCGACATAGGTGAGCTTCGTATCTCTCTTGAAAATGCTGCTGAAATAGCCCGCGCTAATATGCAGATGCTCGCAAACCTGAGAGATGGACAGCTCGCTGTCGGCGTAATGCGCTCGCGTGTAGGCCTTCGCCTCATCGACCAGGCTTCGATACGTCGTCTGGCGGTCAGCCGCGATACGGCTCATCATCTTCGCGCAGATGTCCATGACCCATTGCTTCGCTTCCGACAGGTGATGGAGAGCGGCAAGCTGGCTCAGCAGGTTCGTGTTGCCGCCGAACAGCTCATGCAAGTCCTTGCTCGTATCCTGTGCCGCCTTCATCAGCGTCGTCACGATCTGCAGCAGGAACAATTGAACGCCCTGCACGGACGTTCCTCCCTCGCTATTCACGAGCTCCGCGAACTGCTTGTCGACGATCTCCGTCAGCTCTTGAGCGGTGCCGACCTTGAGGCAGCGGATCAACGCCTGCTCCTGCAGCTCGTCGTATCGAATCGGTGAAGCTTCCCGAGCCTCGACGTCCCGGATCGGGATGAGCCGGTTGTGGCCGAGCACCATCCGGTAATCGAGCGCGGCGACGGCGTCGGCATAGGCATAATGCGCGGCGCGCAGCGAATCGATGGTTGTCCCGATGCCGATCGTCACGGTGAACTTCAAATATCTCTCGACGCTCTGGCGCACCTCTTCGAGGACGGCCATGGCGCGGTTCTCCAGCTTGGACGGCAGGTCGCTGCGATCCGCGGATGCGAGCAGGACAACGAAGCCGGCATGCTGGATCACATATCCGCATGAATGGCGCTGCGCGATCTCCTCCGCGATATTGCGCACCGCGAAGCTTCGCAGCCCGATGTCCTCGGCATCTGCCGGAAGGTCGAGCTGTATGACCGCGACGAGATGCCGGCAATTCTGTAAGGGAAGATCGTAACCGGCCAGTTTATCGTTGATCTCCCGCTCCGGCAGCGCGCGGGTCATGAGCGAGCCGAGGAACAGCTCTCTCAGGAGAGGCAGGCTGCGGCGATAGTGCTCCTTCAGGCTGTCCATGTCCTCTCTGAGGGCAGCCTCCCTATCGAGTTCCTCTTTTACCTTATTAAGCGCTTGCAATAATTCTTGGGAAGAGAATGGCTTGATGACGAATTCCTCGATTCCGAGCTGAATGGACTTGCGGGCATATTCGAATTCGTCGTAGCCGGTCAGGATGATGATCTTCGTTCCCGGCAGCATCCGGCGCACATGCTCCGCCAGTTCGAGGCCGTCCATGAACGGCATCCGAATGTCGGTGACGAGCACGTCCGGCTGCCAGCGCTCCGCCATCTCGAGCGCCTCGCGACCGTTCTCCGCGCGGTCCACCACTTCGAAGCCGCATTGCTGCCAGTCAATCTCGTGAAGGACGCCTTCCCGAACGTCGACTTCGTCGTCAGCTAGAATCAATCTGTACATGCCGCGTTCACACTCCCTGCCCCAACAATTCTACCTCCGGAGGGAAGATTCCTTCTTTGTCCCTATAGTAAGTCGGATATTGATGAATGGAGGCGGAATGCGGCGGGCGAGTGCGTGGAGACATGAGGGAAGCGCGAATAAGAGGGTTCTGGAGTACGGAATGACGTGTGATAAGTGGCAAGTGAGGGAGTGCTGGCGGCGGAGGGGTGAGTTCAATGTATGCGGAGGTGCGCGGCGGCAGAGTGGCAGGGTGGCGGGAGTGAGAGGCATGCGGGGCGACAACAAACGACGCCGGGATAAAAACAACAGTGTGCCATGAACTAAGCGCATGCAGCTCAGTTCGGCGACGCGTTACAGGAATGTCTTGGGAAAATGCGGGCGGCAAGCTACAATAATAGCATATATACAGGAGGAGGGAACGCCATGCCAACGTTGATCAGCATGTTCGGATTTACGCCAGAGCAGGAGAGGGCGATCGCCGAGGCTGCGCCGGGGTGGAAGGCCGTCTTTGCGAAGCCGAAGGAGCTCAGCGCGGAGACGCTGCGCGAAGCGGAGGTCATCTGCGGCTGGCACGATGCCGTATGGGAGCAGCTCTCGCAAGGGCCATCCGCGCTTCGGTGGGTGCAAACCGGGTCGGCCGGCGTCGACAATCTGCCGCTAAGCGAATTGGAGAAGCGAGGCGTCGTCGTCACGACCGCCAGCGGCGTCCATCCCGTGCCGATGGCGGAGACCGCATTCGCGATGCTGCTCTCATTCACGCGGAAGCTGCATCTGTCGGTCCGCAAGCAGCTCGAGCACAAGTGGGAGAAGTTCGAGACCTACGGCGAGCTGCACGGGAGTACGATGGGCATCATCGGCGCGGGCCAGATCGGCGCGGAGGTGGCGCGGCTGGCGCAGGCGTTCGGCATGCGGACGCTTGGCGTCCGACGGTCAGGGAAGCGAGCGGCGCACTTCGATAAGATTGTAACGTTCGAGCGGCTGGATGAAGTGCTTGCGGAGAGCGATGTCGTCGTGAACATCGTGCCTGCGACGGAGGAGACGAACCGCTTGTTCGACTCGGCGCGGTTCGAGCGCATGAAGGCCGGCGCGATCTTCGTCAACATCGGCAGGGGAAGCTCCGTCGATACCGACGCGATGGTGGAGGCGCTGCGCAGCGGCCATCTTGGCGGCGCGGGGCTCGACGTATTCGATCCGGAGCCGCTGCCGGAGGATCATCCGCTGTGGGAGATGGACAACGTGATCATCACGCCGCATATCGGCGGATTGACCGAGCAATACAAGCAGCGGCTGGCGGATATATTCGTCGACAACCTGCGCGCCTACTTGGCGACGGGAACGCCCGGGCGGAACGTCGTGGACTACCGGGTGAAGTATTAACCCGGCCCAGACCGGTTACAGCGCTTCGCGCGCGAGTTTGCGCCTCTGTAACCCGGCCCAGACCGGTTACAGCGCTCCGCGCGCGAGTTTGCGCCTCTGTAACCCGGCCCAGGCCGGTTACAGCGCTTCGCGCGCGGACTTGCGCCTC
>NZ_JACJVN010000012.1 GCF_014212015.1 Cohnella lubricantis | reverse complement strand
GGTCCAAGCCGGGTTACAGGGCTGGTTAGCGGGTGTAAGGCGGCTGTAACCGGTCCAAGCCGGGTTACAGGGAGTGTTAGCGAGTGTAAGGCGGCTGTAACCGGTCCAAGCCGGGTTACAGGGAGTGTTAGCGAGTGTAAGGCGGCTGTAACCGGTCCAAACCGGGTTACAGGGTGGGTTAGCGAGTGTAAGGCGGCTGTAACTGGTCCAAGCCGGGTTACAGGGCGGGTTATCGAGACTAAGACGGCTGTAACCGGTCCAAGCCGGGTTACAGGGAGTGTTAGCGAGTGTAAGGCGGCTGTAACCGGTCCAAGCCGGGTTACAGGGCGGGTTATCGTGTTCCTGCGCAGCTCAAATAGGTCCTCGCACTAGACTCGCACATCCGCAATTCGCTTGTCTGGCGCGGCTTCCGGGGTCCTAAACTTTTCCCGGGAAAGCGCAGGAGACGACAGGGAATGTCGCTTTCAAGGCGTATCCGTGAGCTTTCTATCGTCAACTGTCAGATAATTGCGAGAAATATATCGAAATTAGAATTCAATTGGTATCCTTTTCCGACACGGAATACGCAGCGAACTTGCGCATATCCGTTGAAAGGCGAACATGTATTCTGTACAATGGAGAGAACAACTATCCGCGAAGGGGACATCAGCCTTGAATCCATGGACGGGCAAAGCAGCCTCGGTTGAGGAATGGCTCGATCTGCTGCGCGGCCACCCCGAGATCATGACGAACGTGACCCATTGGCATACGCAGCCTGCGAAGCCGGCGCGCACCGTGCCGATGCCGCCAACGATGAATGCCAAATTAACCGAAGCGCTGGCCGGCAAAGGCATCCGAGAGCTCTATACGCATCAAGCGGCGTCGTACCGTGCTGTCCGCGACGGCAAGCACGTGGTGACGGTGACGCCGACGGCATCCGGCAAGACGCTCTGTTACAACCTGCCGGTGCTCGAGCACATCCTTGCCGACGATAGCGTCCGCGCGCTCTACCTGTTCCCGACGAAGGCGCTGGCGCAGGATCAGGTGGCGGAGCTGCAGGAGCTGGCCAACCTGATGGAAGCCGACATCAAGACGCATACCTATGACGGAGACACGCCGCCGACGGTACGCCAGGCGATCCGCAACGCCGGGCATATCGTCGTGACCAATCCGGACATGCTCCACTCCGCCATTCTGCCGCATCATACGAAGTGGGTGAAGCTGTTCGAAAATGTGAAATACATCGTGATCGACGAGCTCCACGCGTACAGAGGCGTGTTCGGCAGTCACGTCGCCAACGTCATCCGCCGCCTGAAGCGGATCTGCCGCTTCTACGGCAGCAACCCGCAGTTCCTGTGCGCTTCCGCGACGATCCGCAACCCGCGCGAGCATGCGGAGCGGCTGCTCGGCGAGCCGGTCACGCTCGTTGACGACAACGGCGCGCCGGCCGGCGAGAAGCATCTCGTCTTCTACAACCCGCCGGTCGTCAACCAGCAGCTCGGCATCCGCAAGTCCAGCGTGCTCGAATCGCAGAAGCTGGCCGCGCTGCTGCTGAAGAGCGGCATCCAGACGATCGTGTTCGCCCGCAGCCGCGTGCGCGTCGAGATCCTGCTCACTTACTTGCAGGACCTGGTCAAGCGCGAGCTCGGCACGAAGTCGATTCGCGGCTACCGCGGCGGGTATCTGCCGAAGCTGCGGCGCGAGATCGAGCGCGGCCTGCGCAGCGGCGAGATCCGCGGCGTCGTCAGCACGAACGCGCTGGAGCTCGGCATCGACATCGGCCAGCTGCAGGCTTGCGTGCTGAACGGCTATCCGGGCTCGATCGCCAGCACGTGGCAGCAGTCGGGGCGCGCCGGCCGCCGCCACGGCAGCAGCGTCACGTTCCTCGTGGCGAGCAGCAACCCGCTGGATCAGTACTTGATCCAGAACCCGGATTATTTTCTCGGCACGCCTCCGGAGGAGGCCCGCATCCATCCCGATAATCTGCTTATCCTGCTCGACCATGTCAAATGCGCCGCCTACGAGCTTCCGTTCGAGGAAGGCGATACGTTCGGCGAGGAGAAGCTGAGCGATCTGCTGGAGTTCCTCGTCGAAGAGAAGGTGCTTCACCAAGCGGGCAACCGCTGGTATTGGATGGAGCAGGCTTTTCCCGCGCACAACATCTCGCTTCGATCTGCCGCGCAGGAGAACTTCGTCATCATCGACATGACCGAGGGACATCGCGTCATCGGCGAAGTCGACCGGTTCAGCGCGCCTACGCTCATTCACGAGGAAGCGATCTACCTGCACGAAGGCGTGCAATATCAAGTCGAGAAGCTGGATTATCCGGAGAAGAAGGCGTACGTCCGCCAAGTGAACGTCGATTACTTCACCGATGCGAGCATGGCGGTGGAGCTGAAGGTGCTGCACGTCGACCGGGAACGCGACAACGGCGTGATCGAACGGCAGTACGGCGAAGTGAGCGTCACGGCCAAACCGACGATTTTCAAGAAAATTCGCCTTCGCACCCACGAGAACATCGGCTCTGGACCGATCCATCTGCCGGAGGAGGAGCTGCATACGAGCGCGTATTGGTTCGCTTTCACCGATGAAGCCGCAGCCGGCTTGACGACGAACGACATGCAGATGGCGCTGCTCGGCCTCGCGAACGTGCTCATTCACCTCGCGCCGCTGCACCTCATGTGCGATCCGTTCGACATCCGCGTCGTACCCCAAGTGAAGGCGACGCATACGAAGAAGCCGACGATCTATTTCTATGACCGCTATCCCGGCGGCATCGGCCTTGCCCAGCGTCTTTACGACATGCATGATGAACTGCTAGAGGAAGCGGAGCGGCTCATCGTCGGCTGCCGATGCATGAGCGGCTGTCCCGCCTGCGTCGGCCCGATCGAGGAAGTGGGGCTGCTAGGCAAGGATCTGGCGCTCGGACTGCTGCGAAGGACGCGTGGCGAACGATGAGCGGCGGGCTGCGCGAGAGGCTGGGACGGCTGCGGGGGCAATCGTCCGCCAACAAAGCGGAGGCGGCATCCGCAGGTACTGGCGAATCTCTGCAGGAGGAGCTGCGTGAGGGGGCGGCGGGCGGAATCGCTGCAAGTGAAGATGACTCGGCCGGAAGCGCCGATATGGCGAAGGCCGCTGTCGAAAGGCTGCATCCGTCATTCGAGAAGCTTGGCGTCAGCCAGATCGATAACGAGCACGGCAGCTTCTTGCTGCGCCGATGCGAGTACGCCCTTGACCATCGCCATGGCTTGTACGAGCTCGGCGAGCTGCTAAGCCGCGCGGGCAGCCTTGGACCGGTTGCGGCACGGCAGAACAAGAAGGCGGAAGCGACAGCCGGCAATGTTCACATGGATCGCGAACAGCAGGATGAAGCCAGCGAAGCGCTCTTGATCGAAGCGGAACGGCTGCTATTCCTCGACACGGAGACGACCGGGCTCGGCGTCGGCGCGGGCAACGTGCCGTTCATGATCGGCATCGGCTGCTTCGAGCCGGACAGCGGGAGCCTGATCGTCGAGCAGATGCTCATCCGCCATCCCGGCGAAGAGAAGGCGATGCTCCACTACTTGCTCGGCCGGATGAACGGGCGCACGCATCTGGTCACGTATAACGGCAGATCGTTCGATTGGCCGGTGCTCGTCACGCGCTTCATCCTGAACGGCTGGCGGCGCAGCGGTCCCGAGCCTGGTCACCTAGACTTCCTGCACCCGTCGCGCGCGCTCTGGCGCAACACGCTGGAGTCGTGCCGGCTCAGCCGAATCGAGGAGGAGAGACTCGGCATCGGCCGAATTGACGACGTGCCGGGCTCGCTGGCTCCTGAGCTGTATATGAGATATCTGAATGACGGCGACGCTTCGCAGCTGGAAGGCGTGTATCTGCACAACGAACGGGATATCCTGACGCTAGTTACACTGGCGGCTCACTTCGCCGGCTTGCTCACGGGCGAAGTGTCCGGCGGCCCAGCTCCGGGCCTGCTGCCGGAAGGGGCAGAGGAGCTGTACCGCACCGCCGCTTGGCTGGACGCGCATGGCCGAACGGACCTGTCGGAGCCGTTCTTCCTGGCGCTGTCCGAACGCACCGAGCCGACCGCGGTTCGTTGGTGGCTGCTGTCGGCGCTGCGGTACAAGCGGCTCGGTCGGCTGGAAGAAGCCGTGCCGCTGTGGGAGCGCGCCGCCGCGAAGGCCGAGCAATCCGTCTTCCCGTCCTACGAGGCGCACATCGAGCTTGCGATGCACTTCGAGCATCGCGTCAAAGATATCGCCACGGCGCTTCATTACGCCGAGCGGGCGATGGCTCTCGAGCTGCGCCGGACGGCGTCGCTGCGAGAGACGCCGCGCGTCCGCGAGGAACGGGAGGCGCTGCGCAAGCGCTTGGATCGGTTGAAGCGCAAGGCGGCACGCAGGTAAGCGGGACGCAATTCCACCCGGACAACTCCTGATGTTCTAGACAACGCCTTTCCCGTTCATGCCTTGCCTTGACGAAGCAAACGGAGTATTGTTGGAGAATGGCGGAAAGTGCCAGTATTCCGAACGCCACGAAAGCGAGTGATAGAGATGAACGAATCGCAAGCGCTTCATCAAGCGCGGAGCAGACCGAAGGCGATTCTGTTCGATCTCGACGGAACGCTGTATAGGGGAGACGAGCCGGTGCCCGGCGCCGACAAACTTATTGCGGGACTTGTTGCACGAGGAATTGCGTGCTGGTACATCACCAACAACTCCACCCGAACACCTGCGCAAGTGGCGGAGCATCTACATAGAATGAACATTCCAGCAGTTCCCGAGCAAGTGATCACGTCCGCGGAAGGCGCTGCCGCTTATGCCAAGCAGCATTATGGGCGGGCGGACGCTTTCGTGCTCGGCGAGCACGGCCTTCAGGAAGCGATGAGCGAAGCCGGATTCCGGCTCGCGGAAGAGGGACCGGCACAGGTGGTCGTTCAAGGCCTTGACCGGACCCTTACGTACGATCGGATGACCCGGGCAGTTCATCATCTGCTCTCCGGCGCCGTCTATCTGCTGACGAACCCGGACCTTCGGCTTCCGGTAGCCGACGGCGTGCTTCCGGGCGCAGGCAGCATTGCTGCCGCCCTGCAGGCCGCGAGCGGAGTCCAGCCGACGGTCATCGGCAAGCCATCGTCTATACTCATGAATTTCGCGCTCGAACGAGCGGGCGTTGCGCCCGAGGACGCTTGGGTTGTCGGCGACAACCCGAACACCGATATCGCCGCCGGTCTAGCTGTCGGCTGCCAGACGGTGCTCGTCCTGACGGGCTTATGTACGGAAGCGGATTGGCGCAGCCGCTGCGAAGCAGCCGGAGCGATGCCGGACAAAGTGTGCCGCGATCCGCAGGAGCTGTCTTCATGGATAGAACAAATCGATTCTCAACTAGAACACGAGTCGAAGGGATGAGCGCGATCATGCCGGAATGGCCGGAAATGGACACCTACAGGCGTCTGCTCTCGCCGCTGGTCTGCGGACGTACGATTCAAGCGGTAGAAGTGAACCGGGAGAAGACGATCAACGAACCGGTTGATGTCTTCCAGTCCGCCCTGACGGGGCGCAAAATCTTGTTCGTGGAGCGGCGCGGCAAGCATCTGCTGTTCCATCTCGATGATGGACATCGCCTGCTGCTTCACTTAATGCTGGGGGGCTGGATCTATTACGGTCCTGAATCGGAGCCAGAGAGAGAGGACAGCCGCTATCAGGTCATATTGGAGCTTGACGACGGCAACCGGCTCTTCTTCGGCGGCTTGCGCCTTGGTTACCTGCACCGGTTAACAGCCAAAGGCGCGCAAGAGCACTTAAAGGATCTCGGTCCCGATCCGTTCGATCCTCGCCTGACGGAGGAGGCGTTCACGAAGCGTCTTGGCAAGAGGCGCGGCAAGCTGAAGCCGACGCTCGTCGACCAGAAGCTCGTCAGCGGTATCGGCAACTGCTATTCGGACGAGATCTGCTTCGACGCCAAGGTTCTGCCGATGGCGCAGATCCCGGATTTGTCGGAAGAGACGAAGCAGCGGCTATATCATTCGATGCGCCAAGTGCTGGAGGAAGCAGCAGCGAACGGCGGCTATATGGATCACAAATTCTCGGCGGACGATACGTTCGTCGGCGGGTTCGACGAGATGTGCCGCGTTTACGACCGAGAAGGGGAAGACTGCCCGCGCTGCGGAACGCCGATTCGTCTGGAGCATGTCTCCTCGCGCAAGATGTTCTTCTGCCCGTCCTGCCAGAAGGAACAGTGATTGATGATCATCGGCAGCCATGTGAGCACCCGGCGCGGTTACCGCGAAGCGGCTAAGGTAGCCGAACGGATCGGCGGCAGCGCTTATCAATATTTTCCGAAAAATCCGAGGAGCCTGCAGCTCAAAGCCTTCGATCGCCAGGATGCCGCACGATGCGACGAGTGGTGCCGCGAGCGGGGCATGGTATCGATCGGGCACGGTCCGTACTTGGTGAACCCGGCCGCTGAAGGCGATCTCGCCGAACAGATGGCTCTTAGCACGCTGAACGACCTAGCGATCGCGGAAGCGTGCGGCTCGCTGGGCGTCGTCGTGCATTTCGGTGTGCTGAAGGACGGCGATCCGCTGCGAGGTTACCAGAACAGCATCCAGTGGCTGAACCGGGTGCTGGGGCAATGGAGCGGCAAAGCCAAGATTCTGCTCGAGAATCAGGCCGGCGATCATGGCGACATGGGGACGACGCCGGAAGAGCTGGCCACCGTCCGTTCGCTATGTGCGAGGCCAGATGGCGTCGGCTTCTGCTTGGATACGTGCCATCTGTTCGCCAGCGGCGTCTGGAACGGGTCCCATTGGGACGAGTTCCGCGAACGCGCCGCCAAGGCGTCGTTCTGGGAGCATCTAACCGCCGTTCATCTGAACGATTCGCGTCACCCTGCAGGCTCCCGCCGGGACCGGCATGCTCGAATCGGGGAAGGCTTCATTGGGCTTGACGGCTTCCGGGAGCTGCTCGCTTCGCCTGAGCTGCGCCATACGCCGCTCTTGCTGGAGACGCCTGTAGACGAAGACGGCACGCATAAGAGTCAGATCGAACGGGTCAAACGGCTGGCAGAAGGGGAGTGAGAGCCGTGATTAATGTATTCTTGGACGACGTCCGCCGCTGTCCGGAAGGTTTCGTGGCTGCGCGATCGGCAGAGGAATGTCTGCTCCTGCTGGCGGAATGCGAAGTGAATGTGCTGTCGCTTGACTTCGAGCTCGGGATCGGCCTGCCGAACGGCTTGTCTGTCGTCCACGGCATGATAGCGGCGGCGCGTTATCCGAAGCAGGTGTTCGTTCATTCCTCGAGCTTGATGGGCAGAGCCCAGATGGTGCGCGCGCTTCTCGAGGCGTCGCCGGCCGGCGTCATCGTGCATGACGGGCCGATGACCGAGGATATTCTGCGGGAAGCGGCAGATGCCGCAGCCGCCGCGAAGGAAGCCAAAGGCCGATGAGAGAGCGGGAACCCGGCAATTGGGAGAAGGCGTTATTCGCTGGAGACGAAGTCCGAGAAGCCGGCGCGGCTGAAGTCAGCGGCGTGCCCGATCTCATTCTCATCCATACCCCGCTATGCGGCACCTGCGCGGTTGCCCGCAAGATGCTGGCGGTCGTGGAGGCGATGATGCCGGAGCTCACGATAGACGCCGCCAATTTGAACTTCATGCCAGGACTCGCAGAGGCGTTCCGGATCGAGAGCGTGCCGTGCCTGCTCATTAGGGAGACGGACGGCTCGTGGAGCAAAATATATAAGTTCGGCTCGGTAGTCGAGCTGGCCGCTCGCATTCGGCAAGCCGGACATGGGAGAATAACCGGGGAGGAGCGCAATTCATGATTAAGCTGGACCATCTGACGCTTCGCCGCGGGGAGAGAGACATTCTGCGCGGCGTCGATCTGCAAGTGAACGAAGGAGAGCATTGGGTGCTGCTCGGCCGCAACGGCTGCGGCAAGACGACAGTGCTGGAGATGATCAACGGGTATCTGTTCCCGACAAGCGGCAAGGTCACGGTGCTTGGCAACCTGTACGGCACCGTTGATCTGCGCGAAGTTCGCAAGAGCATCGGCTATATCGGCCCGTCGCTCATCGAGAAATTCACGCTGCGCGATCCCGTATGGGAGATCGTCGTCGGCGGCGCGAACGGGTATCTGCGGATCTATCAAGAAGTAGAGCCGGAGATTCGCGAACGCGCGCAGCAGGAGCTGGCCCGCGTCGGCTTCGCGCATATGGCGGAGCAGCCGTTCGGCACGCTGTCGCAGGGGGAACGGAAGAAGGTGCTGCTCGCCCGAACGATGATGGCCGATCCGCAGCTGCTCATATTGGACGAGCCTTGCGCAGGCCTTGACCTGTACGAGCGCGAGCGGTTCCTGGATGCGCTCGCCGGACTTGCGAAGCCGGGCATGTCCATGCTCTATGTCACGCATCATATCGAAGAGATCATCCCCGTATTCACGCATGTGGCGTTAATGGCGGAAGGACGCATCGTCGCGGCCGGCCCGAAGCGGGAAGTGTTGACACCCGAGCTGCTGCGGTCGGCATACGACGTCCCTGTCACGGTCGATTGGCAGAACGATCGCCCCTGGATTCAGGTAGGAAAGGAATAACGCAATGACGGATTATATCGCAACATCCAATCCCGGCTTCGCCCCTTATGCGATGGAAGAGCTGAGAAGGCGCATCCCCGGCGCGAAGCTGTCGGGATTGGCGCCCGGCGAGACGTTCCGGCTGTCGGTCGGCGGTCTGCCGAACGAGGAGCTGATCGCTTCGCTGCGCAAGGAGGAGCCGATCTTCCTGCGGCACTTGTTCCCGATCGGCAGCGAGACGGACATCAGCTCGGACCCTGAGGCAACGGCAGCCGCCATGGAGAGCTTCGTTCGGACGCTCGCAGACCAGATCGCAGGTCGCAAGATCGCTATCCAGGTGCGCAAGTCGCAGGACAGCCCGTTCCCGTTCTCGTCGGCGGAAGGGCGCGACGCTGTCGCGCCTGTCGTGCGGGAGCTTGGCGGCGACCCGGTCGCGAAGGACGCGCACTGGATTCTATCGGTCTACGCGGCCAAGAAGTCGCTGTATATCGGCCTGTCCGAACCTAAGGCCAATCTGTCGGACTGGCCGGGCGGAGCTGTCCGGTTCCGACGCGAGGAAGGGCTCATCTCGCGCGCCGCCTTCAAGCTTCTCGAAGCTGAGCGCGCGTTCAACCTGCCGCTGGACGGCTTCGTGAACGCGCTCGACTTAGGCGCTGCGCCGGGCGGCTGGTCGTCCGTGCTGCTCGAGCGCGGCGTCAAGGTGACGGCCGTCGATCCGGCGGAGATGCACCCGTCGCTTGAAGGACATCCGCGTCTGCGGCATCTGCGCAACAACGCCGCCGAGCTGTCGTTCGCGCCCGGTTCGTTCGACTTGCTCGTCTGCGACATGAGCTGGGATCCGCACCATACGTGCCGGATCGTATCCGAGCTCGCCCCTGCACTGACGGCAGGCGGCAAAGGAATCATCACGCTGAAGCTAATGTACAAGAAGCCGCTCCAGACGATCGCCGATTTGACGGAGGAGTACAGCGAAGCTTTCGACGTGCTGAAGGTCAAACAGTTGTTCCATAACCGCGAAGAGGTTACACTATTGGTAAGACGCAAGCCATAGAACGGAAGCGGGAAAGCATCCCGCGCCGGAAGCGAGTCGACGTTAACCGTCGACGATCGCCTCCAGCGCGGGATTTTTTTTTTGGGCTGTTGCGCGACACCCTCAAACCGAATATGGGCTGCGAATCATTATAGGGAGCCGTCCCGACGATGGAGCGTGAGGAGATTTGGCGGGGTTAGACGAGAAGAACAATAATGTCGGAAGAGACGAACGATTCGATTGGGCAGAACGAGGAGAACGGCCGGAACGAGGAGTACGGTTAGAACGAGGAGTACGGTCAGAACGAGGAGAACAGTCAGAACGAGCCGAGACGGCTGACGTGTACCGCTCGGAGCCCGGCAGCTTGCTGGCGAATCGGTACCGGCTGCTCGGCCCGATCGGGCAAGGCGGGATGGGCAGCGTCCATCTCGCCGAAGACGTCCGCTTAGGCGGCAAGCTGCGCGCGGTCAAGCTGACGAAGCCGCTCCCGGAGGACCGGGACGCCTTCATCGCGGAAGCGCGCTTGCTCGGCCGGCTGCAGCATCCGCATCTGCCTCAGATCGTCGATTACTTCCCGCCGGACCGCGAAGGCACGGCGTGCATCGTCATGGATTATATTGCCGGAGAGACGGTCGGCTCCAGGTGGATGCAGCTTGGCTGCGCCATGCCGTTCGCCATGTGGCTGCGCTATATGCTTCAGCTGTGCGATGCATTGAGATACTTGCATGCGCAGGAGCCGCCAGTCGTGTTCCGAGACCTGAAGCCCGGCAACGTGTTGATTGATCCGAAGGATCGCGCCATCCTCGTAGACTTTGGCATCGCGCGGCTGTACCGTCCGGACGCGCTGGCAGATACGATGAAGCTGGGAACGCCGGGGTTCGCCGCGCCAGAGCAGCTGCGAGGCGAGCAATCGGATGCGAGGACGGATCTGTACGGCCTTGGCGCGCTCGCATACTTCCTCTTGAGCGGCGGCGAATTCGCTTACCGGAGGAGCGGGGGCTTGACGAAGCTCGGGAAGGACGTGCCGCCGCTGTTCGCGGAGCTGCTGGAGCGGCTGCTGTCCGAACGTCCGGATGGCCGTCCCGCCGGAGCCGCCGAGCTGTACGAGGAGCTATGTGCGTTCGCAGCGCGGCATCCATCGGAGGCGCGGATCGAGATCGAAGCCGATAGGGGACTGGATGAGGCGAGCCAGCCAGGCGGTGCTCGAACGATCAAGCGGACGTCGTCGAACCGCCCGGAGGTGATCGCCTTCCTCTCCGCCTATCCGGGCGCCGGCGCCAGCTTCATCGCGAGCTTAATCTCCGGGCGTCTCGGACAACTGGAAGCGCCGCATGCGCTGGTAGAGTGCCCAGGCGGAGATGGGGAGCTCTATTATGCCATGGACGGCGAGAATGAGATGCCGAGCCGAGCCGTGTTCGCCGATCCGGCTGGCGAACGTCCCGCGACGCCGGCCTGGCGCCGGGGCTCGGCGTCCATCTATCCGCTCGACCCGAACGCGGCCGGGTTAAGGGCGCCGGAGCGAGCGTTCGCCGATTGGCTTCGGCGGCTGGGGCCGCGCATCGTGCTGCTTGATGTGTCGAGCCGCTGGGAGACGCCGGGCGTCGCGGAGTGGGTCGCGCAGAACGCTGATCGCATCTATATTGCGGCGGACTGCCTGCCAACGAAGTGGAGCGCCCGCCGGCAGCGCGCCGCGGCGCGAATGCAGGAAGAAGCGCGTATCCGCACGATCCCGTTCGGCTGGATCGCGAACCGGGATCACGAATTTGCGCACCGCGCCGATTGGCTGGCTTCCTTCCCGCGCAAGCCGCTGCTCGGGATTCCGCTCATGCCCGCCGCGGCTGTCGTTCGTGCGGTATGGCAGGGCGATCATTACCCGTCGGACGATCGGCTGTCCGCACGGCTTGACCGCTTCATTCAAGCGGAGTGGGTAAGGGCCTGACTTCTTCTCCGCAGCACCGCTGGAAGGCGATTCAAGGAGGACGTCGATGGTTGTGGACAGCCATGGTACAATAGGGATGTTGAGATGGAGTTGAATCAACGAGACATATAGCGTTCCAAGTCTGCTGCAGACCCATAAGGTTGGCTTAATCCTTCGGCTGCGGCCGAAGATAAGGAACGATGGAGTCATAGAGAGGTGCTAATCTAAATGAGTGAGAAGATATTAATCATTGAAGACGAGGACGGCATTGCGCGCATTCTCCAGCTCGAGCTCGAGCATGAAGGCTATGAAGTTGGCCGCGCCAAGGACGGCCGCACAGGGCTCGAGATGGCGATGGAAGGCGGCTGGGATCTGCTGCTGCTGGACGTCATGCTGCCAGAGCTGAACGGCATCGAGGTGCTGCGCCGGATTCGGCAGAGCGACAATACGGTGCCGATCATCCTTCTTACCGCACGGGATACGGTACCGGACAAGGTGAGCGGGTTCGAGCACGGTGCGAATGACTACGTCACGAAGCCGTTCGCCATGGAAGAGCTGCTCGCGCGGGTGCGGAACATTCTGCGGATCTTCAAATCCTCCCGCGAAGGGGAGACGGAAGACGTGCTGCGTATCGGCGACTTGACGATCGAACTCCTCACGCGCAAGGTGTTCCGCAAAGACCACGCGATCGATCTGACGCCGCGCGAGTTCGAGCTGCTGCTGTATCTGGCCCGGAACAAGAACGAAGAGAAGACGCGGGACGAGATTCTGTCCGACGTCTGGGGCTATGAATACATCGGCGACACGAACGTCGTCGACGTGTACATTCGGTATTTAAGACAGAAGATGGACAAAGGCTACCGGCATAAGCTTCTGCATACGGTTAGAGGCGTCGGTTATATGGTGAAGGAGCCTGACGCATGACGCTTCGTTCCAGATACACGCTATTCACGGTATTTTGGCTTATCCTGATTCTCTTGCTCTATAATATCTTCGTCTACTTCCTGGTCATTCGAGTGACGACTCGCAGCGAGATGCAGCTGCTCGCCAGCAAGACGGATCTCGTCGTCGAGTCGCTTCACAAGAATCAGATGACGAACTTGACCGATCCGAAGCTGCTATCCGATCTGTACAACGCCAATGAGATCATTCGCGTCGTGGCGAAGGATTCCGAAGTGATCAATTCGGTCGGTTATGACAAGGAACTCATGTCGATCACTCCCGTCGTCAGCAATGTGACCCGTTCCGATACGGTGAGCATTAGCCGCCAGCGGGTGCTGATCTACTCGGAGCCGATCTACCAGAACAATGTGCTGATCGGCGTCGTGGAAGGCGTCAGGCGGCTCACGGTGCTGGACAGCTACTTGCAGATCTTGATCGGAGCGCTGAGCGTGACGAGTGTCGGCGCTGTTGTTTTCGCGATTTTCGGAACGTACTGGTTCACTTCCCGCTTGACCGGACCGATCAGCCAGATGGTGCAGACGATGCGCGAGATCGACCGGAGCGGCGTGCTTCATAAAGTGAAGATGGGCAACGAAGAGTCGGTGGAGCTGGCGCAGCTCATTCGCGCGTTTAATCAGATGATCGATCGGATCGATCGGAACATCGAGCGGCAGAAGCAGTTCGTCGCCGACGCGTCGCATGAGCTGAAGACGCCGCTGACGGTTATCGGCAGCTATGCCGATATGCTCAAGCGTTGGGGGCGGGACAACGAAGCGGTGCGCGACGAAGCGGTCGAGGCGATCGCACAAGAGACGGAGCGGCTGAAGCGAATGACCCGTTCCATGCTCATGCTCGCGGAAGCGGAACAGGACGACTGGCTGCATAAGAGCCGGTTCGATGTCGCGCAAGTCGTGCAGGAGCTCGCATCGGTGCTCGGCACGACGTTCCAGCGTGAGATTCGGGTTCATCATCCGAGCGGCTCCGCGGTCATGGTGGGCGACAAGGACAAGATTCGCCAATTGTTGCAGATCTTGATCGACAATGCGATCAAGTACAGCAAGGAACCGATCGACGTACGGGTTCGGTTCGTCCGCAGCATGGTGAAGATTGAAGTGACTGATTACGGCATCGGGATCCCCGAGAGCGAGATCCCGTACTTGTTCGAACGCTTCTACCGCGTGGACGAAGCCCGCCATCGTTCGACGGGAGGCAGCGGATTGGGGCTGTCGATCGCCAAGAAGATCGTTGATCTTCATGAAGGAACGGTCGAAGTGTTCAGCAAGCAGGGCAATGGAACGACCATTGTATTGCAATTCCCGCGCCAGTTGAACTCATTCTAGTGCAGGCGCGTTGTTGACGGAGGAGAGATATAGATGTCGAAAATAAGAGTATCCGCAGTCCAATTTGAGCTCAAGGACGCGAACAGCTTCGAGGATTTCCGCGATCAAGTCGTTCACTATGTTCGGAACGCTTCCGAGTATGGCGCGAAGTTCGTGCTGTTCCCCGAATTCGTGACGACGCCGCTGCTCGCGATCGGCGACGCGACCGGCCGAGGTCATCCTGTCGGCAAGCTGGTCGATTATACAGACGCCTACAAGGAGCTGTTCGGCGGTCTCGCTCGCGAATACGGCATGTACATTATCGGCGGTACGCATGTGACCCGCTCAGGCGGCAAGCTGCGCAACACGGCCTTCTTGTTCGCGCCGGACGGGCGCATCTTCACGCAGGACAAGCTTCACATTACGCCGACGGAGCGCGAGGAATGGAACGTCGAGCCGGGCGAGGGAGTCGCCGTGTTCGAGACGGAATACGGCACGATCGGCCTGCTGACCTGCTACGACATCGAGTTCCCGGAGATCGTCCGCATGGTCCGCGCGCTCGGCGCGGACGTCATCTTCTGCCCGTCATGCACGGACGATCGGCACGGTTTCTACCGCGTCCGCTATTGCTGCCACGCGCGCGCCGTGGAGAACCAGGTGTACATCGTGACGACCGGCACGGTCGGCTCGCTTCGCGGCGTTGACTTCATGCGGGCGAACTACGGCCAAGCGGCTGTCATTACGCCGAACGACATTCCGTTTCCTCCACGCGGAGTGCTGGCCGAGGGAGAGATTAACGCAGACATGCTCATCACGGCTGATCTGGACCTGTCTCTGCTGGAGGACGTCCGGAAGGCCGGTTCCGTAACGACGTGGCGCGACCGCCGGACCGATCTGTACACCGATTGGGATTAACCGCCGCGGATTCATTGAAGGAGATATGCCAATGTTCAAAAGCTGGATCGCAACGGATGGCGAGCGCATGGCGCCAGCGGTCATCCGCAACTATACGCTCGCCGATATAGACGGGCTGATCGAAGTGCAGAAGGCTTGCTTCCCGCCGCCGTATCCGCCGGAGCTGTGGTGGAACGACGAGCAGATCCGCGAGCACGTCACCCGCTTCCCGGAAGGCGCGCTATGCGTGGAGATGGAGGGGCGGATCGTCGGCTCGATGACGGGCATGCGGCGGTCGCTTGGCCATGCGGAGAAGCATGATTGGGCTTCCGTCACAGACGAAGGCTACATCCGCAATCACGAGCCGGACGGCGATACGCTGTACGTCGTCGATATCGGCGTCATGCCGGCGTACCGGCGGTTCGGCCTCGGCAGGTGGCTCATGCAATCCATGTATGAGACGGTCGTTCATCTCGGCTGCCGCAGGCTGCTCGGAGCCGGCCGCATGCCCGGTTACCATCTCGTTGCGGGCCGCATATCGCCGGAGGCTTACTTGGAAGAAGTGGCACGAGGCGAACGCAAGGACCCGGTGCTGACGTTCCTGCTGAAGAATGGGCGCACGCCCGTCGGCGTCGTCCGCGATTACTTGGATGACGAGGAATCGTGCAACAACGCGGCGATTATGGAATGGCGCAATCCGTTCCTATCCGGCCCGCAAGGGTAACGAAGCGGCTGATCGACCGGCGAATCCGGCTTGTCGATTCGGCGGCTTTTTTGTTTTTTTTGTGATCAGATTCGATTGCTCTTCACCGCAGGGCTATATTAAAGTTAAGAGTGTTGAGTTGACCATAATGGAGATGCGAGGAGCTGGAGGAAGAGACATGTTGGAATATCGGAAAATCTCGTCCGTGGACGATCCTTATTTTGCGAAGATGCATCAGTTGATGGGGGAAGTGTTCCCGCCGGAGGAAGTGCTGTCCTTCGAGCTGTGGAGGGAGCCGCTTCAGGATCCGACCATTCAAGTGTATGTCGCCGTACTGGACGGTGAGGTCGTTGGCGCGACGGAATATCGGTATCGTTCGGAGCTTCGCGTGGCGATGACGGACTTCACGATCATCGGGCGTTCCGGGCTCGGCATCGGCCGATATCTGCTGACGGAGCGCGAGAAGCACCTTCGGCAGCTGGAGGAGGAATCCGGAACCAAGTCGCTCGGGATGTTCGCGGAGATATACGATCCGGCGGCGGATGAGACCTCGTCTTTGTCGTTCGGCTCCGTCGCTCCGATGCATCCGGCTGTTCGCCGCGAGGTGCTCTCTCATCTGGGCTTCAAGAAGCTGGACCTCGAATACGTGCATCCTTCCTGGGACCATGAGGGCAAAGCGGTGCGCGGCCTTGACTTCTGCTTCCGGCCGGCCGATGAGTCGCAGGATTCGCTCCCGTCGGAGCTGCCCGCCAAGTTCCTGCGCTGGTACTACTCGGCGCTGCCGAATAAGCCCCGGGAATGGGACGAGATGATGGGGCGGCTCGAATCGGCCGACCGCGTCGCGCTTCTGCCGATTTAATAGCGAGGAGTGTGCGGCTTAAACGATGAGGATCACATTTCTAGGCAACGGGGATTCATTGGGGACTCCTCGCGTTTATTGCGATTGCGAAGTATGCTCGGAGGCGCGCACGACCGGCATGAACGTTCGGCTGCGGCCATCCGTCTGGCTCGAGGAAGAAGGGGAGCAGCCGCTGCTCATCGATTGCGGCCCGGATTGGCGCAGGCAGATGGAGCGGCTTGGCGTGCGCCAGGTGAAGCAAGGGCTGCTGACGCATGCCCATTATGATCATATCGGCGGTCTCGTCGAGTGGGCGGACGCTTGCCGGTGGCTCGATCTGACGGCTGAGCTGCGCGCTCCTGCCGAGGTGATTCCGGAGGTGCTGGCGCGATACCCTTGGGTCGGACGCAGGCTGAAGCTGTCCGCTTGCGATGAGGGCTTGCGGTACGGCGGCTGGCAAGTATGGCCTTGGCGCGTGAACCACGGCAAGAACGGGTATGCGTACGCCTATCGATTCGAGAAGCAAGACGGCAGCGGCAAGGCTTGGGCGTATTGCCCGGATTCGTTCGACTTGTCCGAAGCCGAGAAGCGTCCGCTGCAGGGATTGACGCTGCTCGTGCTGGGCACGAGCTTCTACGACGAGCCGTATCCGCGCGAGACGCGATCGCTGTACGATGTTCGCGAAGGCTTGCAGCTCGTCGAGGAAGCAGGGGCGAAGGCGGCGGTGTTCACGCATCAGTCGCACGACATCGATCTTCGCCGAGACTATGGACTTCCTTCAAGCGTGCGCTTCGCGAGGGAAGGGATGACCGTGGAGGTATAGCAGCAGGTATATCCCCATACCTCAGTTATTCCGCCTGGATGGTTGATACGCTGCCGGGCTTTGCCCCGGGCGCGCTCCGTCAATCTCGGCTGCGGATAAGGAGCAGACGCCCTTCGCCAAGCTCGACGATGCCTTCGGTTCCGGCGAGCTTGTTGCTGACGCCAAGCGTCATGCCCATGCGGAGCGTCGCATCGTTCAGCGGGTAGACGAAGCCGCTGAGCGTAATCCCGGCTGCTTCTCCCGCAATAGGGAGCAGGGACACGTGTTCGAAGCGCGGATCGGCATCCAGCCGGCACTCGCCGGGGCCGGTCAGCAGGCGGATCTCGTTGTGTTCGCCGACCAGGACGGCTGAACAGCCCTCATCCGCTGCCAGGCAGAGCAAATACACGTTAGCCAGCGTGTGATCGAATCGGCTGCCCAAGCCGCCGACGATGACGACATCGCGCCAGCCGCGGGCGAGAGCTTCACGCAGCGCAAGCTCGCTGTCCGTCCAATCCTTGTCGACGGCATCGAAAGCCAGCATCTCGCCGGCATGCTGACGTACATAGGCAAGCTGTTGGGGGTCGATAGAGTCGAAATCGCCGACTGCCAGATGGAGAGGAAGACCGGATTCGGCTAAATAAAGTGCGCCGCGGTCAGCGCCTATTATATAATCGTTCGGTTGAATGAGAGCTGCCGCCCACTCGCCAAGCTCGCCGCCTGCGAAGATAATGGCGCGCCGTAGTGCTGCTGAAGTCATGGCGTCGATACCTCCTTTGTGACGATGAGTGCATTTGTTTAACCTAATTAAATATTAAGCGCGATTCGATTCGTCCTTATTCGACGAACGGGCTTGTGCTAATCTTAGTATAACGCGAGTATCGAATGGCCGCGAATACATTATGGATTCGGATCGATTCGTGCGTTCGCCAAAATGGAATCATTCGTCGAAATTCGGAGGCGGAGTCGTTGGATTGGGACGTGTTTCAATTATTCAGCCTGATCGGTACGATCGCGTTCGCGGCTAGCGGCGCCATCGTAGCGATGGAAGAGGATTACGATATTCTCGGCGTAATCGTATTAGGATTGGTGACGGCGTTCGGAGGCGGCGTCGTGCGTAATCTGCTAATCGGCGCGCCGGTGGCGACGCTCTGGAACGAGAGCTTGTTCTTAAACACGGCGCTAGGATCGATCATCGTCATGTTCCTGCTGCCGATGAAGTGGATTCACCATTGGAAGCGGGCAGAGGCGTTCTTCGACGCGATCGGCTTAGCTGCGTTCGCTATTCAAGGGGCATTATATGCCGTCGAGGCGAACCTCCCGATCAATGCGGTGATGGTTGCGGCGATGCTGACGGGGATCGGCGGCGGGATGATTCGCGATATGATGGCAGGCCGCAAGCCGCTCGTGCTGCGCGACGAGATCTATGCGGTGTGGGCTCTCGCGGCCGGCTTCGCCATCGGGATGGTGAATGTCCGGAGCACGTGGGAGCTGCTCATTCTGTTTGGCATTATCGTGACGTTCCGAATGCTGTCTGTGCATTACAAATGGAAGCTGCCTCGCCGCGCTTTGCGCAAGCACAGGGGTTAACCACATCTGACCCCGGTTAACTAAGCGAGGTTCATTCATTGGCGCGAGAAGGAGAGTAAGGAGGATAAAGCAAATGACTTATCGTGTAGCGTTCGTCTGTCTCGGCAACATCTGCCGCTCGCCGATGGCTGAAGCGGTATTCCGCGACAAGGTTCGGGCAGAGGGCTTGGAGGATCGGATCGAGATCTCGTCGTCGGGCACAGGCGATTGGCACATTGGCAAACCGCCGCACGAAGGGACCCGCCAGCTGTTAGACCGCCATGGCATCTCCTATGACGGCATGAGAGCAAGCCAACTTCGGCGGCAGGACGGCGAGGAGTATGACCTGCTAGTCGCGATGGACAGCAGCAATGAACGCAACATCCGTTCCGTGATCGGTCCGAATGCGCCGGCTGAGGTCATTCGGTTCCTCTCGCTTGTGCCGGAGCTGGGACTGGAGGATGTACCGGACCCGTATTACACGGGCAACTTCGAGGAAGTGTATGAGATGGTGAATGTCGGCTGCGAGCGGCTCGTTCGCCGGATTGCGGAACGGATCGGCGAAGGCTGACATTCGGCCGAACGCTCGTACGCCGGAACGGCACGCGAATCCCGTCAACGAAGCAAAGCAAGCCGCCTCCGTCACCCGGAAGAATCCGGGGGCGAAGGCGGCTTGCTTATATTACATATGTGCTTCCGGACCGAGGAACGCGGCGAGCGCTTCGGTCAGCTCCGACTGCCAGAAGCCCCACTTGTGCTCCCCGTCCTTCTCGCGATAATCGAGGAACGCGCCGCGGCTCTCGAACATGCGGCGGGCGAGACGGTTCAGCTGCACGAAGTTGAACGTGCCGTGATCGGTCTCGTACGCGTTCTCCTGAAGGCCAACGGTCATCCAGACGGACAGCCAGGACAGATCTTCGGCGGTCTGGATCAACTGAACGGAGCCGTCATAATACGCACCCGACAGCGAGAGGATGCGGGTGAACAAATCCGGACGCGCGAGTGCGATCGACAGGCTGACAGCCGCGCCGAGCGAGTCTCCGGCAAGCAGCCGCTCATCGGGCGTTGTGCGGACGGCAACTGTACTTTCGACGAATGGCACCAGCTCCTCCGCGAAAAATCGCACATATCTCTCGTGCCGTTCCCCGCCAGGCGCGTATTCGGAGGTGCGGAGCTTCTTGTCGACATCGACGCCGACGATAATGAACGGCTCCCAGCCATCCTCGAGGATCAGCTTCTGCGCGAACGTCGCAATACGGCCGAAGTTGAAGAAATCTTCTCCATCTTGGCAGTAGACAACGGGGTAGCTCAGCACCTCTTGATAACCGGGCGGGAGGTAGAGGCGGATGCTGCGGCTTCCTTCGGGCAAATATCGGCTTGGCACAACATGTCGGACGATGGTTCTTCTGAAAATCGGTTGTTCGCTCATCGGGATCTTCCTTTCGTTAATGCGTGAGAGTATGCCGGAAGGGCGCCATGGGTACACCATATGGAAGGGCGGAGCTGCTAAATTTCGCTCTTCGGTTTGGCTTAACGATGTTCGAAAAAAACGTGAAATCGCTGTCATTTAGCGGCATTGCCAGCTGTAACCAGTTGATTTGTATTACACTGTATCTATAATACAGATGATCTGTACTATGAACAACAATGGATTAAAAATCATATAAAATCGGGGGAAATAGCCTTTTTACTTTGACCAAATGAGTTATACAGCGTTATAATAATGATATAACAGAAACTCCTCTTCCACAATTCCAGACGAGGTGAGCGATAAAATGAGTAAAAGTTCTTTGGACGCTCCGGCTATGCCGGGCCAAACCCTGCCGCACGTGGTGCACTCGGAAGATGTAACCCCGCTGCGGATTCTGTCTCCGGAAGGCGAAGTCATCAACGCAGATTTGATGCCTGACCTGACTGACGAGCAATTGAAGGAAGTTATGTACCGGATGGTCTTCACCCGCACTTGGGACGATCGTGCCGTCAACTTGGGCCGTCAAGGACGTCTGGGCTTCTACGCGCCGGTATCCGGCCAAGAAGGCACGATGGTCGGCAGCGAATACGCGCTGACGAAGGACGACTTCGTCTGCCCGGGCTACCGCGACATGCCGCAGATTGTATGGCACGGACTGCCGCTGTATCAAGCGTTCCTGTACTCCCGCGGCCATCAGCATGGCGGCCAGATTCCGGAAGGCGTTAACGTCCTGATGCCTCAAATTATTATCGGCGCACAGATTCTGCATGCAACGGGCATCGCTATGGGCTTCAAGCTCAAAGGCGAGAAGCGCGTCGCCATCACGTATACCGGCGACGGCGGCTCTTCGGAAGGCGACTTCTACGAAGGCTTGAACTATGCGGGAGCCTTTAAGCTGCCGGCAATCTACTTCGTACAGAACAACGGCTACGCCATTACGACGCCTTATGCGAAGCAGACGGGCGCGCAATCGATCGCCCACAAGGCGCTGGCAGCCGGCATTCGCGGCGTTCAAGTCGACGGCATGGACGTGCTGGCCGTTATCGCGGCTGTCCGCGAAGCGGCCGAGATCGCCCGGAACGGCGGCGGCGCGACGCTGATCGAAGGCTTGACATACCGTTTCCGTCCGCACTCGATGTCCGACGACGCGACCAAGTACCGGACGAAGGACGAGGAAGCGGAATGGGGCCTGAAGGACCCGATCATCCGCTTCGGCAAATACCTCGAGTCGAAGGGCCTGTGGTCGGAAGAGGACACAGCGCGCGTTCGCGAAGAGGCCAAAGCCGCGGTCAACGAGCACATCAAGAAAGCCGAGCAGACGGAGAAAATGACCATCCACGGCCTAATCGACAGCATGTACGAGAACACGCCGCAGCACCTCGAAGAACAAAAAGCCGATTTCTGATTTAAAAGGCCTGTTAGAGGCGCCAAGAGCAGTATTGTTCTGGAGAAGCGAAGCGTTCGGAAGAATAATACTGCTCCTCTTGCGCCGTTGCTCGGACCTGGCTTTAAATCGAAACGTTCGGCTCAGAAAACATAGATGGGAGAGTTAGCAACATGGCACAAATGAATATGATTGAGGCCATTAAAGACGCAATGCGGGTCGAGCTTAAGCGCGATCCGAGCGTAGTCATCTTCGGCGAAGACGTCGGCCACGTCGGCGGCGTGTTCCGGGCGACGGAAGGCCTGCAAGCCGAATTTGGCGAGAATCGCGTTTTCGATACGCCGCTCGCGGAATCCGCGATCGGCGGCATGGCGGTCGGTCTTGGAATCCAAGGGTTCCGTCCGGTCGCGGAGATTCAATTCGTCGGCTTCATCTTCGAAGCTCTCGACCAAATGTTCGTACAAGCTGCGCGCATGCGTTACCGCTCCGGCGGCCGCTACAATGCGCCGATCGTCTTCCGCACGCCGTTCGGCGGCGGCGTCAAGGCAGCTGAGCTGCACACGGATGCGCTGGAAGGCCTCGCTATGCAGACGCCAGGCTTGAAGGTCATCGTGCCTTCGAATCCTTACGATGCGAAGGGGCTTCTGATCTCCGCGATCCGCGACAACGATCCGGTCTTCTTCATGGAGCACTTGAACCTATACCGGGCGTTCCGCGACGAAGTGCCGGAAGGCGAATACACCGTTCCGATCGGCAAAGCAAAGGTCGTTCGCGAAGGTACGGACGTCACCATTATCGCATACGGCCTTATGGTTCATACCGCGCTCAAAGCGGCTGACGAGCTGGAGAAGAACGGCGTCAAAGCCGAGGTCATCGACCTGCGTACGCTGATGCCGCTCGATATCGATACCATCGTCGCGTCCATCCAGAAGACGAACCGCGCGATTGTCGTTCAAGAAGCGCAGAAATCCGCCGGCGCCGCCGCGGAGATCATCGCCCAAATCAACGAGAAGGCGATCCTGCACTTGGAAGCGCCCGTACTGCGCTGCGCTCCTCCTGACACGGTGTATCCGTTCGCCCAGATCGAGGATCAATGGCTTCCGACGCCTGCTCGCATCGTGAAGAAAGTCAATGAAGTGCTGCAGTTCTAATTAGACAGGGGGATTCGACGTGGCTCGATTCGAATATCGCTTCCCGGAGCTCGGCGAAGGCTTGCATGAAGGCGAGATCGTCAAGATGCACATCGCGCCGGGCCAAACGGTAACGGACGAAGATATCATCATGGAAGTACAGAACGACAAGGCAATCGTAGAAGTGCCTTGTCCGGTTAACGGCAAGATCCTTGAAGTGTTCGGCAAGGACGGCCAAGTCATGCATGTCGGCGAAGTCGTCGCGGTCATCGAGGCCGAAGGCGAGCTGCCGGATTCGATTCACGCCTCCGACGCTCCCGCACAGGACGACGCCGCAACGGGCGGCGCCGATACCAAAGGCCAGCCTGCGCAAGCGCCTGCCGCTGAAGCGGCTCCTGCGGCGGCCGCACCGGCTCCGGCAGCAGCTGCGCCTGCAGCCGACAAAGCGCTCGTGCTCGCCACGCCAAGCGTGCGCAAGCTCGCTCGCGAGAAGGGCGTCGCCATCGCCTCCGTGCCAGGCTCCGGCAAGAACGGCCGCATCACCCGCGACGATGTGCTCGCGTTCGCCGGCGGCGGTGCTCCTGCCGCGGCTGCGACTGCCGCCGAAGCTGCCGCCGCACCAAGCGCAGCCGGACAAGCGGCTTCCGCTGCCCGCGCCGTACAGGCCGGCCCTGGAGTCGAAGAACGTGTGCCGTTCAAGGGCATCCGCAAGGCGATCTCGAACGCAATGGTCAAATCGGCTTACACAGCGCCGCACGTCACGCTGATGGACGAAGTCGACGTATCCGCGCTCGTCGCGCTGCGCAGCCGTTCGAAGCCGATCGCCGAGAAGAAGGGCGTCAAGCTGACGTACCTGCCGTTCATCGTGAAGGCACTCGTCGCCGCTTGCCGCGAGTTCCCGGGCATGAACGCGATGATCGACGAAGCGGCTAACGAGATCGTGTACAAGAAGTACTACAATATCGGCATCGCAACCGATACGGACAACGGCCTCATCGTGCCGGTTATCTTCGATGCAGACCGCAAGAATATTTGGTCCATCTCGAACGAGATTCGCGATCTGGCCGCTCGCGGCCGCGAAGGCAAGCTCGGCGCGAACGAGCTGAAGGGCAGCACGATCACGATCACGAATATCGGTTCCGCCGGCGGCATGTTCTTCACGCCGATCATCAACTTCCCGGAAGTCGCCATCCTTGGAACCGGCCGCATCTCGGAGAAGCCGGTCATCAAGAACGGCGAGATCGTGCCGGCGCACGTCATGGCGCTGTCGCTTAGCTTCGACCACCGTATTATCGATGGCGCTACAGCCCAGAACTTCTTGAACTATATCAAGCAGCTGCTCGCCGATCCCGAGTTGCTCGTCATGGAGGTATAAGACATGGTCGTAGGAGACGCTTCTCTCGATATCGATTTGCTCGTCATTGGTGCCGGTCCGGGCGGATATGTCGCGGCCATCCGCGCCGCTCAGCTCGGCCAGAAGGTCATTATCGCGGACAAAGCCCATTTCGGCGGCGTCTGCCTGAACATCGGCTGTATCCCGTCCAAGGCGCTCATTAACGCCGCTCACCATTACGAAGAGATGCAGCATGCCGACAAGTACGGCTTGTCCGCCGGCCAAGTTGGCGTCGACTTCGGCAAGGTGCAGGATTACAAAGGCTCTGTAGTCAACCGCATGACCAGCGGCGTCGAGATGCTGCTGAAGGCGAACAAGGTCGAGATGTTCCGCGGCGAAGTGATGTTCATCAACGAGACGGAAGCCCGCTTGTTCAACGACCAGGAAGCGCCTCGTTACCGCTTCAAGAACTGCATCATCGCGACGGGATCCCGTCCGATCGAGCTGAAGGCGTTCCCGTTTGGCGGACGCATTCTGTCCTCGACCGAAGCGCTGTCGCTGCCGGAAGTGCCGAAGAGCATGGTCGTCATCGGCGGCGGCTACATCGGCGCCGAGCTCGGCCAGATGTATGCGAAGTTCGGCACGCAGCTCACGATCCTCGAAGGCGCGGACACGATTCTGCCGGGCTTCGACAAGGACATGAGCAACCTCGTCGTGAAGAAGCTGAAGAAGAACAACGTCGAGATCGTGACCGGCGCTCTGGCCAAGAGCGCCGAGCAAACCGACAAAGACGTTACGGTGACGTACGAAGTGAACGGCGAGACGAAGTCCGTCACCGCCGATTATCTGCTCGTAACCGTCGGCCGCCGTCCGAACACCGACGGCGAGCTGGGCCTCGACCTGATCGGCATGAAGCTGACAGACCGCGGCTTGATTGAAGTTGATGACCAATGCCGTACCAGCATTCCGCATATCTATGCGATCGGGGACATCGTTCCTGGACCGGCGCTGGCGCACAAAGCTTCTTACGAAGCCAAAGTGGCTGCCGAAGCGATCGCAGGATTGCCATCTAAGGTTGACTACAAGTGCATCCCGGCCGTCGCGTTCACCGATCCGGAATGCGCATCCGTCGGCTATACCGAGAAGGAAGCCAAGGAGAAGGGCTACAACGTCAAGTCCAGCAAGTTCCCGTTCGGCGGCAACGGCCGCGCGGTAACGCTTGACGGCGCAGACGGCTTCATGAAGATCATCTCCGAAGCCGATACAGGCCTCGTGCTCGGCGCGCAGATCGCCGGCGTAGAAGCTTCGACGATGATCGCCGAGCTGGGACTCGCCATCGAGATGGGCGCGACGATCGAAGACATCGCGCTGACGATCCACGCGCACCCGACACTGGGCGAGATTACGATGGATACGGCGGAACTCGCGATGGGCCACCCGATCCACACCGTTGCTCCGAAGAAGTAATCATGAATGCCGATAGCGAATGACACATTGGCTGCTTCGAAGACGGGACTCGAGATCCGAGATCCGTTTGCGAAGCAGCTTTCTTTTGCTACAATTGAATTATTCGATTCTCCACGAACAGAAGAGAGCAGGGTGAATCTCATGGAAGCCAAGCCGATCGGCCAGTCGCGTTCGATCCAGACGCTGCTCGTATTCCCCGCCGATACGAATTACCATGGCACGATGTTCGGCGGCAAGCTGATGCAGTATATCGATGAGATCTGCGTCATCGCCGCGATGAGACACAGCAACAGCCGAGTCGTGACGGCTTCGACGGACAGCCTCGATTTCATGACGCCTATCCGAATGAACGAAGCGGTCGAACTGGAGGCGTTCGTGACGTGGACTCACCGAACGTCCATGGAGGTCTACTGCGTCGTGCGTTCCGAGAATCTGCTCACGGGGGAACGACGGCCGACAGTGACGGCTTTCTGCACGTTCGTCGCCGTGAACGAAGAGGGCAAGCCGACGGAGGTGCCTCCGGTCTATCCGGAGACGGAGGAGGAGCGCAAGCTGTTCGAGAGCGCTCCCGAACGCCATGTTCAACGGAAGCTGCGCAGGCAGCAACGGTATACGGAGCCGAGTTGATCGGCGGCAGCCATCGTCGACAGATTGAACCTTCTAGTGATAGAATGGATAGCAGTAACGATAGACTCAATCAACTACCTGTCGGAAAAGGTGGGTTCGCATTTGCGCAATTATTTGGACTTGCTGCAAGATATTCTCGATAACGGCGTCCGCAAGGACGACCGCACCGGAACCGGCACGATCAGCGTATTCGGCCGCCAACTGCGATTCGACCTGTCGAAGGGCTTCCCGCTCGTCACGACGAAGCGCGTGCATCTGAAGTCAGTCGTTCACGAGCTGCTCTGGTTCCTGAAGGGCGACACGAACACCCGATACTTACGCGATAACGGCGTGACGATCTGGGACGAGTGGGCGGATGAGAACGGCAATCTCGGTCCGGTATACGGCTCTCAATGGCGCGCATGGGAGACGGCGGATGGAAGGACAATCGATCAGATCGCCCAAGTCGTCGAGTCGATCAAGCGCAATCCCGACTCGCGCCGGCATATCGTCAGCGCCTGGAACGTGGCGGAGATCGACCGGATGAAGCTCCCGCCATGCCACTTCGTCTTCCAATTCTATGTTGCAGGCGGCAAGCTGAGCTGCATGCTAACGATGCGGTCGGTCGATACGTTCCTCGGGCTGCCGTTCAACATCGCTTCCTACGCGCTGCTGACGCATATGATGGCGCAGCAATGCGGCCTTACGCCTGGCGAATTCATCTGGTCGGGCGGAGACGTGCATATCTACAGCAATCACCTAGAGCAGGTGAAGCTGCAACTGACCCGAGAGCCTTATCCGCTGCCGCAGCTGGTGATCAAGCGGAAGCCGGACAGCATTTTCGACTATGCGTATGAAGACTTCGAATTCCAGAACTATCAGCATCATCCCGGCATCAAGGCACCGGTTGCAATATAAAATAGTTCAGAGGCGTCCTTGTGGGCGCCTTTTGTATTCGATCTCCGAACAATACCGCCGAATTGTTGCCGATTGTTCGGTAGTCACCGATGGACCCTTATGGTATGATGGAATTACTACAAAAGGCAGGGTGCAGATCATGTCGATAACTCTCATAGCGGCAGTTGCCGACAACGGTGCGATCGGGCTAGACAATCGGCTGCTGTGGCGTCTGCCTGCAGATATGGCTTACTTCAAAGCGCAAACGATCGGCAAGACCGTCGTGATCGGACGCAAGACGTTCGAGTCGTTCCCGAGACCGCTGCCGGATCGGCTGAATGTGATCGTCTCTCGGACGATGGAGGAAGCACCGGAAGGATGCCGACTCGTGCGTTCGCTTGCCGAAGCGCTTGAAGAGTATGGTTCAGGCGATCTAATGATCGCCGGCGGAGCGGATATCTACCGGCAGGCGCTGCCGAAGGCGGATCGGCTGCTGATCACCGAGGTCCACCGCAGCTATGAAGGCGACACATTCTTCCCCGAGATGGATCCTGCCGAGTGGGTACTCATCTCCCGGACGCCCGGCGTTCAGGATGAGAAGAATACGATACCGTTTGATTTCTGTGTATACGAACGCAGACGCTAATTGCGCAAATCATGCAAATAATTGAGTAGATAATCCATGTGTACAGCACAGTTTGTCTGGTAGGATGATCTATCAATAATGTATGTTTGTATAAATATGCAAGGACACCGATAGATGGAGGAATAGAAGATGTCGACGCCTACGGGATTTATGGAATATCAACGCGAGCTGCCCAGCGATCGCGATCCGCTCGAACGCATCAAGGATTGGAACGAGTTCCACCGTATGTTCTCCGAAGATCAACTCCGCACGCAAGGCGCTCGCTGCATGGATTGCGGCACGCCGTATTGCCATACGGGCATCGAGCTCGGCGGCAGCGTATCAGGCTGTCCGGTTAACAATCTGATTCCGGAATGGAACAATCTCATCTATCGCGGGCTTTGGAAGGAAGCTTATGAGCGTCTGGCCAAGACGAACAACTTCCCCGAATTCACGGGCCGCGTCTGCCCGGCGCCTTGCGAAGGCTCCTGCACCGTCGGCCTGATCGGCGATCCGGTGACGATTAAGACGATCGAGCAAGCGATCATCGACCGCGCCTTCGAGGAAGGCTGGGTCGTTCCGCAGCCGCCGAAGACGCGCACAGGCAAGAAGGTCGCCGTCGTCGGCTCCGGTCCTGCGGGACTAGCTGCCGCAGCGCAGCTGAACAAAGCGGGACATACGGTTACCGTCTATGAACGCGCCGACCGTCTAGGCGGCTTGCTGACGTACGGCATCCCGACGATGAAGCTTGAGAAGGACATCGTGCAGCGCCGCATCGATCTGCTGGCTGAGGAAGGCATCAAGTTCGTGACGAATACGGAGATCGGCAAGGACATTTCCTCGCAGCAGTTGAAGGACGAATTCGACGCTGTCGTCCTGTGCGGCGGCGCGACGAAGGCACGCGGTATTGGCGATGTGGAAGGCGCGAACCTGAAGGGCATTTATCCTGCGATGGATTTCTTGAACTCGACGATTAAGAGTTATCTGGACAATGGCTTGCAGGAAGGCACTTATCTGTCAGCGCAAGGCAAGCATGTCATCGTCATCGGCGGCGGCGACACCGGCACCGACTGCGTCGCAACGGCGCTGCGCCACGGCTGCACGAGCGTATCGCAATTCGGCACGCACCCGAAGGCGCCGCTCACGCGCGACCAGATCAACAATCCGTGGCCGGAGTATCCGAATGTGTACACGCTCGATTATGCGCACGAAGAGGCGAAGGCGCTGTACGGGGAAGATCCTCGCGCGTTCTCCGTCCTGACGAAGAAGTTCGTCGGCGACGAGAACGGCAACGTGAAGGAGCTGCACACGGTGCAGATCCGCCGCTACGTCGACGAGCAAGGCCGCAAGATCTACGAAGAGATCCCGGGTACGGAGAAAGTGTGGAAGGCCGACATTGTCCTCGTCGCCGTCGGCTTCGAAGGGCCTGAGCGCACGATTATCGACCAGCTGGGTCTCGAGACGGATCGCCGCACGAATGTCAAAGCCGCTTACGGCAAGTATAAGACGAGCGTCGACAAGGTGTTCGCAGCCGGCGATATGCGCCGCGGCCAGAGCCTTATCGTCTGGGCGATCAACGAAGGACGCGAAGCGGCCCGCGAGGTTGACAAGTATCTGATGGGTTCGACGATGCTTCCGTAAGCAGGGAGCGAATGGAAGATGTTTAGATGAGCGCAAAGGCTGTTCCCGGATCAGGCGTAGACCGCCGCCGGGAGCGGCCTTTCGTTGCGAGAAGAGCGTGCGTGGGAGAGTGTGGAGAGCTCACGATAATACTATTAGCGTGAACAAAGCGAGGGCAATTGTGTGCGCAAGAGTATGTACGTAGAGAAGTACGATGTGCGCACAAGCAGAGAGGATGAGGGTTATGATCAAGTACGGAGATGATCAATTTACCGAATTGAAGTTCGTCTCATTCGAGCCGCGTGTGGAGCGGCGCAACGAGCATTGGGTCGACGTCTACTTAAAGTTCGAGACGGACCCGGCGCCGCCGGCGCCGACCGATCTGATCGAGCTGACCGCGCTGGTCGTCTGCACGCCTGCCGGCGCGCCGATTGAGATCGAGCCGCTGGACGAGGGCTGCGACTGCGAATACCAGTTCACCTTCTCGGAGAAGGAGCAGATTAAGGCGTACATCGGCAGTGACCGGATGCAGCAGTCAATCTCTTCGCTGTGCTGCGATTAGAGCATGCGCCTGACAAGCCCGTGCTGAAGCCGCGGTTCACCACCGTCTACATCGCCGATCTTGGCGTTGACGAGAATCGGCGCGGACAAGGGCTGGGCTCCCAGCCGCTGCAACATATCGTAGAATTGGCGAAGCAGCGGGGAGCCGACGACGTGGAACTGCAATCGTCGGAATTCAATGAAGGTGCGATTCGCCTCTACGAGAAGTTCGGCTTCCGAACGAAGACACGCAAGATGGAGCTGCTGCTCTAAACGCACAGTAGATGAACGACAAGCAATGTCTGGAACTGCCTGCAATCAACGGCGTTTGACATGAAGCGAGTATGCGCCGTTAGTCGCTTCCCCCAAATCTTTCCTCTGTGATACACTGATGAGAGTGTTCTTGCCACGGGGAATGGAATTTGGGAGGCAGGGAGTGTCGTATGGAGAACGCCGTGTTGCTGACGCCGACTGACGTTAATGTTATTCGCAGGTATGTCCATACGAAGTACGCGCCTCTGCCAGGCAGCCGTAAGGCTGAGATCGTAGCGGAAGCAGTCCGATCCGCGTTGGAGCGCCGCCTGCCTGAGTTGCCGGCTGCAGTTAAGACGCGAATGACGAACGAGCTCATTCGCCGCTGTCTGGTTACGGAGCAGCGCGAAGTGATCGCGGAGGATGTCCTGACGGTCTATGAATCCGAGCAATGGCCGGAAGAGATCGATTCGGAGCCGCTGGCGCGATGGATCGAAGAGAAGACGCTCGGCAGGTGGACCCGTCAGCAAGTTGAATCACGGATCCGTCGAAGCAGGAGAACGGAAGTGTCAGTCGCCGAGAGCGCAGAACAACGCGAAGCGGCTGAAGTAGCGTCCATATCGGCGGCGGTAGATGGCGCGACAGAGATTCTTGCGACGGAGTTGGTCCAATCGAATGCCGGATCGGAGCCGATGGCTTCGGCATCAACCTCGGCCTTGACCTTAACCTTAACCTCTGTCTTTGCGTCGCCAACCGGTGACACTATCGCCATAGACGCAGACGCGATCTCCGAGCCAGCACGGCCGCCAAGCGGCTGGAGACGTCACGCCGCTTGGCTGGCGCTTGTCCTCTCGCTTGGCGCCGGCGCGGCCATCGGCCTCGCGACAGACGATCGTGCACCCAGCGCGGACCTTGATTCCGGCACGGCAATTCAGGAGGTCGTGACAGGCGAAGAAGAGCAGAAGCCGGATATCGGAATGCCGAAGGAGCTCCGTTACACCGACATTGACGAAGAAGCTGTGAAGGCTTACATGCGCAGCCGCGATTCTATACTGGTGGACGAGCCTTACTTTAGCGCAATTGTCGATAGCGCACACAAGTATGACATCAATCCGCTGCTAATGTTCGCGATCACGGGCCAAGAGCAAGGGTTCGTGCCGCGATCCGGCAAGAACGCTAAGCAGATCGCGAATAATCCGTTTAACGTGTTCCACAGCTGGCAGGAGTACAACACGGACATCGCCGACTCGTCGGCTGTTGCGGCCAAGCTGATCGCGAAGCTCGGCGCTTCACGGCCCGAAGGGGAGGAGCCGTTCACTTGGCTGAACCGCATTTACGCCGAGGACCCGGCTTGGTCGGACGGCGTCAGGCAGCTTTTCGACAAGCTTGCAAATTTGCCTTCTGGACAATGATGACATCAGGAGAGGCGTTGAACGCCTAAGCAACTCAAGATCACGGAAGCAAAACGAAGGAACCCGCGCACTCAAACGCCGGGTTCCTTCGCTTTAACTAAATATTCGTCGATGGCAGGAGGCACATCCGCAAGCTCGGTTAACGTTAGCAGGGCGCCGCGGGGCGGTGTGTCAACGTTCAGTATGTTGAACTTCCATTCGTCCTCGCGCTTCAGGTAGATCGCATGAAGGCCGCATTCGAGAGCGGGGAGCACGTCGGTTCGCAGTGAATTGCCGATCATCCACGTATGATTCTTGTCAAAGCGTCCGTCGTTCAGAATGCCCTTCAGCGCGTCCGTATTCTTGTGCATGCGAATGTAGATCCGATCCTGGAAGTAACGTTCCAGATTCATCCGCTCGATCTTGCGCTGCTGGACTGCAATGTCGCCCCCCGTATATAAGTGCAGCTGATGTCCGTCCTGCACCAGCGAATCGAGCGTCTCGTTCATCGCCGGGTAAGGCTCGACCTCGTGATCGTATACGCTCATGCCCAATTCCCACAGAAGCTTCTCTTCCTTCGGCGACATCGAACGTCCCGTCAGCTTGCTGTAGTACCGGTACGTCTCGACGAACGATTGCGGGAAGTGATCGCTCTTGAAGCCGTGAATCTTGACGCCGGCAATGTCGATCTCCAAATGCTTGGACGCCAGCTCCTCGCGCGTAACGCCGAATGGCGAGAACCAGTCGGTCATCATGTCGGCGAATTGATCGGATACGAGATTGAAATATTTGTTGCAATAGATAAGTGTATCGTCCAAATCAAAAAGAATATTCTGCTTCATCCATTCGAACTCCTTGAACCAATAGTTGTAATCTACATTATGGCTGTGAAAATAACGTTTGTAAATGCGCGCGATGTGGCAAGCTGAAAAGAAAAAGCCTTCGCAGCGCTGCGAAGGGCATAGGGGGTGAATCGATCGCCATGCCGAGGAGCAATAAAATCGACGACCAACAGAACCATTCCCGCAACAAGTCGGAATCCCATTCCATTCATCTGGGGAAGATGTCCCGACTGCCGCCGAGCTTAAATAAGATCAATAAGAACCTGCCTTAACTTAAGCGTACTTCGCCCGCTTAGCCGCCAAGTCCCGCTTAATGAACGCAATGCGCTGCCTCACGTAGAAGTCGTAGCTGCCCCCGCTTAACTCGCGGGGGCTTATCGTATGTCCGGAATCGTTGTCCATGATAATGAGCTTCCCGTCGTTGTAGAATTTGAAGGTTAGATCTCTTGACGGGCGGGCTCCCCTGGAAGGTTCCACAAATCGGAAGTGTTCGCAGTTCGCCATCCCAATCCACCTCATCTTCAGAATAATCGGAACAGGTGTTCTCGTTCTCATTATAGCAAACATTCGTTCGTATGGAAAGGTATTCCGGAATACAATAAACTAATTTAGAATAGAAATTATAATTTAGAGCTGCGAGTCGATAAGGAGCCGGAGTGCGATGATAACGATATCGGGATTGACCCGCAAACTTCCGCAGGGCAAATCGGTGCTTCAAGACATTCATGGACAGCTGGCGCCCGGAACGTTCACGGCGGTCGTCGGCACAAGCGGGAGCGGCAAGTCGACGCTGCTTCGCTGCTTGGCGTTGAAGGAGCCATGGGCTCAAGGGGAATACCGGTTCGACGGCAAGGATCTGATCAAAGGCGGACCGCTCGTTCGGTTGAAGGTTCGCCGCAAGATCGCCTATCTGGAGCAGAAGCCGATTCTGCATGAGAAGAAGACGGCGCTTAAGAATGTCCTCATCGGCGCGATCGGACAAGTGTCCTGGCTGCGGCGGATGACCGGCATGGTGCGCAATGACGATTATATGGATGCGATGGATACGCTCGAAGCGGTCGGCCTGCTCGATTCCGCCAAGAAGCAGCCGGTCGAGAAGATGAGCGGCGGCGAACGCCAACGGGTTGCCGTCGCCAGGGCGATCGCGCACGGCGCGGAGCTGCTCGTGGCGGACGAGCCGGTATCGGGCCTTGACCCGCACTCGGCGGAGGAGATTATGGCGATGCTGAAGAAGCTGTGCCAGGAGCGCGGCACAACGGTCGTCGTCGCCCTGCATCGACTGGAGCTGGCCGAGAAGTTCGCCGACCAGATCTGGGGGCTGGACGACGGCCGCCTCATCCTGGATGTGCGCGGACGCAGGCTGACCTTGGCGGAGAAGATGCGGCTCTCCTGAGCCCCATCCGCGTAGCGCTTGAAGTATGCAAGAGCTAAGCTAAACTGAGCAGCAATACCGCTACATCGCAACACAGCTAGCTACGCCCGGGCATCATCTGACAACGCCCAGCTTCCCGGCCATTGCCGGCGAACGCTGGGCGCTGCTCAGGCCTAGCATTTTACTGAAGTGACATGCCCAATCAGGCGTTCCAGCTGGCAGAGAAGCGTTAAGGCGTAGTGTCCGATGGATTGTCGGCAGTGTTCTCCGCCAGCTGATGGAGCGACGAGATCTTGCCATGAGGCTGCTGGGTTTGCTTGCGCATCTTCCAAGCGTTCTCGCGGCGTCGTTTGGATGTGGTCATAAGCGGCCTCCCCGACTATTAGAATGTAGAGCGCACCGGAATGGGCTCGGGTATAGCGTGAAGCAAGGCCGTCAGACGTATGCGCGGAAGCGAAATGGGAAGGAATGGGGAAGAAGCCATGACGAGAACGACGGAGAAGATAGCCATGGAGCCGAGGCTGCTGGCGGTTAATACGGGTATACCGCAGTCAGCGATGTACAAGGGCAAAGAAGCGAAGTCTGGCATTTTCAAGCAGCCGTCGGACGTGCCTGTAAGACTCGGCTTAACCGGTCTTGAAGGCGACGACCAAGCGGACCAAGTGAATCACGGCGGTCCGGACAAGGCGGTCTGCGTGTACAGCCATGAGCATTATGCCCGCTGGGAGCGCGTGCTGGAACGGAGCTTACCGTTGGGAGCATTCGGGGAGAACTTCACCGTCGCCGGCTTAACGGAAGAGAGCGTTCATATCGGGGACGTCTTCGCAGTCGGATCGGTGAAGCTGCAGGTGAGCCAGCCTCGCGTGCCGTGCTGGAAGCTGGCGATGAAGTGGGGGCTGGACGAGCTGCCCGCGCTTGTCACGCAGTCAGGTGCGTCCGGCTTCTACTTCCGAGTGCTGGAGCCCGGCATCGTCAGCGCTGGCGACATCACGCTGGCGGAGCGGCATCCGGCGCGGGTGTCCGTGAAGGAAGCCAATCGGATCATGCACTTCGACAAGAACGATGCGGAAGGCATCCGGCGGCTGCTCGCTGTGGATGCGCTGGCCGACAGCTGGCGCGGCACACTGGAGCGCCGGCTGGCGAAATGGGAAGCGGAAGGGTGATCTTAATCCATGTTCGGCGATCTAACGGTGGTCATTACCGGCGCGGCCGGCGGAATCGGCCGTGCCTTGTCCCGCGCCTACGCGGAGAACGGCGCTTCGGTGCTGCTGACCGACCTGCCCGGCGAGACCGGCGAGGCGTTGGCGAGAAGTTTAGAGCAGGAAGGCGGGCGAACGAGGTTCTTCGGCGCTGATCTGAGCGAGCCGGAATCTGCGGCGCGCATCATGGCGGCCGCCGTGGATACATTCGGCGGCGTCGACATCTTGATCAACAACGCCGGTCTCGGTATTTGGAAGCCGCCTCTGGAGCTGAGCCTCGATGAATGGGACAGCGTCCTGAACGTTAACCTTCGCGGCACGTTCCTCTGTTCCCGCGAAGCGGCCAAGGTGATGAAGCGGCAGGGCAGAGGCGGCTCGATCGTCAATCTCTCCTCGACGCGCCATCTGCAATCCGAGCCGAATTCCGAAGCATATGCTGCATCCAAAGGCGGCATCGCGTCGCTGACGCATGCGCTGGCGCTATCGCTTGGGGCCGACCGGATTCGCGTCAACGCGATCAGCCCAGGCTGGATTGAGACAGGCGACTACACCGCGCTGAAGCCGGAGGATCATAGCCAGCACCCGGCGGGACGCGTCGGCATGCCGGAGGATATTGTGCGGGCATGCTTCTACTTGACCGACCCGAAGAACAACTTCGTGACAGGCATCAACTTGACCGTTGACGGCGGCATGACCCGCAAGATGATCTACGTCGAATAGCGGATTCAAGGAAGAGTCAACTCTGCCTGCAATCGGAGAGCCAAACCGTCATACAATGTTCTTATCAGGACATTGGGATGGCGGTTTTTTCTTGACGTCTGCCGTCTCGCCGAGCCATGCCGATGCGAATGAATCGAAAGCGTTTTCTCAGAAATGGATTTCTTTGGCAGGAAACGGCGGGACGATGGCGAAATCTAACCATATTTGCATCATGTTCGCTGCATACTCTCCGGCTTGGTCATCTCAATCGATGCGAAAGGGGATCGGACAGCACATGGTCACATTGCCTAAAGTGAATGAGCTCGGCTTCTTTGAACTTCGCTTGGAATCAATCGGCGGTCTCGGCGCCAACTTAGCGGGGAAAATGCTGGCGGAAGCCGGCGTCATGGGCGCCGGGCTTAACGGTGTCAGCTTCAGCTCCTACGGCTCCGAGAAGAAAGGCTCTCCCGTCAAAGCGCACATCCGCTTCTGCGACATCAATGTTCTGATCCGCGACACCTCGCCCGTCGAACGACCGCATGTCATCGGCATTTTCCACGAGAACCTGTCCCGCACCGTCAACGTTATCTCCGGCATGTATGAGGACTCGATTGTCCTCGTCAACTCCAAGAAGTCCCCCGAAGAGCTCAAGTCGCTGCTCAAGCTGAAGAGCGGCACCATCGCCGTCGTCGACGCCACGGGCATTGCCTTGGAGGAGAACAACCGGGTGAACATGGCGATGCTCGGCGGGCTGTTCCGATTGTGTGATTTCCTGGATCCGGAATTCATGAAGGGCGTCATACGCAAGTCGCTGGAGAAGAAGTACCCGCTCGCGGTGCAGCCGGCGCTCAGCACATTCGAACGGGGCTATCAAGAGGTGCACTTCCAATCGTTCGAGCTGCCCGAAGGGGATACGATGCCTTCCTTCGTGCGGATGGACACCCCCGTGCTCGGGTACGAGACGCAGCCTCTCGGCGGCCTGATCGTGAACCCTGGCAACAGCATTCTCAAAGACCTCAGCATCTCGCGCGCGGGGCGGCTGCCGCACTTCGCGGAGGAGAAATGCATTCACTGCGCCGCCTGCGACAATGTCTGTCCGGACTTCTGCTTCGTCTGGGATGAGCAGCCGGACAAGAAGGGACGTCCCCAGATGTTCCTGCAGGGGATCGACTATCAATATTGCAAGGGCTGCCTCAAGTGCGTGCAGGCATGCCCGACCGACGCGCTGTCTTCCGAGCTGGAAGTTGACGGCTACGCGGACGGACACCGGACGCCGCATCGGTTCCGGTTGGCGACGTAATCAGCTCGCTTCAGACCGCACAGCGGCGTACCAGCGAACACACTCCTACATGCAACAATACCCCCGCGCCGTCCAGACGGTCCGAATCTCGTTATCGAAGATACGGAAGAAGGGTGGGTAATGGACTATGGCCATTGATTATCGCAAGGAGCAAGGATTACAAGGCACCGTAGAGCAGCGCGTCGTCTATGAATCCGGCAACGAGATGGCGGCGTATGCGGCGCATCAGATCAATTATCACATTATGGGCTACTTCCCGATCTCGCCTTCGACGGAGGTCGCGCAATTCCTCGATCTGATGAAGGCGAACGGCCAGCACGACATCGTGCTCATCCCGGCGGACGGGGAACACGGTTCCGCCGGCGTCTGCTATGGCGCATCGACCGGCGGCGGCCGCGTCTTCAACGCGACGAGCGCGAACGGCTATCTGTACATGCTGGAGCAGATGCCGGTACAATCCGGCACGCGCTTCCCGATGGTGATGAATCTCGTCTGCCGCTCGGTGTCGGGACCGCTCGACATTCATGGCGACCATTCGGATCTGTACTTCGCGCTGAATACCGGATGGCCAATCGTGCTGTGCCGCGATCCGCAAGCGGTGTATGACATGAACATCATTGCGCTGAAGCTGGCGGAGGATCCCGAGGTGCGGCTGCCGGTGCTGGTGGCCTCCGACGGTTACTTCACGAGCCATCAGAAGCGGCGGGTGATGACGTTCGCGAAGCGCGAGGACGTGCACGCGTTCGTCGGCGAGAAGCCGCCGGAAGGGTTCGCGCATGTGCTCGACCGCGACAATCCGATTACAGTGGGACCGTACATGAACGAGCCGGACTATATCAACAACTGCTATCAGCAGTCGATGGCGATGTATCGGGCGGAAGGCGTCTATGACCGGATTCGCCAGGAATACGCCGCACTGACCGGACGGGATTACCCGGTGCTGGATCTGTATCGGATGGAGGACGCCGAAGCGGCCGTCTTCCTGCTGAACTCGTCCGCCGAGATCGTCAAGGACGTCGTCGACCAATTGCGCGAGCAAGGCGTGAAGGCGGGGGCGATCTCGCCGAACTTGATCCGTCCCTTCCCGGCGAAGGCGATCGCCGAAGCGTTGAAGGGCGTGAAGGCTGTCACGATCGGCGACCGCGCGGATTCGTACGGCGGACACGGCGGCAATATGACAATCGAAGTGAAAGCGGCGCTGCAAACTTACGGCAATACGGAGACGCTGGTCGTCAGCCGGATCTATGGCCTGGGCGGCAAGGACTTCTACGCCGAGGACGGCTTTAAGCTGTTCGAGTATGCGATCGAAGCCGCCGAGAAGGGCTTCGTGGAGAAGCCGTTCGATTACCACGGCCATACGCCGGGCGATCCGGCGAAGGCGCCGAAGCGCGTGCTCGAGCCGATGCGCTACGAGGATCTGAAGACGGGGCTGATTACCGTCACGCCCGACGAGACGACGGGCAAGGTGAACGTGCGTGTCCCGCCGCTGCGGGCGCTGACGAAGAAGCCGAAGCGGATCGCGCCGGGTCACGGCGCTTGTCCGGGCTGCGGCATTTTCTCCGGACTGGAGCTGTTCTTCAAAGGCATCGAAGGCGACATCGTCGCGCTGTTCCAGACAGGCTGCGCAATGGTCGTCACGACGGGCTATCCTTACTCCGCTCACAAGGCGACGTATATCCACAATCTGTTCCAGAACGGCGCGGCCACGCTGTCCGGCGTCGTCGAGATGTTCCACGAGCGGAAGCGGCGCGGCGAGCTCGACCATCTCGGGCTGAAGGACGACTTCACGTTCGTCATGATCACCGGCGACGGGGGCATGGACATCGGCATGGGACCGGCGATCGGCGCGGCGCTGCGAGGCCACAGGATGATTATTCTCGAATACGACAACGAGGGCTACATGAACACCGGCGCGCAGCTGTCTTACTCGACGCCGCTCGGCCACCGCACATCGACGTCGAACGTCGGCAAAGCGCAGACCGGCAAGGTGTTCCACCACAAGGACACGGCGCAGATCATGGCAGCGACGAACATTCCGTACGTGTTCACGGGCAGCGAAGCGTTCGCGCCGGATCTGCTGCGGAAGGCGGCCAAAGCCCAGTGGTACGCGCAGAACGTCGGACTCGTCTATGGGAAAATATTGATCACCTGTCCGCTCAATTGGCTGTCCGAGGACAAGGACGGCTCCACCATTATCGATTACGCGGTGAATACGTGCTTCTTCCCGCTGTACGAAGTGGAGCGCGGGCTTACGAACATCACTTACAATCCGGAAGAGAAGGGCAAGCGGGTCCCGATGCTCGAATGGCTGAAGCTGATGGGCAAGACGCGGCATCTGGCGAAGCCCGAGAACGCGGAGCTTCTTCAGGAGTTCGAGGCGGAGATCGAACGCCGCTGGAACATGCTCAAAGCCAAGCACGAGAGCCCTTATCTGTAAGGCGGGTGAGCGGATATGCCATATGCGCTGATGCATTCGGCGACAGGAGAACTGCTGTCCTGCCCGCAAGTGAATCTCTATCAGCTGAAGTATTACGGCATTATGCTCTGGCACGAGATGCCGGAGGCGGAGGAGAGGCTGGCGGCGCTGCTGCGGGCGGAGCGCTATCGCCTGGAGGAGCTCGAAGCCGGGGCTGCGCCGGCTGCCGGGCTTCACATGGAGGCTGGCGCGGAAGCAGGCGTCGGCGCCGGGCAAGGGTCGACCGGCGAGGCTGCTGACGCGAAGCCCCGCCGCCGCGACCGCCACGAGGCGGAGTGGGAGCAGGTGCTCGAGCTGTCGCGCTGGCAGCCGGTGCTGCTAAGCGAGCATGAAGCGAAGCTGGCCAACGTGCGGCTGCGCGGCGATTCCGGCGTGCGCGTGTTCCTGCGCGAAGGCCGGCTGGAAGCGGAAGCGATACGGCGGGAGCCGTAGACGCGCGACAATCCCCAGAACGCCGGCTTCGGCGGGCTGGGGATGCTTTTTTGTAACAAGCGAATATCCATTGCTTTGAGTTAACCCTTGTTGGAGACAGCTGCCGCCGGCGGACAAGTGCACATTCTTTCGCTGGCGGGGCGCTTTGGCTGACATCTTGACAACCGTTTTATGCTATAATGGTACTCAACTACAAAGAGTGATCCGCTGGAATGTCTCCGGGAGGGAAATATCATGAGTCGACGTTTTGTCATCGAGGCGGTTATGATCGCCACCTATGGCCAGCTGCTTCTGCCGAAACGTCCTGTCGAATACAGGATTCCATACTCCACGATCATGGAGTTGTACGATATGAAGGATAGCCCGGAGCCGATCATGCCGGAGCCGGATGACGACCGTTATGTCAAAGAGAAGATCGCCGAGATGATCCGCTATTTCGAGGATCCGTTCAACAAGAAGAAGCTGGAGCGCGCGTTAATCGCCCCTTGGCGGGAGAGCCCGCCGCTGCCGGTCAACGATCAGGTGACGCTCGTCATCGTGAACGCGGTGGAGAGCATGCAGTACGGCGAGTTGTTCGATCCGATCGAGACGGAGATTCTGCTCACGTCGCTGCGATTGCAATGTCCGGTTCTGACGGATCAGATCGAATTCCAGGACAAGGTCGTGCAGAACAGCATTCCGGTCATTCTATACGATATCGATGATTATGAATTCGCGTTGGAGGAAGATGTGCCGACCTCCGACGGCTATTCGCAATAAGGAGAAGAAGCTGCCGGTCGCCCGGCAGCTTCTTGCGCAAGGAGGGGCCTCATGCGTATTCGTTCGTCATGGTCCAGATGGATGGCTGCCAGGCAGCGCAGGCGGGGCCGTTCCCGTCAATCGCTGCGGTGGTATGAACGGCTCGGCGAATCGCGGATGAAGCCGGAGGAGAAGATCGATTACGCACGGCTGCTGCAAGAGCTCGACCGGCCGGGAGCGGCGCTCCGCATGCTCGACGATTGGATTGCGGACCATCCGCATCCGGATGCTTATGCCTGCCGAGCCGCCATCTATCAAGATATCGGCAGGGATCGGGAGGCCGTGCTTGATCTGACGGAAGCAATCCGCCTACATCCGGCGCCCGGCATCTACTGGTACAGGCGCGCCTTGGCCCACAATGCGCTAGGCGATGTCGAGCAAGCCGTCTTCGACATGCAGGAAGCTGTGAAGCGCGCAGAGGGAGCGCGGATGGCTTCTGCTTATTACGAGCTCGGCTGTATATATCTGCGCGCGAATCGAAGCGAGGAAGCGATTGAAGCGTTCGACCGCGTCCTATCCATGACTGAATATGCGCTCCCGCTCCATCGCTTCCGGCTCGGCGAAGCGCTGGAGGACGCCGGCAGGCGGACGGAAGCGCTGGCGGCCGTCCGCACCGCGGCAGAGGAACAAAGTCTGATCCGGCGTTCCGGGGACCTCGGAGAGGCCTTCTTGCGCGAGCGAACGAACTATTCGGAGACGGCCGTTCATACGCTCATGGCCGTCATTGACTCGGAGTACGGCTTCCGTATGAAGGAATCGCAGCTCCTCGAGGAGGCCGGCAGGACGGAAGAGGCTATCGGGGCGATTGCGCTCGCGCTTCAGGATTATCCGGAGGAGGAGGATCTCCTCCTCCGTCAGGGAGCGTTGCTGCGTCTCGCGAAGCAGCTCGAAGCATCCGCCAGCGTCTTGAAGAGCTTGAATCGCCGCAATCCGGACCGTCTCGCGGCGTATCTCGAATTGTTCGCAACGTACCGCGCCCAGGAGAAGTGGCGTGAGGCGATCGAGACGCTGCGCACAGCGCTGGAACGCCATCCGAATCAGACAGTCATTCACTTCTGGCTAGTGGATGGCTATCGCGACTCGGGCGCGCTGACGGAAGCGTGGGCATTAAGCCTCGAGCTGACGAGACTGGAGCCGGAGGATCCGATGAACTGGCGCCAGCAAGGGGAGCTAGCCATCGATCTGCATCAATTCGCGGAAGCCGACGAGGCTCTCACGAAGGCGCTGGCGTTGGCTGAATCCGCCGAATGTTACTTGAGACGCAGCTTCGCGCGTTACATGGCGGATCGATTCGAGGAAGCCCATATGGATCTTCAGGCTGCCATTGAGATGGACCCCAAACTTCAGGATCAAGCCAAGACCGCTTATGCGGCGGCCGAGATCTACATGGGAATGGACAATCGGGAACTGGCGGAGCAGGAATACGGACGCGCGATTCGGCTGGAACCCGGCAATCCGCATCTCTTCGAGAGGAGAGCGCAGTGCCGGTTCGGCATGAAGCGTCTCCAAGAGGCGCTCGACGATTGCCGCGCGGGACTGGCGCTTGATCCGGGCCACCTGCGGTTAATTCGGCTGCAGGGGTTCATCCATTGGCGGCTGGATGAATATGAGGCTGCTCTTCACGATCTGCAGCATTATATACGCAAGGCCCCGAAGGACGAACAAGGCCATCGGGACCTCGCCACGATCTACTCCCGGCTGAACATGTATGACGAAGCCGTCTCGGCGTTGAATCGCGCACTGGAGATCAGCCCGTTCGAAGCGCCGCTCTACCTGGATCGGGCTTCCCTGTTCTATCATCATCTGTTCGAGCGCGGAAGAGCCTCTGATGATCTGGCGCAATGGCTGTTGTATGCCGGAGGCGACAAGCCGCAGAACGACCGGTTCACGATGCTAGGCGAGCTGGCCGGATTCGACGATGATCTGCGCGAGGACGCGAAGGAGAAATATTTGAACGGATACGGTTCGAGCCGCTACTTATCCTAGTCATTCGCGGACGCAAGAGGCATCGTGGAGCCGGAATGGCAGTTGTGGTAGAATGAGGACGAAACTGAAGGCGACCTTCGGTTATCCATTGGATCGGGAGGCTTACCGAATGCTGGTGACGACGACGAATAACGTGGAAGGCTATCGCATCACGCAATATTATGGCATCGTGAACGGCGAGACGATTATGGGCGCGAATATTTTCCGGGATTTCCTCGCTTCGATTACCGACGTGGTTGGCGGACGTTCAGGCTCTTACGAGAACAAGCTGAAGGAAGCCCGCGAGATTGCCATCGGCGAGATGACGCAGCAAGCTCAGCGGATCGGCGCCAATGCGATCGTCGGCGTAGATGTCGATTACGAAGTCGTTCGCGAAGGCATGCTGATGGTCGCGGTGAGCGGTACCGCTGTCAGAGTCGAATAGGCGGAGATGAATAATTCTGGCAAACTGGAGGATACTGGGACGAGACTAGCTTTGAAGGCGGTGCTCTCCCATGTGTCAACGGTTCTCCCTTACCGCGGAACTCGACGAGCTCGTCCGGCAGTTCCGGATCGGGCATGTCGCGGCTCCCTATGTTCGCAAGTATAATATTTCCCCGACGCAGCCGGTTCCCGTGATCTATGAGTATCGCGGACAGCGAATTCTCGACGACCAGCGCTGGGGACTTATGCCTTACTGGTCCAAGGATGCGGTCAACGCCGATTATCAAGGCATCGGCGGGCGTCCGATCTTCCGCCGCATCGTGAACAAGCAGCGCTGCGTCATTCCGTGCAGCGGCTTCTATGGTTGGCTGAACAATGGCAAGCTGCATCAGCCGATCCGGTTCGTGTTCCGTGACCGAAGGACGTTCGCTGTGCCCGGATTCTATGAGGTCTGGCAGCGCGCCTACGGTGAAGAGACGCGGGCATTCACGATGGCGACGACCGCGCCGAATCGGGTGGTGGAGGGCTATGCGGATCGAATGCCCGCCATGCTGGATGAGGAAGGGATTGACGCCTGGCTTCACGAAGGGAACGTCGAGTACCGGACCATCTACCATCATGTGCGGGAGCTGCCCGCGGACGAGTTGGAGATGTACCCGGTCGGCGGCTATGTGAATGACAGGAACAAGGAATCGCCGGAGTGCGCGGAGCCGATCCGCATCGCCTATGCCGCGATTCGAAGATGATGGAATGGCGAGCCTCCGCGGGCACGACTGCCGCGGAGGCTCTCATGTTTAAAAAGGAGGCTTCGTTCATGGAGAAGGAGAAGGAGAAGGAGATGGGGATGGAGCTAGAAGCGGGGAACGTGATAGGAGCTGAATTCGAGTTGAGCGCGGGGAACGAGAACGAGATCGCTCAAGCAAACGAGAAGACCGTCGCTGTCTACTTGCTGACCGGCTTCTTAGGAAGCGGCAAAACCACGCTGCTGCGCAGGCTGATCGCCGCAACGCAAGAGCGCGGTTTGGAGCCGGCTGTGCTCATGAACGAGGTAGGGGACGTTAACCTGGACGGCATGGCAGTGGACGCCGAAGTGCCGATGGCCGAACTGCTCGGCGGCTGCATCTGCTGCACGATCAAGTCGGACGTCGCGCTGGAGCTCGTTCAGCTGATCAAGCGATACCATCCAGACGTCGTATTCATCGAATCGACCGGGGTGGCGCAGCCGCTGGAGATTCTGGACGCGGTATCGGAAGCATCGCTCTACGCCCGCGCAGAGTTAAGCGGCGTCGCAACTGTCGTCGATGCCCGGCATCTGCTGGACCGGCTCCGGATCGGGACAGGCAAGACGTTCAAGCTGATGCGGGATCAGATTCGGGTCTCGTCGTTCATCCTGCTGAACAAGGCGGATCTGGTTGGGCCTGCAGAGCTGGCCGAATTGAATGAATGGCTGAGAGAATGGAACCCGGCGGCGAGCATCCAACAAACCGTTCGCTGTGAAGCCAAATGGTCGGCGCTGTGGAACAAACTGCAGCAGAATAGCGCAGCCCAGGCGGCGAAGCATCACGCCGGTCCTAGCGTATCTTCTACAGGACAAGCCGTTTCCAAGAGCGCTGACGAGGAAGCGCACGTGCATCACCATCACGACCATGACCACGTCCATGTCATGACCCGATACCTGCCCGGCGCCGTTAACAGCGAGCGGTTCGAACAATTCCTGCGCGATCTGCCGAGCGGCGTCTACCGGGCGAAAGGCATCGTGACGTTCACCGATACCGCGAGCCGATTCTTGTTCCAATACGCCTACCGCGAGAGCGACTTCATGCGCATCACGCCGCAGAAGACAGTTCACGATGTGGCTGTGTTCATCGGCGAGGACTTCTCCGAAGCAGAGCTGGAGTCTAAGCTGAACGTCTTGTTCGCAGACGCGGTGTGACAGCGCAATTGCATAATGCTTCCATTCCCAGGACATCGTATAGGCTAGGCTTGTCCGAGCGATACCAGGAACTGCCTATGAGAGACGCGCCGCTAGGAGACTGCGATGCCCGCTTGCTAGATGAGAATTAAATAAGAAAATCCTCAGATACGGATCCACTCGAGAGATGGCATCTGTTAATATAGGAACAGATCAAATAGGAGACAGGTTAGAAGAGAAGCTGGCAGGGAGGATCATTATCGGTATGAGAATCAACATTCTCGGAGCCCGCACGACGCGCGATGACGCGAACGGGTACGTCGCCCACATTCAATTCGAGGTGGAAGGGCATCGCCAGCCTTATGAGGCGACACTGCAGAGCGACAAAGGCAACGAGTGGAGCCATTCGCTCTTCTTCCTGAACGAATCGGGAAGCGAAGAGGAGATCGACGCGGTGGAAGAAGCGCTCGACACCGACGACGAGCTGTTCGGAACCTTAATCGACGCGGCGGAGGAAGCTTGGGACAAGTCGCAGCAATAACGAGGCATCCGCGCGCGATATCGCACCAAAGCAAATCGGCCGCTCTCTGGATGAGAGCGGCCGATTCCTATTATTTTCATTTCACGATAAGCACGGGGATCTTGGCATGCTGCGCGACATTATGGCTGACGCTGCCGAGCACGAATTCACGGATTGCGCCCAGTCCGCGGCTGCCCATCACGATCAAGTCTGCTCCGGCTCGCTCCGCGCAATCGAGAATGACTTGGGCCGCGTACCCTTCGACGGTTTGGAAGTCTGCGTCGATGCCAGCAGGCACGAGCGTCTTCGCGCTATCGATCTGCTTGTATGCATAATCGACATATTCCTGCGTCCAATTGGAAGGGGCGGTCAGCAGCATATCGCCCGCGTTCAGCATCGGCGTTGCATAAGCGTGTATGACGGTCAGCTTGGAGTTGAACGCTTGCGCGAGCCGAGCGGCATGCTGGAGCGCTTGCTTGGATAGGTTAGAGCCGTCGTAGGCGACAGCAATTTGTTTGTAGGACATGATATCGCACCTCTCTCGTGTCATCTAAATTAGAATCGCCAACATTTACACTTCAAATGTATCGCATTTTGACTTGGCTGGATAGGGTATAGATCATTGACAACGAACGAACAATCTGCTATATTATCTGGCCTGCTGGTAATTAGATCCTATACAATGATCGGGCGAACGGGAGGTACTTAGCGAGTGGCTTCAGACATTGTAGTGCAAGAAGAGAGGCAGCGGCTGAATGAAGTGTTGGCTCAAATTCGGTCGCAGCTGGCGGCGATTGGCCCGCGCTATACAGGCAACGATGTAGCGGAGCAGGTGATTGATGACCTCCGCCAAGAACGCAAGAAGCGATTGGAGGTATCCGAGCGCGAGCCTTACTTCGGGCGGCTCGACTTCCAAGAGGACGGGCACCCGGCGCCAGCCGCGCTCTACATCGGCAAGTCCGGCGTGAACGACGAATCGACGCAGAAGCCGCTCGTCATCGACTGGCGCGCGCCGGTGTCCAGTCTGTTCTACTCGTTCAGCGGAGGGAACCCGGCCGTCGAATATATATCGCCGGAAGGTCCCATTCAAGGGATTGTCTCGTTGAAGCGGAATTTGCTTGTTCGCCAAGGCTCGCTGCAGCGGGTGGTCGACAGCTACACGGAGGGGCAGGAGAGCGGAGAAGCGGTGGCTGACGAATTCCTGCTGCATCGGCTCGGAGAGAGCAAGGACAACAAGCTTCGCGATATCGTCTCCACGATTCAACAGGAGCAGGATGCGATCATTCGAACGGAGAAGAACAAAGCGCTGTTCATTCAAGGGGTAGCGGGCAGCGGCAAGACGACTGTCGCTCTTCACCGTCTCGCTTATTTGCTCTATCAATACCAAGATAAAGTCCGGGCTGATCGGATGATGATCTTAGCGCCTAACCGAATGTTCCTCGACTATATCTCCGGCGTGCTGCCGGAACTCGGCGTCGGCGACATCCGGCAGACGACGTTCGCGGAGTGGGCGCTCGAGCTGCTTGGAGGCTCGGTTGCTCTTCGAAGCTCGTCGGATACGCTGGCGAGATGGTTTGAGCGGAAGGTCACGGAGGAAGAGAAGGAAGAGTCGGCCGGTCGGAGAAAAGGCAGCCGGCGCTTCCTCGCGCGATTAGAGGAAGCGCTGGACCTTGCGGAACGGCACCTTGTTCCGGAGGAGCCGTTCTCACCGGAGCCAGGACTTGTGCTCCGCGCTGAGCAAATTCGCGCTTGGCTTAGCGAAGAGCCTGCCGGGGAGCCAATCATGAAGCGCAGAGAGCGGCTGCTCAATCGGCTCAAGCGCTGGATGGAGATCCAGCTTGGCAAAGCGCGCTGGAGCGACAAGACGATTCGTTCGCGCGCGACGGCGAAGTGGAAGGCTTACGCAGAGAAGCTGCCCAGCCTTAGCGCAGCCGAATTCTACGCGAAGCACTTCCCGGAGGAATTCGCGCTGCCGAAGGGCAAAGGCTCGTCTAAGCGCAAGCGGACGATCGCGGCGCCGGAGGATCTGCCCGTGCTGGCATATATCCATCTTCGGCTGTACGGGGCGGATGAAGCGATGTATGACCACATCGTCATCGACGAAGCGCAGGACTATTCGCCGCTGCAATTGGCTGTGCTTAAGCTGCGGCAGCGCGCGCCTTCCATGACGGTGCTCGGCGACCTGCAGCAGGGCATTCACGATTATGCGGGAATCCGCCGCTGGCAGGAACTGATGGAGCTGTTCGCGCAATCCCAGACCGCCTATTACGAGCTGGATCGCAGCTATCGTTCGACAACCGAGATCATCGAGTTCGCCAACAAGGTTCTGGCCGGTATGGACGGCGGGGTGAAGCCCGCGCAGCCGGTGTTCCGGAGCGGAGACCCGGTCGAGACGGTCGCGCTTGCGGGACGGAGCCGGGGCGATGCGGCAGCCGAGACGCTGAGGCAGTGGAGAGGCGAAGGCGGCTTCGCGACGATCGCGGTGCTCTGCCGGACGGCCGAGGCGAGCGAGCGCATGCATGCCGAGCTTCGAGAGCAGGGGATTGAGGCGGATCTGCTCACGGCCGACCTGCAAGCGTATGGCGGCGGGCTAACCGTCGTGCCCGTCTATCTATCGAAGGGGCTGGAGTTCGATGCCGTTCTCATTCCCGATGCGGACGAGTCGGCCTACGGACCGGCTGACGCCAAGCTGTTGTATGTCGGCTGTACGCGCGCGCTGCACCGGCTGAAGCTGCTCTATGAAGACCGACTCACTTCGCTCGTTGTGGTATAATAGGCGGCAGCAATCATCTAGGTGAAGAGGGGAATTCGCCGCACATGAATAAACGAATGTTGCTCACAGCTATACCGATTCTGCTTATCTTCATCGCTCTAAGTCTGTATGTCGGCTGGCACGGGGCGTTGCTGCTGTCCGCGGTCTCGCCGGGCTATTCACGTCCCGCTTACTGGATCGTCTTCGCGATAGTCGCCTTCTCGTATTTGCTGGGACGGCTGCCGCTGCGGCCTCGGCTGTTCTTCCGATTGCTCAAGGTCATCGGCTCCTATTACTTCGCCGTGTTCGAATTCGCGATTCTTCTGCTAATCGCGATCGACGTGATCGCCGCGATCGTCCGCCTCAGCGGCGCTTATCATGAAGCGTTCGTGCCGATTGCCGGCGGGTGTGTCCTGCTGGTGCTAATCGCGTTGCTTCTCTGGGGCTCGCGTAACGCTTGGAGCCCCGTAATCCGCAGCTACGATATTGAAGTGGACAAGACGGCCGGCGGCTTGTCCACATTGAAGATCGCGATCGTCTCGGATATTCACTTGGGCAATCTGGTCGGCAACCGCCATCTGGATCGGCTGCTGTCTCTCGTGAACGGCTGGCAGCCCGATGTCGTGCTGCTCGCGGGCGACGTCATCGACGATACGATCGAACCGTTCGTGCGCAATGGCATGGCGAAGAAGCTGGCGCAACTGAAAGCTCGCTACGGCGTATACGCGGTGCTGGGCAATCACGAATATTATGGCGGCCATATCGAAGAGTATGTGAAGCGCATGAAGGAGATCGGCATCCCCGTGCTTCGGGACGAGACCGTCTGGATCGCGGACGCGATTCAGCTGGCCGGTCGCAAGGACAAGACCGCCGAATCGATGGATCCGGAAGGCCGGCTTCCGATCGGCGAACTGACCGCATACCTGGACCGCTCGCTGCCGATTGTCGTGATGGACCATCAGCCGTATGGCTACGATCAAGCAGAGGTGGCCGGCGTTGACATTCTGGTGTCGGGACATACGCATCGCGGCCAATTCGCGCCGAACCACTGGATTACCGGCCGGCTGTTCGAGCTGGATTGGGGCTATCTGCGCAAAGGGGACATGCATGCCTTCGTCTCATCCGGCTTCGGCACTTGGGGACCGCCGATTCGACTGGCGAGCCGATCCGAGCTCATTCATCTAACTGTCCGCTTGAAGGGGGAGCCTCATTGAGAAGAACATATCGGCCTTTCACTTCTATCATCCTAAGTATTCTGAGCTTGGTCGGCTTCGGCTGGGCGGCTTATGCCGTGGACCAAGATCGAATGAAGGCATTCGACGATTACTTCATCCGCCATGTCCAAGGACTGGAGACCGAGACGCTTACGAAGCTATTGAAGGCTGTCACGTACATCGGCACAACCGTGCCCGTCATCGTTATTATGCTGATCGTTATCGCCATTCTACTCGCAACGAAGCGGCTGTGGAAGGAATCGTTGTTCCTCGTCTGGGTGATGCTCGGAGAGAAGCTGCTTAATGATGCGGTCAAAAGCTGGTTCGCACGGCCGCGTCCGACGATTCACCGTCTGGTGGAAGAGACAGACTTCAGCTTCCCGAGCGGCCATGCGATGGCATCCATCTGCTTGTACGGCGCTTTGCTCTATTTCACTTGGCGCTTCAGCAGCAGGCGCTCGGGCAGGATCGCAGCGGGCGTGATTGCCGCCGCGATCGTTCTGCTGATCGGCGGAAGCCGCATCTATCTCGGCGTTCATTATCCGAGCGACGTGCTTGGCGGTTATCTGCTCGGCGGCTTCTGGCTGGCGGCTTCGGCCGGTATCTTCCAACGCATCGCCGACCGTACTTCCCGAGCGCAGCGAAGCAAGGAATCCGCCACGACCACATTCTAATTCGAGTACAGTCCTATGTGCGAAGCGGCATGTAGGCGAGGAGTGATATGATGCTAATCGATTTGAAGCCGCAGCTGCGGCAAGAGGACGTTCAAGAGCTGCTGGCTTTGTCGGTCTTCCCGGATCCGGAGCTGCTGGAGGAGGCGACCGTCTCCTATGAGACAGAAGAAGGGAACACGCTGAGAGGCTTGCGCGATGCCGAAGAGGACAAGCTGCTCGGTCTGATCGGCTACCGTTTGAATGAAGGAGGCGAGCTGCTCATTCGCCATATCGCAGTCGCGCCGGATGAGCGGAACCAGGGATACGGCAGAGCGATGGTACTTGAAGCCCTTGCCGAGACGGAACCGGCCGCGATCGTGGCCGAGACGGATGAGGAAGCGATTAACTTTTACCGGAATATCGGATTTACGGTGGAGAGTCTCGGGGAACCATACCCGGGAGCTGAGCGGTTCAAGTGCACCTACGTGACGGAACCGGAGGAAGACGCGGAGTAATTCGAATTCGGCTGCAGCCTGCCGGCTCATCTTCGGATGGAAGGCAGGCTTCTTCGTTATTGCCATCAACTGTCGGCTCGGTTCGGCCCGGCAGCTGTATGAACCTCTTCGCAGGTTGGGAAGCTAATCAGGGCGATACTGAAGGCAGCCTTGGCGAACATCCAATCGAGGAGTGGAGACGGCAAATGAAATTTTTCCTGGATACAGGCAACGTGGAAGAGATCAAGCGCATCATCAAGCTAGGACTGGTGGACGGCGTCACGACCAACCCTTCCTTGATTGCGAAGGAAGGCCGAGACTTCAAGCAGGTCATCCAAGAGATCGCAGGCATGGTATCCGGACCGGTCAGCGCGGAAGTGATCAGCCTGGACGTCCCGGGCATGCTGAAGGAAGCTCATGATATCGCGACTTGGGCGCCTAATGTCGTCATTAAGCTACCGCTCACCGAAGCCGGGCTTGAAGCGACCCATCAGCTCGCCCAGGAGGGCATTAAGACCAACGTCACCCTAATCTTCAGCGCTGCGCAGGGCTTAATGGCTGCCAAAGCGGGCGCAACCTTCATTAGTCCCTTCGTCGGACGGCTGGACGATATCGGCGTAGAAGGGATGGAGCTCGTGTCCAACCTTCGCCAAATTCTAGATATTTACGGATTGCCTACCGAGATTATCGCCGCCAGCATTCGATCGATCGCGCACGTCGAGAACGCAGCGCTCGCCGGAGCGCATATTGCGACTATTCCGGGTTCGCTGCTGCCGTCGCTGTGGAAGCACCCGCTGACCGATAACGGCATCGACCGATTCCTGAAGGATTGGGAGAAGATGGGTCAGAAGTAATCGGAGCATTAGTTATTTGGTCAGAAGTAAGTTGCATCTGGCTCGTTGATCGTTCATCAGGGAATAAACTTATATCCGACGCCCCACACCGTCTTGATGTGCTGGGGCGTCTTCGAATTCGATTCGATCTTGCGGCGCAAGTTGGTGATGTGAACGTCGACGGCGCGTTCATTCACGAACGAGTCGATGCCTCGGACCGAATGAAGCAGCTCTTCGCGCTTAAAGACGCGGCCTGGATTCTGAGTAAATAGCTTCATCATCTCAAACTCGGAGAAGGTCGTCTCGATCGGCCTGCCCTCCAGCAAGATCAATCGGCGTTCCATATCCAGCGACAACCGGACGGAGGGACGCTCTGGCCGTTCGACGGCGGACGAAGGAGGCACCCGGCGCAGCACCGCCATCAATCTTGCCTTCAGCTCTTGCACGCTGTAGGGCTTCGTCAAATAATCGTCCGCCCCGGAGCTAATCGCCCGAATCCGATCCGCAACGGCGCTCTTCATGGACGTGACGATAATCGGAACGTCCGTACGCTCGCGAAACGCCGCGCACAGCGTGCTTCCGTCCGTATCCGGCAGCATTAAGTCCAGTATGATGGCGTTCGGCTTGAAAGAAGAGAGGGACGCGAAGGCATCTGCAGCCGTCACCGCCTTGAGAACTTCAAATCGCTCCTCTTCCAAATACAGCGTAAGCATCTCGCCAAGAATCGGGTCGTCTTCAACGACTAACACCCTAGTCAAAAAGAATCTCCACCTATGTCTGATTTGTTAGGTCTGCTAATATCAGGCTTATATTCCGCAACAGAATGGAGATCGATGGACAGCTCCCGTTCCAGCACGCGAAGCCTCTCCGCCAATATAGGCGACAGTGGCGCACCGGACTCTTCGGCATGCGACAGCGCCTCTTCGCATTGGCTGGCCGCTTCGTACACGCCGTTCGCTCCTAACAGGCTGGAAGCGCCGCGAAGCGAGTGCAAGATGCGCTTGGCCTCTTGCCATTGGCCCTCCTCAAGCAATCGCTCGAGCTTCGAATGGACATCGCCGTAACTCTCGACAAGTTTATGGAGCAAATGCAAATATAATGCGCGATCCCCATTCAGGCGAGCCAACGCTTGTCTAACGTCCAACTGAGCCGATCGAGGAGTTCTCACAGCCATTGGACGGAGAGAGGGCGGGGATGGAGATGTTCGGTCGGACGACTCTGCAGGAAGCCAGCGGCCCAATAGCTGCCGAAGCTGCTGCTTATCGATCGGCTTGGCGATGATCTGTTGAACGCCAGCTTGGTAGCAGCGTGCATGCTGTTCCATCTGCGTATCGGCGGTGAGCATGACGATCGGGATCGAACGCCATCTCGGATCGCCGCGGATCGAGCGAACCGCGGCGATCCCATCCATCTCCGGCATGTGCAGATCCATTAGGATGAGGTCAAACGGCGATTGCCGATCCAGAAGCTGAATCGCATCCTTCGCCCGCGCTGCCGTCTCGACGGAAGCGCCAATGCTCTCCAGCATCCGGCACGTGATGGTCAGATTAATGTCGTGATCGTCCACGAGCAGCACGCGGCCCAGAGAAGGTCCATCCGTTCTCGGCCTATCCTGCCGGTCGGAGAGAGGATTCGCTAGACCCGTCTTGGCGAAAATAGCTTTGAACCGGAATTCCGTGCCTGTACCCGGTTCACTCTCAACCTTCAGGCTTCCGCCCATCAATTCGACAAGACGCTTCGCAATGACGAGTCCGAGTCCGCTGCCGCCATATCGCCGGCTGATCGAAGCGTCCGCCTGATGAAATGGGACAAATAATCGGCTTATTTGATCATCGGTCATGCCGATGCCGGTGTCCCGTACGATGAAGCGCACATGCGCTTCATTGGCGGTGCTGGCGTCCAACTCGGCAATCAGCCGAATCTCGCCTTCCTCGGTGAATTTGACGGCGTTGCCGCCCAAGTTGATCAATACTTGCTCGAGCCTATGGCTATCGCCTGACAGCCATTCCGGGACCGCTGGATCCCGCTCCACCACCAGCCGAATCGCCTTGTCCTTGCCAATCGCTTCGAGCGTATGCATAACATTATGGAGCGCGGCGCTCAGATGGAAAGGCTCGTTCACCAGCACGACCTGATCGGATTCCAGCCTCGAGAATTCCAGAAATTCATTGACGGTCCGAAGCAGGTGCCGCGACAGCAGTTCAATTCGTTCCAAGCCGGCCTTCTGGTCTTCCGGCACGTCTGAACGGTCGAGCATGCTGACAGTGTTCACGACCGCGTGAAGCGGCGTTCGGATCTCATGGCTGACGCGAGCTAGAAATTCACTTCGCGCAAGGTCCAACTGCCTCTCCCGTTCCTTGGCTTCGGCGTATTGCCGTTCCAGCAGCTTCTTCTCCGTAACCTCGCTCGCAACAGCTGAGTAATACATCCCGCGCCTCTGCGAATTCGCCGGCCGCAAGGCGAGATGAACGTCTGCATGGCGTGCGGCCGAACGGGCAGCATCCGGCATAAGCTCAAGCTCCACCTCTGACGCTCCCCGGCGGTAGGCCGCCTTCATGGCTTCCTTCAGCTTCGTCCGGCTGGCTTCCTGAAGACGATCGAATAGGGTAGGGACGGAGGCTGAGACGTCTGTGTCCGGCACGCGGATTCCAAAGAGAGCGCGGCAGGTCTCGTTCGCGTAGAGTAGGCATCCGTCCTGATCGAATGAGAACACCGCTAGCGAGGAACGCTCCACGATCTCGCTTAAACTGTCGGCGGACTGCTTAATCTTAGTCAGCTTGATCTCCATCGGAGAGAGGATACGCCGAATGGACATGAAGATGAACAAAGCAAACAACGCTTCGGCAGCGATCATGATGGCTGCGACGAACGGAGAAGGCGCTTGCGCGGCCATGCCAAACCGTTCTCGCCCATATTCAACGGCGGTTAGGAACAATGACAGGACGATTGTTGGCAACAACACGGCTACTGACGCGAATCGAAGCAACCTGCTCATGCAAACCACCTTAGAGAAGTATGAGCTAAACTAACATTTATCAAACAATTATTAAGCAATTGATTTAATGCTTTACCAGTATGATGTATCTTGAGAGTTCGCTCTCTACATAAAACGCACGAAGGCAGCCAACAAGAGAAAAGGGCGGATACGATAATGAAAATGATCAACAGTTACTTCCAAACGGACGGTCCTAACCAACCGGCATCGTCCGGACTGCTCAATCCGATATTTCAATCCTTCGCCAAGAAACATAAATTGACGCCGCGAGAGTCGCAAGTGATGCGCGTTCTCGTGATTGAAGGGCTTCGCAACGACGAGATTGCCGCTATTCTTCACATATCCCCGAAGACCCTTAAAAATCATATCGCCTGCATGATGAAGAAGACGGACACCGTCTCTTCACGCGGTCTGCAGGCGCTATTCTTCAACTTCGCTATGAAAATGCTGCTCCCGTCCGTCTAATCGGACGGCTTAATCGGAGGCCTTCGCGGCCTCCGATTGTTCATTATAGGGAACTTCAGCCGCGAGAAGCGGAAGCTTGACCTTGAACGTCGTACCGACGCCGAGACGGCTGGACACTTCGATCGTTCCTCCGTGCAGATCGACGATCTTCTTCACGATGGACAAGCCCAGTCCGCTGCCGCCGGCTTGACGGTTGCGCGACTTGTCAACTTTGAAGAATCGCTCGAACAGATGGGGGAGATCGTCCTCGGCGATGCCGATGCCCGTGTCGGATACCGTAACCTCCGCAGCATCGCCGGCCGTCCTCAGCCGAACCGAGATCGTTCCGCCTTCCGGCGTGAACTTGATGCTGTTGTGTAGAAGATTGCCCCATACTTGGCTGAGCCATTCTTCATCCGCTTCGAGCGTTGTCTTGCTCAGCTCCGCATCCATCGTTAGCCGCTTAGCCTCCCAGATCGGCTCGCAGGAGAGCACCGCCTGCCGAATTTGCCGATCGAGGCGGTATGGGCGCGGCCGATAGACGGGCTGCTTCGCTTGCAGCGAGGTCAGCCTCATCAGATTGTCGCTCATGCGGGACATGCGATCGCTCTCGGTCTCGATAATCTGCAAGTAGTGGTCCCGCATCTCAGGCGTCATATCGTTCTGCCGCAGCGCCTGGGCGAAGCCTTTGATCGCGGTGAGCGGCGACTGAATCTCGTGTGAGACGTTCGAGATGAATTCTTGGCGCATCTGCTCCATCTGGCCGAGCTCGGCGGCCATGCGATTTAAATTTTCGACCAGAACAGCGAATTGGCCGGCGTATCGCGGATGCGCTTCGAGGTTGATGTTGAAGTCGCCTTTGGACATTCGCTGCATCGCATCGACCATCATGGTGAACGTGTTCACCGCGCGCTTCTCCGGGTTCACGACGAGCCGCACGACATTCATCAGAACGCCGAAGAGGAGCAGCGCGAGCGCTAGCGAGACATAATCTCGCAGCGAAGGGTGGGTGCGCCCATACGACCAGTAATGATTCAGGAAGTGCGTCGCGTAATGGGCTCCCGTCCAGCAGAGGGTGAAGATGGCGAAGAAGGCGAGTACGCCGAACACGGCGTGGTACCATCTTGGTTGATGCGGCGACCGCAAATGGTTGTGCTGGCGCTCGCGCTGCTGTTCCATGCGTTCCCGATGGCGTGCGCGGCGCTTCTGGTTCTGTTCCCGGTGCCGCCGCTTATGCTCGTAGTGCAGTCGGTCAAGCTCATGCCGCTTGCGCTTGAACTGGCGGCGAATCTCCATCTTGAGCGCACGAATGGCGCCGCGTTGCTCGTGAATGGCATGAAGCCGCTCGTACCAAGGAAGCTGCCGCTTGCGGATATCGCGAAGAGCTTGCTCATGTTCAAGCATGCGCTCCTGTATTTGCTGCATAATGAGTGATTCTCGCTGTGTATCATTCTGCATATCTTTGGAAGATCGGTTCAAGCCAGCACCTCCAGCCGGTACCCGAGTCCTCGAATCGTCGTGATTCGGAATCCGTGCTCTTCTTCGGAGAAACGCTCTCTCAGACGTTTGATATGGACGTCGACCGTCCGCTCGTCGCCTTCGTAGTCATAGCCCCATATTTGCTCGATTAGCTGTTCTCGCGAGAACGTCTTGCCTGGGTAGCTCGCCAGCTTGAACAACAATTCGAACTCCTTAAGCGGAAGCGTCAGCGCTTGATCGTTAATGGCAAGCTCATATGTCTTGCGGTCCAATCGGACATGTCCGACTTGTATGCTCTGGGACAGCGAGATCTTGTACCGCTTCAGCAGCGCTCTCACGCGCATAACCAGCTCCGCGGGCTCGAACGGCTTGACGAGATAATCGTCCGCTCCCAGCTCGAAGCCCTTCACCTTCTGCGACGTCTCGCCTCTGGCGGTCAGCATCAGGATCGGGAAGTCTTCGCTCGCGCGAAGCTCCGAGACCAGCTCCCAGCCGTCCATGTTCGGCATCATGACGTCGACGACCGCCAGATCGAAGCGGACGGTCTCCATCAGCTTCAAAGCCTCCATACCATCGGAAGCTTCATGCGTATCGAAGCCTTCCTTCGATAGAAAAAGCGCGACCAGTTCGCGAATATGCGGATCGTCGTCAACGATTAACAATTTAGCCATTCATCCCATCCTCCTCGTCACAGTATATCATGCGCGTTTGATATGAACTGAATATGAACCGTTCTATGTTACAATGGATAGAAAGAGTAGGGAGAGGAAGAATTCGCGTGAACAGATCATCTGCCAGCATTCGCGGCCGGTTCGCGCCGACGCCTTCCGGCCAGCTGCATCTGGGCAACGCCGCCACCGCGCTGCTTGCCTGGCTGCAAGTCCGCTCCGCAGGAGGCGCGATGATTCTGCGGATCGAAGATCTGGACGCTCCGCGCTGCAAGCCTGGTATGGCGCAGCGGATCATGGATGAGATGCGCTGGCTCGGGCTCGATTGGGATGAGGGTCCTGACGTTGGCGGAGACTTCGAACCGTATGAGCAGAGCGCGCGGCTGGATCGTTATGAAGCGGCGCTTGAACGGCTGCGCCGGGACGGGCTGCTGTATCCGTGCTATTGCAGCCGCGCTGAATTGCAAGCGATCGCCAGCGCGCCGCACGGGCTCGCCGCCGAAGGCGCCGTCTACGACGGCCGCTGCCGCCGGCTGACGCCGGAGGAACGCGCGGATAGGCAGGCGAGAAAGACGCCGTCGTTGCGGTTCGCGATGCCGAATCGAAGCATCGCCTTCACGGACGGCGCAGCTGGTCCGCAGATGTTCGCCGCCGGAGCGGGAGGCGACTTCGTCGTGAAGCGGGCGGACGGCATCATCGGTTACCAGCTGGCTGTCGTCGTGGATGATATCGAGATGCAAGTGACGGATGTGTTCCGCGGCTGGGATCTGCTCGACTCGACACCCCGTCAGCTCGCGCTGTATGAGGCGCTCGGCGCGCCGCCGCCGCGGTTCGCGCATGGTCCGCTGCTGCTTGGTCCGGACGGCAGCCGCTTGTCGAAGCGGCATGGGGACGTGTCAGTATCCTCGCTGCGAGAGCAAGGCGTCGCGCCGGAGCGTCTCGTCGGCTGGCTCGCCTGGCTGACGGGATTGCGGGACGAGCCGTCGCCGGCAACGCCGGAGGCGCTGATCCCGGAGTGGAACCCGGAGCGCATCGCCCATGAGGCGGTCACGCTGCAGGATAATTGGAATCGTCACTTGTTGGATTGTGAATAGATGCAGTAGACGCAGAAGGAGCGCTGTACATGGAGATATGGAAGGATCAACGGCTGTCGCAGCAGATGGACTTCATGAAGGAAGCGGATAAGCTCAAGACCGTTATGCGCCGCACCACCATTATGGACGGCAGCCGGCACGAGAATACGGCCGAGCACTCCTGGCACATCTCGCTGCTGGCGATGGTGCTGCACGAGCATGCGCCGGAGCCGAAGCCGGACTTGTCGCATGTCATTAAGCTGTTGCTCGTGCACGATATCGTCGAGATCGACGCAGGCGATACGTTCGCTTACGATACGGCAGGCTACAGCGACAAAGAGGAACGCGAGATGGCGGCGGCCAACCGGATCTTCGGCTTGCTGCCGGACGATCAAGCCGAGCGGATCATGGCGCTCTGGCGCGAGTTCGAAGAGATGCAGACGCCGGAAGCGATATTCGCCGCCGCCATGGATCGAATGATGCCGCTGCTGCACAACTACTACAACGAAGGCTATTCTTGGAAGCAGCATGGCATCCTGCGCTCGCAAGTGTTAAAGCGGATGGAGCCGATTCGGCTGGCTTCGCCGAAGATTGGCAGCTTCATCGATGAATTACTGCAGCGCGCGGTCGATCGAGGGCTGCTCGCGGACGATCCATCCGATAAGGAGGCGTAAGGCGAATGCCTCATTTGATCGGAGAACGCGTCATGCTGCGCGAATACCGGTTGGAGGATCTAGTGCCGCTGCGCGCATGGGTGAACGATTCGAGAATAGTCGGCTCTCTGTCGGACGATTTCCTGTTCCCGCATACGTTGGAGGCTTCTGAAGCCTACTTGAACGCCATGATGGACCCGAAGCCGGACTGCCGCGGGTTCGTCATCGCGGATGCGGATACGCAGCTGTACATCGGCGAGGCGAATCTCCATACGATCGATTGGAAGAATCGCGTCGGGCGGATCGGCATCGTGATCGGCTCGGTCGACAAGCTCGGACAAGGCTTTGGCACCGAAGCGATGAAGCTGCTCATGGCGTTCGCCTTCCGCGAGATGAATTTGAACCGCCTCGAGCTGGAAGTGTACGACGACAACGAACGCGCGTATCGAAGTTACTTGCGGTGCGGGTTCAAAGAGGAAGGCAGGCTGCGCGAGAGACAGTTCAAGAATGGCGCTTACGTCGACGTCATTCAGATGGGCTTGCTTCGTTCGGAATGGGTAGCCTCATTGTAATCGGATATCAACTGTACAGAAGCTGCTGCGAGGAGACGCGGCGGCTTTCTTTGTGTAGCTTGGCGAACAACTTAGGTCTTGCGCTAGATTACTAGAGTTCTATTAATTCTGTTATAATCTAGTGGATTGTACTAGAGTCTTAACGATGAAGCAGCCGGGAAGGGAGAATCGTACGTGAACAAGCACCATTGGGGGAGAACAGCTGCGGCAGCCGTATTGGCAGCCTCTCTGTATGCGGCAGCGCCAGCGGGATATTCGCACGCAGCAGCAGCGGGGACGGGCAGCGACGCGGTCCAAATCTTGTTGGACGGGTATGCGCTGCCGTTCGATTCAGCGCCGATCATCAAGCAAGGCGTGACGATGGTTCCATTCCGCGCTATAGCGGAGGCGCTAGGCGTCTCGGTCGTGTGGAATCAGACCGCGAAGACGATTACCGCATCCGGTTTAAGCGGTGACGGACAGCCGGTTCAATTGAAGCTGACCGTCGGGCAGAAGACGGCTGCAGTTGACGGAACGAATATTGAACTGTTAGAGGCTCCCGTCAATCAACAAGGACATGTGCTGATTCCGCTGCGGGTGTTCGCCGATCAGTTCGGCGCGAAGACCGGCTGGAATCAAACGGCGCATACCGTCTCTATTGAATCGCCGCAGCGAGAGATGCGCTTGCTAGGCTTCTATGCAATCAGCTCCTACGATCAACTGGATCGCACGAATTCTCTTAACGCGGTGGCTTTCGGTTGGAGCGAGATTAATGAGAACAGCCAGTTCACGACGGGCGGCAAAGTTTATAAGTGGCCGCAGCCAGCTGGCGATGTTACGCCGCAGTCGATCGTTAAGGACGTTAATGATTCGAACAAGGATACGTATCTCATGGTCTCCGGAGTCGACGGCAGTCGGCAACTGACGAAGGTGATGACGGATCCGCAATTACGCTCAAGCTCGATCGGCGAGATGATTGAGGTCGCTTCGGAGAGAGGCTTTGGCGGCATTATGCTCGATTATGAAGGTCTTGGGCTGAAGGATGATCCGGCAGTCGCCAAGAAGCAATTGAACGAATATGTGAAGGAGCTGGACGAGAAGGCGGCGCCGCTCGGCCTTAAGCTCTCGCTCGCAATTCATGCGCCGAACAGCTCGTACAAGGGCTATGACTATGGAACGCTGGCGAAGTACGCGGATGAGATCGTTCTGATGGCCTATGATTATACCGCTGATAAGAAGTCTCAGCCGCTAGCGTTGATCGATGAAGCTATCCAGCAGACGCTTCAAGCCGGCGTCTCGAAAGAGCAGCTGCTGCTTGGCGTGAATATGGACAGCGAAGACGAGACTTCGATCGCCAGCAAGCTGGGGCTCGCCAAGCGCTATGGCTTGAGCGGCGTCGCCTTCTGGCGTCTCGGAATCTTCACCGACGCCGAGCTTCAAGCGATCGACGCTTCGGTGACCCCCTCGTCGTGAGCTCAGCTACGGCTATCGCTTCAGCGCTGCGCCGCTACTTCGCCGATGGGGAATGGACCTTCCTGAGCGGAGGGGAGAGCGGCTGGAACAATACGACCCGGTACGTCCAATCAGACGGCGAGACCTACGTGCTTCGCTTGTATGAGACGCATCGGGACGAGGCCAAGGTTCGCTTCGAGCATGAGACGCTGCTCGCGCTCGCTGCGGAACGGCTGCCGTTCGCGGTTCCGCAGCCCGTTCGCGACCGGACAGGCGAGACGCACTTCCGGCTGAACGACGGCACGGAGCGATATGGATGCCTGTTCGCGTATTTGCCCGGCAGAAGGCCGGACAGCTTGAGTCCGGCTGGCGCCCGAGCTGTCGGCCGCGCCGCGGGCCAGCTAAGCAGCGCGCTAGCCCGTATTCGAGTGAACGCGCCGCCGGTATACCCGCCGTATTATAAGCTGGACCTGGCGCATCCTTCCTGTCCGCCCGAGAAGGTGGCGGACTTCTGCGAGCGTCCGCCGGCCGCGTTCCGATCGCTCGCAGCAGAGCTGCGTACGATTCACGAAGAATGGAGCCGCTTCCGGAGCCGATTGTCGCGGCTTGGCGAACTGCCGCATCAGCTCGTGCACGGCGATATCAACGATTCCAACATGCTGGCGGAAGAGGGGAATCCGAACGCGGTCACAGCCGTGATCGACTTTGAATTCTGCACGCGGGATCTGCGGGCGATGGAGCCGGCGGTCGTGCTGTCGGCATTGCTGGATGGAGAAGCCGCGAACGATACCGTTCCAGCGTTTCTGGAAGGCTACGCGGAGAACTTGAAGCTTAGCGGAGACGAGCAGGAGGCAATTCCGGCTCTTGTCAAACTGAGGAAATTGGACGTGTTCGTCCACTTCCTCGGCCGATATCTGGACGGCGTAGACGGGGAAGAGACGCTGCGAATCCAGACCGTTAGCGCGGCGACGGGATTGAATCGGCTGCGGGAGCATGAGAAGCAGCTCGCCGTCTGGATCGAACGGGAGCTGCGGTAACGCTCGCAAGCCTGCTGTTCACGCCATGCTTCGCTTCGTCATTCAGCTTCTCGGCGGCGGTCGATCGCTTCTTCCATCGTCTTGTCGGTGAGATGCGCATAGATCTGCGTCGTCTCCGGCGAGGCGTGGCCAAGCTGCTCTTGCGTCTTGTACAGGTCGTTGCGCAAGTAGTAGTCCGTCGCGAACGAATGCCGGAGCTTGTGGACGGAGAGATAGGGCTTGCCAAATCGCTTGGCGTATTTGATAACCATCTCTTGAATCGCCCGCTTCGTCATGCGGGAGCCCTCGTTCTTGCCGTTCGCCACGGCGAGGAAGAGGGCTTTCTCGCGTTTGGGCGCCTTGTACCGAAGCTCGCGCAGGCGCAAATACTCTTCCAGATCTTCGACGGCATCATGGCGGAAGAAGACCGGCGTCTTGAACGTGTCGTCGTTCTTACCTTTGCGGTAGACGTAGGTCAGCTTCTTCTTCAGATCGAGATCGTCGACGTTCAGGTTCACCAGCTCCGACACGCGCAGGCCGGAGTTCAGAATGAGGCTCACGATGCAGGCGTCCCGCGTATGGTTCAGCTCATGCGCGTGGAGCGCTTGCTTATTGGAAGCGACATCGTGCGCATAATCATGTTTAATATAGTTAATGAATTCGAGAATCTCTTCCTCCTGCAGCAGCTTGCCCTCTAGCTTGGCGGCCGTATCCTTCGGCTTCTGGGTGCGCTTGATCGACACCTTGGCCATGACGTTGCGCTTCAGGAGCGGGTAGAAGTCGTCATCCTCCGCGATCTGGCTCAAATAGTGGAACAGGGAGCGAAGAGACGACAGCTTGCGCGAGATCGTCGTCCGGCTGTTCGCGTTCTCGGTCCGCGTCGACAGGTACATGCGGTAATTGTCGACGCTCTCCATATGAAGCCGTTCCAGATCCGCAAGCGGGATCTCGGTCATCTTGGCAGCCTGCGTCAGTCCTTCCGCCATCAGCCAAGAGAAGAACGTCTCGTAATCGCGAACGTACTCGAGCAGGGAGGAAGGAGAGAGGTCGGGCAGCTTGTAGTTCACGAACTTCTCAACATACCAGGGCATGCTCGGCACGCGGCGATCCAGTTCCTCGCGGTCTTTCTTCTTCTGGAGATTCATATCTATCACCCGTTAATCAAAATATCAAAACTTGAAATTCGAAATATGTATACATAATATTGATTATGTTAACTATGATCTGACAATCTCTAAATCCTCATTAGTATAACATGGAAACGATCGTCTCGCGTGTCCCCTCTCCCTACACTTCTCCTTAATAATTAATGAGCTAAATTATAATGCTTCCCTTTAAAATGAATTTGAGAGAACCTCAACCGCCAAGAAGGAGTGTGCTGTTATGGCTATCGTACAAGTGACCGTCGTTCGGCGGCTGCGGTCATGAACAAGCTAAATCTGCCTTCCTGTCGGAAGGCGAGCCGGATTTTAACGCACTGTCCCATTGATAGCAGGCCATCGGATTCTGTCTGGTTGAGGGGGATCGAGTCGACATCTGGGACATCGGGTATGCGCTCACTCCGAATCAGCTCGTCGCCACTCGAATCGAAAAAATATCTTAAGACCTAATCTTGCAGCGGACGCCTCTAGCGGTGTCGCTGCTTTGCTTTGATAGGAGCGGATCCGCGGATTCGGTCCGCAATTCCCAAAATAGTTCCTGGGACTCATCGACATTTTTCTCAGCGAATACACGGTTGACTTCCCTATATCTTGGTGCTAGATTTATTACATCAACTACATATAGTTAATCCGAATCCGGGAAGCCGACATTTCGACCGGGTTCGATGATGGGAGCGCGAACATTTGTCGTACTTCCGTACCTAATGTCAGACCCTGACTAGCATTCCGGCATTAGAGAGACGTTTTCGGTATTGGCTTTCCAGATCGTTCCGGATTCGTCTTTTGTTGTTATTTGATGTGGAGAGGAGACGTCCCCCAGATGCTGATTGCATACGATTCCCGTACCGGCAATGTGAAGCGGTTCATTCGCAAGCTCGATCTCCCATCGATCCAAATCGAGGAGTCGACCTTGCTGGATGAGCCGTTTGTGCTTGTTACATACACGACGGGATTCGGGAATCCGCCGGAGAAGGTGATGTCGTTCCTGGAACGCAATCACGCGAAGATGGTTGGCGTCTCCGCCAGCGGCAACCGCAACTGGGGAGATCGCTTCGCGCGCAGCGCGGATCACATCTCATCGAAGTACGGCGTTCCTATTCTGTCCAAGTTCGAGCTGTCGGGTACAGCCAAAGACGTGGAGACATTCTTAAAAGAGGTGAAGGCAGTTGCGTCATATTGAACTCAATAATTTGCTGATGCAGCGCGATGAGGAAGGCTTCTTCCAACTGGACAAGGATCGCGAAGCCGTCGAAGCGTTCATGGCGGAAGTCGAGCGCAAGAGCTTGAAGTTTGAGAATACGGCCGCCAAGGTGCGGTATATGATCGATAACGATTACTATGAGAACGTATATGAGCAGTACACGGAAGCCGAGGTTGATCAGGTATATGCGCTGACGCATAACAGCGACTTCCGCTTCCAGTCCTTCATGGCGGCATCCAAGTTCTACACGGACTACGCCGTGAAGAGCGACGACAAGTCGCTGTACCTCGAGCATTACGCGGACCGCGTGGCGATCGTTGCCCTGCACTTGGGTCGAGGCGACGTATCCGTCGCGCTCAGCTTGGCGAATGCGATGATGGAGCAGCGCGTGCAGCCGGCAACGCCGACGTTCCTGAACGCGGGCAAGAGCCGCCGCGGCGAGCTCGTCTCGTGCTTCCTGCTGGAGATGGACGACGCGCTCAATTCGATCAACTATGTGCTCGGCACCTGCATGCAGCTGTCGAAGATCGGCGGCGGCGTCGCCGTCAACCTGTCCAAGCTGCGCGGGCGCGGCGAGCCGATCAAAGGCGTGGAAGGCGCGGCCAAAGGCATTATGCCGGTGCTGAAGCTGATGGAGGACGCGTTCTCCTATGCGGATCAGATGGGCCAGCGCAAGGGATCTGGCGCGGGGTACTACAACATTTTCGGATGGGACGTCATGGAGTTCTTGGACAGCAAGAAGATCAACGCCGACGAGAAGACGCGTCTGAAGACGCTGTCGATCGGCTTGATCGTGCCGAACAAGTTCTACGAGCTTGCGGAACGCAATGAGATGCTGTATGTGTTCGGACCGTACTCGGTGTACAAGGCGTACGGCCAGCACCTCGACGACATGAACATCGACGAGATGTACGAGACGCTGCTCGCCGACGAGCGGGTGAAGAAGAAGGCTGTTCTCAGCGCGCGCGACATGCTGACGAAGATCGCGACGATTCAGCTGGAATCCGGCTATCCCTATATTATGAACCGTTCGAATGCGAACCGCGATCATGCGCTGAAGGGAATCGGCAACATTAAGATGTCCAACCTGTGCACGGAGATCTTCCAGCTGCAGGAGACGTCCGAGATCGGCGATTACGGCCAAGAGGACATCATTCGCCGCGACATCAGCTGCAATCTGGCATCGCTGAACATCGCCAATGTCATGGACCGCCGCAAGATTCGCGAGTCGGTGCACGAAGGCATTACCGCGCTGACCGCTGTCAGCGACATGTCGAGCATCCAGAATGCGCCCGGCGTCGCTAAGGCGAACGCTGAGCTGCACTCGGTCGGCCTCGGCGCGATGAACCTGCACGGGTACCTGGCGAAGAACCGCATCTCCTACGAGAGCCCGGAAGCGCTTGACTTCGTCCGTACGTTCTTCATGATGGTGAATTACTATTCCATCGAACGAAGCATGGAGATCGCCCGCGATAAGGGTCAAACATTCGCCGGCTTCGAACGTTCGGAGTATGCGAGCGGCGCGTACTTCGAACGTTATAAGAACACCGACTACAGACCAAGGTTGGAGAAAGTCAAAGCGCTGTTCGAAGGGATGGCCATTCCGACGACGGAGGACTGGGCGAAGCTGCAACAAGGCGTGCAGAAGCACGGCTTGTACCACGCTTATCGATTGGCAACCGCTCCTACCGGAAGCATCTCTTACCTGCAGAACGCTACGGCAAGCGTCATGCCTGTCGTGGAACCGATCGAGACGCGCACGTATGCGAACTCGACGACGTATTATCCGATGCCGTTCTTGAGCAAGGACAACTTCTTCTACTACAAATCCGCTTATTCGATGAACCAATTCAAGATCATCGACTTGATCGCGGAGATACAAGCGCATGTCGACCAAGGCATCTCGACCATTCTGCACGTTAACAGCGACGTAACGACACGCGAACTGTCGCGGTATTACGTGTATGCTGCGAAGAAGGGGCTCAAGTCTCTGTATTACACGCGGACGAACATTCTGTCCGTCGAGAACTGCGTTAGCTGCGCCGTCTGATTGGACGGGACGACGGAACCCGCAGGAAGTCCGAGCGGCAATCGCTCGCGGATGGACGCAGATGAAAGGGGAAGAACACCATGTGCGCGATGAAAGCCGTTAACTGGAATCGTCCGGACGATGATTTCACCAATATGTTCTGGCAGCAGAACATTATGCAGTTCTGGACAGACGAGGAGATTCCGCTGTCGGACGACAAGATGTCATGGATTGAGCTGAACGATGCGGAGCGCACGCTCTATAAGAAGGTGCTGGGCGGCTTGACGCTGCTCGACACGGTGCAGGGCGGCATCGGCATGCCGAAGATTCTCGAGCATGTAGACGGCCTGCAGCGCAAGGCGGTGCTCGGGTTCATGGCGATGATGGAGCAGATCCATGCGAAGAGCTACAGCAGCATATTCACAACGCTGGCGACGACGGAAGAGATCGACGCGGTGTTCCGCTGGGTCGAAGAGAACCGCTACCTGCAGACGAAGGCGGACACGATCGCCGAGTATTACAAGAACATCACGACTCGCAAGAGACTGTATCTCGCGATGGCGGCTTCCGTTCTGCTCGAGAGCTATCTGTTCTACAGCGGCTTCTTCTATCCGTTGTATCTGGCCGGACAGGGCAAGATGACGAGCAGCGGCGAGATCATCGACCTCATCCTGCGCGACGAGAGCATCCACGGCGTGTACGTCGGCGTGCTCGCCCAGGAAGTGTTCGCGGAGCTCGACGAGGATGAGCAGAAGGACGCGTACGAGACGCTGCGCGGGCTGCTGCAGTTCCTGCATCAGAACGAGATGAACTACACCGAGGAGCTGTACGGCGAGGTTGGCCTGACGGCTGATGTGAAGACGTTCGTTCGCTACAACGCCAACAAGGCGATGATGAACCTGGGGCTTGATCCGGTGTTCCCGGAAGAGGATGTCAACCCGATCGTGTTCAACGGTATCAGCACGAAGACGAAGCAGCACGACTTCTTCTCGAAGAAGGGCAACGGCTACGTGCGCACGCTGAACGTCGAGCCGCTGACGGACGACGACTTCAAGTTCGAGTTCTAAGGTGAAAATAATACAGAAACCGCATGCGTCCCGCCTAGAGCGGAGGCATGCGGTTTCTTTTCTAGCGTTATGGTCGGGGACGAGGGCCGCCGTTAAGCGGTAATATAGAAGATCATGTCGCGCCCGTTCTTCTCAGGCTCCTGCGCCATCGTGTAGCCATGCTTGAGCACTTCCTCCGGGACGTTGCGGAAGGCGGAGGGACAATCGACGATGACCTGCAGCAGCTGCCCCTGCTTCATTCCCTTTAACGTCTCGAGCGTGTAGACGACGGGGTAGGGACATGATTCGCCGCGAATATCCAGCGTGTAATCAATTGACATGGTGCGATTCTCCTCTCTTAAATCCGGTGCCGAAGCGATAATGCTTCTGCCAGTAAGCGGCGATGGCGAAGACTAGCCCCAAGACGATGAGCGTAGCCGCGATCGCGCCGGCAGGTCCCCAAGCGGTGAACAGGTTGATCTTCGAGCCGCTCGCCACGAGCGCATCGTATACGCCCATATGGTCCCAAGCATAGGCGAGGAAGCTCGCGCCGATGACGTTGCCGAGGAAGACGGGCAGGAACACGATCTGGCCTTCCATGAGCCGGTACATCATGCCGGTCTCGCAGCCGCCGGCCATGACGATGCCGAGGCCGAACAGGATGCCGCCGATGAGCGTGCTCGGAGCCGCGATCTTCGTGATCGGGTCCATGCCGTTGACGAGCAGAATGATCAGCGTCGCGACCGAACTGACCGCCATACCGGCGAGGATCGCCTTCGTCATCGTCGCGCGTCCGCTGATCCACATATCGCGGAAGGCCGAGGTGAAGCAGATCTGGCCTCGCTCGATGCAGATGCCGAAGAACGCGCCGAACAGCGCGGCGACGCCGAGCATCGGATGGCCGGTGGCGAAGAAGCAGACGATCAGCGCGGCATACAGCAGAGCGGCGATGCCGCCGAGAATAGGCTGAACCTTACGCTTAGTTGGTTGAGACGCTGTGTCGATCGAACCTTTCGATAGGGCAGGCTTGCCTTTCCACCACTTCGTGCCGATCAGCTTCACGCCGAGATACGTGCCGATACCGGTCGCCGCCATGAAGATCCACGCATGAAGCGAGAATTGCGGCACGCCGGTGAAGAAGGCGGCCAAGTTGCACCCGAGCGCCATCCGAGCACCGAAGCCGGCGACGATCCCGCCCGCGAAGCCTTGGATCCAGCGGCGCTTCTGCCGGGGAACCCGAATCTTAAAGTTATTGTTCAAGAGGACCATGATCAGGGCCCCCACGAACATGCCCCAGACGATCCAACCGTCCGTCCGCGTCCATGTCGTGCCGTTCATGCCGACCAGTCCGAAGTAGCTCCAGTCCGACAAGTCCGCGCCGAACCACTCCAGCACATGCCCGCCAAGACGGGTGAACTCGCCGGTGACGGCCCACACGGTCTTCGTGATCCCGAAGTAAACAGCGCTCAAGATACCCGCCAGCGCCATAGCGGCATAAGGACTCCAGTAGCTCAACACCCATCTTCGATACAATGCTCTCATCTTCTTGCGCCTTGCCTTTCATATGTAGTTAGATTGCCAAATTCTATCTTACTACATCACAGATCATGATAGGTGCGGAATTTGGGAAAATGTACGGTGATCCTCGTCCCCGCGCCGGCTTCGGATTGAACGGACAGGCCGTGGCCCAGCTTGATCGCCGTCTGCCTGGCCAGATAGAGCCCCTGCCGGTCGACTTGGCGGGCTGCAGCCAGCCGTTAGCGCCGGCGAAGCCGCGGCCGAACACGCGGCCGATCTCCTCCGGCGCGATGCCGATGCCCGTGTCCGCGATCGTCAGCCGGCGCGAGATCAGCACATCGCTGGCCGCGCAGACGCTGTTCGCGTTCACGCTCCCGCTGCTGGTATGAATGGTTGATTCGGAGTTCTTGCCTGCGTCCGAGATGCCAGATGAAGTGTTAGTCTGCGCTCTAGATTCGGCCTAACGCCCTGGCGTAACGAAGAATTCTGCGGAAGGATCGACGATCTTTAAGGTGCTTAAATAAATAATGATCAGGGCTGGTGTTAACCTCGATAATCCATGGGCGGTATCGCTGGTCGAGCCCGACATCGACGCCGATCGTATCGATGCCCGGATACGTTCGGCTTAGCGCGGCTGCTGCCCGCCGGCCGATTGACGCCAGCGATTGAGCGATAGCGGCCGTTCGCGCTTCGCCGATCTTGGGGCTGAGCAGCGCGTTCAGCGGAGTTGGCGCGCCTCCGTTGTGATAGTTGGTGACGACCTTGCCTACTTCCGCCACGCGACCGATGATGCCGGTCGTCTCCCAATGCCCGCTCGGATTGCGCTGAACCATGACGCGGATATCGAACATCCTCCCGTTGTGCTTCAGAAGGCGAATGCCTCTCTGAACGAGGTACGGTCTCCTTCCGGCAAGCTTGAGCAGTGAATCGCTCATCTCTTGGTACGAACGGAACGTTCGAAGCTCCCGCTTGTAGTGGTAACAGTAAGGCTGGCGGGATGAGGAATCCGGAAGATGCTCCACGCGAACGACGCCATTGCCATGCATGCCGGATACGGGCTTAACGTACACCATGCCGTATTTGTGCAGCAGCTCGCGCAGCGAGGAAGACGACAACGGTCTCGTCTCCGGCACATGGATTCGCAGGCGCTCATCCTTCACAATGGCGTTCGTCTTGCTCAGCTTGCTGGCCACGTACTTCCTGGATTTGCTAACGCGTCTCAACGCTCTTCGCCTCCACTATACGTAAGTTGCATTGCCGCCGCGGTTACGGGTCACAGGAAGGCGTCGGCGTTCGATTCGTCGCGTCCGTATGGCTCGCGTACGAATCTACTCTTCCTTATCCACGCATCGATCGCCGCTCCTCGGCGCTCCCATGTGTTCTGCAATGCGAATTGTCTGCGCGGCGTCTCGCCGCCCGGTTCCTCCAGCCTCCGGGCGACCATCCGAATGAACGTTCGGCGGTCCGCCGCCACATCAACATACGGCTCCATAAGCCGGCATTCTGGCAAGTCCGTCGAGACGACAGGCTTGCCTGCTGCCATATATTCGTATGCTTTGATCGGATTCGCGGCGAGGGCGATCGGCAGCTTGCGGAACGGGATGAGGCAGACATCGAATCGGCGAATCCATTCGGCCAGTTCGTCGTGCCGCTTCAGCCCTAGGAAGCGGATCGGGTCTCGGCTGGCGGCTGTGCCAAGCTTGCGCCCGAAGGAGGGGCCGATGACGGTCACTTCCGCACCCAGCCGCTTCGCCATCTCACGCACGAGCGATTCATCGATCCAGCGGGCCCAGGCGCCGACATAACCGATCTGACTCCGTCCGCCATCCGGCGCCGAACGCGAGAGCGGCCGATCGGCCTGCTCTTCTCCGTCGGAGGGAAGGTGCAGCCGCATCGCCGGATCGTATCCATTGCGCACGAGCAGGATGTCACGCTTCGGGTAATGTCTGCGCAGCCGTTGCAGCAGCGGCTCGGACGAGCACACGATCAGATCCGCCGCCGCAGCCAGCTCGCGTTCCGACGCGTACCATTCGGGGCAGTCATCCGCACAGTCGTAGATCAGAGCGTCGGGTTGGTAATCGAGATAGAGTTGACTCGGCGAACGGGGAAGACAGCACCAGACGAGGACGGGCTGCTGAAGCTCTCGGCGCAGAGACGGCCATTGTTCGCGCAGCCATCGCTCGTGATCGAACACTCGGAAGAGCCGAGGCTCGATCTCCTGCGCGGCCGATACGTGCTCATCCGAACGGGTCAGGTCGCAGTAGCAAACCGTATGTCCCCGCGCGGCCAATTGGCTCATGAGATGCTGAGGACGCTGCTTCATCCAGTTCCAGTCAAGCGTCGGCGGGACAACAATAATGCTCAATAGCTCACCTTCTTCGCCTAGCTGTCATAGGTTGTAGCGTAGCGATCTATTCCCATATTGACGGAGGTTGCGATGCTCGTCTTCATATGGAACGCGTTCGGCGATCAAGCGGTGCGGCGAGCCGAAGCGTGCGTCACTGCCGCTTGGCCGCGAAGCCGCATCGTTCGGCTGGGCGCGCACCCGGCGAAGGAGCTCCGTCGGGAGCTGGCCGGCTGCTCCGACCCGTTCTTCGCAGTGCTCGCGGCCGGGGATGCCGCGGAACCGGAATGGTTCGCGAATGTCCCGGCTTGGCTCGCTTCGCTTGACGATCAGGAAGCCGGAATCATCTTCCAGCCTGAAGAGCAGATAGACGCGCCTGCCGCTGTGTTCGCGGCGCCGCGCGTCCGGCTGCCCGAGATACCGCAGCTCTGGCGAACCGCGGCTGTTCGCGATGGAACGCCGCCGGCCTTCGTGGAACAAGAGCTTGGGCCGTTCGCCGGTTATGGATTAATTGAGATGAAGAGCCGGCTGGCGCGCGGATGGTCGTGGAAGACCGTTCGCTCAGCCGCATACCATCCAGCTTCTGTTCATCAGCGCTTCCCGAGCTGGCGGCGATACGCGCGGGAATGGGAACTGCTCTCTCCGCTATTGGGAGCCCAACCCTCCGATCCGCCGCCCTCAGGGAATCCGCTGTTCACGGTCGTAATCTGTTCTTACAACGATGCCGACTATCTGCTATGGGCCGTCCGCAGCGTCATGGTGCAGACGCGTTCGGATTGGGAGCTCCTTATCGTCGACGACGGTTCAACCGACAATACCGAGCAGGTGCTGCGGCAATCGCCGCTCCTTCGCGACGCGCGAATTCGGTTGCTGCGACACGAGACGAATAGGGGCAAGTCCGTCTGTCTCAACCATGCGCTCGCGCTCGCGAAGGGACGCTGGCTGCTCGAATTGGATGCCGACGACTGGCTGTCTCTCGATTGTCTTGCGAAGCTGGCGGATTCAGCCAGCGCAGCCGAAGTCGAAGCTGAATCCGCCGTGTCCGGACAAGACACGGGCGTGCTGGTAGCTGATCACGTCGAATGGCAAGAGCGCGCCGATCGGTCGCTGATTCCAGCTCGCTTGCAGCGTGCGCCCGATTCGATTGATGTCTACCGATTGCTGGATCATCCCGTTGCAATCGCGCCAAGAGCGTATCATGTGCCGTTACTGAAGCGGCTTCAAGGGTGGAGAACGACCGATCCGTACGGCGGCCGTCTGTACGAGGATGTACAGATGCTGATCCGCATCGGCCGCATTCAGACGATTCGCCGGATTCCGGCGCCGCTGTATCATCGGCGAGTCCGCCGCACAAGTGTCACGCAGCGCAATAAGGCGTTGTATCCGGTATGGCATGATTGGATGGCAGCGTCGTTGGCGTCAGATAGCTAGACGACGCTTATTCAGATCAGGCCGCCAGCACGCGCACGAGCGACAGATTGGCGATCGGGACGCTGACCGGTCCGGACGGCGACGTATAACCGGAGCTGACGGCTTCGATGGACAGAAGGCCGCTGCCAGTGCCCAGAAGCGTGCCTTGGACGAAGCTGTTCGGCGATATCGCTTCGATCGATCGGCCGACGTACGCGGCTAACGCTTGTTCAAGATCCATGTCATCTTCTCCTCTCGATTAGGCAATTTGACTAATGCTGTCGATCAGGACGAACACCATATCGCCGGTCGGTTCCAGCAGTTGGGCGAAGTCCGTCCCGACCGCGATGAGCGTGCCGGCGACCGGTCCCGCGTCCGTCTCGATCGTAACGACGCTGCCTTGACGGCTCTCCAGCGTCGAGCGCACTTCGGCGTAAGGATCGGCCAGTTCGCCGACTTGGGCTTGCAGCGTACGGAATTGATTGTCGAGCGCGGCGACGAGCTCTTGCAGCTGAGCGGATCGAGCGACCCATGTGCTCAACTGGGAGAGAACCGTGTTCATGTCGCCGCGGTAGCCGTCCATTCGCGATTCCAGCGCAGCCGTCTCCGCCTGGAGCGTCGACTGATTCCGCCGCAAGAGACGAATCTGCCTTCTAAGCGAACGGTTCGTTCGGAGAAGGGAATTGAACCTATTTCGAGGACGCCTTGAGATGCGTAGACGTCTGCGTCTAACCCGCTTCGTCCTGCATTGCTGTACTTCCGCCAACATGGATGTCATCTCTCCTTTCGAGGATACAAGTCCAATGTAGATTATGTAGACGGTTGATGGCGGGAAGCTAGTCTATGCCAACTTGATGAAACAACCTATAGCCGCGCGACAGGCAAGAGATCAAATGCCCATCTGCCGCATGATGCCGTCAGCGATCGTCTCGGATCGGGCTGGGTGACTGACGTTGCCGCAGCAGACGAAGGCACATACATATAGTAGCATCACCCGGCCGCTAGGCGGTCCGGCTGGCATTGGAGGCTTCCCGATGAGTACGCTTCGTCCCGATTACCGATTCATCTATGCCGACCGGCAAACAGAGTACCGGAGGAGATTACAGGAAGAGCCCCGCGGACTTGTGTGCGAAGCGATGCATCTGCTCGGCCGAGAGCACCGCGCGATCGCCGTCTGTCCCGAGGCTGTCCATGAGGCGACGAACGAGCGAGCGCGACGCTGGCTTAGCGAGATGGGGCGACGCGGCTATCTGTGCTTCTTCTGTGATCCGGAGGGAGAAGAGGACCTTCGCGAGGCAGAACCCAACGTCTTCGCGATTCGCGATCAGGGAGCGCTGCTGCCCGCACTCCGAAGCCAAGCGGCAATCGTGCTGATATCACGTATGACGCAGATGATCTGGGCAGATCTGCTCCCCCACAAGGCCGTCTGGTACGACATGACGGACGCCGACTTACCTGTCGGTCCATACGACGAAGCTATGCTTGAGAAGCGTCGGCAGGTGATCGCTTCGGCGGATATCGTCACCTATTCGGCTCAGCCGTTGAGTGCATATTTGGCCGGCCGGCCGGATGCCCTGTATCTTCCGAGCGCGGAGAAGACCTGGTCCGATCTCTTCGATCAGGTCGAGCGGCAATTCGCGGCCGCGCCTGCCATGTGGATGGCCTACGCCAACGACCGTCCTGCTGGCAAAGTCGCCATCATGACGACGACCTTCCTCGATTACGATGGCGATAGCTTCTATTCCGGCGGCGCGGAGAGGTACTTGCTTGATCTGCACCGATTGTGCCGGAGAATAGGGCTCGAGTGCGTGATCTACCAATACGGCAACTACCCGTGGCGGAGACGCTACCAGGACATTGACGTCGTCTCCTTATCCCGTGGAGGACAGACCGCCAAGTACTACAATGTGCCCACAGTGAGCATGTTCAGCCGCTTGTTCGCCGAACAGACAGACGAACGGGCTGCGCTGACGATCTACTCAGCTCACTTCAATGCATGGCCGCACGGCAGCCGCTGCCCGAGCATCGGCATTATTCACGGCGTCAGCTGGGATGGGCCGAATGTTCGCGCGACGAACGGCAATGCGTTCTGGGAGCGCAACCGCCGGTTCATCGAAGGTGTCCGGCTGTGCGATCGGCTCGTCTCCGTGGATACGAACTCCGCGAATTGGTTCCAGACGATTCAGCACGATTACGGCCATAGCATTCAAGTCATTCCGAATTACGTAGAAGAGTCGGACTTCTCTCCTCGCGACGGCTATCTCGAGACGAGAGAGAGGCTCGTCATTCTGTATCCGCGAAGGCTGTACAGCCCTCGCGGTCTGTATATGGTACTGGACGTCCTCGACGGCATTCTGGAGGCTTATCCGAACGTTGACTTCCACTTCGTCGGCTATGGAGACAGCGCGGATACGGCCCGGGTAGACGAGAAGCGAGCGCGGTGGGGCAACCGTATCCGGCGATACTCGCTTCCGATGAAGGAGATGGCTCAAGCCTATCACGCCGCCGATATTACGCTGATACCGACGCTGCACAGCGAAGGGACCAGCTTGTCCTGCCTGGAGGCAATGGCATGCGGCAACGCCGTGATCGCCACTCGGATCGGAGGGTTGTCCGATCTCGTCATACACGATTACAACGGCCTGCTGATTGAGCCGAACGCGGAAGCATTGAAGGATGCGATTCGCGGATTGCTGGATCGGCCCGATAAGCTCGCAGAGCTGAAGCGGAAGGCGACCGAAGTCGCCCGAGTGTTCTCGAAGCGTCGCTGGGAACACAAGTGGACGGAGGTGCTTCAGTCGGCGCTGGGAGATCAGCCGAATCGGCAACCGTCAGCAGGAAGCGGGCGATTGGTCGAGTTGTACCTGTCCAGTGAACTCGCGCTTGACGGAAGGATGGGGGAGACGATTGTCCGCCTGCTGGAGCGGGGCGATCTCGTGTATGTGCGCATCCAGAATGATCGGTCGACGCGGGCGCGTTCCTACGGCAGATTGCAATGGATGGATTGGAGAGCAATTCCGTTCGCCGAACCGGATGTGGTTCTCGCGGATCGCTCATCCGTCGGCGACGCGCCAAGGCCGGTAGACGCGATATGGAACGAAGAGGGGGAATGGGAATGGACGTCATCATCTCGGGCATCACTCTTCGGACAGGATCGACGCTCGTCCAACGAATCTTCAATACTCGGCGAGGGACACTGATCTGGGGAGAGCAAGGCGGCATCGTCAGCGAATTCGTCCGCATCCGTACGTTAGCGGCTCACTTCTCGATCCATGGCAGGCCGGAGAAGGAAGCTTACTTCGCCAAAGGCGAGAATCCGAATACGTGGATCGCGAATATGTCCCCCGAACCGGAGCGGGTCGCCGAAGGCGTCGTTCAGGCGCTTCGCGTCTACCATGCGGTCGCTTATTCGGAATTCCGCGCCGGCCATGATCGGATCGGCTTCAAGGAAGTCCGCTACGGCAAGCCGGAGATCGAGCTGCTGAAGACGTGCTATCCGAAGGCGAAGATCGTGCTGCTCGTCCGCCATCCGATTCCTGTCTGGCAGAGCGCATCAACCTTCTGGGCGGGAGATGCGGCCAAGTTCGCGAATGTGTGGAACGAGCGGGCCCTCCATTACGCCGAGCTTTATGATCCGCAGAGGAACATCTATCTGTTCCGCTACGAGGATATCGTCTTGCGCGACGAATCCACGCTGAATCTGCTCGCTGGCCTGGCGGAAGTGAACCGGGCCGAGATGGACAACGTGCTGAACGTCAAGCTTAACAGCACGCCGGCCGATCAGCCCGAGGAGGACCTGAATCTCATCCGCACAGTATGCCTGGATGGGCTGGAGAAGCTCGGATATGAAGCTTAATCCATCCGACGGATAAGGAATAGATTGGGCAGCACAACGAAAGCCCCTCGTCGTGAGGGGCTTTCGTTGTTGCGGCAGCCTTGCCTAATCCATCATACGCTTCCGAACGGTCGTCATGGAGAAGCCGGAGCCCTGCAGCAGCGTGTCAATGAACCGGTCTAAGCCTTGATGTCCCGACTTCGGAACCCTTGTGCGAATGAGCTGATTGCCGTACGCCCGAAGCAGTTGATCGGTCAAATACCGGTTGATCCAGCCGAGGATGAGATTGGCCGCCATGCGCGACTTTGGCGAATCGATCTCTGCGAACGCGTCGTTGAATTCGTCTCCCCAGTGGCGGCTATTCCTAATGTTCTGGATATGCAGCAACGGCCGGAGCGGGAAGGGGAAGGCCTGTATGATCTCGAAAAGAGGGGAGAAACGATCCGCAATATCCTCCAGCGGCTCAACCCCGATATGCCCTTCCGTATAGACATATTGACGGATCGGATCGTTCGGGTCCTTCGGATTGCAATTCCAGTAATCGATCGCTCCCGTCTCGATGCCGTGGAAGCCTAATCCGCCAGGCTTGGTCACCCGGTGAATGTCCGCGATGATCGCGTCCTTGGATCGGAATTCAATATGGCCGAAGAAGTCGATCGTATAGACAAGATCGAATTGATCGTCGCCATAAGGCAAGCCCTCGGCAGCGTCATATACGACGGCTTCGTCGAATCCGTTCCGCTTCGCGATCTCGATGCAGCTTGAGCTCATATCGACTCCGAACAGTTGAATATGAGAATCAAAGCGCTTCACCCTGGAGCCGAAGGCGCCGGAGCCGCAGCCGACCTCGAGCACCTGCAGCCTCCGGTCGCCGGCTTCACGCTTCAGGAGCCGAAGCGTCTCGAGCAATTGGCGCGCCTTCTGATAGGCTAGCGAACTGCGTACGGCGCTCCCTTCTTTGTCGGCGATGCCGACGACGTCGCGATGAGCATATCTCTCTTGATAGTAGACGGCCGGGTCTAGCTCGAACAGCTCGTACGTAATGCCGTTCTTGTCTTGAAGCGAACGTTCAGCCATGCGCTTCGCAGCCTCCTTCATCAGTTGGCATAAGTTACGGTATTCCGGAGGCTCGGCGAGCGCAACCGGCACTTGGCTAGACCCGTAGGATTTGATATCGCCGCCAGTATAAACTATAATCACATTGGTAACAGTTAGAGATGAGAAGAAGGAAGGGACCTACATGCAATCGTTGCAGGGCAAAGTTGCTCTCATCACAGGAGCAGGCCGCGGCATCGGCCGCGCAGCGGCTATCGCTCTCGCGCAGGAAGGCGTTCATGTCGGACTGATCGGCCGGACGATGTCCAATCTGGTGAAGGTTCAACAAGAAGCCCAAGCACTCGGCGTTAAGGCGGCGGCAGCGGCAGCTGACGTGAAGGATCTGAATTCTGTCACACAAGCGGCGGAGCGGATTCAAGGCGAGCTCGGCGAGATCGACATCGTCATCAACAACGCCGGCACCGCCAAGTTCGGCAAGTTCCTGGAGCTGACGCCGGAAGAGTGGGAGAATATCATTCGCGTCAATGTCATGGGCGTCTATAACGTGACGAGAGCCGTTCTCCCCGGCATGATCGAGAGACAGTCCGGCCACATCGTGAACATCTCGTCCACGGCCGGCGAACGCGGCGCAGCGCTGACCAGCTCGTACAGCGCATCGAAGTTCGCCGTGCTGGGCTTGACCGAATCGCTCATGCAGGAGGTTCGCAAGCACAACATCCGCGTCACGGCGCTGACGCCTAGCACGATCGCAACCGATCTGGCGATCGAGCAGAAGCTGACCGACGGCAATCCGGAGAAGGTCGCGCAGCCGGAAGATCTGGCGGAGCTGATCGTGGCGAACCTGAAGCTGAATCCGCGCGTCTTCGTGAAGTCCGCAGGATTGTGGTCAACGAATCCGTAAGGCCAAGCAAGAGGGTGCTCATAGGCGATGCAGAACAACCTTTTTCCCCATATGGAGAGGGGTTGTTCTTACATTACTGGCTTGCCAAGCATTATCATTGTCCTGTGACTCTCTAACTATTGAACGGCTGAGGGCGCTGAACTATGATGAAGGCGATCCTTAAAGCGAAGGCAGTGATAAGATGAGACGCATCGTCGTGAACCGTACACCCTCGTTGCATGGAGCGATAACCGTTCCCGGTTCCAAAAATAGTTCGCTCGCTCTGCTGGCAGCTGCGTGCTTAGCGGACGAGCCTGTCGTCCTTCACGGCATACCGCGCATCTCCGACATCGAAATCTTCTTCCGGATTGCGGCCGATATCGGAGCCGTAATCCATCGGGACGAGAATGACGCCGTCTACATAGACCCCCGCAACATCCATTCAGCTTCGATCGATCCGATCAACGCGGGAGCGTTCCGGACCGCCTATTACTTCGCAGGCGCGCTGTTGGCTAAATTCGGCAAAGTGAGCGTCGGATATCCAGGAGGGGACGACTTCGTCAGCCGGCCGATTGATCAGCACGTCAAGGCGCTGGAAGCGATGGGGGCAAGTTTCGCCAATTATACGGATTATTACGAGGTGGAAGCTTCGGAGCTTCGAGGCGCCGATATCTACTTCGACACGATCACTTCAGGCGGGACGATCAACGCGATGCTGGCCGCTTCTCGAGCGAGAGGGCGGACGATTCTGCGCAACGCGGCGCGGGATCCCGAGGTGGTCGATACGGCGAATATGCTGATCCAGATGGGAGCCCGAATTAGAGGGGCGGGCACCGACATGATCCGAATCGAAGGCGTGCCGTATCTCGTCGGGTGCCAATATACGGCGATTCCCGATCGGCTGATCGCAGGCTCGTTCTTGATCGCGGCAGGAGCGACGGGCGGCGTCGTTACGGTGAAGGATGTTATCCCGGAGCATCTCGATTCTTGCCTAGCCAAGCTTAGCGAGATCGGACTGCAGGTGGAGACGTCGGAGTCGACCGTCACCGTTATCGGCGACGGCAAGCTGAAGGCTACGCGGGTGAGAACTGGCATGTATCCCGGGTTCCCGACCGATCTCCAGCAGCCGCTGACCGCCTTGCTCACGCAAGCGTCCGGAAGAAGCCTCATCGCCGATCGCGTCTACCCGAAGAGATTCCACCACGCGGCGCAGCTGAGCCGCATGGGAGCGAACATCGAGGTGCGCTCCGGCGTCGCGACGATTAAGGGAGGTGCACCTCTCCGAGGCGCTGCCGTTCACGCGTCTGATGTGCGAGCCGGCATCTGCTTGCTGATCGCGGGACTTGTGGCTGATGGGACAACTACCATCGCAGGAGTTCAACATATCGAGCGGGGGTACGAGAATATTGTGTCCTCGTTCCAGGCGTTAGGCGCGAGCGTATGCGAAGAGACCTTCACAAGTGAAGATTGGCTTGAAGCGGCCGGCAAGGAGTAAGCGCAGGAATAGAGGAGCTGTATAATGATGGATAAAGAGACATTGACTGAACTCATAGAGAGGGTGGAGGAGAATGGGGAAAGTTCTAGTCATCGGCGGCACTCGATTTTTCGGCAGGAAGCTTGTGAAGCGGCTGCTTGATATGCAGATGGAGGTCACGATCTTAACTCGAGGACGGGCGGCCGATGACTTCGGCAGTAAGGTCACGCGGTTAATTGCGGATCGGGATGATCCGGTTGACTTCAAGCGGGCACTTCATTCGCAGTCATACGATCTTGTCTACGATAACATTTGCTATTCAGCTAGAGAGGCAACATCCGCTGCGAGTTTGTTCCAAGGCACGAATACCCGGTATATCCTTACATCCACGCTCAGTGTGTACCCGTTCGGAGAATCCGGGATGAGAGAGAGGGATTATGACCCGTTCGTATATCCCGTCCCAAACCCGGATATGCCAAGAGGGGACGATTACGCGGAAGGCAAACGATTGGCCGAAGCCGTCCTTTTCCAGCGAGCGGACTTTCCTGTGGCGGCGGTTCGTTTCCCGATCGTATTAGGGATGGATGATTACACCAAGCGATTGCACTTTCACGTAGAACGTGTGCTGCGCGGGGTACCGATCGGGATCCCGAATCCGGATGCGCGGATATCCTTTATCAGCTCGGACGAAGCGGCGTCTTTCTTGGCTTGGATCGGACAATCGTCTTTGATTGGGCCGGTTAACGCTTGTTCTCGCGGCGAGATCACGCCTAGACAGATCCTAGCGATCATTGAACGTGCTGCTGGACGACAAGCTCTTATGCGCGATGAGACGGAGCCGTCGAATATGTCGCCTTTCGGGGTGCCTGAATCGTGGTATATGGATACGACGAAGGCGGAATCCGCGGGATATGTCTTCCAAGCTTTAGAGACATGGCTTCCCAAGCTGGTCGAGGATATTGTGGAGAAGGACTTCAAATCAGACGAATTGACATAAATTATATTATGTAAAGTCGTTGCTGATTTTAAAGCTGTTTATCGAATGTGATACAAATCACAAGCTTCCAGTTGAAACTCGGTTACAATCATTATGTTAGCAGTTCAACTGGAGGTGCTGATCATGAGCACAAGAAAGATAAGCTATTATCGCATACACACCAAATTCGATATTACGCCCACGAGAGCAACTGCGTGGCTAAGCTGCATGTCAGCGGCTATGGACGAGATCGGACTTCAAGGACACCCGCGACAACTGTTGCTTCAGCTGTTAACTAACGCTGAGCATCGGTTTGTAAACTCAACGGAATCATTGACCAAGGAACAACCGACGTCTGCGGCAGAGGCTTGAAGCTAATCATGCATGGTAATAACGAATGATGAACGAAGATAATAGCAGCACATACAACTACACATGATGGATTCAGCGATGCCAACTAATTAATAAGGCAGCTGGATCCATCATTGTGATTTAAATCTTAGATTCTTCTTCACAAAACCCGTATTTTATACAGATGTCAGTAAATCCGGATAATGCCTTGATATAGCTTAGTTTGTATATACAGAGAGCAACTTATGAATGAAATAAATGAACGCATGTTCGAGATGAACTCTGATGAGTTAAAAAAGATCCGATTTCTTATTTCAGAATTTTTTCCGAATAAATAAATGCCACTCTCCACTTAGCGGAGGTGGCATTTGTCATATTACCTTAGTGCAGCCATTCTTGAACAGGCGGTGTCTTGATTCTGCTAACGGATTCAATGCTTCTTTGGATAGCTGCTACGATATCCTCCATACTCTCCGCTTCATCCTCAACTTTCTTGTCTGGAAGGTCATGGGGAATTATTTGATTGTTTATTTTTGAATTGATCACTTTTATTAATTCGTCGTGGTGACGGTTCTTATATTGAGCATGATCGAAATGAACAGTTAGTTTTGAGACGAGCTTACTAATTGCTTTCAAAGCACTTTGAGAAAATGCATCTGGAAGTACTTCATCATATTCGTATATAGACTTTGTCGATCGTACTTCGTCTGCAAAGTACAATGTACTCAATGCTATCCCTTCCTCCATCGCTCGTACTGCTGCGAGGTATTCGGTGGAGCGTAAGGTAATATATCCGATTCCTATTCGTTTGCTTTTTCGCAAACTGTTCTGTAATATTTGAAAGGTTTGCTGACCGACCTGTTCAGGTCCAACATAGTAATGTTTTTTTAAATATATCGGATCAATGTCCATATGTAATTTCTCAACGATAACGCAATTAAACATTTGCCATCTAATTGACCGTATTTTTTATAAATTCCTACTTTACGAAAACCAAGGCTACGGCAAAGTTGCCGGCTTCCGACGTTAAAATCAAATATGCGTGAGAGTAATATCAAATAGCCGAGTTTCTTACATTCTTCAACGAGTGCATCTAAAAGACTGGAGACGGTCGGGAAGCTTAAGAAAACCGGAGTTTGTCCGGTTCGTAGAATAAATCAAAACTGGGGGTCCAACAGACCTCCGGTTTTTTGTGCCAATCCTTTTACCTCGTGGGCTCCTCTGGATTATCTTGGCGAGGTGAATCTGGAGTTGAATACTTTTGCTTTTTGATCCATTCACCTAATTGCTGAATGGTTTGGAGTTGACTTAATTCTTGATGTCTCAGAAGGTTATGAACCAATTCTTTAATTAATAGCAGTGCTGCATCAAGTCCATGTCTACCGTCCAGCGCAGTCCGCTTTGGATGTAGCCCTGGGCTTCTTTTACAGCGTCGTGCGCGCGCTTACCCGGCCGAAAGCCGTGGCTGTGCGGGGAGAATAGAGCCTCTCGACTCTGGTTACGAAGTGACTTCGCTTATTCCGCATGCCTCCCCAGATAAGAACGTCACCTTTCCGCCCGCGCTCGCCCAAGTCTACGGCTACAGCCTTTGGCAGCTTTGGATTTCGTCATGTTTTGGTGACTCATCCGACTGCAACCGCCTCAAATTGGATTCGTGTACCTCAAGCCGTACGTTTGCCTCAAGCATCCTTCGGATTCCACCTCGCGACGGACACCCTTGCTCTTGGCTAATGGTAGGCGCTTGCCAGCCCCCATTCCGGACTTTCACCGTATAGATGACGCCCATGCTGGGCGTACAAAGAAAAGTCATAACCACCGGTTATCGGTGATTATGACTTTTCATTAGTTACATTTATGGTCTGTGTGGAAGTGCAGCCTTGATCATTACTAGCTTGTATAACAAGGTGATCCCGAATTTTCCCATGATATTTCCAAACAAGATCCCAATGCCCATTATGAAAAGTACCAGTCGGCTTTTTAGATCTCTTTCTCTGTTTTCGGAAATAACAGAAAATCATCGCCATATCGCACAAATCGGATGCCGTGTTCCTCCAGCTTACAATCCAATTCGTTTAGGTACAAGTTGGCTAGAAGCGGTGATATGACGCCCCCTTGCGGGGTCCCTGCATCCACTTCATGGTACTTTCCTTCTTCAATGTATCCTAGTATTGCCAATCCTAAAGGAGGAAGAATCTCAGATTTTTGAAGCGCTTCATAATGTAGCCTTCGGCTAACAATGCAAGTTCTTATCTTCAATATGAATGTTTGTTCTTGTCCTCCGACACCAGACTTTCGAGTGGACCGGTTTAGTGCCTCGTTATTTCTATTAGTTTACCTTTTTCATGGATTCAGCGATTTTTATCAATGATTCTTTTGATAATTCTGGTGCATTTAATTCAATATATGTTCCCGATTGAATCCATCTAAGAACGCCCCCTGTGGCATTCTTTCCTACATACGCTTCATAACGGCCTTCTGACCCGTTAATTTTAACAAGTTCTCCACGTGCTTCTAATCTCACTTTATGTTTGATGTACTGTTTTTTGATTTCTTTACTTTGAACGTTTATGTTAGTCAACTCTTGAGTTATTACAGAGTTATTTTTTTGCTGGCTTAATGCAAACTTAAATTTACCATTATTTCCAAAATAACTAAGCAAAACAGTATCAAAGCTGGTAGAACCATCTTTATTGTTTGGCAGCTTAATCTCATAAGACAAGCCTGACTCTAAATTTTGTGGTTCAAAGAGATCGAAGCTTGTTTGGCGAGATAATTGACTAAGATTTGGATTTGCATAAGCGTTCCCTAAAGGAATTGCAAAAAGCAAAGTGAGAATTAAGAATGTCATTTTTGACATGTGTACCTTCCTTCTTTCTATGTCAAATTTGGGTTTATGGTTATTAGTGTCCAGAGGTCCTTTACTTTATTCATGAACTAAAATTTTTCGGCTGTCCATACTGAAAGCGGATTATCAGATGAAATTGTTGTAATAAAGTGTAAAAAAGTTAGATCGATTATCCTATGGGAAATATGGAATAAAAATACTAGTATAAAGGCGTGGCGCCACAAAAAATCCAACAACTCTTGTTTTGTTCTTGTTCTCTCCCCTGCTTCACCTCCAGTTGATGCTTATATCGAAGTCTTAGTTATTCTCGGCCAAGGTTGCCTGGTTAGATCAATCCCGCGGTAGCATTGGGAGTGCAGTTTAATCCGTTTTTTAACAGCCAGTACTAAATCAGAAACGGAACATTCCGGCGGTGACCAGTGATCGTTTTTTCATCTGTCGGCAACCGGCCAATGTTCTTATCACTAGACACCAAAAGCCGTATGCACTTTGATAACACTGCTCAAGGTGAAGACTGTCGGCTTAGATGGATATATTAAAATTTAGTATTTATATGGATTTTATTCCACAAAAAAGGATTTAACTTTATAATGCAGAATACATTTACATGTAAGCATCTTATTTGAAAGGGTGATCGTTTTGAAATTACGTCTTTTAATGTTTTCTTTGGTTTTCGCTCTTGTACTTTTGCTTCCCATGAACGTTTTCGCCGAATCCTCGCCTGCGTTAGTTCAGATCACCGATTGTCAAGATGAACTTTCTGTTTTTAACATTGAATCTAATAATTTTTCTGCTAGCAGTATCGATGCAACCAAATACTTAACGAATACCCCACAACCACAAGTTTCATGCAAAGGAACTTCGGGTGTATCTAGAATTGACCCATTTGAGTCTATTATTGGAGCTATTCCTGTAATGAA
>NZ_JACJVN010000110.1 GCF_014212015.1 Cohnella lubricantis | reverse complement strand
GAATCTTGTTCAGCAAGCCCCAATTAGCCAGCGGTTGTAATAGTCGTCCGGCGAGGAGAAGAAGTCCCAGAATGCCGTCGGACAGATGATGACGGACGGGCTCCCGTCGACGATCACCGCAATGCGGCCCCCCAGCAGCTTCGAGGCGGCGGCGTCCGGCCTCTCGGTCGTCATGAACTGCGGGAACACCGAATTGGGATTCTCATCGATCAACTGCACGAACATATTGCCTTCGACGATGCCGTCAATCTCGACGCTGCGAATTCGTTGGACCAGCAGATCGACGTTGTCTTGGTTGGATATTCCTTCCATATATAGAATGAATACGTCCGTCCGGGTAATCTCACCTACGGACAGCTTTAATGTCTTCAGATGAGAGCTCTTGATCCGTTTGCGAAGAACGCTGATATTCTCGGTCGGATTCTCGACGAATCCGTCATGCGGGCCGGCGATAACCGATTCCGTCTCGGTTTGTTCGACTTGGCGGCCTACCATGCGGGCCAGGGGAACGAGCCAAGCTTGATCCCCCAGGAAGATAGCCCCGTTGCTGTCAAGAATGCCATCGATGCATTCATAGGCATTCTCCGCCGGCTTATAGGGATGGCAAGCCAGAATCGCCGCTGCCTCTTCATCGTTTGCTCCTGTGAAGGGCTGAATGATATCCCGCATCAGCTCGTCGCTGTCGATTAAGTAAGACAAATAAACGACGTTCAAGCTGTTGCCAGGGAACGTTCGATGCGTGAAGTCCGTGCAATTCTTAAACTGTTCTAGCGTATAGGCTAGCGTAGGCTTGGGATTGTGATCTGCAGGCTCGAGAGGAACGCTCATGTGACGCGGCAATCCCCTTTCAGTATAACGATGATAATAGGGACAGCCTTCCCATAACGATTAGCAAGCATACTCCGCGGCAGGCAGGGACAACCTTAATGATGGATGGCATTATTCGTGCAAAAGCCTCGAGCGGACGATTCGTTCGCTCGAGGCTGGATGGGCATGCATACGGCCGAGATTGCTGCTCAATGGGTCGTGCCGGCTCCGCTCGGACGAGCGTTCGTCGTTGGCGCGTAATAGTGAGGTGCGATCTTGTCCGTCCGGCCGTTCGTCGTTCCCGTTCCGGCGTTCTCCGGGAAGATCCGCTCCACCAATGCGTTAAATTGCGTGATCATCGCTTGGATCGGATGACCGGCGGCGACGTCGGCCGAGAAGTTCTGCATTCGGCCGTAGAAGTCGGCGTTAGCCGACACATAAACATTGTCGATAGCCGGATTCATTCCCTTCACGATATCCGCTACCTTGCTCTTGAGATCGTCGGCAATGTCATCTGTAGCTGTCGTTCCGTTGCCGAAGTTCCCGTTCGCGTTGCCGTTGCTAATTCCATTCCCGTTCACATCGTTGTCTCCTGCTGCGGATAACCCGCGCACGCCGTCTTTGCTCCGCGTATGCATGCCGGTCTGCGGAATGGAACTGATCTGATCCTTATGGTAATAATGCAAGCCATCCGCACTGTAATGAGACCGGAATACATTCGGGTTCGTGGAACCGTCATCGCGGGGAGTTGCTCCGGTGCTATACGGCGTCACGCTGCCGTTCGCTCCATTGCCAGCGTTATTGGAGCCATTGCCATTACGGTCTTCGACGACGGCTACATACGCATTGTTGTTCGTCAAAGCCACATAAGCGGACTTAATCTCCGGCAGAGAGCTTAGTCTGTCCGCAATGTCCTGGCTGAGCTCCAAGTTAGCATTCTGATGAAGCCCTGCGATATTGTTATTCATCTGCTGTCTGCCGTTAATCCGATTCGTCTCATTCAGGCCGTCCTGGGCGAACCGGGTGTTCTGCGCCCGATAACTGTTGGGGCGGATGTTCTTGTTGCCGAGATCCCCCTGATTAGCCATACAGCCTGTCAACGCCAGCGCAGTCGACAAGACGATGGAAGAAGCGGCCGCACCTTTTCGCATCGTAACCCTCCTTGGCTTTCATCTTGGCGTTGCCCGCCACGGTTAAGATGCCCTGCGAAGTAGTGAATATGCCGAACAGCCGCTTGGTTGACAGTAGTACATTTTGCATCTATGATGAGGACATCACACAAATTAGTATCTGATACTAATATCTGACTATAAAGGAGCGGCTCCTTATGCAAACCATATTAAGATCTTCGGCAAGAATTACCGCAATCGGCAGTTATGTGCCGGAACGCATCATGACGAACGACGAGCTGTCAACGATGGTCGAGACGAATGACGAATGGATCGTCCGGAGAACCGGCATGAAGGAACGCCGAATCGCGGGGGAAGAGGAATTCGCTTCTCACCTTGCAATTCGCGCAGCCGAGCGGATGCTCGCCCGTTACGGGAAGGAGGCGCGCGACATTGACGCCGTCATCGTCGCGACGACGACACCGGATACGCCGTTCCCTTCCGTCGCCTCCCGCGTTCAGGATGCGCTGGGCATCGAGTCTTGCTTGGCTTTCGACATGAACGCGGCGTGCGCCGGGTTCGTCGCCGCTCTTCAGACGGCGAACGGCTTGCTGCTGTCGGGGGCACACCGCAAAGTGCTCGTGATCGGAACGGAGACGCTGTCCAAGATTACCGATTACGCCGACCGCTCTACCTGCATCCTGCTCGGCGACGGAGCCGGCGCCGTACTGCTTGAGACGGCTGATGAGGGCTCGTTCATCGCTTCCGACGCGAGAACGGACGGCTCCGGCGGCGGCTTGATCTATGCGGCCGGCTTGTCCTCTTGGTGGCGCGGCCAGCCGCTCGCGGGCGAAGGCAAGATGGTTCAGAACGGCCGCGAGGTGTACAAATGGGCGGTTACGCAAATTCCGCAGGGCGTGCGGCGAATGCTTGACCAGGCCGGCCTAGGCGTCAGCGGTCTCGATTGGTTCGTGCCGCACAGCGCGAACCTTCGCATGATCGAGGCGATGTGCGAACGGTTGGAATTGCCGCCTGAGCGAGCGCTGCACAGCGTCTCCTTGTGCGGCAACACGTCGGCGGCGTCCATCCCGCTCGCCCTTGATCTGGCCGTTCAGGATGGCCGGCTCGAGCCTGGGCAGCTCGTCGCTCTATACGGCTTCGGCTCCGGATTGACGCAAGCCGGGCTGCTGATAAGGTGGACGCTCGAGAAGAGCGAAGCCAAGGGCGATACGCAGGGCGAATAAGACCATATCGTTAACCCGCCTTGTGGTCCAACCTTCGAATCAAAAAACAGGCCGATGACGAGGTTCAACTGTCGTGACGGCACTTATCCTGTCCACGTACACTGGTATCATTCAGGATCAGGAGGCCTGCTCATGACATCGACATCGACAGCTGCCAAACCGTTGGTTACGATTGTCATTCCTTTCTACAATGATAGATATATCGATCAAGCCGTCGCGAGCGCGTTATCGCAGACCTATGCTCCGATTGAAGTCATCGTCGTGGACGACGGCTCTACACTGCATCAAGAGAAGCTGCAGCCTTACATGGGGCGGATTCATTATTTAGGCAAATCGAACGGCGGTACGGCCAGCGCACTGAACTACGGAATCCGCCTGGCTTCGGGGAAATACGTCGCTTGGCTCAGCTCCGACGATGTGTTCTATGCGCACAAGATCGCCCGGCAGGTTGAATACATGGAGCGGCATCAAGCGCTGATCAGCTGCACCGACTTCAATATCATCGGCCCCAACAGCGAGCAGTTGATGCATTCGGTGGCCGTCAAATTCGGCTCCGCGAAGGAATTTATTCGAGCCATGCTCTCCTTCTGCCCGGTTAACGGCTGCACGGTGATGATGCACCGAAGCTTGCCGAATCGGGTCGGCTGGTTCAACGAGACGCTTGCCAGTACGCAGGACTACGAATTCTGGCTGCGCGTGCTGCTGGCTCGAGTCGACTTTCACTACATCAATGAGCAGCTTACCGCCTACCGCTGGCACGAAGGCATGGGAACGCAGCGGCACAAGGCCGCGGCCAGCAGGGAATTCGCCAGAGTCCGCGATTATTATGCGCCTCGGATATCCGCGTTGCTGCAGACTTTGTGAACGGGTGACGAAGGCGTATGCGAAGCAGCAATTTCATCATGCGCAATATAACAATGATTTCCACATGCTAACGGGATTTGGGTTATAATATCTCAAATATCAATACTGGCGTGAAGCACATGCCGCTTGGATTCGATGCTCCTGAAGCGTCGATATCGAGGCGGCTTTCTTGTGTTCTGGCAATCGCATTAATCTCATAAGTCGAGGAGTTGAATCCTAGACGACGGGAAGCCGTTAGAAGCAACTTGTTTGTTCTGATTGGCGGAGGTGCGAAGTGTGAAGTGCGAGATGTGAGGAGCGAGATGCGAGGTGCTAACCAAACAAAATCAAACGGCATCGCTGCCGCTTGATTTCACTTGGCCGTTAGGACGTAATCACGAGGCAATCCAGATGTGCGACATGCTATTCGTTCAGCGGCGCCGCACGGCAGAGGGCAGCGGCTCGATCGCCTCCAGCAGCCGGGCGAGACGAGGCCGGCTGCCCTCCGACACCTGGCGGAACTCATCGTCAATATCCTTCTTGTGGCGGAACGTACCCATCGCCGAATGGCGCCGGTACATCGTCAGCGGTTCGTCCAGATACGGAATCGGGAATCCCGCGAGCAGCGCGCGAACCCAGAGATCGTAGTCGTGGGTGAATCGCAGCTTCTCATCGAAGCCTCCCAGTCGATTGAACAATGCTTTGCGCATCATGACCGTGCAGCCGTTAATGACGTTCCCCGTCAGGAACGTCTGGTAGAAAAGATAGGGTTCCGCGAACGGAAGCCGGATCGGCGGACCCTCTGCTTCTCCCCGCTCGTTCATGCACCGGAAAGCCGTATGGCTGATCCAAGCCTTCTTCTCTTCCATAAACCGTACTTGCCTCTCCAGCTTCTCTCGCTCGAACCGATCGTCTGAGCTGAGCCAGGCGATATACTCGCCAGACGCGGCCCGGAATCCGGCATTCAGCGCGCTGGCCGTCCCTCCGTTCGCCTTGTTCAGCACAATCGCCCGATCTGTGTAGGGGAGCAGCCGTTCCGTCTCGCGCGTCGAGCCGTCGTTCACGACGATGAGCTCCACATTGCCGTACGACTGCGCGAGCACGCTCTCGATGGCTTCTCCCACATAAGGGTCGTTGTAAAAAGGCATGACCACGCTCACCAGCGGCGAGGAAGGCTGCTTCAGCATCCGGCGTTCCCTCCTTCGGGCGTCAGGCTGATCCGCTCCCGCTCCGCCCGGAGCGCGTCTGCGATCGACTGGGGGAACGGAATGGACGGCCTCCACCCTAGCGTTCGGATGGGCGAACAGTCCCGCGGAGCCGGCGAAGGCGCCAGCGCGGCGCCTTCGCTGATCTCCCACTGCAGCTCAGCCGTCGAGAGCTGCTCGAAGGCAGCCTTCACTTCCCGAAGCGAGCGCATCTTGCCTGACTCGATCGCGTAACAAGCGCCTGGCGTGCCATGCAGCAACAGCAGCTCGTAAGCCGCGGCGGCGTCTCTGACGTCGAGGTAGTCTCTTCGCTCCGTGAGCGAAGACAGGCGGAACGGATCAGGGCGGCTCCGGCATGCAGAACTGCCAGAGACCGCAAGAATTCCCCGTTCCGCCTGCTCCTCGGATGCGCCGGCCATGGCGCGTTCCGCTGCTTCCGTCTCCGTCGCCCAGCGGGCGATTCGCCCGCACAGGCCGGCGCTTCCGCCGGGGCCGATCAGGTTGGAGGGCTCCGCCACGACGACCGGCAGGCCGTACCAGCGATGCCAGGCGATCGAGGCGGAAGCTTGAACCGACTTGCTGTAAGCATAAGGATGGGAGGGGGACTCGACCGGCTCGCGGAGCATCGAGCCGACGATCAGCGCGCGCGCGCCGCCTCCGCCCGCGCGCATGGCCTCCAGCAGATAAGCGGTGGACATCGCATTGGCTGCCAGCGTCAGGTCAGGCTCGCGCCACGAACGGTCCACCGCGTTCTGCCCGGCCAAGTGCAGCAAGGCGTCGGGCGAAGTCTCCCGCCACAACGAGCGAACCGTCTCCCGGTCCGTCAGGTCGCAGCTAACGGACCGTATCGCGGCCGGCCGCCCCGGGAACGGCGCCGCCGGCCCGCAACCGCCCCCGGGCCCGGATGCGTCCGCGCCGCTCGCGTCAGCCGCAGGCTCCGCCTCGGCCGCGACGCCATAGGCCGGGGCCGGCCCCAGCT
>NZ_JACJVN010000109.1 GCF_014212015.1 Cohnella lubricantis | reverse complement strand
CATTAATTTATTGAGGGAGGGTATCTCAATGAACAACTTCACATTCCACAATCCGACCAAGATCATCTTCGGCGAAGGCTCGCTGAGCCAGCTGGGGCAGGAAGCCGCGAAGCATTCGAATAAGGCGCTTATCGTCTACGGCGGGGGCAGCGTGAAGCGGACGGGCCTATATGACAAGGTCGTCGCGCAGCTCAAGGAGCATCATATCGAGACGTTCGAGCTCGGCGGCATCGAGCCGAATCCGCGGCTGGCGACGGTGCGCAAGGGCATCGAGATTATCCGGTCGAACGGCATCGGCTTCATTCTGGCGGTAGGCGGCGGCAGCGTCATCGACGCGTCCAAAGCGATCGCAGCCGGCGTTCCTTACGAGGGCGACGTGTGGGACTTCCTTACTCGCCAAGCGAAGCCGACGTCGGCCGTTCCGCTCGGCACCGTGCTCACGCTCAGCGCGACCGGCAGCGAGATGAACGGCGGGGCGGTCATCACGAATTGGGAAGAGAACCGCAAGCTGTCGTTCGGCAGCATCTACACGTTCCCGAAGTTCTCGATTCTGGACCCGACGCTGACGTTCACGGTGCCGGCCGATCAGACGGCTTACGGCTCGGTCGACATGATGACGCACGTGTTCGAGCAATACTTCAGCCATACGACGGACACGCCGCTGCAGGAGCGGCTGTGCGAATCGATCATGCGAACCATCGTCGACAATGCGCCAATCGCCATCGCGAAGCCGGACGACTACGCGGCCCGCGCGAATCTGATGCTGTGCGGCACGTATGCGCTCAACGGCGGCATGATCAGCGTCGGGGTACAAGGGGATTGGGCAAGCCACGGGATCGAGCATGAGCTTAGCGCGATCTATGACATTCCGCACGGAGCAGGACTCTCCATCGTTTATCCGAACTGGATGAAGCATGTGTACCGCGAGCGGATCGAGCGATTCGTACAATTCGCGGTGCGCGTATGGGACGTCGATCCGTCCGGCAAGACGGACGACGAGATCGCGATGGCGGGCATCCAAGCGACGCGGGAATTCTTCACGCGGATTGGCGCACCCGCGACGCTGACCGAGGTCGGCATCGGCGACGATCGGCTGAAGGAGATGGCCGACAAGGCGGTTCACTTCGGCCCGCTCGGCAGCTTCAAGAAGCTGACGAGCGAGGACGTGGAGCAGATCTATCGGCTGAGTCTGTGAGGTCGGCAGCGCCTCTGCAGGCGGCTGAGGCTGGCGACGAGCTGCGGCGGCTCAGATCAAGTTCCACAGGAGCGGAACCAGCAGCAGGGAGGCTGCGATCCGCTCCGCCGTCAACAGTCGATGGCGCGGACTGTGCAAGAACAGCACGGTCGACAGCACGAGACACAGGCACACCGAACCGACGTAGGCGATCAAGCCGAGCGGGTTGAGGATGAAGGCGGGGCGGGCGCCGAGCCACTCCAGCATGCACCACAGCGCAAGCAGGAGGTAGGCGAGGATGCTTAGAAGCCTTCTCTTGCGCCAATCCATTTGCCAAGCCATGCGGCACAACTCCTTTCAGGATGAGGAGCCCGGCCCGCGGCGGATGCTGTGCATTCGCGAACGCAGTAAGCCGGGTCCTTTTTTTTGCGGTAATGTGATTTATTTCACATAAGTTTAGAGACGAATGTGATAGAATGGTGACCGAGTCTATATTTATTGTGAACTATTTCACAAAGTTTCTTATTTCTAGTGTATGACGAATAGGGTCGAAAAGCAAGAGGCCGGCGCGGAGGTTAAGCAGCCTCGGCGCCGGCCCTTGTTCAATTGGTTAAGCTTCGATCGCGGTAGCGGAGGCTGCCGATCGGGCGGCATTCGCCTTGCGGTCGGCGGCGATGCTGATCAGGCAGCCGATTAAGCCGGCAGCCGCCAGGCATACCGCGACCCACGGCACTTGCCCCAACCCGAGGTGCGTGATCGCCAGTCCGCCGAGATAGGCGCCGCCGGCGTTGCCGATGTTCAGCACAGAGTGCGTAGATGTTGCGGCGAGCAGCGGGGCTTCCCGCGCCAGATCCATGATGCGGAAGTTGACGCCGGGCATGACACCGAAGGCGGCGACGCCCCACAGGAAGACGGTGACGACGGCTGCGATCGGATGATGGAAGGCGATGGCGAGAACCACAAGCAGGATGGCCAGCACGACATAGCCTGTCGTGACGGAAGGCATTAGCTTCCAGTCCGCCAGCCGGCCGCCGACGAGGTTGCCGATCGTGATGCCGAACCCGAACAGCACGAGAATGTAAGTCACTTGATGCTCGGCGAAGCCGCTGATGCTCTCCAGAATCGGCGTAATATACGTGAACAAGGAGAACAGGCAGGCGCAGCCGAACATGCCGATGCCGAGCATGAGCAGCACGCGCGGATTCATCAGGCTCTTCAGCTCGCGGTCAAGCCGAGGGACCTCATCCTGGCGAATCTGCGGGATGAAGCGGATGATGCCGGCCAGCGAGATGATGCCTAGCCCGACGATGACGGCGAAGGACGCCCGCCAGCCGAGCTGCTGGCCGATCATCGTGCCGAACGGAACGCCGACGATGTTGGCGATCGAGAGGCCGGCCAGCACCAAGGAGACGGCGCCCGCCTGCTTCTCGGGGCGGACCAGCCGCGAGGCGATGAGCGAGCCGACGCCGAGGAACGTGCCGTGCGCGAACGCGGTCAGCACGCGGGCGGCGAGCAGGAGCGCGAAGCTCGGCGCGACGATCGATAAGGCATTGCCTGCGATGAAGATGATCATTAGCAGGACTAGCAGCTTTTTCTGAGGGACGCGGAGGGTCAGAACAGTCAACAAGGGAGCGCCGACGGCAACGCCGAGCGCGTAGCCGGTAATGAGGAAGCCGGCCTTCGGGATGGAGACGTGCAGGTCATGGGCGACGTTCGGGAGCAGACCCATGATGATGAACTCGGTCATGCCGATGGCGAAGGCGCCGAGGGTAAGGCAAAGCAGCGGGAACGGGAACCGCTCCTTGGCGGTCGTGCTAGTCTGTTGGCTCATGGTCTCTTCCATCCTAATCTCTCTATTTGAGGAATAGTATACCACCGACGGTGAGCGGATGGCGCGATAAATCTATTATAGCGGGGAGAACGAAAAAGAACACACAATGGCCGGTTAGAGGGTGTGTCCGGGCGAATGTGTATTAAAAATAATACACAATGGCTGGTTAGTGGGTGTGTCCGACTCGTTGGCGTATCCGACTAGCTAGCTTAGCCGGGCGAAATGTTGGGCAACCGCAACCGCAACCGCAACATGCAAATGAGTTGTCGCATCTGCTCATTTTTTTGCGGCGCAAAAAATCCGCCTTCCGAAGAAGGCGGCTCCTGCCAGTTACTGCCGGGCGCTGGGCGGATCGCAGAGGCGCAAGCAAGCCGTGCGCAGCCTAGCCCTTAGTCGTTCAACAACAAGCTGCGGTACAGCTTCACCTGCTCGACCATGTGGCCGATGTTGCCTTCACCCGCGAATCGGGTCATGTCGAAGAAATTCTGCTCCAGGTCGGACCAGTACAGCTCATTCTCGTCTCCGGACACCGCGACGTCGCGCTTCAAACGCCCGGCGTACACTTCGACATAGCAGTCCTGCAGGTAGTATTTAAAGTCCATCACATGATGCAGAACGACGTCCTCCCGGGAGACGCCGGTCTCCTCGCGAAGCTCCCGATAAGCCGCGTCCATCCCCGGCTCGCCGGGTTCGATCTTGCCGCCGACGAAGTTGCTCAGCCCCTTGTAGGGATCCTTCAGCCTTCTGCACATGAGCAGCCGGTCCATCGCTTCGTTGTAGATCATGAGAAGGTTGTAGCCTTGCATGAGCGATAAGCGCCTCCTTATTTGCGGAGCAGAAGGTAGATGAAGTACGGCGCGCCGATGAACGCGACGACGATGCCGGCGGCAACGCCGTCCGGCGGCGCGATGTTGTGGCCGATCGTGTCAGCCAGCAGCAGCAGCCAGCCGCCCATCAGCACGGAGACCGGGATGAACATCTGGTGCCGCGGCCCGACGAGCGCCTTGGCAATGTGCGGCGCCATGAGCCCGACGAAGGTGATTGCGCCGCTGACAGATACGGCGGAAGCGGCAAGCGCGACGGCGGATAGCAGCAGCAGGATACGCTCGCGGCTCACGGAGACGCCGGTGCTGACCGCTACCGATTCATGCATCGAGAGCAGATTAAGCGAATTGGATCGCATTAGAGCGAACGGAATCAGCACGATAAGCCAAGGCAGAACCGATAAGACCGATGGCCAGTCCGTTCCCCAGATGCTGCCGGCCAGCCATTTCGAGATGAAGTCAACCTTCTCCCGTTCGGCGGAAGACATGATCACGAACATCAAGCCGGACAGCGAGGTGGCCACGCCGATGCCGATCAGCACGAGCCGGGTCGGCTGCAGGCCCTCTGCCTTGCTGTAGGAGAACACATAGATTAAGCAAGCCGTCAGGAAAGCGCCCGCGAAAGCGACGACAGGCAGCAGATAAGCGAGCGAGCCGGGCTCGATCGGCGCGTACAGGAAGAAGACGGCGACGCCGACGCCGGCGCCCGCGTTGATGCCGATCACGCCGGGATCGGCGAGATCGTTGCGCGAGAGGCTCTGCAGGATCGCGCCCGATAGCGCGAGCGCCATGCCGGAGAGCAGCGTGACGACGATACGCGGCAGCCGGAGCTCGTAGAGGACGAAGTGCTCCATGAAGGTGCCGTGTCCGAAGAGCGTCGGGAGCAGGCGATTGAACGAGAGCGACGATTGGCCGATGCCCATGCCGACGACGATCGTAGCCACGATTAGCAGGAATAAGGCGATAACGATGATACGTTGTTTGCGAACCAATGCCGGATTCATGAGAACGACTTCACTCCTCTTCGCACGATGAACAGGAAGAAGGGCAGTCCTATTACCGCGGTGATCGCCATGACGGACGTCTCCTGCGGGGCGTTGATCGTGCGGGCCAGCGTGTCAGCCAGCAGCATGAATATCGCGCCCCAGATGGCGGATGCCGGAAGGACGGCGCGGTAATCGGTGCCGACCATGGCGCGAACGATATGAGGAATCATAAGTCCGATGAACGCCAGATTTCCGACGAGCGCGACGGATGCGCCTGCCAGCAGAATGACCATGAGGTATAGAATGATTTTCACATAGGCGGTGCGCACGCCCAGACCGACGGCAGCCTCTTCGTTCAAGCTGAGGAGGGTCAACTGTCTGGTGAAAAGAAGGGAGACGACAATGCCGGCGATGATGACGGGAGCGATACTTTGGACTTGATCCCACGACGTGCCGACCAATCCCCCGGACGTCCACATGTTCACGTCCTTGGACACTTTGAAGGCGAGGCCGATGCCTTGCGCGATCGCATACAAGAAGGCGGACACGGCCGCGCCTGCCAGCACGATCCGCAGCGGGGACAAGCCGCCTCGCTTCAAGGAACCGAGGCCGAGAACCAGCAAGGTGCCAACAGCCGCGCCGATGAAGCAGGCGGCCGTAATGCCGATATAGCCGGCCGCCGGGATGAGAGCCAACGTGAAGGCCAGCGCGGTATTGGCGCCGGCCGTCAGGCCAAGCAAGCCGGGGTCGGCGAGCGGATTGCGCGTAAGCCCTTGCATGATCGCGCCGGAGACGCCGAGCGCGGCTCCGACGAGCATGCCGGCGATCTCGCGAGGCAATCGGATCTCGCGGATAATCGTTACATTTTGCTCAGCTATGTTAGAAGTTATGGCCAGCCAGACATCCCGTACGTCGACGTCGGCGGCGCCGAATATCATGGCAATGGCGAACATGACCGCCAGAGCGGCCAAACCAGCGATCAGCTTCCAGAGGAAGCCGTATGTAAGTCGGTTGTTCATCCTTCACTCATCTTTCTCGTTAATAGAGTAGAGGGAGGAACCCGCTGTCGCGAATTCCTCCTGAAGTGGAGTTTATTGGCCTAGGAAAGAGTCGATAAAGAATTGAAGCTGGTAATCGAGCGTATCCGCGTCGTTGAAGTAGAAGTCTTCCATCTTGACCTTGAAGACGTGTCCTGCCTTCACGGCCGGGATGTTCTTGTAGGTATCGGTCTGCTCGAACGCAGTATCCGCATCGGAGCTCGTGCTCATGATGATGTAGTCGCCCGCATATTCCGGAATGACTTCCGACGAGATCTCGAAGTAGCCGTCCTTCTCCGTCGCTTCCTTCTGCTTCTGCGGCATCTTCAGCCCCATTGCTTGATAGAGAATCTCGGTGCCGCGTCCCCAGTTGTCGCCGTAGACGTACAGCTGCTTCTGGTAGCTCTCGATGACCGATACGGTCGCGTCCGCGCCGATCTTCGCCTTGATCTCCTCGCCGGCTTTGGCGGCGCGAGCTTTGAAGTCGTCGACCCAAGCGGTCGCCTCCTTCTCCTTGTTCAGCACCTTGCCGATCTCGATGTGCTGCGTCAGGTAATCGACTTTGCCGTACGTGAAGACGACGGTCGGCGCGATCTGCTTCAGCTTATCGAGGTTCTTGACGTTGTCCAGGCCAATGATCAGGTCCGGCTTCAGCTCGATGATCTGCTCTAGATTCTCATCGGATACGGTCGCCACATCCTTTAGCTTGTCGGCCCATCTCGTGTTCATCTTGGACCAGGAATCGACGCCGACCAAGTTGACGCCGAGCGAGATGACGTCGCCGACATAGGAAGAGAGTACGACAACGCGTTGCGGATTGGCTGGCACTTCGACCGGACCGGTCTGGGATTGATAAGTGATCGTGCCGGTTGCCGCTTCGCCGGACGCCGTGTCGCTCGGGGAAGCGCTTGGCGATGCGCTAGGCGAGTTCGCAGCGGAAGTAGCGGGGGAACTTGTATTGCCGGCGTTGTTGCTGTTATTGCCGCAAGCGCCGAGCGCTAACACGAGCAGAATTGCGAGGGGAAGCATCCAAACTTTTCTCATATGCGAGACTCTCCTTCTTCTCATTCCACTATTTGATAATGATTCTCAATATCAAGACTAAGCCAAACTTTATCTTCCTGCGCCCCATTTGTCAATAGAGAAAATGGAAAATCAGACGGAATCTTCTTGCGATACGGCTATCGTTCTATTATTCTTCATATTTTCGGCTGCCATACGCTTTCCGGATCAGCGCAGAAGCGGCCTACGGTTGCCCGCAGCGGCAACATTCGATATGATAATATATGCTGAATTTGACCGGGATACGGAGAATGGATGAGTTGATGAGCAAGCTTAACGAACAGAATCGGTTGCAATTGGCGGGTAGATCTGCGATGGACGAGGCGGCTAAGCGCGCGAATCGTCAAGCGGAGAAGGAAGAAGAGAAACGCTGGGCGGCGATCGATCCTTCGATCTCGCTGTTGGAAGCGCTCGGCCGATTGTCCAAACAAGAGCTGACCGCGATTCGTATCAAGTGGAACGTGACCGGCGCCAGCTCGCTGAACAAGAACGACCTGGCGGACAAGCTGGCGTCATCGATGACGGAGCGATTGCCCGAACTGCTGCGGCTATTCGATGAGGAGCGGTACCAGGTAGTGAAGACGGCGGCCGACCGGAGCGATGCGCTTCCGGCTTTGGAGTTCCCGTCCGACGTCCGGTACTTCATGGAATGCGGGCTTCTGTTCCCCGGAACGGTGGACGGCAAGCGGGTCATGATTATGCCGCGCGAGGTGAAGGAGTTCTTCCGCGGCTTCGATTCTTCGGCGCTTCGCAGCGCCGTTCGCGACAATTCGCGGCTCGTTCGGCTGGTGATGGGATTGCTGGCATATTACGGCGTTCTTCGCGCCGAAGAGCTGTCCGCGAAGCTCGGGGTCCATGTGAAGGAGGTTCCCGCTGCACAGGAGCTGGACCGTCTGCTCGCTGAGCGCGAGGATTACGCGGCAGGATGGCAGCGGGGGGATTACGGCTACGCGGATGAGGCGGTAGGCGAGCCCGAGCAGCTGCTGGCTGAGCATGAAGGGCGCAAGGAGATTCCTTATTATCCGTTCAAGACCGAGCAGCTTCTGCAAGCAGGTGTGCCGGACTTCGTCGAGCGCGGGATCAGCTTCCGTTCGTTCGTTCGCTTCATCACGACGAACTATTCGATCGCTGAAGAGGATGCGGACGAGATCGTGACGGAGTTGACCTGGGATATCCAGAACGGTGCGATGCCATCCGCCATGATGGAGGCGCTTCAGGATCGGTTCGAGATGGCCGACGAGGCGATCGCGGCCGGCTTCATCGCGCACTTGACCGCGCTGAACAACAACACGCGGCTGTGGGCGCTGAAGGGCCACACGCCGGCGGAGCTGTCGGCTGCGCGTGCGGCGGGTTCGCAACGCGGCGCTGGGGCGGCTGGCGGCATGGCGGCCGGAGCCGGAGCCGGTGCGGGTGCAGCAGGCGTTGCAGGTGTTGCAGGCGGCAAGGCGGTCTCCATCGCCGGCAGCCGCAAGATCGGGCGGAACGACCCGTGCCCTTGCGGCAGCGGCAAGAAGTACAAGAAGTGCTGCGGCGCGAACGCGTAAGCGGGCGTTAGCCGTCGGAGCTCATTCGCTCGCGTGGGCGTCAGTGCGATTGGCTGCGTGATGGCAGCATTGGCCGGCTTAGGCATGCGTCCAGACATGAATCAGGGGCTTCCCGTAAGGGATCGCCCCTGATTTTTTTGCAATAAGGCAGTTTAGCTGCCTTGTTGCGATCGGTCGGCCGAAGTCACGCTGAAGAAGGCACAAAAACTGCCTTGTCTGCGATCAGCCCGCCGGCTCGCGCCAAACAAGGCACAAAAACTGCCTTGTCTGCGATCAGCCCACCGGCTCGCGCCAAACAAGGCACAAAAACTGCCTTGTTTGCGATCAGCCCGCCGACTCGC
>NZ_JACJVN010000108.1 GCF_014212015.1 Cohnella lubricantis | reverse complement strand
TAACTCAACTCCACTGAGTACTCCTGTGCGGGAATTACTCGGCCAAACCGAGTACCAGCAGCCGAAGCAAAACAAGCCCGCTCACGCGGGCTTGCTTCGGTTAGAACACAACTTCCCAAGTTCCCGCTTCGGCGCCTGCATCGTTGCGGAACACGCGCGGGTAACGTGCGCGAAGACGCTCCATCGTCTCCGCCGAGGCGCCGCCATACTTCTCCAGCAGCGCGATGACGATCGGTCCCCAGGCGGCTTCCGAGCCGTCGGACAGATGGACCGCGATGCCAAGGCGCTCCTTGCGCAGCCCGAGCGTGAACAGCCCCTGCGCGCCGCTCTTGGCGACGATATTCGGATCGGCGAGCAGGATGCTGGCCAGGCGGCCCGGTCCCTCGACCAGCTCAGGGTAGCGGTTCATCGCCCGCACGACACGCTCGGCCGCCGCGGCCGCCGCCGCATTCGGCGCGGCGTCCGGGCAGGCGAGGCGCGCATAGGCCAGCGCCGTCCGCCACATCGGCACGGCCGCCACCGGCAGGCCGCAGCCGTCGCGACCGACGGCGGTCTCCGCCTCGCCGGCGTCCAGCCATTCGCGCACGCGCGCGGTGATCCGCCGCTGCGCGGGATGATCCGGCTCGGCGTAGCCTTCGAGCGGCCAGCCCATCCGCTTGCACCAAGCGAGCATGCCGAGATGCTTGCCTGCGCATGTATGATAGATTTTCCGCGGGACGGCCCCGCTCTTCGCCCATTCATCCCGCGACGTCGCATGGGTTGGCGCGCTCGCTTTGAATACGAACGCCTCTTCCGGAATATCCGCCCGTTCGCGCATCTCGGTCAACGCTTCGATCTGCTCCGGCAAGCCCCGCTGGGAAGCCGCCATCATCGCCAGATGGCGATCCTCCCAGCCGAATGCCTCCGCTACGCCGCCGAGCAGCGGTTCGATCGCCTGCAGCGGCTTGCCCGTCGACCGGATGAACGCCGACGCCTGCACGTCTCCCCAAGATGCCAGAAGCTTGCCGCCGTCGTCCGGCGAGACGACGCAGATCCGTCCGCGATGCTCGTTCTCCGCAAGTCCTTCCCTTGTCGCAATAACGAGCGGCGTGTCCTGCGGCATTACAGGCCTTATATTCTTCTCCATGCTGTGGTCATCTCCCCGATTGATAACTAACGCTAATTTGCACGCCTCGCATCGGCGCCGATAACGTTTCCATCGGTATCTCCGATCGAAGCTATGCGATTCTTTGGATAACTTATCCAAACCCTCCGGTGGTAAGATGAAGCCATCCGAACGACCGCAGGAGGCGAAAATATGTTGATAAACGATAATGACGCCCTTACAATATGGAAGAAAAATGAATTGGAGCTTCTACGACAGTTGGAACGCCGGCGTCTGGCGAGTCTTGGCAAAGCGCCAAGGCGCCGGATCGGACGCTTCGTCCGGTTCGCGGCGAACCTGCTCTCTCTGCGCTAATAACGCCAAATCCATTGCCTGGTGGTGAACTCCTTGGACTTGACCTACTTGCGAAGTTTCCTGGAAGTCGCCCGCTGCCAAAGCTTCACCAAGGCGGCCGACCGTCTCGGCTACGCACAATCCAGCGTCACCGCTCATATTCAGAAGCTGGAGAATGAATACGGCGTCGTCCTCTTCGAACGCTACGGCCGCACCATGCGCCTCACGTCTGCCGGCGAGCAGCTTCACGGCTTCTTCGAGCAGATCGTAACGATGTATGACGAGTCCAAGCATCTCATCTCGCGCCAGGTATCCGGCCGCATCGATATCGGGACGATCGAGTCGCTGATGGCCTACTTCCTCCCGCCGGTATTCAGCCGGTTCCGGGAATGCTTCCCGCAGATCAATCTGCAAGTGAAGCCCCTCGGCGAACAATTGGTTCTTCAATCGATCAAGACGGGCGATCTGGACATGGGCGTCATTATGGACCGGATCGTATGTGACGAAGATATCGAATCGATTCCGCTCCGCCAAGAGCCTCTGGTGCTTGTCGCTCCGCCCGACCATCCGCTTCGCGGGTGCAACAACGTCTCCGCGCAGGACCTTCAACAATTATCGTATATCGCAACCGAACCGGCGTGCACGTACCGCAACGCGTTCGAGCAAGTCTTATCGGAGAACGGGGTCGCCTATCGGATTCTGCACGAATTGGGCAGCCTTGAAGCCATCAAGCGGCTCGTCGCATATGGACACGGCGTCGCCTTGCTGCCGAGAATCACCGTCGAACGGGAACTGACAGAAGGCCAGTTGATTGTTCTCCCCTTCTCGCATCCCGACATTATCTTCTACACCCAGATCGTGATCCATAAGAAGAAATGGAAAGATCCCGCCATCCGGCATCTCATCGAGCTGCTCGCGGAAGCGGCGGAAATGGACAAGAGGCTGGCCCTGTAACTTCAGGGCTTCAGCCTCTTCGTTCTTTAAGGCATGCGGCGGCCGGTTCCGACCGTTGGGCGACTCGGTGCGTTATCTTCATCGAAGCCCTGCGCATCCGCGGGAGGCGCGCCCGCCGTAGCTTCGCCATCGCCGAAGTTCAGCTTGTCCGCCACCAGATAGAGCGGCCGGCGCCGCGTCTCTTCATAGATGCGGCCGATGTATTCGCCCAGCACGCCGAGCAGCGACAGCGTGATGCCGTGGAACAGCAGGCTGATGACGACCATCGACGCCCAGCCGGGGGTCGTCGAATCCGTGAAGATCCGCTGGTACAGCACGAACAGCAGGTAGATGAACCCGACCGCCGACATGAAGAAGCCGAGCACGCCGGCGATCTTGAGCGGCTTCGTCGAGAACGAGGTGATCGCGTCCATCGACAACCGGAACATTTTGCGAAGCGGATACTTTGTCTCCCCCGCGAACCGTTCGTCGCGCACGTACTCGACGGACGTCTGGCGGAAGCCCGCCCAGCTGACCATGCCCCGAATGAATCGGCTCTGCTCCCTCATGCTGCTGAGCGCGTCGCACACCTTCCGGTCCATCAAACGGAAGTCGCCTGTGTCGACCGGAATGTTGACGCTCGTCATCGAGCGCAGCAGCCGGTAGAAGGCGGCGGCCGTCAGCTTCTTGAAGTACGACTCCCCGCGTCTCGCAATCCTCTTGCCATAGACGACGTCGTAGCCTTCCCGCCAGCGGGCGATCATCTCCGGAATGAGCTCCGGCGGATCCTGAAGATCCGCGTCGATCAGCACGACCACCCGTCCGGACGCATAATCCATACCCGCCGTTACCGCGATCTGGTGCCCGAAGTTGCGCGAGAAATCGATCATCCTCACCCGACCGTCGGCCTCTCCCAATCTTCGGACGATCTTCGCCGTCGCGTCGCGGCTCCCGTCGTTGACGAATACGAGCTCGTACGTCTCCCCGATCGGCTTCAGCGCTTCCGTAAGCCTCCGATACGTCGCCTCGATGACTTCCTCTTCGTTGTACATCGGTATGACGACCGACAGAAACACGGGTGCGTTCATCTGAGAATCCCCTTTTCCTCTATACCGCTTATCCGACTATCCATTGCCATCATCCATCATCCATCATCCATTATCCATAGGTCCGGTGGTCCAGCCGAGCCGATTAGAAGCCCCAGCTATCCAGCCAGCGAATGCCGAAGTTCATCCATTCCCGGCTGATCGTCATCCCCGTCAGCACGGGGTAGAACCAGACGAGCAGCACGCCCGCTCCCGCGACCGTCAGCCATGTCAGCCGCTTGCCGTAGCCCGTCCGCTCTTCGATGAACTTCAGCAGCCAAACGATCGACAGGATCAGCAGCGGCACCATCGGGAAGTAGTGGTACAAGAACGTGATGCTCCGAGGCGCTACCATCCACGGCACATAGAACGATAAATACATGACCGCGATCGTCAGCGCGATCCGGTCCCGCCGCAGCAGGCCGAGCGCCCATGTGAAGAGCATCGCGAGCAGGCCGCCCCACCAGACGAGCGGGTTGCCGATCGCGGCGATGCTCTGGGCGTCGCCCTTGCCCAGATCGACGCCGCCGTAATACCAGACCGGACGGACCATGAACGGCCACGTGTACCACTTGGAAGCGTACGGGTGCGCCTCTTTGACGCCTTTGTGATAATGATACATGTTCTTCTGGTACTGCCACAAATCCTTGAAGCCGTCGTCGGCGACGGTGCCCTTCAGATACGGGATATACGTTGTCGCATAAGTGGCGGCCGGAATTGCCAAGAACAGCACGAGGCACGCGAGCAGCGTCAGAACCGCGCGCTTCGCCGAGCCGGAGCGCTGTCCGCTCCGTCTCCAATCCCGGATGTGGCGGTACAGGAACAGGAAGAATAGAATCGCTAAGCCCGCTCCGCCGTATAGATAATTCCACTTGACGGAAGCCGCGCAGCCGAAGAAGAAGCCCGACAAGGCCAAGCAGCCGATGCCTTTGGCGAAGCCGCCGTCTCTCCACTTCATCTCGCCGTAGCGGTACATGAAGTAGATCATCAGAATGGTGAACGTCACGCCGAAGATGTCCACGTTCGCCATGCGCGAATGGACGAGATGGAAGCCTTCGAACAGCATCAGCAGCGTGCCGACGGCGGCATACCGCGTTCGCTTGAACATGCCTCGGAGCGCCATGTAGAAGACGGGGATCATCGCCGTTCCGCCGACCGCGGCCATGAAGCGCCAGCCGTAAGGCGTCATGCCGAACAGCTGCACGCCGATCGACAGGATGTCCTTGCCGAGCGGAGGATGCGTATTCTCGTAGGGCTCCCACGAATGAACGAATTCATATGCGGTGCGTCCATGATAGATCTCGTCGAAAAACATGCTGTTGCGGTAGTCCTGCCGGAACGGAGCGAGCGATTGCTCGTCGAATACTTGCTCTTCCGCCCCCTCCGTTCGACTGCCGCGAGTGCCGATCGGCTCAATGCCCGCGATCGGAATCGGAGCGTCCGAACCGTTCGCGAACAATCCCGCTTCGTAGATTCTGAAGCCCGGCGTCACGACGGTATAGCGTATGTAGCGGGCCTCAACGCTAACGGGCTCGCTCTTCTCATCCTTCTCATCCTTCTTGTGCGTCTCGGTCTTCCAAGTGAACACGCGGTTGACCTTGTGCTCCACTTCGGTGTAGAGCTGCCAAGTCGTCCCGTCTACCGAGTATTCGATCTTGCTCTTGCCCGTCGCTCCCGGTCCCTCGTATAGGTTCAACCGGTCCACCGTCTGCGGCCGGCCGAAGTCGACAATGAAGCCCTCGCCTGATTGGGATGGCTTCCAGTAGGTCTGGGGCGCAGAGCGATTGCCCAAATCGTGAAACGACATGAGTGCGGATACGAAAGTTAATATTGCGATGATCATCCAATCCAGCCGCGTCCAGCGCCGCGAGCTTCGCGCGCCGGAACCGCCCGTTCCGAAGCCGATCGGAGACGATCGGCTGTCTGCAGTCCAGTCCATTCCCGTCCTCGCCTTCATCACCAGTCTGTCCCTATTGTAGACCAAAGAGCGAACGCCGGAAAGTCCTTGTCCGAACCGCCGCCTCAGGGTGGTTTCCAACCTCCGGTTAATGCGCATACTTGGATCAGTCCAATCTACTATCCATCCTGGAGGGAATCCTTTGACTTTGCACTACGGATCGCTCTATTGGCCTTCTACTTGGCCGGATTCGCCGCGTTATCCCCATTTGACCGGAACAGCCTCCTGCGACGTACTCATCGTCGGCGGAGGCATGTCGGGCGCCGTCTGCGGGCTTACCCTCGCCCGCAGCGGCCTCGATGCCGCGCTGATCGAGCAGGGCGAGATCGCATCCGGCTCCTCCTCTTCCAATACCGGATTGATCCAATATTCCAACGACATTACGCTCAGCGATCTAGCGCGGCAGATCGGGGAGAAGGACGCCGTCTGCTTCTATAGAGCCTGCAAGAACGCAGTCGAACACATGGGCGTCGTCGCCGGGTCGCTGCCCCGCGACGTCGAATTCAACCGGCGCAGCAGCTTCTACTTCGCCAGCGCGCCGGAAGACGCCAAGCAGCTGAGAGAAGAGTATGAGTTGCTGGACCGGCACAACTTCGGGGCGGAGTGGTGGGATGAGGATCAGATCGCCGCGAGGTTCCCGTTCCGGAAGGAGGCCGCGATCGTCACGCATGGCGACGCGGAGCTCAACCCCTACCGCTTCGTATGCACGATGGTCGAAGCGGCCGCGAAGGAAGGATTGGCTGTCTACGAGCATACGCCCATGCTCTCGATCGAGCGGGAGGACGGCCGGTTCGCGGTCCGGACGGGCGAAGGGCTTATCCGGGCGAACCGCATCGTTCTCGCCGTCGGTTATACGCCGGAATCGGCCGGGAGCAAGAGGGTTCTGTCCAAGCTGAATCGTTCGTACGCCATCGCGACCAAGCCGCTGCCCGACCTGTCGGGCTGGCACGAGCGGTTCATGCTATGGGAGACCGCGCGGCCGTACTTATACTTGCGGGCGACTCCGGACGGCCGGATCGTCGCCGGAGGGCTGGACGAGCCGCAGCGCCAGCCCGTGCTGACCGCTGCGGACCTCCGCCAGCGGTCGCAGCGGCTGCTCGCCGAGATCGTCAAGCTGTTCCCGGACCTGCGTCCCGAGTTGGCCTTCGAATGGTGCGCCACGTTCGGCGAGTCCGCGGACAACCTGCCCTGGATCGGAGAGGACCCCGATCGGCCAGGCATCTATTTGTTGCTGGGCTACGGCGGCAACGGCAGCGTCTACAGCACGATCGGCGCGCAGCTCATCCGGGATCTGCTGATCGGAGAGGAGAACCCGCTGGCGCGAATCGTCAGTCCGCGGAGAACGTGCGGCGGAAGAGGCTTGTCCGGCTCTCGCGGCGTTTAGAACTCTTGAGTTTTCTTCCTTTTTCCGGTAAAGTAGGCGATATCAACGGCACGCTTGGTTCCTTGATTCCGTCATCCATCCGCAGGGAGATCGCAGCTCAGGACATACCAGTGGATCCTTTACAATCGAACTATACACTATGCCAATACGTCGACGCCTTCCTTCGCGCAAGCGAGCGGAAGGCGTTTTTTTGCATTGTCATGGAGGCGGCGGGAAGTTGACGGTTGCGTAAGTATCGCGTAGTGCCCGTCCGAGGGTACCAAATCAAATAACGGAGGCTGATCTTCATGAAAGCATTGCTCTTGGCCGGCGGATTGGGAACAAGGCTGCGCCCTCTCACCGAGAATAGGCCGAAACCGATGGCGCTGGTCGGCAACCGTCCATGGCTGGAACATCTCATTCTCGACTACAAGCAGCAAGGCATCCGAAGCTTCGTGATCGCGGTCAAACATTATCGCGAGATGATTGAGTCCCACTTGGGCGACGGCTCCAAGTACGGCGTGTCGATCGAATATGCCGTGGAGAAGGAGCTGCTCGGCACGGCTGGCGCGATCAAGAATGCGGAAGCGCTGCTTGGCGACCGGTTCCTCGTCGTGAACGCCGACATCATCCATCAGATGGACCTTCAGAAGGCGATCCGGTTCCACGAAGAGCATGACGGCATGGTCACCATCTGCTTGACCGAGGTGGACGACCCGAGCCACTACGGCGCCGTGGAGATGGGTCAAGGCGGGCGAATCCGCTCCTTCGTGGAGAAGCCCAAATTAGCGGAAGCCCCCTCCAATCTGATCAATGCTGGCATCTATATTGTAGATCGCGCGGCGCTCCGCTATATTCCGTCCGGCGGAGCGGTGTCCATCGAGAAGGAGACCTTCCCCCTCCTGATCCGCAATGGCGCCGGCGTCTTCGGCCATAAGCTCGAAGGCTACTGGATGGATATGGGCACGACGGAACGCTATCGCCAGCTGCATTGGGACGTGCTGGACCGACGGTTTCCTTTGCCGATTAGCGGCGAGGCGCTGGACGACAATGGAATCTGGCTCGGTACAGGCGTCCGGATCGGGCAAGGCGCCCTTCTGGTCCCTCCCGTCATGATCGGCCCTAACGTCACGATCGGCGACCGCAGCGTTATCGGCCCCTATGCCGTGGTCGGAGCCGGCAGCCGAATCGGCGGCGGCGTTCGCATGGCCCGGACGATCCTCTGGGATCGCTGCCGAATTCGAACTGGGGCACAGCTGAGCAACTGCATTTTCGGAACGGGTACCCACGCAGGTCCTCATATCTTACACGAAGCGGTTTGCAACCGCGTCCTGGAGGTGCAACGCCCATGACAACCGCTTCGCTTCCGATCGCGTACCTCAGCACCTATGTCCCGAAGAAATGCGGGCTCGCCACCTTCACACACCACTTGCGGGAAGCCGTCTCCCGATCGAAGGGCAGCCCGGTTGCGGACTGGGTCGTCGCCATGTGCAATCCCGAAGAGCTGGAGGCTTACCGGGAGCCTTGGCAGTTCCCCTTGCTCAAGCAGGAAGCCGGCGAGTACCGGGCGATGGCCGATATCTTGAATCGGAGCGAGATTCAGGTCGTGTCGCTGCAGCATGAATTCGGCATTTTCGGAGGGGAGGCGGGCCGTCACCTGCTGGAGCTGCTGGAACGGCTGAAGAAGCCCGTCGTGACGACGTTCCATACCGTTTTTGAGAATCCTGTTGAGCCCTACGCGTCCGTGCAGGCTGCCATTGCCGAGAGAAGCGAATGCATTCACGTCATGAACCGCAAGGCCGTCGGTTATTTGCGCGAGCACTTCGGGATTCCGCCGGAGAAGATCGCGTTCATTCCGCATGGAGCGCCGGTGCCGAACCGGAGCGAGCGGTCGCTAACCAGGCGGCAGTACGGCTGGGAGGGTCGGAAGGCGGTCTTCCAATTCGGCCTGCTTAGCCGGTCCAAAGGCATTGAATCGCTGCTCCGGGCGTTCGCCAAGGCGGTGAATGCCGTGCCTGACCTGCTCTACATCATCGCCGGGCAGACGCACCCGGAGGTGAAGAAGCACGAGGGAGAATCCTACCGCGAGGAACTGACCGCGTTAATAGAGGAGCTCGGACTGACCCATCATGTGAAAATGATGAATCGTTACGTGCCCGAGGATGAGCTCGTGTCCCTTATCTCGGCTTGCGACCTGTACGTGACGCCTTATCCCGGCATGCAGCAGATTACGAGCGGAACGCTCGCCTATGCCGCCGGGTTAGGCCGTCCTATCTTGAGCACGCCGTACAGCTACGCCAAGGACCTCGTCCAAGGCCGCGACGAGCTGCTGCTTCCGTACGGGGATACGGAAGCGTGGAGCGCGAAGATCATCGAACTATTCTCGTTCCCGGGGCTTCTCGCCGATTACGAGAGGTGGATGGCGGAGATCGGAGCCAGCCTGCAATGGCCGCAAGTAGGGGCGCAGTACTTGGGGCTGCTGGAGCGGGTGGCGGCGAATCAGCAGCGGAGCATGGCGGATGTCGTCTAACTCGGGGCGGCGGCACGGCGGTCATGGCGGTCATGGCGGTCATGGCGGTCATAGCGATGCTCCCTCCTTCGTCCATCTGCGCCGATTGACGGACGACACAGGGCTGCTCGAGCATGCGCTTGGCCGTATCCCCAGACGTCAGGAGGGCTATACGACAGACGACAACGCGAGGGCGCTGTGGACCGTCGCGGAGTGGCTCGATCCGCGGCGGAAGCGGTTCGTTGGCGAAGCGGATCGGGCGACGCTGAGATCGCTCGCGGATATCTACCTTGCCTTCCTGCTGTGGACGCAGCAGGAGGACGGCTGGTTCCACAACAATGTCGCTTACGACCGATCGCTGGAGCCGGAGGGCGTGTCGCACGATTGCCAGGGGCGCGCGGTCTGGAGCTGCGCCGACGCATGGGTGCGGCTGGGAGAGGGCCAGCGGGAGACGGCGTTCATCCTGTTCCAGAAGGCGATTCGCACGATCGGCTCGATCGGCTCCATGCGCGGGCGAGCGTTCGCGATGGCGGCCTGCGCCCATCTGCTGGAGGCGGCAGGGAACGGCGTGATCGAGCTGCCTTCTGGATGGCGCAATGAGCTGGAGCATCATCTGCGAAGGTTCGAGCAGATTCTAATTGATGCGTTCCGCCACTTCTCCCACGGCGGCTGGCGCTGGTTCGAGCCCGTCATGAGCTACAGCAACGGCATTCTGCCGTGGGCGATGCTGCGGGCCTTCCGCGTGACGAAGCGCGCGGAGACGCTGGAGATCGGGCTCGACAGCCTCTCCTCGCTGCAGACGGCCATGACGTCCGAGAACGGCTGCTTCCGCCCGATCGGCAACGAGAGCTGGCGGACGAGGGATTCCGTCAGCTATTGGGACCAGCAGCCGCTCGAGCTGTTCAAGCTCGCGCTCGCGCTGGAGGAGGCGGCAGCCGCGCTGGAGACGGTGCGGCATGACGGCGTCTCGCTGCTGGTCTCCGCCTCCTCGGCGGAGAGCGGCCGGGGCCACGCCAAGAGCGGCACGCTGACCGCCGAGCGCTCCGGCGAGCTCGTGCTGGGCGATGCGCGGCTGGTCGACATCGCCGAGCATATCGAGTTCCTGCGCCAGGCGAGGAACCGGTGTCTCGACTGGTTCTACGGCGACAACGACCTCGGCGTGCCGATGGCGGACCCGAAGGAGGGCTGCTGCTTCGACGGCCTGCAGGAGAACGGGCCGAACATGAACTGCGGCGCCGAGGCCGCGCTGTCGTATTTGATGACGCATGCGCTGTGCGCGGATTAGGCGGCGCGGTGCGGCGGTGCGGCGCGGCTCGCGGGGCGAGAAGCTCGATATATTCGATTCCGCATTCCTGCTCATGTAG
>NZ_JACJVN010000107.1 GCF_014212015.1 Cohnella lubricantis | reverse complement strand
CGCATCCGGTGTTCCGTCCCGAAGCCGGCTTCTTCTCCGACACTAACTTCTGGGCTCCGGAGGTCTATGCGCACGAAGGGCGCTGCTACATGTTCGCGACGTTCAGGCGCAAGGACAACAACCTGCTCGGCACCGCCGTTCTCGCTTCCGCCAGCCCGCTCGGGCCGTTCGTGCTGCACAGCAGCGGCCCCGTCACGCCGAAGGATTGGAGCTCGCTGGACGGCACGCTGCATATCGACGAAGCCGGCGATCCGTGGATGGTGTTCTGCCACGAGTGGCAGCAGATCGCGGACGGCGAAGTATGCGCCATGCGGCTGACCGCCGGCTTGCAGGCGTCTGCTGGCGAGCCGGCGACGCTGTTCAAGGCGTCGGATGCGCCTTGGGCGACGCCATTCCATTCGCCGCGCTGCCCGGATACGGTCAACTATGTCACAGACGGACCGTACCTGTTCCGCGGCGAATCGGGCAGCCTGTACATGCTGTGGGCGAGCTTCATCGAAGGCCGATACGCGCTCGGTGCTGCCCGTTCGGCATCCGGCGGCGTTCTGGGGCCGTGGACGCACCAGCCGGAGCCGCTCTACCGGAGCGACGGCGGGCATGGCATGGTGTTCCGCACATTGGACGGCCGCCTCGCGCTGGCCATTCATACGCCGAACCGCACGCCGGATGAGCGGCCGATCTTCCTGGAGATTGAGGAGCGCGGCGGGCGAATCCAAGTGCTCGGCACCTTGTGATCGAATCGGCTTCCTACTATAATGAGGGTACATGGATCGCTGCATGCAGAACAGGGGGAAGCCGCCATGGAATTGGTCGTATCGCAAGCTGCTTGGTCTTGCTTCCGGCAGGAGTGGGGCTACCGGGATGGCGAGCGCATCCGCATCTTCGTTCGGTATATCAGCGGAGGAACGGAGCCGTATGGCTTCGGCATTATGAAGGATGAACCGATCGACCCCGCCGTTATGGTGGAGGACAATCGTCTCGCTTTCTATATGGAGAACAAGGATATTTGGTTTCTCGATCAGCGCAAATTAACGGTCGATTGCCAGAACGGCGACATCGTGTTCCAAGTCGGCTAATTAGCTAATCCAGTAAGGCAACAACCGCATAACTTCCAGAACGTCTCGTTACTTGCAGAAGTAATGGGGCGTTCTTTTTTTTCTCGTTGACAATGGCTCACATATCGATTATATTGAATTTAAGATAATTCACTAAAGTTATTTAATTTATTATTGTAAGTAACGAACAGGAGGAAATGACCAATGGCAAAGTCCAACTGGGCAGTAGACGTATCCCACAGCGCGATTGATTTCTCGGTTAAGCACATGATGATCGCGAAGGTCAAAGGCTCGTTCCACAGCTTCGAGGCGCAAATCGCCGCCGATCCGGAGGACCTGACGACCGCTGATATCGCCGTTCAGATCGATCTGTCCAGCATCGATACCCGCAATGGCGACCGCGACGGCCACCTGAAGTCGGCTGACTTCTTCGACGTCGAGAATCACCCGAAGCTGCTGTTCACGGCTACTAAGATCGTAAGCAAGGGCGACGGCGAATATGCTGTAACCGGCGATGTGACGCTCCATGGCGTCACTCGTCCCGAGACGTTCGACGTATCGTTCGAAGGCATCGGCAAGGATCCTTGGGGCAACGAGAAGGTTGGCTTCAGCGCAACCGGCAGCATTAAGCGCAGCGATTACGGCCTGACCTACAACGCAGCTCTGGAGACGGGCGGCGTGCTGATCGGCGACGAAGTGAAGATCTCGATCGAGATCGAAGCGGCTAAAGCCTAAACGGCTAAGGCAGCAACCACGCGCCTAGATGGCCAAAAACCTCCGATCCCTTAGTGGAATCGGAGGTTTTTTTGCTGCATTTTCACGAATAAGCCTGAATTAATAATGTCTGCCCGTAATGTAACGCGACGCCCAATAGCCGGTACGCAGGCTGTCAATCGAGACGCCCTTGCTCGGCACGTTGCTGATGAACTGCCCGTTGCCGATATAGATGCCGACGTGATTGATCTTCCCCGGGGTGTTCACGCTGAACATGACGAGGTCGCCGATGGCAAGCTGCGACTTGCTCGGCACGCGGGTGCCGAATCTCGTCTGCGCGCTTGATCCCCACGGAATGGAGATGCCGCGTTTGGCGAAGACGTACTGCGTGAACGAGGAGCAGTCGAAGGTCAGCCTGCTCGGATTCCGAACGCCGAATTTATAGGTGACTTTGCCTATGTACGATGTGGCGATATTTACCGTGAGATGCCCGTTGGTCGCGTATATTTCCTGAGCGGAGGCGGGGGTTGGCACGGCGACAACCGTAGCGGTGCATGCGATCGACAAGGCGATAGCCGACGCTGCGAGCAGTTTCTTCATGACAGCCACACTTCCTTTTGCCTATTAGTGGATCAGAGTCCAACAGTAACTTTACTACATTTCACCTTTCAAAATCTTTAGTGGTAATTTGGGAAAAAAGGTAGCGGAAACCCACAAATTGAGTGCTGTGGATAAGACATGGCGATTTGGGACTATCGACCTTATATCTAGAGGGGGCAACACCTTCGGATTAGGTCTATAGCCGTTTGTTCTCCTAAATAGTGGGTGATCTGAAGAGCGGCGGAAGCCGAATGGGTTGGAAAATAGGACTTGTCCCAATAGCTGCTTTATTCTGCCAATCCTCTTAGCCGCATAAATTGAGAGGAGGACTCGCCTTCCCGGGCATGCGCCCGGCGAATAAGCAAGACAGATCAGTAGGGGGGACGCTCATGAGACGCAGATGGGGCAAGCCGCCGGCGATACGCTGGAAGTGGAATCCTCCGGCCAAGAGCAGGGGATTCCGCGCCGCTCGCAGATGGTCGCCGCGCCTGCAGGCGCCCGCTGCGCGCAGCGGCGGCTTCGTCGCGCGCAAGCGCAGGCGACCGCTGCGGCCGGCGGCTTACTCGCCGCAGCCGCAAGGCTGGGTCGTGCGTCCGCGCCGGCGGATGAAGCGCAGGCACTTCTGGCTGATCATGCTGCTGATCTTTGTGCTAGCGACGATCCAATCCGTTTATTTCCTAGACAAATATTTGCGCGATCCGCTCATGTTCCTCGCCAAAGTCCGAATTACCCAGATCGCGACGGAAGCGGTCAATCAGGCGATCATGGACAATGTCGCGAGCGATGCGGACAGCAGCCGCATGATCCAATGGCAGACGAACGAAGCCGGGAAGGTTACCGGATTCCTGATTGACTACAAGGAGCAGATGCAGGTGACGGCAGAGACGATTGAAGTGGTGAAGCGCACGCTGGAGGAGCAGTCGGAGCTGTATGAGCGCATTCCGATCGGGCACGCGTTGAACAGCCCGTTCATCTCCTCGATCGGGCCGAGCGTGGCGGTGCGGTTCCATCCGGCCAGCGCCGTGCAGGTCGAGGTGCGGACGAGGCAGACGAACTTGGGTATTAACAACGTGCAGATCGAGGTATACGCGCACATTAAGACATCGATCGCCGTTCTTATCCCATTCGATCAGGAGCCGACCACGCTCGAGACGGAGATACCGCTCTCCTATCTGATGGTCGTCGGAGATGTCCCGACCTACTATTACGACGGCAGGGGCAATCCGGTCGGCAGCGGAGCCGCGCAAGCGCCGACGCTGGCGCTGCCGAACCAGGCGCCGACGATTGCCGATCCGTCGGCGGCATCCTCTGGCAACGCGGCCCATTGAAGCGCCGTAAGCCCCGCGCGAGGGCTTCGGGAGCGTGCGAAGGCGCACTGTAGCGCCGTAAGCTCCGCGCGAGGGCTTACGGCGGCCTCGTCTCAGCCTCTCTTAGCACAGAAAAAAGTTCGAATTTGTTCGTTTGTGTGTGATATAATCAAAACAAACCAAAACAAACGAATTTGAGGAGGCAATCCGACATGGAAATTCGTCATTCCGTACATCCGTCAGACGCGAAGCACTACGACACCGCCCGCCTGAGGGAGCACTTCCTCGTCGAGAAGTTGTTCGAAGCCGGTCAGGTGCACATGGTGTACACGCATGAGGACCGCATGGTGATCGGCGGCGCGCAGCCGGCCGAGACTGCCCTGACGCTCGAAGCGCCGGATACGCTGAAGACCGGCTTCTTCCTCGAGCGCCGCGAGATCGGCTTCGTCAACATCGGCGGCGACGCCGTCGTGACAGCCTGCGGAGAGCGTTACGAGCTGAGCAAGCTGGACACGCTGTTCGTCGGCATGGGCGTGCGCGACCTGCAACTGGCGAGCAAGGATGCCGCCAATCCAGCGAAGCTGTACTTCTGCTCCGCGCTGGCGCATGCGACGTACCCGACCCGCAAGGTGTCGATTCAGGAAGCGAACACGCTGTACCTCGGCTCCCAGGCAACCTCCAATGAGCGCGAGCTGAACCAAATCATCCATGAAGGCGGCATCAACTCCTGCCAGCTGATGATGGGCATCACGGTGCTGAAGCCGGGTAGCGTCTGGAACACGATGCCGTCCCATCTCCACGACCGCCGCATGGAAGCGTATCTCTACTTCGACCTGGCCGAAGACGCTCGTGTGTTCCACATGATGGGCGAGCCCAGCGAGACCCGCCATCTGGTCGTCGCCAACGAGCAAGCGATCATCTCGCCGTCATGGTCGATCCACTCGGGCGTCGGCACGAGCAATTACACGTTCATCTGGGCGATGGCCGGCGAGAACTACACGTTCAAGGACCAGGATATCGTTCCTCCCGCCGAATTGAAGTAGAATAAACCGATAGAAGAGGCAACGAGGAGGAACGCCGCGACATGCTAGCTGCCGCACGACATCAGCTCATTCTGGACCAACTGCTCGCTGAGGGAGCCGTTCAAGTGTCCGAACTGAGCGAGCGCTTCGGAGTGACGCCGAAGACGATCCGCGAGGATCTGGAGAAGCTGGAGGAGAAGGGGCTGCTTCGCCGAACGCACGGAGGCGCGGTCGCGCGCGAGGAAGAGACGGAGCCGCTGCTCCCTCTCCAGATTCCGAACACCAAACATCCGGTCGAGAAGGAGGCGATTGCCCGGCAAGCGCTCAAGTACATCGAGCCGGGCGACGTCATCGCGCTCGATGCCGGTAGCACGACGCTGGCGATCGCGAAGCTGCTGCCGAACGAGCCGCTCACGGTGCTGACCAACGATCTGCTCATCATGCAGGAGCTGATCGCTAAGGACCGGATCCGCCTCGTCGTGCCGGGCGGTTACCGCCAGCGCAATGTGCTGATCGGCAACGAAGCGCTCGATTGGCTGAAGAAGCTGAACGTGCAGAAGCTGTTCCTGTCGGCTACGGGCATACATGACAAGTATGGACTGACCGTGTTCACGGACGAACTGATCGATCTGAAGAAGGCTTATTTGGCAAGCGCGAAGGAAGTGTACTGCGTGGCGGATCACACGAAGTTCGACCGCGCGGCGCTGTTGACCTTCGCCTCGCTTGAAGAAGTGGATGTGCTCATTACCGACGCGGGACTGGATGACGAGATGGTCCGGCGCTACGAAGGGAGTTCGGTGAAGATTGAGAGGGCTCTTTGACTTAACGGGAAAAACCGCGCTTGTAACCGGCGCAGGCCGCGGCCTTGGACAAGCCATCGCCGTAGGATTGGCAGAGGCTGGGGCGGATGTCGTGCTGGTGACGAACCGGACGCCGGCGGACGAGACGAAGCGGCGAATCGAAGCCGCCGGCCGCAAGGCGATCGTGCTGCAGGCGGACGTCGGCGACCGGTCGCGGCTGGCCGGCCTGATCGACAGCGCGGTCGGCGAATTCGAACGACTCGACATTCTGGTGAACAACGCGGGCATTATCCGGCGTACGCCAGCCGCCGATCACGCGTACGAGGATTGGCAGGAAGTGCTGGACGTCAATCTCAACTCTGTATTCACCCTGAGCCAGCTGGCAGGCAGACAGATGATCGAGCAGGGCTCGGGCAAGATCATCAACATCGCTTCCATGCTCTCCTTCCAAGGGGGCATCAACGTGCCGGGCTACACGGCGAGCAAGCACGCGGTGGCTGGTCTGACCAAGGCGCTGGCGAATGAATGGGCGCTGAAGGGCGTGCAGGTGAACGCGATCGCTCCGGGTTACATGGCTACCGACAATACGGAGGCGCTGCGGGGCGACCCCGTTCGCAGCCGGCAAATTCTCGAGCGGATTCCGGCGGGACGCTGGGGATCGGATCAGGACTTGGTTGGAGCTGCGGTGTTCCTGGCGTCAAGCGCGTCGGATTACGTGAGCGGGCACGTGCTCTGCGTCGACGGCGGTTGGATGGTGCGTTAGGCCATCGCTGGAGAGAGGCGGCGGTTCGGCGGCAATTGCCGCCGATCGGTCCGCGAGCAACGAATCGGAAGGAGTCTGCTGCGGCAGGCTCCTTCTTTTGGCATGCGGAGTGGAAGGGGAGCGGGTGCGCCCCGAGTTCGCCGCGCTAAGTGTAAATGAGCAGTTATTTAATCGATAAATTCGTTTATGCAAGGTGCTAGTTGTACAGCATACACTTATTTGCGGGCAACAGGGCCGATTCGGCTTCAGCGAGTTGATCTAAATGCAGATTTGCAATTAGATGTATAGGAAAGTCTCTTGGCGGATGAGCTAAGTGCAGAAATGCAATTCAGCTGCGGATGGGCTGACGCATGTGGAGGGGCGGACGTATGCGGATGGGCTGATGCATGTGGAGGGGCGGACGTATGCGGATGGGCTGACGGTTCGCGTCATTCCCTGAAGCCGCGGGCACTTGCTTATTGGAACAAATCCGGCGATGATTAGAAGAATAAGCCACATAGACAGGAGCGAACGTACCGCATGAGTCGGATTATTGTAGCAGGCAGCATTAACATGGACCTGGTGAATCATGTGAAGGAGTTCCCCAAGCCGGGGGAGACGATCCACGGCCGCGGGGTCGACTATTTGCCGGGCGGCAAAGGCGCGAACCAAGCGGTGGCGGCTTCGCTCGCCGGCGGCGACGTGACGATGATCGGCGCAGTCGGCGAAGATTCCTTCGCGGAGCCGCTGCTAAGCTCGCTGAGCGAGCGCGGCGTCGCGACCGGGAGCGTCGTTCGCAAGCCCGGCACATCGGGGCTCGCGTTCATTACGGTGTCGGATGCCGGCGAGAATCAGATCATTCTGTCCGAAGGCAGCAACGGGAAGCTGCGTCCGGAGGATGTACCGGCGAAGCAACTGGCAGATGCCGATGTGATTGTGCTGCAGAACGAGATTCCGTGGGAGACGAACCTGCACGTGATGCAGGCCAGCCGTTCGGAGCGGGCGAAAGTCGTCTACAACCCGGCCCCGGTTCGCCAGATTCCCGCGGATGCGTATCCGCTGATCGATCTGCTCGTCGTCAACGAGACGGAGGCGGCCGGCCTCAGCGGCATCGAGGTCGCAAGCCAACAAGATGCGGCGCGCGCCGGGCGCGAGCTGCTTAGCCGCGGCGCGCGAAGCGTGCTCGTGACGCTCGGCGCCAAAGGCTCGCTGTACCTCGAAGGGGACGGCCAGCCCATCTTCACGCCGAGCTTCCGGGTGCGAGCGGTCGATACGACCGCGGCTGGCGATACGTTCATCGGCGCGTTCGTCGCAGCCGGCGCGCAGGGGCTGGATACGCCGGCCGCACTGCGGTTCGCGACGGCCGCATCGGCCATCGCGGTGACGCGCGAGGGAGCGCAGGCTTCCATCCCGACGCGGCGGGAGATTGAGTCTTTCCTGGCGGAACAAGGGTAGGCGCGGGGGCAACAACACCTTTTCGAGCGAGATTACTTGTGGACCTTTAACGCCTTCAACTCGCTTCGTTCCCATCTGCGGAGCATAGGATAGGGATCGAACGCCCACTCCACGAGGCCGCGGTCCCGGTAGACGCCGTAATGCAGATGCGGAGGGAACTTCCCTTGCGTGCCGGGTTTGCCGTAGCCGGAACTCCCGACCCAGCCGATGACCTGCCCCGGTTGGACGACGTCTGAGACGTTCAGGCTCTTGGAGAAGCCGGATAGGTGGGCGTAATAATGGTACAGGTTGTCCAGGTCGCGAATGCCGATCCGCCAGCCGCCGTACGGGTTCCAGCCCTTCACCTCGACGACGCCGTAAGAAGTGCTGCGGACGGGCACGCCGTAATCCGCGAAGATGTCGGTCCCCTCGTGAATGCGGGACCCGCCCCAGCCCCGGCTGTTGCCCCACGTGCTGCGGTACGAATAATCGGTGCCGACCGGAAGCGGGAAGACGTGCCGGCTTAAGTTCAGCTTGCCGAACGTCTCGTAGATCTTCGTGAATTGCAGAATGCGCTGTACCGCGCGGGTATTATGGTAGTAGTTCCATAAGCCGATCGCGAAGTCGTCGGGAGACGTTCCTTGTAGACGCACCTGATGCGCGACGGAATACAGCAGATCAAGATCGTTGTTCCGATCCGCGCGCTTATCTCCCGAACCATCCCTTCCGACGCCTTGGAAAACCTTAATGGAGACCGGATTCGTATCTTCCGTGTCGGGGTTGAGCTCGCCGCTCCACTTCTCCGGCGGCACGTAAATGCCGACCAACGCGTCCTTGCGGATAGGACGCGTCTTCGGATGGGCGCGCGACAACGTGCGCTCGTACCTCTCGAGGCCGGCTACCGCCTGCCAGGACAGCCCGGTCATAAGGCTGACTCTCTTGTACAATTCCTGAAGCTTCTGAAGCTCCGCCTCTTCCTTGCCCTTGGAGGCTTGATTCGAATTCGGCGAAGCGGCGGCGTCCGGTATCGCCAGTTGAAGCATCAATAGGACGGCGGCCAAGAGCCGCAATCGCCGCAGGACGTTCCCTTTCCTCCATTGCTTGCGCACCGACACCCCTCCTTCTACATATAAGGGTAGGTTTTGCAGATCATTGGTTTTTATGTGAAACCTGTTATAATAAAGGGGACTGAAGCGGGGGGAATCGAATTGACGACGAATGTCAGACCTCCGAAGCCCGATTGGCTTCGAATTAAGTTAACGACCGGGGACAATTATCACGAAATTAAAGATATGATGCGGAGCAAGACGCTCCATACGGTATGCGAAGAGGCTCGCTGCCCGAATATTTACGAATGCTGGGCGAACCGGACGGCGACGTTCATGATTCTGGGCGACATCTGCACGAGGGCGTGCCGGTTCTGCGCGGTGAAGACGGGACTGCCGACGGAGCTTGACCTGCAGGAGCCGGAACGCGTCGCGGAAGCGGCGGTTCAGATGAATCTGCGCCACTGCGTCGTGACGTCGGTCGCGCGCGATGACTTGAAGGACGGCGGGGCGCAGGTATTCGCGGCGACGATCAAGGCGATTCGCGAGAAGCTGCCGCTCTGCAGCGTCGAAGTGCTCATTCCCGACTTCCTCGGGAATTGGGATGCGCTGCAGACGGTCATGGACGCGAAGCCCGACATTCTGAATCATAACGTAGAGACGGTTGCGCGGCTGTCGGACCGCGTGCGCGCCAAGGCAAAGTACAGCCGCACGATGGAGCTGCTTCGCAGGGCGAAGGAGATGGCGCCGGACATTCCGACGAAGTCGAGCATTATGCTCGGCCTCGGCGAGACGATCGAAGAGGTTCATCAGACGATGGACGATCTGCGCGAGGTTGATTGCAACATTCTGACGCTGGGCCAATACTTGCAGCCTTCGAAGTCGCATATCAACATCGTGCGCTACGTACATCCGGATGAATTCGCGCAACTGAAGAAGGACGGCTTGGCGAAGGGGTTCTCCCACGTGGAGTCGGCTCCGCTCGTCCGCAGCTCGTATCACGCGCATGAGCAAGTGCAATCCGCGGCGGCGCACGCTTCGGTGTGAGCGGCCTTTAATACCAAGTCTGAAGATACAGATCAGGCGAGCGTTCGGGAGGAGAACCATTCGTGATTTACATGGCAGGTGGCAACACATATACGCTCGTGCATGAACACAAGAACGGTTGGAACCCCGAGGCGTTTCGCGAGCGGTTCAGCGAAGTGCTGGAACGTTACGACTACGTAGTGGGGGATTGGGGCTACAACCAGCTTCGGCTGCGAGGCTTCTACAAGGATCAGCAGCCGAAGCTGGTTGTAG
>NZ_JACJVN010000106.1 GCF_014212015.1 Cohnella lubricantis | reverse complement strand
TAACCGGTCGCAGCCGGGTTGCAGCGCGATACCGCGGGCGTGCGGTTGCTGCAACCGGTCGCAGCCGGGTTACAGCGCGAGACCGCGCGCGCGGCTGCTGCAACCGGTCGCAGCCGGGTTACAGCGCGCCCCCGCGCGCGTGCGGTTGCTGCAACCGGTCGCAGCCGGGTTACAGCGCGAGACCGCGCGCGTGCAGGAGCTGCAACCGGTCGCAGCCGGGTTACAGCGCAAGTCCGCGCGCACCGACCGCACCGTAATCCGGCTCATAATAAGTAGTTATCGGCCATGTCGGTCAGTTTATAAGAATGGTACCGCTGTACGCCGCTTCCAATGGGTTGAATGAGTTCTTTCTGGACTAATTTCCTAAGTAAGCTTCTTGCTCCATCGTCCCCTATCAGCAAGCATTCGCGTACTTCTGCGAAGGGCCGCCCGTTCCTGCTCCACCCTAAACGAAGCACCTCCCGTTCATAAACCGGCAATGTTCTGAGCGCCGAGTCCAGAGGACTCTCATACCTCCCCAGCAATTCAAACAAGGCTCGTTGGCACATTTCGGGCTTCTTATCTAACTCATCATAGCTAAAAGGGAAATATCGATACCCCTGTAAAGCTGCCGATCGAATTCGCATGCGCTCGAACGAGAAGCGATCGCGAGTCAAATTCTCGCCGTGCGCCGCGTAACCGTCGCATTCTAACGCCAGCCGAAGCGGTTCGTAGTAAGCGTCGATGTAGATTCGAACGCCGGATGAGCTCACGAACTCATGCTCTAGCTGGACACCATCCAACGTTCGAAGCGCCGGCCATGCGACAACCTCCAGTAACTTCTTCGTCCCTGTCAGATCCTTCTTAAGCATCTCCAACCTCTGTCCCGCGGCGGATTTCTTCTGCTCCTCTAAGAACGCTTCGAATACCGAACTAAATTTACTCATGTGTCCAACCGTCCTCCCCTAGGCCGAATATGCAGCGCATGGCGCCAAAACCCCCAAACGCCAAACGCCAAACGCCAAACGCCAAAAAACGCCGCTCTCACCCGTAAAGGGGAGAAGCGGCGTGTGCTTCACGCGCGTCTGATTAACCATAAAATATCATAAAGCGCCATTTCATGCCACTCGATTAGTGCATTGCGCGAGGGCTCGGCGAACCCGCCTCGGCGTCCTTGGCTTTGAGCTCGGCGAGGAGCTTGTCGCCTTCGACATCCAGATTAGGAAGCAAGCGGTCCAGCCACCTCGGGAGGCTCCAGGCTTTGTCGCCGAAGAGGGACATCACGGCCGGAACGAGCGCCATGCGAACCACGAACGCATCGAGCAGGATGCCGATCGCCAGCGCGAAGCCGACCTGCTTGATCATAATGTCGTGGGCGAAGATGAAGCCGGCGAACACGGACACCATGATGATCGCGGCAGCCACAACGACGCGGCTCGCTTGGTCATAGCCATGAATGACGCTCTCATTGCCGCGATGGCCATGGACGTAAGACTCGCGCATCGAGGAGACGAGAAACACCTGATAATCCATAGCCAAACCATAGAGAATGCCCGTGATCATGATCGGAAGGAAGCTTAGAATCGGACCGCCCGTATCGAACCCAAACAGACTGTGCAGCCATTCCCACTGGTACACCGCCGTTGTTAGTCCGAATGTAGCCAGCACGCTGAGCAGGAACCCGACGGTCGCTTTGATCGGCACCAGAATCGAGCGGAACACGAGAAGCAGGATCAGCAGCGAGACAATAACGATGATGACGATGTAGATCGGGAACACCTCGGCCAGCTTCGCCGACATATCGATGTTGATCGCCGTGAAGCCTGTCACGCCGAGGGTCACGCCGTAGGTTTGCGCGATAGTCGAATCGGAATCCCGCAGCGCTTTGACGAGGCTGTGGGTCGCTTCGTCCGTCGGACCGGTCTTCGGAATGACGTTCAGGATGGCCGTTTTGCCTTCGCCGCTAACGCCTAGAGGCGATACGACAGACACATTCTCAACCTGCTGAATGTCCTGAACGAGTCCGTAGAGCGTCTCCTGCGTGATAGCTCCGGAAGGGTCCTTAGGCTCTGCGACGATCATGAGCGGACCGTTGTAGCCTTCCCCGAAGCCTCGGGAGATCGCATCGTAGCTTTGCCGCTGGGCCGTGTCGAGGTTAGCGGACCCGCCGTCCGGCATTCCCATCTTCATATCCGCAACCGGCAGCGCTGCGGCGCCGAGGATTGCGATAACTCCGACTATGATGAGCCAGCGGAATTTGACGACGCCTTTCACCCAACGCTCTGCGATGCCATGCCGCTTGCCCTTAGCTTGCGAACGGTTCTTGTCGCGTGCCTTGCGGGAGCAGATGCGCTCGCCGATCAAGCCGAGTAGGGCGGGAAGCAGTGTCAGCGCGATCAGAACATCGAGGAATACGGTGACCGAAGCGACGAGCGCCATTACGCTCAAGAAGGACAGCCCGATGACGAGCAGGCCGCATAAGGCGATAATGACCGTTAATCCTGCGAAAAAGACGGCGCTGCCCGCGGTGCCGACGGCCCGTCTGGCGGCTTCCCTCGCAGTCAAGCCTTGGTCGATGATGAGGCGGCGTTGGCGATTCACGATAAACAACGCATAATCGATGCCAACGGCCAAACCGACCATCAGTGCCAGCACCGGAGTGATGGAGGTCATCGTAATGAAGCTAGAGATCGCATAGGCACCGCCGACGCCGATCGCAACGCCGAAGAGGGCGATCAAGATCGGCAGGCCGGCCGCCACGATGGAGCCAAGCGACACGATTAGGACCAGAATGGCGATCACCAATCCGTAAACCTCGTTGGAACCGATCGGAATATCGACCGGTTGGAGCGTGTCGCTTGGCAATACTGTAATGCCGGTGCCTTCGCCCGCTTGATTGACCACGTCGACGATCGAATCCGCGACGCCTTCAGGCAGCGAAGTTTGCAGGACGGTGAATTGGAACTGGAACAGGGCGACGCTGCCGTCCGAGGCAATCAAGACGCCCGGCACGGCCGTGCCGTCCGCCATGAGCGGCCCGTATGGCGGCAATTGCGACGGGTCGGCGCCTGCCGTGCCGGTGCTTGCCGTGCCAGCGCCTGCCGTGCCGGTGCTTGCCGTGCCAGCGCCTGCCGTACCAGCACTTGCCGTACCAGCGCCTGCCGTGCCGGCTGGCCCTGCCTCTCGGGAAGCTTCGCCCTGGACGGCGGCGCCGCCAGTCGAATCAGCGCCGGCAGCTGCGGCGTAATCGGCGGGGTTGATGACATAGTCAAGCTGATAGACCTTGCTGACAGCATCGGTAATCGCCGCCACGCGTTCCGGCGTGTCCAGCCGCTCCCCTTCGGGCGCCGTGAACACGACGCTCCCCCGGCCGCCCGCGGCTTCCGGCAGCACCTTCTCCAGCTTATCCAACACCTTCTGGGCGTCGGTTCCTTCCAGCTTAATCTCGGTGCTTGTGCTCATGCCATTGACGCCAAGCATCGCGGCGACGACGGCGAGGATCACGATCCAGCCGCCGATAAAGTACCATGGCTTGCCATAAGCCTGTCTTCCCAGCTTATACAAGAAAGTAGACATCTCTCTTCCTCCCGTTTTCTCTATCTTCCTGCGGCCAAGAGAACTACAAGCCGCTGCGCAAATAACCGAAAACCGTGCTTAAATATTGCTCGAAGGCGGCGGCGCCGGGCGTATCGCCGGCGGATTGGCCGGGCAGCAGCACGTTGATGCTGCCGTCGATCACCGGCAGGATTGCCCCGTAGACCGCGCCGACAAGCAGATGCTTGTATTCTTCCGGATAACGGTCCTTATACAGATCGTTTAACGTCTCCAGAGCCGCCGTCTGCAAGCTGCGGAACACGTTGAGGAGATAGGGTTCCAGCGTCGAATGCTGCTTGGCAAGGACCTGAACCTCGCGCAATTTCCGCAGAAGTTCGATCGTGAACTGCGTGCTGATCAACAGGCGCAGCGCGTCCATCGGAGCGGAGCCTTCGGGCAATTCCTCCAGGACGTGCTCGGCATCATTATTGCCGTTGGACGTAACGGCTCCCATGACCACCGCTTCCTCCTTGCAGGAGTAGTGGTTCGCGAACGTTCTTCGGGAGTAGCCGGCGCGCTGCGCCACGTCATCGACGACGAAGCCGTCCAGTCCCCGTTCAAGCGCGAGCTCGAAAGCCGCGTTGGCCAGCGCATGCGCTGTCGCCGCTTTCTTCAGATCGCGAAGGCTGTATCTGTTCATGTCTTCATTCAGCTTCCTTCCGAGAAGTGGGTTCTTATCTGGATTACAACATATCATTTTTGTTGCTCTTTGGGCAATGTTTCTCATAGTGCAATCACATTTCTTGGTGAAAAATGTGGCGAAGCCGTGACGGCCAAGTCGTCCGCGCCACCCCAAAAAACCGACCGGGCGAAAGCCCGGTCGGTTGATTAGCGTATTCGATTAGCCCGTGAACTCTTGCACCCATTCGCCATTGTAGTAAGCAACGCCAATCGACTTGAAATTCGCGTTCAAGATGTTGGCGCGGTGGCCGGAGCTGTTCATCCAAGCATCCATGACGGCTTGCGGATTCTGCTGGCCTTTGGCGATGTTCTCGCCGGCGTAGCTGTAGCTGACGCCGAATTGCTGCATCATATCGAATGGAGATCCGTACGTCGGCGAGTTGTGATCGAAGTAGTTGTTGGCGTACATATCCTTCGCCTTGGCGGCGGCTACGGAGGTCAGCTTGGCATCCGACTTGAGCGGGTTCAGGCCGGCCTTGGCCCGTTCCTGATTCACGAGGCTGACAACCTCTGCGGCAAAATCAGACTGTGCAGCCGTCGAGCCGGAAGCGTCGGAAGAACCGGCAGCGGAACCGCTGTTCGAAGGAGTAGAAGCGCCGGCTTTCGAGCCGGAATTCGTTCCTGCTTGGCTAGAGCCTGCGGCGGAACCCGCACCAGCCTTCGAACCAGTCCCCGCTTGCGATCCCGCGGCGCTCGAGCCTGCGCTCGAACCAGCGGTTGTACCTGGTTTGCCGGCGCCAGTGTTCGAATCCGCATCAGCGCTAGGTTTCGAGTCTGCACCTGCACCAGCGGCAGAGCCAGCTTGGTTCGCTCCCGCTGCCGCTCCAGGCGCAGTAACCGAGCCCGAGCCAGCCCCGCCTTGTGCGAGGTTGTGCTGGATTTGCTGGATGAATTGCTCCAGATCAAAGCCATTCTGGCCGACTATTTGTGCCCAGTTGAATGTTGTTGCCGGATTGGAAGCTGCATATATAGTCATTAAGCCTTTAGACGCGACCGCAAATGGAACGACGGTGCTCGGAGCTGCTGTTGCCGCGCCGGCTGCCGGAATGGACAGTGCCGTTACGAGCGAGCCTGCGAGAACGAGCTTGGCAAGACCGCGACGATTGTTGTGTTTGAACAATTGAAGTTCCTCCCTTTGTCGGCCTGCGAGGTTAGCTGACGGGTTCGGGTCAAAGAGTCCCCCTGCCATTCACAGCGAACGGCTTCACCCCATACGAACATGCTTGGTTCCCCCGCGCCCAGTACTGGGCTTCGGCCTTGGATTTGCCTTCAAATTGTATCAGCTGCATCGGCCGCGATTCATTGCCAAAATACTGGAAGGCTCGGCTAAACAGCGGCGGCACTGCGAAATATGCAGGCCTGCCAATTCGCCGTGCCACCGCCGTCCTGCCGTCCCAGCGCTACGTCGCGGGCTCCTTCTTGCTGCGCGCGGAGCCGCGTTTGCCGCCGCCAGCAGCGCCAGCGCCCGCCTTCGCGCCGCCACCCGCCGCCGATTCCGCCCCCGCCGCGACCTTCGTCTTGGCGGGCCGCCGCGCCGCCGGCTTGCGCTTGGCGGTCTCCGCCGCATTGCCGCTGTCGCTCACAATCGGCTCGCCCGCACCGCCACTCGCTGCCATACCGCTGCCCGCTGCCGCATCCGCGCCAGCTCTCGCCCTACCCCCGCGCGCCACTCTAGCGCCGCCAGCCGCCGCTTCATCGCTGCCCGCTGCCGCACCGCCGCCAGCCGTCCCACCGGCCGCCGCCCCAGCCGCTGCTCCCGCGCCCGGCTTGGTCGCTTCCAGGCTGGCCTGCAGCGCGGCCATCAGGTCAATGACGTTCGTCCGCTCCGCCGCAGGCGCGGTGACGACGTCGGTGCTCTCGCCGGCAACCTTGCGCTCGATCGCTTCAAGCAGCGCGACGCGGTAGTCGTCGGTGTACTTCTCCGGCTCGAACGGCCCGGTGAGCTGATCGATCAGCAGCTTCGCCATATCCAGCTCCCGTTCGTTCACCTGCACGTTGTCCGGGAGGTTCGGCACGCCTTGAATGCCGCGGATCTCATCGGGATAGAACATCGTCTCCAAGCAGATGCAATTGTCCACCACCCGAATGGCCGCGAGACTGCTCTTGCTGCGAATCGCAATCTTGGCGATGCCGATCCGGCCGGACTGCCGCATCGCTTCGAGCAGCAGATTGTACGCGCCGCCGCCGGCTTGGTCGGGGGACAAATAATATGTTTTCTGATAATAAACCGGGTCAATCTCCCGCAAGTCCACGAAGTCGAGAATTTGGATCGTCCGCGCCGTCTCCGGCTTAATCGCTTCAAGCTCCTCATCGTCAAAGAGCACGAAGCGTCCCTTCTCATACTCGTACCCGCGGGTGATCTCCTCCCACTCCGTCGGCTTCTCGCAATGCGGGCAGGTACGCGTGTAGGAGATCGGCGTCCCGCAAGGCTTATGGATGTACCGCAGATGGACGTCCTTGTCCTCGGTTGCGGTGAACATCTTAACCGGCACATGAACGAGGCCGAAGCTGATGGCGCCTTTCCAGACTGTATGCATGATGAACAGCTCCTTTCGTTGGCAATAAGGCAGTATCGCCGAATACGGCTTATCGCGATATGGCTGCTGCTTCGCTTCATTCGCTTCATTCGCTTCTACCCGGCACAGCTCTCTGTTGTCGCCATAGCGTTCCCCGAATGCATGGGTTCAACCCGCGCGGGGCATATTGTCGAGTGAACAATCCAGTTGGGGCGGAGGCGAACCTAATTCCGAATGGCGGTATCCCACGATAACGACAGCGACGCCCTGTACGAGGGCAAAGAACGATTCGACATGGATATTGACCGCATGGTGAATGAAGGGCTTGGCGGCGGCCAAGTGACGATGGACAACGGGCTGATCGGAGAGACGACGACCGATACGATGAAGGAGGACGATCCCAAATGAACGCCGAGCGAGCGCAGCAAATATACGAATCGTCGGACACGATCGCGGTGCAGCTGGATGGAGATCCGGTCTGGATCGAGAAGGTCGACGCCGCTAACGGAGTAGCCACCGTGAAGGTCGGCTCGAATCCGTTGAATACGCAGACGGTGGCCGTGGAGCGGCTGCAAGAGCACTAACGCGATCGGGCCTTGAACCCGCTTAAGGTCCGACAGGCAGAGACGATCCAGACGAGACGGGGCGGCACGCGCCTCGTCTTTTCCTCATTCTTTTTGATAGCAAAATAAGGTAATGATACAATGAAGGATGTAGATTCAAACACGAAGGGAGATTGGAGAACATGTATGAAGTAGCGATTATCGGAGGCGGTCCGGCGGGGGCAAGCGCGGCTCTGTTCACGGCGAAGGCAGGCAAGAAGACGCTCGTCATCGACAGCGATCAGAGCGTGACACGCAGAGCTTGGATCGACAATCATTACGGCGCGCCGGCGATCTCCGGCCCGGACCTGGTCGATACCGGCAAGAAGCAAGCCGAGAAGTTCGGCGCCGAATTCGTCACTGGCAAAGCGGTGAAGCTGACGGCAGGAACCGACTCTCTCACGGTTGAGACAGAGACGGGTACATATGAAGCGAAGCATGTGATCGTCGCGACCGGCATGTTCGTCGACTTCGCGGAAGCGAGCGGCATTCAGACGAAGCCGGGCACCGAGCCGCGCATCAAGACGATCATCGACGCGACGCCGGAAGGCAAGACGAATGTGGCGAACGTCTGGGCAGCCGGCACGGTCGCCGGCGTCAGCATGCACACGATCATCACGGCAGGCGACGGCGCGAAGGTCGCGATCAACGTCGTCAGCGAGCTGAACGGCGAGCGATATGTCGACCACGACGTGATGAAGAAGGACTAGTTGCGAGCATTGATCGGGCTGCCGGAAGCGAATGCTTCTTGGCGGCCTTCTTTATTTGAGAAGCAGGGAAGGGAATCGGGGACAGGCGGCGAATTTTTCCTTTTGAGAGGGTGCCTGTTGCGGCGCCCTAGATGGAGACGGAGGAAGGACACCTTGGTGAGATTAATCGAAGCTTACGCAGAAGCCGTGCTGGCAACGCCAGACCCTGAATCGTTCGTGACGGCGCGGACCGATCGTATTGAGGTTGACCTCGGCGGCATTCCCGGCGACCGCCATTATGGATTGATGCGGCCTGCGGATGTTAGGTATAAGCATCTGTACCCGCGCGGGACGATGATCGCGAACCGCCGGCAGATCAGCCTTGTGTCCGTTGAGGACAATGCGGACGTCGCCGGGAAGCTGGGTGTGGAGGCAATTATGCCTGAGTGGCTTGGCGCCAATGTGCTCATCAGCGGCTGCCCGGAGTTCACGCTGCTCCCTCGAGGCGCGAGGCTGCTGTTCGAGTCCGGGGCTTCGCTTATCTGCGAAGGGGAGAATGAGCCTTGCATCGGTCCCGGCGAAGTCATCGCGGAGCATTGCGGCGGGGACGCGAAGCTCGCGGCCCGGTTCGTGAAGACGGCGCAGCAGCGCAGAGGCATCGTCTGCTCGGTGGAGCTGCCGGGGACGATCGCCGCAGGAGACAAGGTGCGCATCGTGCTGCCGTAACACCGCCTTTTTTGCAAGTTCAATCCGATGCCTATATAATAAAAAAATAATTCTGACGCGCATATCCGCGCCTGGACGGCCTCCGTCCGCCCGCGGATTTTGCTGTATTTAGAGCGGGATGTGCGTCTTACTCGCAAAGGATGGGACACGCTATGAGCAACTCGGATTGCGCTTCCCTGGGCCGGTCGTTCGTCTGGGAAGCCCGGACGGAAGAGGATACGGCGAGCTTCGCGAAGCGGCTGTCGGAGCTTGCGGTACCGGGAACCGTACTGGCGTTAGACGGCGATCTCGGCGCGGGCAAGACCCGATTCGCGCAAGCATTCGCTGCGGGACTCGGCGTGCCGGGTCACGTGAACAGCCCGACTTTCACCATCATTAAGGAATACGAGGGAGGCAGGCTCCCTTTCTATCATATGGACGTCTACCGGCTGTCGATGGCGGAAGCGGACGAGCTCGGGCTGGACGAATACTTCGCGGGCTCGGGCGTGACGCTGGTCGAATGGGCATCGCTCATTGAGCCGCTGCTGCCCGAGGAGAGGCTGCATCTTCGGCTGACCACGACGGGACCAACGTCCCGGAGGCTGGAAGGCCGCGCTCTCGGCGAACGGTACGCGGTTTGGTGCACGGAACTGGGCATGACGGAACGGGAGGAGGAAGGCGCTTGATGGACGCGAATCATCGGGAGGAAGACTGCACGGCGCTGGCGCTCGATACGTCTTCGTCCGTACTGGCGGCGGCGATCACGCGGAATGGGCGGACGGTGGACGCCTCGCATTCGTTCACGGAACGCAACCATTCGGTCCGTGTCGTCTCCGACCTGCAGGATTTAATGAAGAAGAACGGTCTCACGCGTGCAAAGGTGGATGTGATCGCCGTCGGCCAAGGCCCCGGCTCCTATACCGGCGTCCGCATCGCGGTGTCCGCCGCCAAGACGCTCGCCTGGGCTTGGAACAAGCCGCTCGTCGGCGTATCAAGCCTCGAGGCGACCGCCTTCTCGGCTTGGACGAAGCTTGAGCCGCGGCATGCCGCAGCGGCCGGTGCGGCTGTCAGCGATGCGGCTGGCGATGCACCAGCCAGTGCTGGTACCGTTGCAGATGCGGGAGCGGCCGTCTGGATCGTTCCGCTCATGGACGCGCGGCGCGGACAGGCGTACACATCGCTTTTCACCGCTGGAAGGAATGGCGAATGGGCGAGCGTGGAGAAGGACGGCATCCGCCTCGTTGCGGACTGGGTGAGACAGCTGCGGGAGCGTTATGAGCAGCTTGAGGCGTCGGAGCGGCCGTCGGCCGTCTATCTGGTTGGCGAGCTGGCATTCCTCGAGGGCAAGAAGGGTCCGGCGCTGGACCTCGAGGCGTTGAGCGCCGGTTGGCCGCTGCGTCTGGAGCCAAGCGTCATCGACGCGGGGGCTGTCGGCGTATTAGCTGAGCGCCGGTTCCGCCTGGGGGTGCAGGAGGATATTCACGGCTTCGCCCCGAATTACACCCAACTAACGGAGGCGGAGGTTAACCTCATCAAGGCCGGAACGGAGAGCCGGATATGATAGAACGGATTAGGCCGGAAGCGGCTAAGCTGGAATTTCGCAGCATGACGTTAAGCGATATCGACAAGATCGTCGGAATCGAGCGCGAGGTATTCACCGCTCCTTGGTCTGCGGAAGCTTTCCACAATGAACTAAGCCAGAACATGTTCGCCAAATATATGGTATTGGAGCAAGACGGCGTCATTCTTGGTTACGGCGGCATGTGGCTCATCGTCGATGAGGCGCACGTGACCAATATCGCGATTCGGGAAGCCTATCAAGGAATCGGTCTTGGCCGGAAGCTGATGACCGAGCTGATGCGCACCGCCTACTGGCTTGGCGCTAGGCGCATGACGCTGGAAGTTCGCGTCTCGAACGAACGAGCCCAACGGCTGTATCGGAAGTACGGCTTCGAGCCGTCCGGCATTCGACCTGGCTATTATTCGGACAACCGTGAGGATGCGCTCATCATGTGGGCCGACCTTGAGCCGGACGTCTGGGCCGAAGAGGCGGCAACCGGCAAGGCAGAAGGAGAACAAGCATGAACCGCCCTTATCATCTGCTCGCCATCGAGACGAGCTGCGACGAGACATCTGTCGCGGTCGTTCGCAACGGCGGCGAGGTATTATCCAATATCGTATCGAGTCAGATCGACACGCACCGCCGGTTCGGCGGCGTCGTGCCGGAGATTGCTTCGCGCAAGCATGTCGAGAGCATCACCGTCATTCTCGAGGAAGCGGTGGAGGCGGCGGGCGTGACGCTGGAAGAGATCGACGCTATCGCCGTGACGCAGGGGCCGGGACTCGTCGGCGCGCTGCTCGTCGGCGTCGTCGCCGCGAAGAGCCTGTCGCTCGCGCTGGATGTGCCGCTGATCGGCACGCATCACATCGCGGGCCATATTTATGCCAACCGGCTGGTCGGCGAGATCGAATACCCCGCGCTTGCGCTCGTCGTCTCGGGCGGACATACCGAGCTCGTGCTGCTCGAAGCGGAAGGTTCATTCCGCATCATCGGGCAGACGAGGGACGACGCGGTCGGCGAAGCGTACGACAAGGTCGCGCGCGCGCTGTCGCTGCCGTATCCGGGCGGCCCGCACATCGACCGGCTCGCGCAGGCGGCGGAGTCGGCGATCGAGCTGCCGCGCGCCTGGCTGGAGCCGGATTCGTTCGACTTCAGCTTCAGCGGGCTGAAGTCGGCCGTGCTGGCCGAGATCAACCGCGCCAACATGAAGGGCTTGGGCGTCGAGGCTGGGGCTCTCGCGCGCGGCTTCCAGGAGTCCGTCATCGACGTCGTGACGACGAAGGCCATGCGCGCTGCCGCCGAGTTCGGCGCGCGGCAGCTCCTGCTCTGCGGCGGCGTCGCGGCGAACCGCGGACTGCGCGAGCGGCTCGCCGCGCTGTGCGCGGAAGCGGGGCTGCCGCTGCTCGTGCCGCCGCTTGCGCTGTGCACGGACAACGCGGCCATGATCGCCGCGGCGGCCGACCTCAAGTGGCGGCGCGGCGAGTTCGCCACGCTCGACCTGAAGGCCGAGCCGCAGCTGTCACTGGAGGCGTGGAGCGTAGGGCGGGCTTAGCCTGGCCGCAGGCGCGCGAGTGCGGAATAGTCATGACGTAAGCGCTCCGCGAGGTCTTACGGGGCATGCGAGTGCGGAGTGTCAAGATTGGCGAGCTGCGCCGGAATTCCGCGAATGTGAGGAACTCCGCCCCTCACATTGGCGCGTTACGCCTAAGCTAACTCAGAAGCTGTCTCTATCGGTTAGGTAGAACCGAGGAGACAGCTTTTTTTCCATACGAGTGACTCCCCTGCACCGGATCCGCTATTGACAAGCCGAGCGTATTAACCGCATAATACACTTAAAGTGTATGAACCATTTAGTACACACACCGGCGAGAATGCGAGGTAACGCTCATGAGTAACGATAGCGGCACTACCCCCGGCAGCAGCGGCACCGGCCGCACGAACGGCTTCGGCTCAGCCGCCGCCGGCTCGGTCCCAAGCCCCGCCCCCGGCGCCGAATGGGCCGAAGTCGCCTTCAACAGCCGCGATCCCGTCTATATTCAGGTGGTGCGACTGTTCAAGGAGAAGATCGTGACCGGCGCACTGCAGCCGGGCCAGACGATTCCATCAAGACGCGAGCTGGCGGCGCTGCTCAAGATCAACCCGAACACCGCCCAGCGAGCTTACAAAGAAATGGAGGATCAAAGCTTGATCGTCACCGAAGGGAATTCTCCCAGCCGCATTACGACGCACCTTGATGTGCTGAGCGGCATCCGAACCGAACTGCTAAGCGAATCGGTGGAAGCGTTCGTCGCTTCGATCCGCAACATCGACGTCCCGCTGGACGAGCTGCTCGAGCTGATCCGGCGCCAATATGCAACGGCTCAAGCGAATATCCAACCGGATTACCATCCCAGCAGCCATTCGTTAAGCCACCCCAATAATCCTTCGGAAGGAGGTTCGCGCGATGATTGAGCTGAGCCATGTGCGCAAGCGATTCGGCTTCAAGAAGGTGCTGCAAGACGTCTCCTTCACCGCCGAGCAAGGACAGATTACTTGCCTGATCGGCCTGAACGGAGCGGGTAAGTCGACGATCCTCAAGGCCATCATGGGCCTCACGCCCATTCAAGGCGGCGCGATCCGCATCGACGGCCGGCCGCCGGGCAAGGACATGTACGAGCGCGTCTCCTACATCCCGGATCACCTGATCGTCCCGCCCTCCCAGCGGCTGTCCGAGGCGCTTCGCTTCATGGAGGACTTCTACCGCAGCTGGAACCCTGCCCGCGCGAACGAGCTGATGGCCTTCTTCGGTCTCGACGCGAAGGAGCGGGCCGGCAACCTGTCCAAAGGGACGGCGGCCAAGTTCAATCTAGTGCTAGGCCTCGCGCAGGATACGGATTATGTGATCATGGATGAGCCTTTCTCCGGCATCGACCTGTTCAGCCGCGAGAGCGTGGCCGCCGTCTTCTCGAGCGAGCTGGTCGGCGAGCGCGGCGTGCTCCTCACGACGCACGAAGTCGGGGAGATCGAATTCCTGCTCGACAAGGCGGTTCTCCTCCGCCAAGGCACGGTCGCCCGTTCCTTCGACTGCGAACGCGTAAGGAGCGAGGAAGGCAAGTCGGTCGTCGACGTGATGAGGGAGGTGCTGCTCGCGTGAATCGTTATCTGAAGCTGGTCCATTTGGAAGTGCAGCGCTTTCGTTATGTGCTTTTCGGACTGATGGCCTTGACCTTGATCATTCAATCGATCGCGATCGTATGGACGTCCCGCAACGAAATGTCGCGAATCCGGGAGCATGAGGCGATTCGCGCCTACTATGCCGAGCATCCGTACTCGTTCGCCTTCGCGGTCTCCAACGCTTACTTCTGGCTCGCCGTCCCGATTCTAATCAGCGTCGTCGTGCTCGCGCTGTACGTCTTCGGAATCTGGTACCGGGACTGGTTCGGCCGCGACACGTTCGCCTATCGGCTGCTGACGCTTCCGACGGCGAGAAGGAACGTCTACCTGGCCAAAGCGACGGCGATCCTGCTGTTCGTCTTCTCGATGGTGGCCTTTCAACTGCTGGCGATGCCCTTCTACCAATGGCTGTTCCGTCTGGCCGTGCCTGCCGATCTCCGCGAGCCTGCCAGCCTTGCCGAAGCGGTTAGAGGGAGTCCCGTATTCGAATTGCTTATACCGACGGACTTCACGCAATTTCTGATTTATTACGGGTTCGGCATTATCGCGGTCTTCATCGTCTTCACGGCGATTCTGCTGGAGAGAAGCTATCGCTGGCGCGGCATCTTCTATGCGATCGTCTATATCGCCGCTTGCCTAGCCGCCTTCTTCCTCCCTTTGCTATTGCCCGTGATGGACGGGAACCATTATCTTTATCGGACCGAGATTCTGGCGATTATGATCGGCATTGCGATTCTCATACTGGCGGCATCGATCGCGCTCGGCTTCCGGCTCATCGCCCGGAAGATCACGGTCTAAGGAGGGACGCACGATGGTGAAAATGAAACGTTACGCCGTCACGCTGGCGCTCGTTCTGCTCATGGCGGCGTCTCTGACGACCTATTACGCCTATGGCGCGAAATTGCGGCTGCCGGAATACCGATTGCAGACGCTGGAAGGCGATCCGGCAGAAGGAGCGGAATTGAGGATTGAGGGGAGCTTCGTCGGAGGCAAGGGATCTTATTATCTCGGCGTGACGGCAGAAGGCAGCGAATACGGGAATGATTCCCTCTGGCAACGACTGCTATATACCGGCAACGCTTGGATTAGAAGGGATATTCCCGACATTGGGGCCTTATACCGCGAGCATTCGCAATTCATGAGAGGCAAGACGAATGAGAACGGGTTCTATCATGACAAAGATTGGCTAGTCTATGCCGATGCGGAGGTCGTGCAGCCGGATCTGCGCTTGGTCTGGAGGATCGACGTCTTGGAGACGTCGACGGGACAACGGATTCGTTACAATGGCGAAGGGGCGGAGCCGCTCGGCCAGATGGACTTCGTCAACGTCATAGACGTGCAGAAAGCCGGAGACGATATCCATGTTCTGACCGGACAAGGGAGGCTGGGCAGACCGGAGGAATACCGCGACGAAGTGTTCGACGCCGAGACCGGCAAGCCCGTCCGCAGCGTCAAGCTGCAACTCGGCGAACCGTCCGCGCCGGACCGCGAGCTGCAGATTAATTACATCGCGGAACAGACGCTGACGGCGCCAAACCCGCATCTGGTATTCATAGTCGAACAATTAGGAACGAAGTCCGCGAATCCGGCCGAATCCGGCGTTGCGGCCGCAGCGGATGGAGCGGTCGCAGAAGCGGTTCCGAACGATCAACGGCCGAAGATCCTCTCCCGAAGCGCGATGGTGTATTCGTATGAATCGGGCGAGATGGACTCGTTCCCGTTAACGGTCGAATCGGATGAGAGCGCGCCGGAAGAGATTTGGTCCAGCCGCCTATTGGTAGGCGATACGCTATCGATTCTGACCGCTGCGAAGGACGCCGTCACCGTGACCCATTATAATGTGACCGACGGAAGCAAGGCGGCCGAGACTATCATCCGGGCCGATCAGATCGGCCAAGGCGAGATCAAGAGCGCGCTTATGGCGAATAACCGGATCTATGTGCTGGTCAAGAAGGACGAGAACACGGACATGCCGATCGCTGCGGTGGCGGATGCCGCGGACGGGCGTATTCTTTACCGAGGACAGCCCGTCCTCGAAGATCCGAACGGCCGGCCGCAGGAGCAGCTCGACGACGTGTGGCTGAGTTATCTCGGAGTGCGGCGGTGAGTCCGTCCGATGACACGAATCGATCTGCTGCGCAGCCATGAGGCTTATGCCTATCAAGTCGCCTATTATCTGCTTCGCAAGGAAGAGCCGGCGGCCGCCGCGGCGCAGGAGGCGCTGCTCGCCGTCGCCGCCGACCGCGGCTTCTTCTCCTTGCCGCCATCCATGCGCGAGAGCTGGATCAAGCGGCAGGTGATGAAGGAAGCGTTAGCCGTTCGGCTCAAACGTGCTTAACGGAACGACATTCCGTTATTGGAGAGCCGCAGTGCGATGTAGTCGAGTAACGGAACAGCGTTCCGTTATTTCGGCGTTTTAAGTTGGTTTCTCATATGAATGCCGCGCATAACGGAACAGCGTTCCTCTAACGAGCCTACGAGCAAGTAGTTGCGGTCAGATAACGGAACCGGCTTCCGCTATGGCATGAAGCTGCATGAGCTGGAGACGATCTCGGAGAAGCATCGAGACGTTCTCGACAGAAATGTCAAGGGTGTGGACAAACTTGTCCACACCCTTGTGCATATTGTGGGCAAAATCCGCTGTCCGTTGAGGGAGTAAGGCGCCATGATTCGTGAAAATGGGACAAGATTTTCACAAACTTTTGTGGATAATGTGGATAAAACAGTGGAAAAGTCTGAAAATTCAACTTCAGATCTAAAAAAGGCTTGCCCGCCGGGGCCAAATGACAAGGGCTGTTCCTTCTCGATTGGCGAGCCGCAACGGGCAAGCTGTGTATAAAACTGTGGATACCCGATTACTCCAGCAATGACTCCCAGAGCGCATACGCCTCATCGAGCGCTTGCTTCCGCTTGTCGACCTCCGCCTGCTTCTCGCGCAGCAGTACGTAGTCGGTATACACGTCCTCGGACGCCATCTCCTGCTCTAGCGCGGCGATCTCCTCTTCCAAGCGGGCGATGTCGGCCTCGGCCTGCTCCTTCTTGCGCTGGCGCGCGCGTTCCTCGCGTTTGGCCTGCTTCTCCGCCTCATAGTCCTGCACGGGTGCAGCCTGAGCCGCAGCAGCCCCGCCTTTCTCCTTCTGCTGCGCCGCCTCGCGATCAGCCTCCCATTGCTCCATCTCGCGCATTTTCTCAACCATATCGTCGTAATTTCCCAGGAAATGTCGAGCGCCGTCCGGATGGATCTCGACAATGCGGTCGGCAAGCCGGTTCAGGAAATAGCGGTCATGCGAGACGAAGATGAGCGTGCCTTCGTACTCCTCCAGCGCGGCTTCCAGCACTTCGCGGCTCCATAGGTCGAGGTGGTTGGTCGGCTCGTCGAGCACCATGACATTCGCTTTGCGCAGCATGAGCTTGGACAGGGCGACGCGCGCCTTCTCCCCGCCGCTCAGGGAGCCGACCAGCTTCTTCACATCTTCCCCGGTGAAAAGAAAATTGCCCAGCACCGTCCGAATCTCCGCTTCGGGAAGCATCGGATATTCGCTCCACACTTCCTCGAGCACCGTGTTCGCCTTGTTCAGCCCGCGCTGCTCCTGATCGTAGTAGCCGAGCATAACGCCCGTGCCCCAGCGTACGCTGCCCTTGCGCAGCTCCAGCGAGCCGACCAGCGCGCGCAGCAGCGTCGTCTTGCCGACGCCGTTCGGCCCGAGTATGGCAATCCGCTCGCCGCGCTTCACCTCGAACGAGACGTCGCGGAAGAGCGGGCTCATCTCCGCCGCCGGCGCGGCCGACGCTTCCGATACTTGCAGTACGTCTTTGCCGGTACGGCGCTCAGTGGAGAAGGAGAAGCTTGCCTGCTTCAGTGTGCCCGGCTTCTCCAGCCGCTCGATTCGCTCGAGCGCGTTGCGCCGGCTCTGGGCTCTGCGCGTCGTCGTCGCCCGCGCCAGATTCTTCTGAATGAACTCTTCCATCCGGGCGATCTCGCGCCGCTGCTGATCGTACAGCTTCACGCGTTGGGCGAAGTCCGCTTCCTTCAGCTCCATGAAGCGCGAATAGTTGCCGGTATAACGGGTCGCCGAGTGGCGCTCGATCTCGACGATCGACGTCACCGTGGCATCGAGGAAGTAGCGGTCGTGCGAGACGATGACCATCGCGCCGGAATAGGTGCGCAGATACTGCTCGAGCCACGTCAAGGTGGCGATATCGAGATGGTTCGTCGGCTCGTCAAGCAGCAGCAGCTCCGGCTGCACGACGAGCAGCCGCGCGAGCGCGAGCCGCGTGCGTTGGCCGCCGCTTAAGCTCGAGACGAGCGTCTCCTGCGGGAAGTCGCCGAAGCCCATGCCGTGCAGGATGCTGCGGATGCGGTTGTTCATCTCGAACCCGCCCGCTTCGCGGAACCGGTCGCTCAGATCCGCATACTGGCTGAGCAGCGCTTCGTAGCGCGCGGCGTCCTGCTGCTCTTCCGGATCGGAGATGCGCTGCTCCAGCCGGCGAAGAGCCTTTTCCTGATCGAGAAGAGGTCCGAACGCATTCATCATCACTTCGTGCAGCGTCAGGCTGCCGTCGAAAGAGCTGTTCTGCGCCAAGTAGCCGATCCGCACCTCGCGGGGCTTCGATACCGAGCCGCCGTCGTAGGTCAGCTCGCCCGCGAGAATGCGCAGGAACGTCGACTTGCCGGCGCCGTTCACGCCGACGAGGCCGATCCGGTCTCGCTCGTTGATCTGAATGGAGACGCCTTCGAGCACGGGCGTCACGCCATAATGCTTCATAATGCCAGATGCTTGCAAAAGCAAGAGGAATCCCTCCGACTGCAAATTGCTAGTTATTATAGTAGGAACGCTTTTGTCCAGTGTATCGCAAAACGTCGGCTTCGTCCAAAAGGAAGGTTGGCGCGGCGCGCAGGAGTTGCTCGGCCAAACCGAGTAAC
>NZ_JACJVN010000105.1 GCF_014212015.1 Cohnella lubricantis | reverse complement strand
TCGAGCTGCTGCGCAGCAGCGGCCGCGCCCGGCAAGCGGCTGTCCCGCGAGCCCAGAATGAGCGCGCTCGGATGCCGCCATAGATGGCAGACAGCCGGGCCGCCTTCGCCCGCGCAGCGCCCGAGCCATTCGTCCAAGGCGAACGGGTAGAGGGCATCGGGTTCCTCGAGCAGCTGGGAGCGGTCGAGGATCAGCATATTTTCGAGCCCCGATAGAGTATCTTCTGGCACGCCCACCGCTCCTTCCTCTCCATATCATACCGCAAAGCGGGCCGGCCACCAATAGAAGGTCAGCTGTGGAGAGGAAGCTTCCGCAGCGTTCGCGCCGCACGGATATGGCCGACGCCTTCGCTGCACATGCCGTACGGCTGCCACTGGCAATCGCGGCATAGATGGGCGATGTCTTCGGGAGCGACTTGGGCGGCGACCCGGTCGCAGATCTCTTGCCACTGGACGGTATCGCCCGGGGCTAACGCCAGCTTATCGAGGATCGCCCGGTCCTTGTGGAACACGCTCGCATTAAGGCAGTGGGACGGCTGGTCGGCGGGGAATGATCGGCAGATCTCGTCCGGCCCTTCGATAATGCGGATCTCGGTGTCCGACCCGCGCCGAAGCGTCTCGTAAATCGCGGTCATGTTGGCGCAGAAGCCGTCGGAGTATCCCTTGCCTCGGTACCCGAGCAGGCAGAGCAGGTGGTGGCCGCGCAGGCGAATCGACATTTTCGAATATCCAGCCCTTCGCAATTGGAATGTTAACTTGATTATAACACGAGGTTAACAATTGGGGCGGACAATAGGCGTGGGGAGAGGCAGACAGGAGGAGGGAGCGGGGCGGTTATAGAAGCATGCGGCCTGAGCGGATTAGAGGGGAGCTTAAGTGAGGTTAGGGGGAGGGCCGCGCCAGCAGCGCGGCCCTGTCGGCGGATGGTTAGACGAGCGTTGGGGACTTGACGGTCTTCACATCATAGAACTGGGTCGAACCTCCGAGCATGTAGTCCGGCTTGCCCGCTTGGCGGCTCTTGCGGTGGCCTTCGATATGGGCGGGACTCTTCTCCCAAGCCTTCCAAGCTTCTTCCGATTCCCAGCGGATGAGGACGACGACTTCTTCCTCGTCCTTCTTCCTGCGGTTGACCATGACGCTAAGGTCGATGAATCCTGGAATTTCCGTGATCGGCCCGCCCGGGCGGCTGAACCGCTCGACGACTTGATCGGCGTGACCGGGTTTGACGAGCATCGTCTTGATCTCGATAAGCATAAGAGTCCTCCTCGAATGGATAAGTATATGTTAATCCCATTCTAATTGATAATGATTATCATCGTCAACATAATTGGTGTTGATAGGACGGTAACGCGCTGTGCAAAAAAGCCGGAACCCCGAGGAGTTCCGGCTTTCGATGCGGCAGCCAATCGATTCATTAGCCCTTGACGGCGCCTGCTACAACGCCTTTGACGATGTACTTCTGCAAGAAGATGAAGACAATGATCGACGGAAGCACAGCCATGACCATGGCTGTCATCGCGTATTGCCAGTCCGACGTGTACTGGCCGACGAAAGTGTAAGCCGCCAACGTCAGCGTCTTGGTCGTCGGCGAGCCGTTGACCATGAGCAACGGGAGCAGGAAGTCGTTCCAAATCCACATGACGTCGATGATGATGATCGTCGTTGTGACCGACTTCAACAGCGGGAAGATGACGCTGAAGAACAGCCGGAAAGGACTTGCGCCGTCGATCTTGGCGCTCTCGTCGAGCTCCTTCGGAATGCCCTTCACGAAGCCGTGATAGATAAATACGGCGAGCGGAGCGCCAAAGCCCCAGTACAGCAGTCCTAGACCCCAGGTGCTGTTCGACAGATGCAGGAAACCTGCCGTCTTCAGCACGGTCAGCATGATCGATTGGAACGGAATCAGCATCGGCATAATGCAGATGAAGTAGATGACGGCGCTGAACCGCGACTTCGTCCGCGACAGCTTATAGGCTGCGATCGAAGAGACAAGAATAATGCCGAACAGACCGATCACGGTGATGACGACGTTGTTCAGGAACAGCCGCGGGTAGTTGATATACTTCCACACATACGAATAGTTGTCGAATGTCCAATGCTTCGGCAAAGCGATGACATCGGTCATTACCTCTTGGAAGCTCTTGAACGAGTTGAAGACGGCTAGGAACAACGGATAAAGGAATAATAGAGCGATTAGAACGAGGACGACCTCGAAGACGACGCGTCCGGCAGTGTTGCTGCGCATTAGCCCTCAACCTCCCTGCGTTTGAAGATGGTCAATTGAAGGATCGTAATAATCAGGACGCCAACGAATAAGATGAGCGCTTTGGCTGTGCCGTACCCGTACAAGTTATTCTGGAACGTATCCCGGTAAATGTTGTATGCGACGCTGTTGGTCGAGCTTCCGGGTCCGCCTCCGGTCAAGGACAGAATGACGTCGAACACCTTGATTGAGTTGGTTAGCGCCATGAAGACCGCGATCGTAACCGAAGGCGCGAGCAGCGGGAGGGTAACGCTGAAGAACCGTCTCATAGGGCCTGCTCCGTCCATGAGTGCAGCTTCCTTCAGGTCTTCCGGCACGGATTGCAGTCCGGCGATATAGATAACAAGGTAGAATCCGATCGATTGCCAGATCGAGACGAGGAGCACCGAGAGGAACGCTAACTTCTCTTCTCCGAGCCAACTCCACCCGAAGATGCTCCAGCCCGTGCTGCCGCCGAGCGATTCGAAGCCCTGCATGAAGATAAACTTCCAGATGAAGCCTACAACGACCAGGCTAAGAATATAAGGGATGAAGAAGGCCGCCCTTAGGAACGTCTTCGACTTCAGCTTGGAGTCTAGAACGATGGCGAGCAGAATCGCCAGGACGTTAATGACAATGATGTACAATACGGCGAACTTAGCCGTGAACCACACGGAATCGATGAATTCAGTGTCGCCTGTGAAAATTTGCCGGAAGTTGTCCAATCCGATAAACGTTCCATGCTTGGATATCCCGTTCCACTTCAATAAGGAGTACTTAATGGTCAGAACGAACGGAATGTAGAAAGCGATCGCGACACAGATTAGCACCGGGATCGTGAAGATTCCGAATTCGGCTTTGTCGGTCCACCGTCTGCCCAATTTGTTCATTTACCACACCTCTTTTTGCGCCGCATACCGTTCAATCGGCGATTTTCTTGCCTGTACATACCCTTGGCTATTAGGATATATTGCATTATAAACAGCGTACTGAGCCGACAAAATGGATTTAAGTAGACAGTTAAGGGTAATAAGGTGAACTGTCGTGCAACGGGGGGAGACATCATGGTTCACTTGGCGAAATGGTTCCAACGGGCGGCGCGAAGGCTGAGAGACTTCGGCACGAGGAGGCTTGTCAACAAGCTGACTCTGCTGTTTACAACCATTATCATTCTAGTGGTGGCTTGCCTTACGCTAATCTCCTACTGGATCATCCAGAGGGAGTCTATAGATCATACGATATCCAGCAATTCGAACAATCTGATGCTCGTCAATCAGAACTTGGAGAAGTACTTCGATGATATCGAGCAATTGTCGCTTCCACAGATCAAATACGACGACATCATCCATGCCATCAAGAACGTCGATAGAGATTACGCCTCTCGCATCTACCTGGAGGATTATCTGCGATCCTTGTTCTACTCCCGCAGCGATCTGGAGCGGATATATTTATATTTGATCGACGATCATAAGTACTTGTATATATCCCGCGAGAACTATGACGTTACCGTTCGCGCAGCCATCGACGGGACTATTCCCGATCAGCTGTGGTACAAGCAGGCGTTGGCCAGCGACAAGAACCGAGCGATTCAATCACTCGTGTTCACGGCGGACACGGGTTATAGCCTGCCTGACAATAACAGTTTTATGGCGTACCATCGTGTGCTCCGTTCATTGGTCGACCGCCAAGCAAGAGCGGTGCTTAGCTTCTATGTCAATCCGTCCGTTAAGGATGAGATCATGAAGGACGTTCCATTTGAGAAGGGCGAGCACCTGCTGTTCCTTAACACGGAGGGGGTTCCTTTCCATCTGGATAACCAGAATTTCTATTTTAGCATCCGTAATGGCGGTTTCCTGTCCAAGGTTAGCCAAGAGGCTTCGCGAGGCCGCTTCGTGTGGACGGTCAAGGATCGGCGTTATCAGGTTATGTTCAACGTCGATGACAAGGACGGCTGGAGGCTCATCAAGCTGGTCCCGTACGACGCGATTACCCGGACAGCCCATACGGCCAGCCGAATCAGCATTCTGATCGGTCTCGGCTTCCTGGCGCTCTCCATCTTAATCGTGACGCTCACTTCGAATGCGATTACCCGTCCGCTCAAGAAGCTATCTCTTCAGATGAACTTGTTCGGGACCGGCACATTTGATGCCGAGACGGAGGTCAAAGGGAGGGACGAGATCGCTCAATTGTCCAAACGGTTCAACCAGATGGTCAGGCGGATGAATGAACTGATCAATGAACGTTACCGCATGAAGCTGGTGGAGAAGAGCGCGATTCTGAAGGCGCTCGAAGCGGAGATAAATCCCCATTTTCTGTATAACGCCCTGCAGGCCATCTCGACGAAGGCGCTCAAAAGCGGGGAGGATGAGGTCGCCGACATGGTCGATGCGCTGGCGCAGACGCTCCGATATTGCATCAGCGGCAAAGACAGCGTCCAAGTAAGAGACGAGCTAAAGCACGTGGAACGATACTTGACGCTGCAGAAGGCGCGATTCGGGAACCGCCTGCAGGTCGTGAGCGATATCGACGAATCGCTAATGGGTCTTGCGATTCCGAAGCTCTCTATTCAATCGCTTGTGGAGAATTCGATTAAGCATGCGCTGGAGAAGGTGGTCTCCAGCATTACGATCTTGATCCGCATTCGTCTCGAACCGGAGCATGCGGTTATCTCCGTGAAGGATGACGGTCCCGGCATTCCGCCGGACAAGCTCCGGGAGATTCTGCAGTCCTTCCGGACGGATTGGGAGGAGCGCGAAGGCGACAGCATCGGGCTCAAGAATTTGAACGCCCGTCTTCAGTTAATATTCGGCGATGAAGCGAGGCTGGAGATCGCAGCAGATGAGACGGGAACGGAGATGCGCATCATGATACCGCGGGGAGGCACTTACAACCATGTACAAAGTTCTAATAATTGACGACGAGGAGCCAACGCGGGAAGCCATACGTATTCTAGGCGATTGGAAGGGGATCGGCGCCGAGGAGGTGCTTGAGGCCGGCGACGGGCAGTCGGGGCTTGACCTGCTTCGGGAACAGAAGCCGGATCTTGTTCTCGTCGATATGAAGATGCCGGGGATGGACGGTTTGGCATTTCTCCGGCAAGTCGAGGAGGATTATCCGAACTTGCTCACGATCGTGATCAGCGGATTCAACGACTTCGAATACACTCGTCAAGCGATTCGTTCCGGAGCCGTCGATTATTTGCTTAAACCCGTCAACCGTCAGGATCTGAATCAGGCCCTTCGCAAGGCGATTGGCGTGCTGGAGGAGCGGCGGAGGAGCGAGAGCGACTTCATTAACCGGAACATTACCTTGAACATGTCGTTGCCTAAGCTGAAGGAGGATATCTACTTATCCGTTATCGAGGGCAGCTTCAAGGTGAAGAATAACGAAGCGTTCCTGGGCCTCATCCAGGCCGACGATCCCGGCAACCGGTTCGGCGCCGCCGTCGTTCGCTTGATGAATATGGAGGAAGTGCTGGAAGAGAGGTTCAAAGGCGAGAGGGATCTGCTGATGTTCGCGATCTCCAATGTCATTGATGAATTCGCGGAAGAAGGATTCCGGAGCTTCAGCTTCGCCAATCCGAGGAAGAATCGGGAGATTATCGTCATTCGCACGGTAACTGGCGGCAATCGGGAGGACGTTCCCTTCCGTTCCATTCACTTTATGAACAAGGTCGTCGCTGCGCTGAAGGAATTGTTCGGCGTCGTATCGGTCGCCGGAATCGGGACGCAGTGTTCGGATGTGACCGAACTGGCCGAATCATACGCACTCGCCGTCGAGGCTGCGGGCAGCGTCGACTTGCTTAAGCTGTCGGGCAGTACAGTAGCCTATCAGCAGGCTGCGGCTAACCGTTCGGATCAGGAGAAGGAATCTCACTCGATCGCCGGACGAGTGTCTCAGATTCGCGCAGCGGTTGAATCTGGACATGAGAACCAGGCGCGCGCCATCGTGCTGGACTTCGCGAAGAGCCTTGCGGACTTAGGCAGCTTCAGTCTAAAGGATGCGGATCGAACGACCATGGAGTTCATTGTCCGCTTGAACGACATGGCGAGCGAATGCGGCGTCCCCCCGGAGAAGCTCCCGTGGGCAAGACAAGGCGGGCTAAGAGAAGTCGGATTGAAGACCGACTATGTCAATTTTCAGCAATATGAAGATTTGCTCTGCCGGATCATGGGGTATTACGCCTTGCAGATCCGGAGCGGCGCTGCGGTCGAGAGGGCATTCGATATCGGCGAGATTAAGGAATATATCGACCAGCATTATTTCGAGGACATTAAAATTTCCATATTTGCGGAGAGATACTATTTAAGCCGGGAATACCTGATGAAGCTGTTCAAGCAGCAATATGGAAGCGGCATCCATGAGTACGTGCAGAAAGTGCGTATGGACAAAGCCAAGGAACTGCTGAATGATTCGGATCTCAAAATTCAAGATATTTCCGAGATGCTGGGGTATAAGGATAAAAATTATTTCAGCAAGGCATTTCGCAATTATTTCGCTCTGTCCCCTTCCGAATACAGGCACAAATGGTCGACTGGACAAAAGTGAACTGGATAAGCACTCCACTTTTTTACCCTAAAGTGGTCACTTATCTGCATTTTTATCGTCTAGCGATTTATTTAGAATAGGCATCGAAGTTTAAAACTTACTGGGGGCGAGTCCATGATAAAGAGAGTTACGGCATTATCGGCAAGTTTGGTGCTGATGGCGGGCGCATTGGCAGCTTGCGGCGGCAACAACGATAATAACAATGCATCGCCGGCTTCATCCGCGTCGGCATCCGGCGCCGTCGATTATTCCAAACCGATTACGATCAACATGTTTACCGCTTCTCCGGAATATACCGATGCGTTTAACGCTTACATCGCAGAATATAAAAAAGTTCAGCCCAACGTAACGATTAATCTGGAGATCATGCAGTCCGACTATAACACCGTCCTCAAATCCCGCATCGCATCGGGCAACACCCCGGACGTATTCCAAACGACGGCTGGCGGAGACATCGACACATTCGCTGAATACAGCGCCGACCTGACGAATGAGCCGCTCGCGGCAGCGATGACCGATGCGATCCGCTCCAACATGACGTCTTCCGACGGCAAGGTGCTGGGACTTCCGGTCAAGGGCAACTTATTCTCTTTGATTTATAACAAGGAGTTGTTCCAAGAAGCGGGCATCACCGAACCGCCGAAGACGGTGGCCGAATTGGATGATGCCATCGCGAAGCTGGAAGCCAAAGGCATTACGCCGTTCGCTAACGCGTACAAGGAATGGTGGACTTGGAAGCACGTGTTCCAACAATTCGTGGACGCCGCCGCGCAGGATGCTGGCGAGGACCCGAAGACGCTGGTCGCCGACTTCATCGCCGGCAAGACATCGTTTAAGGATCATCCGATTCTCGAGAACAACTTCTTCGACTTCATTGACAAGACCGTGGCACACGGCACGGATAAGCCGCTTGAACGCGACAGCAATGCTGAAGTGAGCGACTTCGCGACCGGCAAGGCCGCAATGATGACCGGCAAAGGCGCATGGGACGAAGAAGCAATCAAGAAGATTAATCCCGACATCCAGATTGGCATTATGGGCTATCCTGTCAGCGATAAGGCCGAGCAGGCGGTCATTATTACCGGTGCGGACCAAGCGCTTCGCATCAGCAAGGATTCGAAGAACGTTGAGGCCGTTATCGACTTCTTCAACTGGCTGTACACGTCCGACTATGGCAAGCAATGGTTCTCGAACGTTGCGAAGGTTATTCCTCCGATCAAGGACGCGCCGCTGCCGGACCTCGACATGCCGAAGCAGATGGAGGAGTTGCTGAAGACGGAGCAATCGGGCGACCTGTCTATCAACTACACGCTCGATACGTTCCATCAGAAGTTCGGCGAGATCATGCAGAGTTATATTGGCGGCAACACGAACAAGGAAGCCGCGATCTCCCAAATCGAGCAAGCATGGCAGCAGCTTGGCTCTGCTGAGTAACAAAGAGCGATAGTCCCATTGTGCCTAATACAGCGCCCCTTGAGGGCGCTGTATTACATTAGCGGTCATATGCGCGGAGCCTATTCATTAGGACTAATTAGGAGCTATTCCTGTAA
>NZ_JACJVN010000011.1 GCF_014212015.1 Cohnella lubricantis | reverse complement strand
CGAAGAAGGTCCTGCGTGAGAATTGGAGTGAGGACGATAATCCGGAGCATTAGGTTAAGCTAATAAGGGCGCACGGAGGATGCCTAGGCGCCAGGAGCCTAAGAAGGACGCGGCGAACAGCGAAATTGCCTCGGGGAGCCGTAAGCAGGCTTTGATCCGGGGATGTCCGAATGGGGAAACCCGGCTGGAGTAATGTCCAGTCATCATGCAGTGAATCCATAGCTGCATGAAGGCACACCAGGGGAACTGAAACATCTAAGTACCCTGAGGAAGAGAAAACAACAGTGATTCCGTCAGTAGCGGCGAGCGAAAGCGGATTAGCCCAAACCAAGGGGCTTGCCCCTTGGGGTTGTGGGACGTCTCACATGGAGTGATAAAGGAGCAGGTTAGGCGAAGAGGTCTGGAAAGGCCCGGCATAGAAGGTAAAAGCCCTGTAGCCGAAAGTCTGCTCCCTCCGAGACGGATCCCGAGTACCGCGGGACACGAGAAACCCCGTGGGAATCCGGCAGGACCATCTGCCAAGGCTAAATACTCCCTGGCGACCGATAGCGAAGCAGTACCGTGAGGGAAAGGTGAAAAGCACCGCGGGAGCGGAGTGAAAAAGAACCTGAAACCGTGCGCTTACAAGAAGTCAGAGCCCTCTAGATGGGTGATGGCGTGCCTTTTGTAGAATGAACCGGCGAGTTACGTTCACGTGCGAGGTTAAGTCGGTAAGACGGAGCCGCAGCGAAAGCGAGTCTGAATAGGGCGAATAAGTTCGTGGGCGTAGACCCGAAACCGTGTGATCTACCCCTGTGCAGGGTGAAGGTAAGGTAACACTTACTGGAGGCCCGAACTCACAAGCGTTGAAAAGCTTGGGGATGACGTGGGGGTAGGGGAGAAATTCCAATCGAACTCGGAGATAGCTGGTTCTCCCCGAAATAGCTTTAGGGCTAGCCTCGAGGTTTAGCATCATGGAGGTAGAGCACTGATTGGGTGCGGGGCCCGCCAAGGGTTACCAAGTCCAGTCAAACTCCGAATGCCATGGATGTATACTCGGGAGTCAGACAGCGAGTGCTAAGATCCGTTGTCAAGAGGGAAAGAGCCCAGATCATCAGCTAAGGTCCCCAAGTGTGTGTTAAGTGGGAAAGGATGTGGAGTTGCGAAGACAACCAGGATGTTGGCTTAGAAGCAGCCACCATTTAAAGAGTGCGTAATAGCTCACTGGTCGAGTGACTCTGCGCCGAAAATGTAACGGGGCTAAACACACCACCGAAGCTATGGCATGNNTTGGGTAGGGGAGCGTTGAATGCGGGTTGAAGTCAGACCGGAAGGACTGGTGGACTGCATTCAAGTGAGAATGCCGGTATGAGTAACGAAAAGACAAGTGAGAATCTTGTCCGCCGAAAGCCTAAGGGTTCCTGAGGAAGGTTCGTCCGCTCAGGGTCAGTCGGGACCTAAGGCGAGGCCGAAAGGCGTAGTCGAAGGACAACAGGTTGAAATTCCTGTACCACCGTAAGCCGTTATGAGCAATGGGGGGACGCAGGAGGGCAAGAACGCGAGCCGATGGAATGGCTCGTCCAAGCAGTGAGGCGTGTGCGTAGGCAAATCCGCGCACTATAACGTTGAGCTGTGATGGGGAGGGAAAATCGCAGTACCGAAGGTTCCGTGCTCACGCTGCCAAGAAAAGCCTCTAGCCAGGCGAAGGTGCCCGTACCGCAAACCGACACAGGTAGGCGAGAAGAGAATTCTAAGGCGCGCGGAAGAACTCTCGTTAAGGAACTCGGCAAAATGACCCCGTAACTTCGGGAGAAGGGGTGCCTCGGTAGGGTGAATAGCCCGAGGGGGCCGCAGTGAAAAGGCCCAAGCGACTGTTTAGCAAAAACACAGGTCTGTGCGAAGCCGTAAGGCGAAGTATACGGGCTGACGCCTGCCCGGTGCTGGAAGGTTAAGGGGAGCGGTTAGGGGTAACCCGAAGCTGTGAACCGAAGCCCCAGTAAACGGCGGCCGTAACTATAACGGTCCTAAGGTAGCGAAATTCCTTGTCAGGTAAATTCTGACCCGCACGAATGGCGTAACGACTTGGGCGCTGTCTCAACGAGAGATCCGGTGAAATTTTAGTACCTGTGAAGATGCAGGTTACCCGCGACGTGACGGAAAGACCCCATGGAGCTTTACTGTAGCTTGATATTGGACTTTGGTACGGTCTGTACAGGATAGGTGGGAGCCATAGAAGTGGGAGCGCAAGCTTCCATGGAGGCGCCGTTGGGATACCACCCTGATCGTATCGGAGTTCTAACCTGTCACCGTGAAGCCGGTGAAGGGACCGTGTCAGGCGGACAGTTTGACTGGGGCGGTCGCCTCCTAAAGAGTAACGGAGGCGCCCCAAGGTTCCCTCAGAATGGTTGGAAATCATTCGAAGAGTGCAAAGGCATAAGGGAGCTTGACTGCGAGACCTACAAGTCGAGCAGGGACGAAAGTCGGGCTTAGTGATCCGGTGGTACCGAATGGAAGGGCCATCGCTCAACGGATAAAAGCTACCCTGGGGATAACAGGCTTATCTCCCCCAAGAGTCCACATCGACGGGGAGGTTTGGCACCTCGATGTCGGCTCATCGCATCCTGGGGCTGAAGTAGGTCCCAAGGGTTGGGCTGTTCGCCCATTAAAGCGGTACGCGAGCTGGGTTCAGAACGTCGTGAGACAGTTCGGTCCCTATCTGTCGCGGGCGTAGGAAATTTGAGAGGGGCTGTCCTTAGTACGAGAGGACCGGGATGGACGCACCGCTGGTGTACCAGTTGTTCCGCCAGGAGCACCGCTGGGTAGCCAAGTGCGGGAGGGATAAGCGCTGAAAGCATCTAAGCGCGAAGCCCGCCTCAAGATGAGATTTCCCAATTCGTAAGACCCCTGGAAGAACACCAGGT
>NZ_JACJVN010000104.1 GCF_014212015.1 Cohnella lubricantis | reverse complement strand
ACAAAATTATTGACAGACCCATCGCTAGTTTTATGTAGGGAGTGTCCGTAATGAAGATACATGTTATAAAAGGATTGTTCTGTTGAGATATAGTCATCAAGTTTACGGAAGTTCATTCTATATAGTCCAGAAAGCAACTTGAAATTATGATCTGAATGCCCTCTGAACCAGACCATTGGTTTACTTTTTTGAAAATCACTAATCATTTTTAGTTTCTTTAAAAATGATGCTGAATACATTTTTTTGTCTCCTAATTTTTTTGAAAGTATTCGCCAGATTTCACCTAACGTTCCCGTATTCACGACGTCCCACCGACTTAAGGCTCCGTCAGGAGCCGGCCGCGATGCGGTTAGTCGGTGCGGATGTGTCCGGCTGAATCTGCTTCCCTGCTGCTGAAATGCCCCGCCGAATCCACTTCTAACTCCGGTCCGGACCGAGGGGCGAATGCCCCGATGCGTGAATATTATGTTAGGCGATGCCTCCACTTCCTCGAGTTCCATCTTAATCACTTAACTCTTGTTTTATATAATCCTTTAAAGACTCTGTCATATATTTTTCTTTTTGATTATTTACATTAATTATACCGTTTGTTGAACCTTTAAACTGAAGTAAAACACCATCAGTTTCATTATCAATTTTTCCAACTCTTCTTAAAGTTAATACGAAATGTGTTCCTTCTTCATTAATATTCTCTTCAATTGAGTAATTTGATCTTTTTAATTCTTTAATTATGTATTTTATATCATTAGTATTTTCAATCGTTTTCGTCTTCCATCCCTCATCAATGTTGGATAAATCAAATTGAATTGGTTCTTTGTAGTCCTTCCAGTTTCCTACTGTGATATCGTCCTCTACGAAGTTAAAGGGTGTGAAAAGATAGTTATTCCAAACACTATTTAAATACAATGAAAACAATACAAATAAGATACAAATGGACACTAAAATCTTTTTTATTTCTCTCACTTCCTTGTTAAACTCTCATTGGAGGTTTCGCCTAACGTTCCCGTATTCACGACGTCCCACCGACTTAAGCCCCGCCAGGGGCGGCCGCGATGCGGTTAGTCGGTGCGGATGTGTCCGGCTGAATCTGCTTCCTTGCTGCTGAAAATACTTCTCTGATCCATCTTCTAACTCCTGCCGGACCGAGGGGCGAATGCCCCGAAGCGTGAATATTGTGTTATATGATGCCGCCTCTTCTTGAATAACTTTCACTTCGTTATGATCTCTGTTAATTCACTCTTCATTTCGCTCGTTATTTCAAATTCTTTATTGATAATAATTTGATTGTTATCACCTGATCCTATACTAATTAATTTTAGATACTTATAACTTGGATCAACTATTAGGTTTATTTCATATGTCTGTAGAGATTTGATTTTTTGTCCCCTTATTGCAAGATAATAATAGTATTCAGGAATTAATGGTTTACCTTGAAAACCCTTAAATGAATCTATATGAGAAATTAGTTTATAGATACTTGGACGCCTTTGATCAGGATTTCTAAAAGAAGATAAAATCACACCATCTTGAAGTCCTGGATCAACTTTCGAAATTATAGTATCAATTACGGAGTTCTCAGCATTTAATGTTTTTATCTGATCCATCAAATTCTCTTGTTTAGATTTAGAACAACCAACTAAAATTAGAAAGATCAATTGTATTGATACTATTGTTTTAAAGTATTTACGTTGCATCATCGACACCTCCATCAATAATACTGTTAGGCGGTTTCATATAACGTTCCCGTATTCACGAACCCTCACCGACTTAAGGGCCAACGGCCCGGCCGCGACGCGGTTAGTCGGTGCAGGGTTGTCCGGCTGATTCCGCTTCCCTGCTGACTGCCAAATGCGTCCCCGAATCCACTTCTGACTGCTTCGGCCGGACCAAGGGGCAGCTTCAGCTGACCCGCCGCGTGAATACAGTGTTATACGTAGTTGCCTCTTCCTCGAATCATCCCAAGATAGATTCCCTTGATCTTAACCCGCTCTTATTAACTTTGATTCAAATTTCTATTTTCAATACGGTCGGAGCACGCCTTTACTATCTATCGCTAATTATAAAAAATCAGCAAAGGATATTCGTGATCCATTACCGTCATTGAATCAAATTTGAAATCATAGTTATAAGGGTTAAGATCTGACGAATCGAACCAAAAGCTTGATTATAACTATTCAAAGACTGAACATGTTAGTTGAGCCCCTACTCTCCATCGTCGACTTCAACAAACTAACATGTTCTTATCAGTCTTTGAATTGACTATCAAGCTTCTTATTCGATTCGTTTTGGAATCTATCGGTCCAATCCAACTAATCATAATTTTAAACCAGGGCGCTAGCTCGAATTCTACATTAGTGCGTCTTCTTCGAGTTACTTGCCTCAATCAGACAAACTAATGTATTCGAGCTCTTCCTTGTAATACCTTCATTCCGCCCTGGTTACATGATTAGAGGATTGGATGGGATGTTCTTCTTTTGAATAGGCAATTACGTATAACGTTCTTGTATTCACGAATCCGAGAACCTTAAGGCAGCTTCAGCTGCCGGCCGCGACGCGGTTAGGTTCGCAGGGTTGTCCGCCTGACTCCACTTCTCGAAATTGCCTCGGGCGGACCAAGGGACGGCGCCAGCCGGCCCGTCGCGTGAATACGGTGTTAGACGCTGTTGCCTCTTCTCGAACTACAATCCGAGTCTTATTATTCCCGCTAGTCCAACGAATTGTATATTCATACTCCACTCCACAATAAAAAAACGTATTGATTCCCTCTTTAGTTGTGATTTTCTTATCCTGCTCGATAGTACATTTCAACCCCTTCCTATATCCCATTAGTAAAAACGTATTGATCAATTCCCCCGCAACTGGCACGCTGTCGCTAGGTCCCCCTTTGCATTCAGACCCTCACTAGATCCCGCCAAATGATAAGTAACCAAATTCCTTTAATCTCTTATATTGAAAAAATAGTTCTAAGCACACTTTACTTAATGGCTTCTTATTTCAGATCAACTATCCTATTTTTCAAATCGTTTTTGATCCAGGCAATTGCGTCTAACGTTCTTGTATTCACGAACCCGAGAACCTTAAGGCAGCTTCAGCTGCCGGCCGCGACGCGGTTAGGTTCGCAGGGTTGTCCGCCTGACTCCACTTCTCGAAATTGCCTCGGGCGGACCAAGGGACGGCGCCAGCCGACCCGTCGCGTGAATACGGTGTTAGATGTTGTTGGCGCCTTCTTCGAATTTGCTTCTGATTCATCTTATTTGATTAATGTCCTGCGATTTCCTTTAATATCTTCTGTTCGCGTGCATGTGCTTCTATTATCTTGGATTACCTACTGGTGCGATTTCTTTGACTGCTCTTCCTGTTCGC
>NZ_JACJVN010000103.1 GCF_014212015.1 Cohnella lubricantis | reverse complement strand
AGCATTTGGCCCCAATTTTGGACTCGTCCTGTCCATTTGCGCGTAACGTCCATCGTTACGAGATAAAGCATTTTGAGCAGGGCTTCGTCTGTCGGGAAGATGCTCTTGCCTTTGGTTACCTTGCGCAATTGGCGGTGGTAACTTTCAATCATGTTCGTCGTATAGATCAGCTTGCGGATCTCCGGCGGGTACTTGAAGAACGTCGCCAGCTCGTCCCAGTTGGTACGCCATGAGCGGATGATGAGCGGATACTTGGCACCCCACGTCTCTTCGAAGCGATCCAGCTCCACGAGCGCCATCTCTTCCGTCGAGGCCTTGTAGATGGGCTTCAGGTCCGCCGTCACTTTCTTGAGGTCCTTGTAGGACACATAGCGCGTCGAATTTCGAATTTGGTGGATGATGCACTTTTGGATCTCAGTCTTCGGGTAGCAGGCGGTGATCGCTTGGGAGAAGCCGGTCAGGTTATCGACACAGGTAATGAGGATATCCTGAACGCCACGGTTCTTGAGGTCGTTCAACACGCTCAGCCAGAACTTCGCCGACTCGTTCTCGCCGATCCACATGCCCAGCACGTCTTTGTTGCCATCCAGATCGATACCGATGACCATGTAGGCAGCCTTGTTCACGATGGCGCCGTCCTGCTTCACCTTGAAGTGGATGGCGTCCAGGAAAACAACAGCGTACACGGCTTGCAGCGGGCGATTCTGCCACTCCTTGATCAGCGGAACGATCTTGTTCGTCACGTTCGACTTCATCGTCCTCGGGACGTCGATGCCGTACAGCTGATGCAGATGAGACTGGTGCTCCCGGGT
>NZ_JACJVN010000102.1 GCF_014212015.1 Cohnella lubricantis | reverse complement strand
GCCGCGGCACGTGCCGCGGCGCCTGCGGGCGCCGCCCCGCCTGCCGCTGCGGCTGGCGAATTCGGACAGCGGCTTGAGCGCGCCGCATTGCACACACCTTTTCACCGTCTGCTGTATCTCTTGTCGTTCAGTAGTCGTCGTGTTCATGACTAAATTATACCATACTTGCCGGATCGGGCGATTGTGCTCGTTTATTTTCCAGCGATAATTGCCAGACGGAACCAACAACTGTTATAATTACAGATACAGTTTGCATAAGGAGATGATGCCGGAATGGCGAAGAAAGTGCGTTTGGGCAGAACGGATCTGACGGTGACCCCGATCGGACTGGGCACGAATGCGGTCGGCGGACACAATCTTTTTCCCAACTTGAACGACGAGACGGGCAGAGAAGTGGTACGGACCGCTCTGGAGCAGGGCATCAACTTCCTGGATACGGCGTACATCTACGGACCGGAGCGTTCGGAGCAGCTCATCGGCGAAGTCATCAAGGAGCGCGGCGGCCGGCAGGACATTGTGATCGCGACGAAGGGCGCGCACAAATTCGTCGATGGCCAAGTGGTGATGGACAACTCCCCCGCCTTCTTGACCGAATCCGTCGAGGGCAGCCTGAAGCGTCTGCAGACGGACTACATCGACCTGTTCTACATTCACTTCCCGGATGCGGACACGCCGAAGGACGAAGCGGTCGGCGCGCTGCAGAAGCTGAAGGAGGCGGGCAAGATCAGGGCGATCGGCGTCTCCAACTTCTCCATCGACCAGCTGCGCGAAGCGAACAAGAACGGCTATGTGGACGTCGTGCAGGACGAATACAACCTTATCAAACGGGGCAAGGAGTTGGACATTCTCCCCTATGCGAAGGAGAACGGCATCTCGTTCATTCCTTACTTCCCGCTGGCTTCGGGCCTGCTCGGCGGCAAGTATGCGTTGGACGCGACGTTCACGGACGGGCGCGCCCGCAACCCGTTGTTCCAAGGCGAGGCGTTCGCCGCCAATCTGGAGAAGGTAGATCAGCTTCGCGGCATCGCCAGCGAGAAGGGCGCCGAGGTGGCGCACGTCGTGCTCGCTTGGTACTTGACCCGCGACACCATCGATGCGCTGATCCCGGGAGCGAAGCGGCCGGAGCAGGTGGCGAACAACCTGCGGACGCTGTCCGTCGAGCTGACGCCGGATGAGGTCGAGCGGATCGACCGGATCTTCCGGGCGTAACGCTAGTTAAGAGAGATGACGCAGCCCTCGCAGGCGCTGCATTGTCTCTCTTTTTTTTCGCTGTCATAAAATAGCAAGATGCAATATGATAGGAAGTGTCACATTATCGCGAATGGAGTTGTCGATTATTGAAGCCTAATCTCGCTTTTAAGGTGTTGACGACCGCGGCCATGTTCAGCTCGCTCGCCTTGCCGGCTTACGCTGCGCCAGCGTCCTTCTCGGACATTAACGGCTCTTATGCGAAAGACGCCATCATGCAGCTTGTCGAACAAGGCATCGTCAACGGAGTCGGATCGGACAAGTTCAATCCGACCGGCAATATCTCACGGCAGGACTTCGCCATCATCCTGGCCAAATCGCTTCAACTGGACTTCAGCAATCCTCCCGCGACAGCTACGTTCACCGATGTGCCGAAGACGAATTATGCTTATGCCTATGTGGAAGCCGCCGCTAGTGCTGGCCTGGTTAAAGGCTTAGGCAACGGATCATTCGGCGCAAGCTCGAACCTATCCCGCCAAGATATGGCGGTGCTGTTCGTCCGAGCGCTCGGCGTGGACGCGACAGGCAAAGGAAGCCAGCTGCAGTTCTCGGACAAGGATTCGATTGCCGATTATGCCAAGGACGCCGTCGCGGCAGCCGTCGAACTTCGCCTGATTCAAGGCAACCCGGATGGCACCTTCGGTCCGAAAGGGAGCGCCGATCGGCAAGCCGTTGCTTCGGTTGCAAGCCGCTTCCTGCAAGCCAAGGAGCAGATCCAGAATAATACGGATGCCAATAACCCTCCTTCGGAAGAAGCGCCGTCTCCGCCGGAGCCTTCGCAGCCATCATCGGGCACCGGTTCGGGCACGCACACGCCGCCATCTCCTCCTACTCCTCCTTCTTCTTCGGAACTGCAGGCTCCGACGACGATTGGATTCGCCGGAATGGACAAGCTCAGCCTGTCTTATGGCTCGGTGCTTAGCGCCGTCTATTCGGCCGACGACTTCCACGTCTCCATTGGCGAAGGGGATGATGCCGCTCCGATCGAACCGAAGAGCATTGAAGTCGCGGGAAGCGCGATCAAGATTACACTGCCGGAGCCGATCTGGAATGGCAAGACGTACACCGTCGAGTACAGGAACGTGAGCGACAAGCCGGTTCGCTCCGAGACAGGAGCGTTGTCTCCCGACTTCTCCGTGAGCGCAATCGCCTCGCCGGACGGCGATATAGCGCAATGGCTGACAGCGTTGGTCGCTAGAGTCGATAGCGACATCGAATCCGCTCACATCGCACCCGATAGCCGAGATGCCTTAACCGGAGAATATCCGTGGGCTGCATATCTCGATCTTACTGATGCCAGAGAGATGGCATCCTTCATCTTGGACGAGGCACAGCCCGACCCGCTGTCGCTGCAGGATGCCTATGACACGCTGCGTGCACAGCTCTCCTCGTTCCATGCCACTCAGGCAGAGCCGCTGACGGTCTCGCTCGTGCCGGACGCGACGGTGATGGTAACGATGTTGCCGATGAGCGACAGTTCTGCGACAGTCACCATTGGCACCGTGAACAACACACCCTCGAAGCGGAATATTAACTCGCTTATCCAAGTTCGCCGCGGAAGCGAGTCCGCAGGCAGCATTGCTTATTCTTACGGCAAAGGATTCACAGTGGGCAACACGGAAGGGGAAGTCGTCGGGTATATCTCTGCCAACGATCATTTCGACGTCGAGCCTGACACCAACGGCTTCGTGGTCACTCCCAAAGCAGAGACGATTGACGGAAATTATTCAATTCCCTTTGATTTGACGGAACGCGGCGAGCAGGTGACAAGCGGCCACGTCGAATTGCCAGTTGCTCTGGATCGCGTGCCGACATCGGTCATCAATGCGGTCTACGGAAACGGCGTTCTGCAGCTCTCCACGAACGAGCCGATCTCGACATCCGTGACGCCGTCGGTCCGCTTGCGCTATTCGCCTAGCAACGACTTCAGCGACACATCGGCCGACGCCGTCGACTTGACGCCTGACGTAGATTATACGATTGAGATGGCGGAATCGCAGATTCGGCTCGTCCTGCAATCGCCTGGATTGGCTAAGCTTGAATATTCGTTGTCAGGCCAATTCCTAGTCACGCTCACCGGAATAGTCGACCAATACGGCATCCGATCAGACTTGGAGATCATCCCCGGGATGATCTCGTCTCCAACGGATGATGTCCCGAATTGAAGTCCGCGCCTTCCGCGGGTCGCTGCCCGCTGAATATGGCGGCCTGACGCCACCGGAGCTTCGCCCCTTGCTGCACCGGCTTCCCGAAGATTGCCTGGCGCTGGGGGCGAGCCTGTCCGGCCGCCCGATCGGGCTGGCAGTTGCCGAGCTAAAGAAGGCTGCCCGAGGAGCCAAGCTGCTCGCGCTGGCCATTGACAAGAGTTACAGGCGCCGCGGCATCGGCCGGCAGCTATACTCGATGCTCGAGACTCTCTTGCGCCGGAAGCTGGTCGTTGCCGTAACCGCCGAATATTTGGCCGAAGCCGATGCCGGCGAGGCGGAATCCGCTTTTCTAACAGCGTGCGGCTTCGTCTCTCCCGCGCCCGTCATCCGCATATGGAGCGGCCCGCTGCGCATCTCGGAGACTCTCCCGTGGACGGATAGACTGCGCTTGCCTGACGGCTTCGCCTGCAGCCCATGGTCGACGCTGACTTCGCAAGAGAGGGCCGCCATTGCGCGAGGTTATGGAGACGACTATCCGCCCATCCTCGACCCCTTCGCCGAAGAAGAACGTATCGATCCCGAACGCAGTCTCGTGCTGCGCCATCTCGGCGCTCCCATCGGATGGATGATCCTAGAGCAGTTCGACGCACGGACCGTTCTGTTCAAGTCGATGTTCGTCCAGCGCCGCTATCAACGCATGAGCCGCGGCATCGCTCTGTCGATCGAAGCGTTCCGCCGTTTGATTCGCGAAGGCAGCTATGAAGAGGCAATCTTCTATGTGGAGGAGCAGAATGCGGGTATGGTTCGGTTCCTCTCTCGCCGCGCCGACAGCCCCGGCATTCGCAAGCAGTTGCTGTGGCAAACGTCGAAGCCCCTATAATGAGGGCAGCAAGGACAACGCCTGACGGCATCCATTGTGCCGCTGCAACGGCCTCTCGCTCCACGACAAGGAAGGCGCCCCTGCTAATTGCCGGGGCGCCTTCTTCATCCTCTATCTAGGCTTACACTTCGAACTTCGATATCGCAGATTGCAGTTCCTCCGCCATTCGGGCCAGCATCGCTGCCGATGCGGAGATCTCCTCCATGGAAGCAAGCTGCTCCTCGGTGTTGGCGACAACTTCCTGAATGCTGCCGGAGTTGTTCTCCGAGATGCCCGAGACCTCGTCCATCGCTAGCTTGATCTTCTCCGCGCCGCGCGTCATCTCGAGGGCAGCCGCGGCTACTTGGCCAATCTGCTCCGAGACCTTCGCGACGGAACGCTGAATCTGCTCGAAAGCTTCGCCTGCCGTTCCGACCGAGTCGATACCCTGCTTCACTGCATGTGCGACATGGCCCATCGTCGTCACAGCCGTCTCCGTATCCTTGCGAATCTCCGACGTAATCTCCGAGATCTGATGCGCTGATTCTCTCGACTGCTCTGCCAGCTTCCGAATCTCCGCCGCCACGACTGCGAATCCCTTGCCATGTTCGCCGGCCCTGGCGGCTTCGATCGAAGCGTTCAGCGCAAGAAGATTCGTCTGGGAAGCTATGCCTTCGATAACCTCTACAATTCGAACGATCTGCGAGGATCTCTCTCCCAACGCTCCGATATCGCCTGCCAACAGGGATGCCTGGCTGTCAATCGAGTTCATCTGCTCCACAGCCGTATGCACGGCAACCGTACCGTCCTGCGCCTGATCCAATGAATGGTGGGCGACGCCGGATAACCGTTCGGCATTCGCCGATATTTGGCCCATCTGGGCGACCATCTCGTTGATCTCCTGATTGGTCTCGTAAATACGCTGCGTCTGAAGCTCCGAACCGCCGGCAATCTCCTGCACGGCCATGGTCACCTGTTCACTGGAACGCGTGCTCTGCTCGGAGCTGGCGTTCATCTGCTCCGCCGAAGCCGCGAGCTGCATGGTGTTCTCGCTCACATGATAGATAAGGCTTCGCAAGGAGCTCGACATCTTGTTAAAGCTGGAGGCCAGTTGTCCCAGCTCGTCGTTGCGGCGAACTTCTACCTGCTCCGTCAGATCGCCTTCGCTGATCTTCAGAGCCGATTGATTCAGCCGGTGAAGCGGCCGAAGAATAGATAGGGTAATGAAGGTGACCAAAATCAGGCCGATCACCAAGGCGATTCCCAGCACAATGAGCGTGATTCGAATAATGGGCGCAGCCTCGGAATCGACCTCGCTCTGATACATCGTGCCCGCGATCTTCCAACCGGTCTCGCTGTTCGTCGAGAACACCATCTTCTTCGTACTGCCGTTAAGCTGATAAGTGAAGTAGTCGCTCTCGCTCTTGAACAAGTTCTGAATCTCCTCGTTATCTGGCGCAGCCGAACCGATCTCATTCGTCGGATGGTACACATACTTGCGGTCTTGATCGAGCAAATAAACATAACCTTCTTGGCCAATCTTGATACTTTGGGTTAGGTCAGATAGCTTGCCGATACTGACATTCATTGCGGCAACGCCCTTGCCGTCCGCCGTTGCCTTGGCAACGGTAACGACAAAACTGTTCGTCGCTAAGGATTCGTAAGGCGATGTAATGATCACCTGGCCTTTGTTGGCCATCGCCAGTTGATACCAAGAGCGCTGTCTCGGGTCATAATCATCCGGGTTCTTCAGCGAATCGGGGGAATTGATGTATAACCCCGTTTCCGTCCCTACGTAAACAAGCTCCGCCTCGTTGTGAATCTGCTTAAATTTATCCAGCTTCCCTTTCACATCCAGATCCTGTCCGATATTCGACCCGTTCAGGGAAGTCACCCCAGATAGGTCGATCAGTTGGGACAGCAGATCCACGTCGTTCTTCTTCGAACTGAAGAACTCATCAAAGGTAGAATTAAGCAGGTTGACGTTCTCCGTAGCGGCATTGATCATTTGTTCATCAATCTTGTCCTTGGCTGTTTCGTACGCCTCCCAGGCCACGATCAGCATCGGCACAATCAGAATGAACAGGAAGGTGACGATGAGCCGATTGCGAATCGTTAGAAGCGACTTGCCGGATTTAGGAACTCGAATACCGAAGAGCTTGCGTTGCATTGGGGCATTCATACGATGAGTCTCCTCTCAGATGTCTCAACCATAGAAAAGAGGCACTCCCCCTATTCGAACCTCATCTCGAATTCGAAGAGTGCCCTTTGTCATAGGATGATTGGCATGTTGTCCCATCATTATAGAGGAGCAGACGCTAGGAGAGAATGATGACTTTGGGTCAAATAGGAAAAATCGTACTTTAGGACTGGGAGTTGGATGAGAAAGGGAAAAGGGCATTCCAAGAAGGCGGCTCCCTGATAAGCAAGATATCATCTGCTCCGGAGCCGAAGCGCCTTCATCAGCCCATATCCGCCGCGATCGCCCGGCCAGCCGTTCTTCCCGTGAACAGGCAGCCGCCAAGGAATGTTCCCTCCAGCGCCCGATAGCCGTGCATCCCGCCGCCGCCGAAGCCGGAAGCTTCGCCCGCCGCGTAGAGGCCGGGAACCGGCGACCCGGCGGCATCCAGCACGCGCCCGGCTAGATCCGTCTGCAGGCCTCCTAACGTCTTGCGGCTGACGATGTTCAGCCGCACGGCGATGAGCGGGCCGTTGTTCGGATCGAGGAGCTTGTGCGGCTTCGCAGCGCGAATCCATCGGTCGCCGCGATAGTTGCGCGCGCCCCGCATCGCCGTAATCTGCAGGTCCTTCGCGAACGCGTTGTCGATCTCGCGATCGCGCGCGAGCAGCTGCCGCTCGATGTGCGGCAGGCTCAGCAGATTTTCACCCGTTAACCGGTTCATGCCCTCTACCAGCTCGGCCAGCGTACCCGCGACGATGAAGTCTTCCCCCTTGTCCATGAACGCCTTCACCGGTCCCGGCACGCCGGACAGCGCGCGTCCTAGGACCTGCCGGATGCTCTTGCCCGTCAAGTCCGGGTTCTGCTCCGAGCCCGAGAGCGCGAACTCCTTCTGGATAATCTTCTGCGTCAGGATAAACCAAGAGTAGTCATACCCCGTCCGCATAATCGCCTCCAGTGTGCCGAGCGTATCGAAGCCGGGGAAGTTGGGCGCGTCGAACCGCCGCCCCTTCGCGTCCAGCCAGATGGACGACGGCCCCGGCAAGATGCGAATGCCGTGGCTCGGCCACACAGGGTTCCAATTCTTAATCCCTTCCGTGTAATGCCACATCCGGTCGCGGTTCACGATCCGTCCGCCCGCTTCCTCGGCGATGCCGAGCATCCGCCCGTCGACGTGCGCCGGCACGCCGGACAGCATGCGACGCGGCGCAGGGCCGAGACGCTCCGGCCAATTGGCCCGGATCAGCTCATGATTGCCGCCGATGCCGCCGCTCGAGACGAGCACCGCCTGCGCGCGGTACTCGAACGAGTCGATGACCTCGCGCGTGCTGGCTTCTCCTCTCGCGGCATCGCTCGGCGCCAGCACGGAGCCGCTCGCGCCGCAGACCGCACCGCGCGCCGTGAGCAGCTGATCCACCCGGTGCCTCGGCCGGTACACGACGCGACCTTGCCGCATGTGCTCCCGCACTCGCTGCTCGAACGGCGCGACGACGGCCGGCCCCGTCCCCCACACGACGTGGAACCGGGGAACTGAATTGCCGTGCCCGTCCGCCAAGTAACCGCCCCGCTCCGCCCAGCCGACCACCGGGAAGAAGCGGATGCCCATGGCGCGCAGCCAGCTTCTCTTCTCCCCTGCCGCGAAGTCGATGTAGGCTTCCGCCCACTTCCGGCCCCAACGGTCTTCATCGTCCTCGCGGTCGAAGCCGGCGGAGCCGAACCAATCCTGCAGCGCCAGCTCCTTGGAGTCGCGAATGCCCATCCGGCGCTGCTCCGGCGAGTCGACCAGGAACAGGCCCCCGAACGACCACCACGCCTGTCCGCCGAACGAAGCCTCGGGCTCCTGGTCGAGCAGCAGCACCCTCCTCCCCGCATCCGCAATCTCTGCAGCAGCGACTAGACCGGCGAGTCCGGCTCCAATGACAATGACGTCGGCGTCCAAGATGCCCATGACACGACTCCTCCCTGTTTAGAAAAAGGCGCCGGTCTCGGCGCCTTGGGGCAAACTCTAGCAATAATCCGCTTCTGCTATTCTCTAATCGCCCCGACAGCATCGTCCAGAACGCGAATCACCTTGTCGCACCAAGCGTCGAACTCGGGATCCTCCGTCTGCAGCTCGGGATGGGCCAGCACGTGGTCGATCGTCTGCCGGATCCCTTGATCGAACCGGACGGCAGCCGTGAACCCGGGCACGAGCCGCTTAAGCTTCGAGTTGTCAAAGACGACGGTGTTCGCCTTGTCCCCGATCAAGCCGCCTCGGAAATCCTGTGCGCTGCACGCGTCCAGGAACTCCGAGGAGACATGGACGGCGCGAAGCTCGACGCCGAGGGCACTCGCGATGGCCGCGTAGATCTGGTTCCACGTGAGCGATTCGTCCGACGTGATCTGAACCGATTCGCCGATGGCGTGGATGTTGCCCATGAGGCCGATGAACCCGCGCGCGAAGTCGCTGTTGTGCGTCATCGTCCAGAGCGAGGTGCCGTCTCCGTGAATGAGGACCGGCTTATTTTCAAGAATGCGCTTCGCTACCTGCCATGACCCCTTCGCGCCGTGCACGCCGAGCGGGATCGAACGCTCGTCGTACGTGTGGCTCGGCCGGACGATCGTCACCGGGAACCCGTTCTCGCGATATTGCTTCATCAAATAGTCCTCGCAAGCAATCTTGTTGCGGGAATACTGCCAATACGGATTCGATAGCGGGGTGCCCTCGCTCACCCGGTAATCCGACAGCGGCTTCTGGTAGGCCGAAGCGGAGCTGATGAAGATGAATTGCTTCGTCCGGCCGTTGAACAGCCGATAGTCCCGCTCCAGCTGCGCCGGCTCGAAAGCGATGAAGTCGGCGACCACGTCGAACGTCAGCTCTCCCAGCAGCCGCGCCACCTGGTCCTCATCCCGAACGTCGGCTTGGAGAATCTTCGCGCCGTCCGGCAGCAAGTCGTTCCGACTGCCCCGATTGAGCAGATAGAGCTCGCATCCTTGCTCCAGCAATTGCCTCGTGATGGCGGAACTGATCGTTCCCGTCCCTCCGATGAACAAAGCTCTCACAGCGTCCACCCCCGCAATTTAGAATCCTATTGAATGCCGGCGGCAGCACTCAATGATATGCATAGCTGCGCGCGCGTTCTTCATACTCGTTCTCTCCGCTCTCGTCGCACGCCTCTTGCGCTCCGCACGCTCCATGCGCTTCGCCGCAGTCCGCCTGCCGGCGCGACGCGCCGATGATCTTGCGAATGCTGACGACCGACAGGTGGAACTTGCTCTCCAGCTCGGCGACGGTCCAGCCATCCGCATACAGCCGGCAGATCTCGCGATTGCGTTCCGCCAGCAGCTTCCTCGTTCCGCTCGCTTCTCCCCAAGGCACGCGGTTATCGCTTGCCTTCGGCACGTACACCATCTCGCCGCAGACGTATTTCTGCAGCTCCTTGAGCAGACTAGGGGGAAGCACATCCTTCCCGTTCTTGTATTCCAATAGACATATCCTCCCGAGTCAAATTGAATTCCAGCCGATTGCGCCGCGATTGTGCGAACAACAACATCTATAAACTCCTCCTTTCATTACTGTCCGAAAATGTAGTGGCCTTGCGCGCAACAGCCGCCTCCGACGCCCGCAGACGAGGAAAGCGCTGCCGCCGATGAATCATTTCCATCATACACCATAATTAGCAGGCGAACCATCTATATGCAAAAAAGGAGGCCTTAACGGCCTCCCCTTCAACTGGCGGGGCCATCGCTTACGCGACAGCCACCTCACGTTGATTGATCAATTGGATCATCTCCTTTCCTGGAATTTCGTCGGGCCCGACATCTTCATCATACAGCCGAGATCTCCCGACAGGAAAGCGATTAAATGGTTATAATCAAACTGGATTATCCGCAGGTTGTCGATACTTTACTTAATATAGTTGAGAAACTATATATTTTTGAGTAAACTAGAGGTACTACCCCAAGGAGGCAACTATCATGTCCGATAAGGCTGTTCATATGGAGATTGGAATCAGTACTTTCCTGGAGGCGTCGACGAACCCGGCGACGGGCGAGCGCATCAGCCACGCCGAGCGCCTGCGGCGGGCAGTGGAGGAGATCGTTCTGGCCGATCAGGTCGGACTCGACGTCTACGGCATCGGCGAGCATCACCGCCCCGACTACGCCTCCAGCGCGCCAGCGGTCGTCCTAGCCGCCGCGGCTTCGCAGACGAAGCATATTCGATTGACGAGCGCTGTCACTGTCCTGTCGTCTGACGATCCGGTCCGCGTCTACCAGCAATTCGCCACGCTCGACGGCATCTCGAACGGACGCGCGGAGATCATGGCCGGCCGCGGCTCGTTCATCGAGTCATTCCCGCTGTTCGGGTACAGCTTGGACGATTACGAGGAGCTGTATGAAGAGAAGCTCGCGCTGCTCCTGAAGATCCGCGAATCCGAAAAGGTGAACTGGCCCGGCAGCCGCCTTCGCGCGGCCATCGAGGACCAAGGCGTCTATCCGCGGGCCGTTCAGGACCCCCTTCCCGTATGGATCGCCACCGGCGGCAACGCGCAATCGTCCGTCCGCGCGGGCATGCTCGGCCTGCCGGTCGTCTACGCGATCATCGGCGGCCAGCCGGAGCGGTTCGCCCCGCTGGTCGACCTGTACAAGCGCGCTGCGGCCAAGGCCGGCCACGACGCGAGCAAGCTGCAGATCGCGACGCATTCGCACGGCATCGTCGCCGATACGTCCGAGAAGGCGGCGGACTTGCTCTTCCCCGGGACGCAGGCGCAGATGAACCGCATCGGCCGCGAGCGCGGCTGGGGCGGGCAGTACACGCGCGCGACGTTCGACGAGGGCTGCAGCCTGCGCGGCTGCCTCTACGTCGGCGATCCGGAGTACGTCGCGGAGAAGATCGTGCTGCTGCGCCGCAACTTGGGCGTGACGCGCTTCTTCCTGCACACGGACATCGGGTCCGTGCCGCATCGCGACATCCTGCGCTCGATCGAGCTGCTCGGCACCAAGGTGGCGCCGATCGTGCGCAGAGAGCTCGCTCGGTTGGAGGGCGGCTTGGCGTGAAGGGCGGCGCTTGGCGCGGCGCGGAGGTGCGGCGCTCGGCGCGGGGATGCGGCGAGTACGCGAGGATGGCGCTTGGCGCGGGGATGCGGCGAGTACGCGAGGATGGCGCTCGGCGCGGGGATGCGTACCCTGAGCCGCAAGAGCAAAGAAGGCGCAGGCCGAGTTGATCGGCTTGCGTCTTCTTTGTGCGCGCGTCGGCTGTGCGAAGCCGCGCAACCGGGCTGCATGCTCCCCCGAAGCCCTCCTCATAGGCTTACAGCGAACATTCGCTCACCTTCCTCCCCTGTAACCCGGCTCCGACCGGTTACAGCGAGCATTCGCTCACTTTCCTCCCCTGTAACCCGGCTCCGACCGGTTACAGCGAACATTCGCTCACCTTCCTCCCCTGTAACCCGGCTCCGACCGGTTACAGCGAACATTCGCTCACCTTCCCCCCTGTAACCCGGCTCC
>NZ_JACJVN010000101.1 GCF_014212015.1 Cohnella lubricantis | reverse complement strand
TGTTTACGCTGAAGCATAATGCCCGAAAGCTGACGGTGTTGCCTGTCCGGGGATTGACGAATATAATGTCCGTATCACAGAAAAGGAAAAGGATGCCTCCATATAGCGTGAGCCTGTTAGCGCAAGCCCACTGGAGACATCCCCTCACAAAACGTATGATCATTGTATCAAATTATGAGCTGGATGAGAAGATCCCCGGCGTTTTTTGTTAGGTGTGCAGAAATTGTTCCTAGTCCTTGTTGCATTGCGAGTTTAGCGGTGATCGGGAGCCGAAAACGGAAGCTTGTACATGCTTCAGGGGAAAAGAGCGTCTTGGTCATTCGAAGACTTCGTTGTACAGCTTGCCGGAAGATTCATCATGAGTTACCGGATTGCATTGTGCCTTACAAGCGTTACGAATCAGAATGTGTTGAGAATGTCATCGCGTCTGAACCCACGGAAGTAGATGTTGCCGCAGACAACTCCACACTTTACCGTTGGCGGGGTTGGTTTTGCTCAATGGCTACCTACTGGTTAGGGTGCCTAGAATCCATCGCCATTCGCTTTCATCTAGATGCTGTGAAGGAACCGTCCGCACCTTCACAAGCTGCACACCATAAATTCGGACGTTATGTTGGAGATGCCGATGGATGGCTGGCAAGAGTTGTCCGACCTGTTGTGAATTCAAAATTGTGGGTACATACCCGTTCTGCATTCTTGTCCGAAGCCCTCTGAGATAGACTCGTAAACGAATCTATCGGAAGAAGGTGCAAACGGATGAAAGATCAGAAGAAAGCGGAACAGATCGCTGCAGACCGTGTGCAGCTCCTTGCCCCATTGCTTACGGAAGGGCTTGATCCGGCAAAGGCGAGGGAAATCAAGCAAAGAATATGCGAGCAAATCGGAATATCGGAGAGAACGCTGCGACGGTATCTGGCAGCCTACCGGCAAGATGGATTTGGCGGATTAAAGCCGAAGAGCAAAGGGAAACAACCCGCAGCCCCCGCCATTCCACCGGAGGTCTTGGAGCAAGCGATCTTGCTGCGGCGAGAGGTTCCGAGCCGCAGTGTCGCCCAGATCATTCAGATCTTGGAATGGGAGGGTCGCGTCCAACCGGGCCAACTCAAACGGAGCACGCTTCAAGAGAAGCTGACGGAACGTGGTTACAGCACAAGACATATGCGAATGTATGCAAACTCTGGTGTAGCGGCTCGGCGGTTCCAACAGCCACACCGCAATCGTCTATGGCACTCGGACTTGAAGTACGGTCCGTATTTGCCCATTGGACCGGGCGGAGCGATGAAACAAGTGTTTCTCGTTACCTTCATCGACGATGCGACGAGGTTTGTGCTGCACGGTGAATTTTACCCGGTCATGGATAAGACGATCGTCGAGGACTGTTTCCGAAAGGCCATTCAAAAGTATGGTGTTCCGGAAGCCGTGTACTTCGACAACGGGAAGCAGTACCGCACCAAGTGGATGACGCGGACGTGCTCTAAGCTTGGCATTCGGCTTCTTTTTGCTAAGCCATACTCGCCCGAATCTACCGGGAAAGTTGAACGGTTCAACCGGGTGGTGGATTCTTTTCTTAGCGAAGCAGCACTTGAAAAGCCAAAGACGCTCGACCGCTTGAATGAGTTGTTCGAAGTGTGGCTCTCGGAATGCTACCAGAACAAGGCGCATTCAGCACTTGAAAACAAACGAAGCCCCGAAATCGCCTTTCGAAGTGACAAGAAGGCGCTTCGGTTTGTGGAATCGGAGATACTCGCCAATGCATTCCTTCATTGTGAAACCCGCAAGGTCGACAAATCCGGTTGCATCAGCTTCTTGGATCGCAAATATGAAGTGGGTCTTCCGTTCATTGGATGTACCGTGGATGTCGTGTATGACCCGGCGGACATTAGCGAGTTGACGATCGAGTACGAAGGACACGCACCGTGGAAGGTTAAAGAACTCGTAATCGGTGGACGTGCCGGAAAACGACCACCACTGCCGGATCATATTCAGCCGCTGCCGGCAGATTCATCGAGGTTGCTAAGCGCTGCTGAAGAACAGAGTCGTGGGCGCCGCACCGAGCAAGTGCCAGCCATCAGCTTCCGTAAGAAAGGCAAGGTGAATGGCAATGTTTGAGGCATTCTATGAGCTTAGCCATTCACCGTTCTCCAGGGACATTCCGCCTAGTGAGTTGTATGAGTCGGAAATTTTGGAGGAGACGCTGGGACGATTAGAATATGCGGCAGAGCGGCAATGGTTTGCGGTCGTAACCGGTGACTGCGGAACCGGAAAGACAACAACGATTCGGCGGTTTGCCGAAGAATTGGATCCTGCGAAGTTCAAGGTACTCTATCTGTCGGATTCAAAACTGACACCTCGGCACTTCTACAAGGGGCTGCTGGAACAACTCGGTTGTGAGTCGAAGTTTTACCGTGGGGATGCGAAGCGTCAACTGCATCGGGAGATCGAGCTCATGCGGGGGATTCATGGACTGCAACCCGTCGTGGTCGTAGATGAAAGTCATCTTTTGGACCGAGAGATGCTGGAGGAAGTTCGCTTTCTACTTAATTTTAAGATGGATGCCCAAAGCCCAATGGCCCTTATCCTCGTCGGGCAAAGTGAATTGTGGGATCGCATTAACCTACAAGCCTACGCTGCGATTCGTCAACGCATCGATCTGCAATGCAAACTTCCGCATTATGACCGAGCCCAAACAGGATCCTACATCGAGAGACACATGACTTATGCCGGTGCAGAACGAGACATCTTCACTGAAGGAGCTATTGACGACATCTATCGTTACTCTGGCGGAGCAGCTAGGCTAATCAACAAAGTATGTACTCATTCTTTGCTCTACGGAGCACAGAACAAACACCGAATCATTGACGATCATATGGTTAAACGCGTCATTCAGGGAGAATTGTCATAATTCTCCCTCTCTCATATCCCAATTCGGTCAGGTAAACCGTCAATAGCAGGACAATTCACACCATCAATCCCCGGACATTATGCGTTAGCAGTAACAC
>NZ_JACJVN010000100.1 GCF_014212015.1 Cohnella lubricantis | reverse complement strand
CGCCAGTGGCGCGCGCTGCCCGGCCTCGGCGGCGGATCCGCCGCCGACCGCCTGCTCCTGCGCCTCGCGCCGCGAGCGCAGCGCCAAGGCGTCGGCTCCTGCGCTCCGCGCGCCAGCCCCGCCAACGCGCCTGCCGCCGGCCCCGCCGCAGCGGCTAGCCGCGTCTCAGGCTCTGCCGCGCAGAGCGCTGCCGATCAATCCACTCCGGAAGGATGAGTGCTATGCCAAGCTCCATTACGATCGTCGGACTCGGGTCCGGCGGCGAAGACCAATTAACGCTCGGAATCCTGAAGACGCTTGAGCAAGCGGAGCTGCGCTTCGCCCGTACGGCTGAGCACCCCGCGATCGCCGACCTTGCCCGAAGAGGCATCGTCTTCGAGCCTTTCGACGCAATCTATGAAGCAATGGACGACTTCGAGCAAGTCTATGAAGCGATCGCGGACAAGCTTATCGGAATCGCACTCGACAACGACGGCCGAGAAGTCGTCTACGCCGTCCCCGGCCATCCGATGGTAGCGGAGCGCACGGTTCAGCTGCTGCGCAAGCAGGCTCCGGAGCGGGGCGTGGCGGTGCGGACGCTCGGCGGAGAAAGTTTTCTCGATCAGGCGTTCGTCCGTCTCGGCTTCGATCCGATCGAAGGCTTCCAGCTGCTGGACGCTTCCGAGCTTAGCCGCGAGCATCTGCGCCCGCGCCTCCAGACCGTCATCGGACAAGTGTACGACGCGTTCACCGCTTCCGACGTGAAGCTGGCGCTCATGAACGTCTACCCCGACGACCACCCCGTCGTCCTCGGCCAAGCGCTCGGCGTGGCGGGGGAGGAGCGCGTCTTGACGATTCCGCTGCATGAGCTGGACCGCCAGGACGCCTACGGCAATCTGACGCTTGTCTATGTGCCGGCGAGCGCCGACGATCGGCTGCGCCGGCGCTCGTTCGAGCGGCTGCACGAGATCGTCTCCATTCTGCGCAGCCCCGGCGGCTGCCCGTGGGACCGGGCGCAGACGCATGCGTCCATCCGCAAGAACTTCATCGAAGAGACGTTCGAAGCGATCGAGGCGCTCGACAATGACGATCCGGACAACATGAGAGAGGAGTTCGGCGACGTCATCCTCCAAGTGCTCCTGCATAGCCAGATGGAGGAAGAGGAAGGGACGTTCGACGTGTTCGACGTGCTTGCCGAGCTCCACGACAAACTGATTTTCAGACATCCCCATGTCTTCGGCGGCGAGAACGCGCAGGATGCGGAGGAAGCGCTGCGCAGCTGGGAAGCCATGAAGGCCGAGGAGAAGCGCCGCAAGGGCGTTCCCGAGCGACAGTCGCTGCTCGACGGCATCCCGAAGGATCTGCCAGCTCTCCCGCGCGCGTACAAGATCCAGAAGAAGGCGGCGTCGGTCGGCTTCGACTGGCCGGATGTGGACGGCGTCTTCGACAAGATCGAGGAAGAGCTCGCCGAGCTGAAGCAAGCGGTGAAGGAGGAATCTCCCGAACGGCAGAAGGAAGAATTGGGAGATTTGCTGTTCGCGGCGGCGAACGCCGCTAGATTCATCAAGGCCGATCCGGAGGAAGCGCTCGCCGGAACGAACCGCAAATTCGCCTCCCGATTCCGTTATATCGAAGAGCAATTACGTATAAAAGGACGCTCTCTTGACGAGACTGATCTAACAGAGATGGAAGATTTATGGCGGTCTGCCAAGCGCTCAAACTAAGGCGAGAGGGGCGATATCCGCATAAACTTAGGTTTTTCATCATTTTTCGAGATTTTTTTTGCTGCGCAGGCAGGATTTTTTTAACAGAGGGCAGAATACTATTCTTCGTGCAAGATTAAACCCGGCTCCATGCGCCTCAATGGCTTAGGAGACCAACCCAAATCGGAATATCATTTTAGGAGGAATACTTGATTATGAACAAGACTGACCTGATCAACAGCATCGCAGACAAGAGCGGCCTGACGAAGAAAGACGTCGAGTCCGTATTGAACGGCTTCCTGGGCGAAGTATCCGACGCTCTGGCTAAAGGCGACAAAGTTCAACTGATCGGCTTCGGCACGTTCGAGACTCGCAGCCGTTCCGGCCGCGTTGGCCGCAACCCGCAGACGGGCAAGACGATCAACATCGCTGCTTCCAAGGTTCCGGCGTTCAAAGCTGGCAACAAGCTGAAGGAAGCTGTTAAGTAATTCATGCGTCTTGATAAATACCTGAAGGTGTCGCGTCTTATCAAGCGCCGCACCGTAGCGAAGGACGTGTCCGATCAAGGGCGCGTCCTTCTCAACGGTAGGGAGGCGAAGCCCGGGAGCGATGTGAAGCCCGGCGACGTCCTCGAGGTCCAATTCGGCCAGCGCACGCTGACCGTCAAGGTGGAGAGGACGACCGATTCCGCGCGCAAGGAAGACGCGGAGGGCATGTACACGATCCTGAAGGAAGAGACGCGCAAGACCGATACGACGTTTCCGTGACAAGCTGATTTGGAGGCCCGCCTGTGGAGGCTCTCTAGACTGCAATAACGGAACGCGGTTCCGTTATTGGCGAACTGCAGCATATACTCTGCGCGATACCGGAACAGCATTCCGTTATTTCCGCGCTTCAGGTTGGGTACTTGTCAGAATGTGGCGAATAGCGGAACAGCGTTCCTCTATTGCATCGATATGTACGTACCTGCGTCGAGATAACGGAACCAGCTTCCGCTAAAGCATGAAGCTGAAGGTACAGACTAATTGGATCATCGTCGAGACTTTCTCGGCAGCCTGACCCGCCTGTGGAGGCGGGTTTCTTTGTTTCGAACGGATTCGCGAGGTTGGACAAGGATACACGGTGATCGGGACGAATTATACGTATGACCCCCGAACAAGCTTACTGAATTCGAGGCAAACCTTCCTGCCTTGATAGGAAAGCGAGAAGCGCATTGTCATACTCCGCGGCATGCCTGCCGATCCATATGAGATGCCCCCACGAGTCTAGGATACACGTCTCCGAACGCGGGATTAGCCTGTTGGCATGCTCCGGGTGGCTTAGCGGCACCGATCGGTCGAATCGGCTATGCATAATGAACGTTGGCGCCTGGATAGCTGACAGCTCCGCCGCATAGTCCTCTTGGGTTTGAACCAAGTCGATCGAGAACCCGGCATAGGAGCGCTGCCGATTGTTCATTCGGCGGAACAGCTCGAACGCCTGATCGTCCAGATGCTCCCTAATCTCAGAATAAGGAAGGCTGGAGAAGGAAGACGCCATCATTCGCAAAGTCAGCTTAGGCATGGCGTTATTCATCGCCGCCAGCAACTTCCACGTTCTTCTCTCCGTCTCGGGCTTGAATAAGCGCTTGGCCATTCGGTACTGTCCATCCTCGGGAGCCAGCCACGGCTTAGTAACTGCGCACTGAAGCGTAAGACTCGCCACGCATTCGGGATACATGGAACAGAACGCGATGCCAGTCGGCCCTCCTGCCGAGACGGCAATGACGTGCGCTTGTTCGACAGCCAGATGATCCAATAACGATCGGTACAACCTGCAGGCTTCCCGCAGATCCGCTGCCTGTGAAGTGCGGCCGTATCCTGCGCGGGAAGGCGTGATGACGCAATACCCTGCGGCCAATAAAGCCGGATAACCGAACTCCTCATGACAGCTCGAATGCCCGCCGTGGAACAGCAATACCGGCGCGCCTGTGCCAACAACGGCGTATTCCAAGGTATCATCTCCAATCTGCAGCAAGCGAATGGATCGATGCATAAGTTCACGCTCCTCTCTAAGCCGCCGTCCACACCCTCGAACGGACGACCAGCAACAGGAAGATCAAATTCCACACCGCCGCCCCTGCGAAAATAACGCCGGTCCCCCAGGCCTCGATGACCCAGCCGGACAAGTACACGGTAATCGGCATGCCGATGCGGAAGATCGTTCCGGTGATGCCGGCCATCCGGCCCATCAGATGCGACGGGGTCTGCTCGTGCCGCAAGGTATAGACCGATACGCCGTGCAAGGCGACCGCGAAGCCGCTAAGGACAAGCGCAGCCACGAAGACGGCTATCGACGAAGAGAGCGCCAGCAATCCGGACGACAGCCCGTGGATCAGCACGGAGATCCCGTAGATTTGCCCTAATCCGATCCGGGTTCGAATCTTGCTGACGACTGCGCTGCCCAGAAGCCCGCCGATTCCCGCCGCCGCGAGAGTCAAGGCCAGCGCCGAGGAAGACAGCTGCAGTCGGTCTTTAGCGTAGAAGATGAGGCACGTCTGCACGACCGTGATCGAGCAATTGGTGAACATGACGAAGATGGTCACGCTGCGCAGGAGCCGGTTCTGAACGAACGCGCGCCAGCCCTCCAGAAGGTCGCCCATGAGGCTCGTCGATTGGCGAGCCGCGGCTTCTTCCCGGTTCCCTGCCGGCAGCCTCGAGATCGCGGCAAGGGCGAGCAGGAATAGCAGCGCCGTCACGAAGAGCCCGTCCGACGTATCCGAGAAGAGGAAGAGAATGCCGGCCAGCGCTGGCCCCATAATGCTGATGAACGTCTCAATGAAGCTCACTTTGGCGTTCGCTTGCGTGAGCATCGAAGGCGCGGCAGTCTGCTTAATCAGGCTCACCTGCACATTGAAGAAGCCGTAGTTAAACGTCATCAGCAGGAAGCCGATAATATTGTAGATCATCAGGTGCAGATAATCGGTCTTGAACAGCAGACCCAGTACAACGAGCAGGCAGGCTTGTAACCCTACCATCCACAACGCCCACCGCTTCCGATCGACGCGGTCGACGACGACGCCGATCAGGATGGCGAAGAAGAAGTTCGGCAGCAGCTCCGCCGTACGCATCGAGGCCATCGATACGGAGGAGTGCGAGAGGTCGTAGACGAGCAGGGGAAGCACGAGCTCATAGATCTTGTTGCCGATGTTCATCGATAGAATGCTAAATAATAGAATCGAGAAGCTATTTCTCATACGAATCAGTCCTTTGCTGTGATAGTCTGATTGTAGGAACGGTTCAGCATCGGAAAAAGGGAAAACAATTGCGTGAAATATTCGACTTTTGGCGGAGAAGGCGGTGGCGGTGTGCGAGTCTCGGAGGATTATTTGGCGCTTCGATCGGCCTTCCCGGACTATCGGGAAGGCGAAGCCTTCGGCGTATCGATGGAGGACGTCGCGAACGTCTTGTTCTGCACGCCGAAGAACGCGAAGCTGATCATCAAGAAGTGGATCGAGCTGAACTGGGTGCGCTTCGTCTCCGGGAGGGGGCGGGGGCATCGATCGGAGCTTGTCTTCCTCTTGTCTTCCGCAGCTATTATCCTGTCCGAAGCGCAGGAGAGGGTTAGGCGCGGAGACGTTCAAAGCGCGTTCGATTGGCTGAGAGCGAACGAACAGTTGGCTGCGGTCAGGCCGCAGTTCCAAGAGTGGCTGGCAGGCTACTTTGGATTCAAGTCGGAGGAGGAGCCCGGAGACCGCGTCGTCGAGATGCTGCGTCTTCCGATCTATCGGGAGATCGTCTCGCTTGATCCCGCTGAGGCGGTATACTCGTTCGATTCCCACTTAATCCAGCAGATCTATAGCCGGCTGGTGGAATATGACGCGTCGACCGGCCAATTCTCGCCAGCAGTCTCGTACTGCTGGACGCCGAACGAAGATGCGACGGAGTGGATCTTCGACTTGCGCAAGGGCGTCCTATTCCACGATGGGCAGGAACTGACGGCGGAGGATGTGAAGGCGAGCCTGCTGCGGTTGCGCCGCGGCGCCTTCGCGCATAGCTGGCTAACGGATGGCATCCGGGAGATCGAGATCCTCTCGCGATATCGGGTCAAGATCGCGCTGGCTGCGCCGATTCGCTGCTTCCTCCTGTACATGAGCCACACCGCCGCCTCGATCGTTCCGGCGAGAGCGCTTGCCGAATCGGAGACGGAGCCTCTCCCGCTGCCTGTCGGCTCCGGGCCGTATCGAGTCGCCGAGCGGCATGCGGGCAAATGTGTGCTTGAGGCGTTCTCTTCCTACTTCGGCTATCGCGGCATGATGGACCGAATCGAGATCATCATCGTCCCCGAGAACGAAGCGGAGGCTTGCTTCGGGACAAGCCCGGGCGTATTGACGGTGGTGACGGGAGAATTCGAGGCGCCGTCAACGCCTGAATTTCCACTTGCGCAGACCGTCACCGGGGTGTTAACGATGACGCTGAATTTGAAGAAGGACGGTCCGCTCCAACAATCCGGCCTTCGCAAGGCGCTTGCCTGCGGCATCGACCGCAGGAAGCTGGTCGATGAGCTCGGCGAGCCGCGGGCTTATCCGGCGAACGGCTTCCATCTGGGGCTTCCCGAAGCCGGAGAAGACTTGCGCTTCCGGCCGGAAGAGGCGCGCGAGGTTCTACGCCATGCCGCGTATGACGGGCAGGAACTGCATCTCTTCACCTTCGGCCGGCACGAGCCGGACGCCTATTGGCTTCAAGCGCAATATGCGTCTATTGGCATCCGAATCACGGTTCATATCGTTACGTTAAGCGAATTGATCGAACCGCAGACGATCGCCGGAGCCGACATGATCTTGTTCGAAGCCGTGCTCAGCGAAGGCCCGATTCGGCTGCTCGAATATTGGCAATCCGATCGCAGCTTCCTTCGCAGCTCCCTCAGCGAGAAGACAGCGGCTGAAGTGGATCGGCTCACGAACGCCTTCCTCGCGGATGCGGGGGATCAAGCTGAAGACCGTTGGCGGGACGCCGTGGAGCGGACATTGCTGGAGTCGAACTCCTGCGTCGTCCTGGCGACGAAGGCGGTCTGGACGATATATGACCGTTCGCTCCAAGGTGTCAGGATCAATGCCAGAGGCTGGGTCGACTTCGACGCCATCTGGTATCAACAATGAGAAAGGCGAAAATTCTGCCGGCATCTATAACCTTTTTTGACCCCCTTCTTCTTCTATAGAATCAAACCGAATCGAAGAGGAGGAAGGGTTGTCGTCATGAAGAGAATGTATCGATCGGATCGGGACCGACAGCGCTATCTAGCCGCATACGAAGCGGCGATGGGGCTGTGGCCGATTCCCTATGAAGAACGCAGCGCGGAGACGAGCCATGGACGGACGCATGTCATCGTCGCCGGGCCGGAGGACGCCCCGCCGCTTGTCCTGTTCCATGGTATGGGCGCCAGTTCCACGATGTGGTATCCCAACGTCGCCGAGCTCGCGAAGCGCTTCCGGCTCTATGCCGTTGACTCGCTAGGCGACTTCGGGAGAAGCGAGCCGATGCGGCCGCTTAAGACGAAGCAGGATTGCGTCGAATGGATCAAGGAGCTGTTCGACGCTCTTCGGCTGGGAAGTCCGTTCATCGCCGGACATTCCATGGGAGGGTGGCTGGCAGCCGAATTCGCGGCGGCATATCCCGAGCGCTGCCAGTCGCTTGTCTTGCTCGCGCCGGTCGCCACCCTCGCGAGAGTCAGGATCAAGTTCTTCATCAAGATGTATCCAGCGCTGCTTCTGCGGAGCCGGGGCCGGATTGCGGGACTCTTGCAATGGTGCCATGCGCCGGGCAACGAGCCGCATCCGATCATGAAGGAGCAATTCATTCGAGGCTTCCAGGGCGGAATCTTCTGGCTCCGGGCCGTCCCCGCCGTTCTCGGAGCGGCCGAGCGGGCTCGTCTCCCCAGAACGATGGTCATCGTGGGAGAAGAGGAAGTCATCTATGACGGCGGCGAGGTTATCCGTGCGGCATCCTCCTCCGGCATTGCGGCTGCATTAATCCCGAATGCTTCGCATTGCTTGACATCGGAGCAGCCGGAGCGGGTGAATGCGGCAATCATTCGTTTTCTAGCGCCAGTTCTAATTCCGAACCCCCTCCCATAAGCTAGTCTCAAAAGGGAGGGGACGTGCCATGGACCAAGGGCGGAGCGCGAAGCGGCAGGAAATACACTTGCTCAACCGCAAGGTGATGGATATCTCCGGCGTGAACAATGTGGAGAGCTTTGACAACGAAGAATTTCTGCTGGAGACGGAATTCGGATTCCTAACTGTGCGGGGGCAGAACCTGCACATGAAGAACCTGAGCTTGGAGCAGGGCATGGTCACCATCGAAGGGCTTATTCATTCGCTCGTCTATCTGGACGGGAACGCTGCCGCCACCAAGTCCAAAGGCCTGTTCGGGAAGCTGTTCAAGTGAACGCCCAAATGCACTTCGCCACGATCGGAACCATGATCCTATGCGGCCTTGCCATGGGCATGGCGTTCGACGTGTACCGCGTCGCCTGCCATCGGTTCTCGGTCAGGCGCTGGATGCTCCCGGGATTCGACGTCGTCTATTGGGCGGCAGCGACGATGTACGTGTTCCGGGCGCTTCTGCATCACAATTTCGGAGAGGTCAGACTGTACGTATTTCTCGGGATCGCGATCGGGATCACAGGCTACTTCGGGTTGATCAGCCCGACTGCGATCAAGGCGATCTCCCGGCTGTTCCGCATCGGCCAGAGCATATGCCTCTTCATCTGGCGGATCATCCGGACCGTGCTGATCGTCCCGATCCTCTGGATCGTGAAGGCGCTCGCACGGCTGGCGGATGTCGTCTTCGTTGTTATCGCGGCCTTGATCCTCTGGATCGGCAAGCTTCTGGCCAAGCCGCTGGGCAAGCTTGGCAGGTGGATCTGGCAGCTGCTGCTTCCGGTGCGGAGGGCGCTGCGCCCTGTCCGGGACTTTGTCCATGCCGTCCGGGACAAATGGCGGGCGATTCGCGACGTATTCAAGCGAAAGCCCTAGCCCATTCGACATTTTTCTCTTGCGAATGTATCAAAAGAAGGATATTACGGATGAATAGAGTATGCTATAATTAATCCGTTTCTTACCCATTTTTTGGCGATGGGACAAGACTATCGGACAGAGGGGGCTTCAGCTATGCCAACGCATACGAGTGCGGCAACGCCGCCGTCAGTCGGCGCGCGCAGACGCTTGAAGCTGCTGCTGATCGTGGTTGTCTTGTTCATGGGTTGGGCAGGTTATACGTTAATAACGCAGCAGCATCATACGGCCGAGCGCATCAGCCAGCTGAGCGAAGTGAAGAGCAAGCTGCTCGATGCGCAGCAGAAGAACCAATCGTTGCAGGAAGAGATCCAGCGGCTCAACGATCCGGAGTATATTGGCCAGATTGCCCGCAAGGAGCAGGGAATGGGACTGCCGGGCGAGATGCCGATCCAAGTGGGCAAATAAGTTCCATATTCAGTTCAACGCCCGCTCTGACGGGGATGAACGTCTGTTGACCTTGCTTTTTAATATCGGTTATAATCGGCATAGCCGGACTTATACACTGCTCGGCACACTTATTTGTTCAGGGAGGAACAGCGGTTTTTATGGCCATTGAAGTGGGCTCCAAATTGGAGGGCAAAGTCACTGGCATCACGCATTTCGGAGCGTTTGTGGATTTATCGGGGGGCGTAACGGGCCTCGTTCACATATCCGAGATTGCGGACAGCTATGTCAAGGACGTTCATGAGCATTTGAAGATCAATGACGTCGTTACCGTCAAGGTAATTAACGTAGACAAAGACGGTAAGATCGGGCTGTCGATTCGCCAAGCTGTTGACAAACCTCCGGAAGCGCAACAGCAGCAGCAGCAGTACCCGCCTCGCGGACCACGCGGCGATCGCGGCGGCCGGCCATTCAAGCCGGGCGGTCCAGGCCGAGTGACGTTCGAGGACAAGATGTCCAGGTTCCTCAGGGACAGCGAAGAACGCATGTCCAACCTGAAGAAGAATACCGAATCCAAACGCGGCGGACGCGGCGGACGCCGTTCGTAAACAGGCAACAACCGCGTCGAACTGCAGGCTTATACAGCCGGACCCTTAGGGGGTCCGGTTTTTTGTTTAGAAAAAAAGTTTTTGCGATTCCGTAGCGGGTTTCGCGTTCATCCGGCAATTGCGCGCAATCCAGGGCGTCAGGCGCTGCGGGAGACGCTGTCGGATGACCGCGTTTTCCGTTCCGGCACGGCGGTCCGCCGGCAGACGAACAGCTGGCTTCGCAGCATGTGTTCCCTTAGAGCGGCGCGGGTTCGCCCCCCTTCCCGAATACCGTCGCCGGCCGGCCGTGGGAACTGTCGGAAAAAACTTTGGCGACGCCACCGCCTTCTGACAAACTTCATAAAACCCCGCTCCTATAATAAGAGGCACACTCTTTAGGAAATCGAGGTGCTCGTTCAATGGTAAAGCCTTCCGTCATTCCCTTCGTGCCGCGTCCCCAGCGCGAACAGCCACCCCAGGAGCCGATCAAGACGAGGCGATGGTTCCGACGAAGAAGATCTTCGAAGGATGCGCGAGAACGCAGACAAGCCGAGGGCTGGAGAGCCGTATGGGCGCGCTGGAGCGAGCTGGCACATTCGAAGATGTGGCTCCTCGTCATCATGCTGGTCGGATTCCTGCTCGGACGAGCTGTCATGCTGGAAGGGCTGACGCCGTTCGCCGCCGCCTTCTTCGCCGTCGTGCTGTATGTCCGGCGGGAGCACGCGTTGTGGGCCGCCGTTGCGCTTGTCGGCGGCAGCCTCTTGTCGTCCGATCCGGCGCCGCTGGTCATAGGCGCCGAGATCGTCATTATCTATCTGTTGTACAAAGGGCTAGAGCTGTACGAACGAGCCGACCTCTCGCAAGCGCCGATCGTCGTCTTCACCGCTACCCTGCTCGTGCGGCTATTCCACACGGTGATGATGGAGCGAACGGAGTGGCTGCCCTACGTGCTTACCTTCGTAGAAGCCGGATTGTCCGCCGTTCTCACTTTATTATTCTTGCATGCCATGCCGGTGCTGTCGCGAACCGCGAGCAAGACGAAGCTCCGGCACGAGGAATGGATCGGCGCGCTCATTCTAGTGGCCTCTATCATGACGGGGTTCGTGGGCTGGAGCGTTCAAGGCGTAGCGCTCGAGAATGTCCTGTCCCGATTCATCGTGCTGCTCTTCGCTCTCGCTGCGGGCCCGCTGATGGGCGCGGCGGCGGGCGTCGTGGCCGGCATGGTGCTTAGCTTGTCTGATCTAAGCGCAGTATCGCAGATCGGCCTGCTCGCCTTCGGCGGGCTGCTGGCAGGCCTCATCCGCGAAGGCGGCAAAGCTGCAGCGATGTTCGGCATGCTGCTCGGCACTTCTGTCCTTGCACTGTATTCTGGCACCGCGGAGGAGACGCTGAATTCAGCTTGGGCCTCTGTCGCGGCAGCCGTCTTGCTGTTCGCGACACCCAAGTCGCTGATTCGCTATATAGCAAGATATGTGCCGGGCACATCGGATTATGCCCATAGCCAGCATGATTACGCCAAGAAAGTGCGGGACCTGACCGCGGAGCGGGTGGAGAAGTTCTCCGAAGTATTCCGCCAGCTGTCGCGCAGCTTCCGCCAGATCACCTATGCCGGAGAGAATGCGAGGCAGACGCAGGACTTCGATCATTTCGTGAGCGCGGTACACGAGAAGAACTGCTCGAGCTGCCATCGGTACAACCAATGCTGGGACGGACAGTTCTTCCAGACGTACAAACTGCTGACAGACATGATGAGCGCCGTGGAGGCCGAGCCGGACATGACCCCGTCCAAGATCCCTAAATCATGGAATCGCCACTGCGTGAAGACGCCGCAGGTGCTGGACGTGCTGAAGCGGCAATATGACTTGTACCGCCACGATCAGGTCTGGCGCCGCCAGATCCAAGACAGCAGGCTGCTGGTCGCCGATCAGCTGCATGGCGTATCGCAGGTCATGGACGATCTCGTGAAGGAGATTCGCCGGGAGGCCAAGGAGATGAGCCGGCAGGAGGAGCAGATCCGGGGAGAGCTCGATCGACTCGGGTTGGCGATTCAGAGCATTGATATCGTCAGCCTCGAGGAGGGGCATGTGGAGATCGAGATCGTTCACGCGTTCCGGCCCGGCTTCGACGAATGCCGCAAGGTGATCGCGCCTTTGCTCAGCGACATCCTCGGCGAGACCGTCTCCGTCGTAGGCGAGAGATCGATGAACCATCCGGGCTACCTCACGTCGGTCACGTTCGGCTCGGCGAAGGCGTTCGAGGTCGACACCGGCATTGCCGGAGCAGCCAAGGACGGCGACTGGCTGTCCGGCGACAGCTTCGGCATGGTGGAGCTCGGCAACGGCAAATTCGCGGTGTCGCTCAGCGATGGCATGGGCAACGGGGCAAGGGCGCGCATGGAGAGCAGCGCCGCCTTATCCATGCTGGAGCAGCTGCTGCAATCCGGCATCGACGAACGGTTGGCTGTGAAGTCGGTGAACTCCGTCTTGCTGCTGCGCTCGCCTGAGGAGATGTTCGCCACCGTGGACATGGCGCTCATCGACCTGTATACCGGGCAGGCGACGCTGCTGAAGATCGGGTCGACGCCGAGCTTCATCAAGCGCGGGCGGGAGGTCATCCCTGTCGACGCCAGCAACCTGCCGATCGGCATTGTGGAGGATATCGAGATCGACGTGCTGCAGATCGAGCTGCGGCAGGGCGATATACTAGTCATGATGACCGACGGCATACTGGATGCGCCGGACCACGCGGTGAACAAGGAGCAGTGGGTGAAGCGCGTGCTGCAGGAGATCGACAGCGACGATCCGCAGGAGGTAGCCGACAGCTTGCTCGATATGGCGCTTAGACAATATCCCGGGGGCGGCATCCGCGACGACATGACGGTGATCGCCACCCGTATTACACGCCACCAGCCGGAATGGGCCGCTTTCCGCTGGCCTGGGGCAGGACGATTCGAACGGCCAAGGACGGTGAGCTGACATGCGGCAAGCACCGGCGTCGGCGAGAGGCCCATAAGGCTGCGGAAGACGAGAATCTCATTCACATGCGCGGAAGGAGGCGAATGATTAGATTATAGGGGGTGTCCCATAAAAAAATTCTCCCTTCGGGAGCTCAATCCGAACGGCAAGCTTGGAGGCAGCTAGCCGCCATCATCGGGGAGAGGAACAAAGCGCTGTCCGACATACAGCGGGTTCCTGTCTGACTGGATGCCGCCCGGGCCATTCCAACGCTTCGCTCGTCATCATTATATAGCGCGCGCCGCAATGATCGATCGGAACCGCCCATTCGCGGTTCCGATTTGCATTTTCACCCTAAGCTTCGTTATCTGGCTCGTATAGCTTCAAGAGATCCGCCGCCGCCTGCCGAATCGATCGAACCAGCGGTGCCGGCTGGATCGCGCGCACGTCCGGCCCGTAGCCGAGAAGCAGATCTCTAGCCGACTCCAGCGTATGGAATTGGGCATTGGCAATCACCCAATCGCCTTCCTCCGGGTTCCAATTCGATATCCGAACATACCGTTCTGCCGCGAATCGTTCCCACGCATGCAGCCGTACTCGCACTTGCGCCGGGTAACGCGGCAGCGTCTCCTTGAAGCGGGCGGTGGAAGCTTCCCACCAGACTGCCAAGTCGAACGCCGGAGGTATCTCAAACCGCTCACCTGTCAACTCGGCATCCATCAGCCTGGACACGCGGAACGTGCGAAGCTCCCGCTCCGGAGGTTCTCGGCGCTCCTCATCCCGACTCTCGGCGGCCTGGCTCTCAACATCTCGGCGCGCTCCATCCCGGCTTGCATCGCCCCCGTCTTCGGCGGCTTCGCTCTCCTCCAGCGCGGCGACGAAATACCAGGTCTGCTGCTTCGCCACCAATCCCCACGGGCTGACCAGCCTAACCGCTGCGCCTGCCGATTCCTCGCTCCGGGACGCATAGCGGATGCGCAGCTTCCGGCTCTCCCATACCGCTTGCTGCACAACGGGCAGCCACGGCGCGGGCTGCTTCGGCGCATGCCACCCGGCGCCGTCAATGTGCAGGTGCCGTCGGACGAATTCAGCTTCCGCCCGCTTGTCCGACGGCAGCGCGGATAGCAGCTTCGTCATCGCGCGACCCGCATCGCTCTCCAGCTCCAAGTCCCGAACGACGCTGGACGACTGGAGCAGCAGCAGCGAGCTGATCTCGCCGACGGTCATCCCCGTCAGCTTGGAACGGTAACCGGCGGGGAGCACCCAGCCCCCCTTCGCTCCGCGCTGTGCATATACAGGAATACCGCTGGCGCTTAATGCTTCCAGGTCGCGCTGAATCGTGCGTTCGGACACCTCAAGCCGCTCCGCCAGCTCCCTTGCCGTTGCCTGTCCGTTCGCCTGAAGATGAAGCAGAATCGCGATCAGCCGCTCTCCGCGCATGCCAATTCTCCCTCCAAACTCCGCTTGATCGAAATTATCCTCATTGTAGCATGGAAATAAGACAGCAGCTGTCCGGATTCCACGGGTATGATGAGGCGAATGGAACTTCATGATAGGAGGCAGATCGATCGTGAGAACATTGGAAGGCCGAGTAGCTGTCGTAGCCGGAGCGACCCGCGGATTGGGCAGGGCGATTGCCGTCACGCTAGGAGAAGCGGGAGCGATTGTGTATGTCACGGGAAGGAGCGTTCGAGGCGAGCCGTCCGATATCGGGCGTCCGGAGACGATTGAGGAGACGGCGGAGCGGGTGACGGCAGCCGGCGGACGGGGCATTGCGGTTCGCACGGATCATACTGACGAGGTACAGGTGAAGGCGCTGTTCGAACGGGTAGCCGACGAGCAGAACGGGCGGCTGGACATGGCGGTGAACGATGTGTGGGGCTGCGAGAAGCTGGTCGAATGGGGCAGAACTTTCTGGGAACATGACCTCAGCGACGGCTTTGCAGTCCAGCGCCGCGCGGTGTGGTCGCACATGATTACGAGCTATTACGCGGCCCCGCTCATGGTCCGCCGCCAAGAGGGGCTGATCGTTGAAGTGACGGATGGCTGGGATTACCGCTACAGAGGCAACCTCTATTATAGTCTGGCGAAAATATCCGCGATCCACCTGGCTCAATCGATGGCCGCCGATCTGAAGCCGCATGGCGTGACAGCGATCGCCGTCAGCCCGGGCTTTCTCCGTTCGGAAGAGATGCTGGATCACTTCGGCGTGACCGAGGCGAATTGGCGGGAAGCCGTGAAGCAGGAGCCGCACTTCATCATGTCGGAGACGCCTTACTATATGGCACGCGGCCTCGCAGCTCTATCTACCGACCCGCAGCTTGCGGCCAAGACGGGCGGCGTCTTCACGTCCTGGGGATTGTCGGACGAGTATGGCATCCAGGACGTTGACGGCGCCCGGCCGCACTGGGGCAACTATGCGAAGGAGCAAGGCTTCTACGACTGAAGGAGCAGCGGTCGAATGCGCTCCAGCTTATCCGGGTTGAAAATCGTGTAAATACGGCGAAGCGGCTCTTCCGCGCCGTTCCAATCAAAGCACATAAACGCGACGAACCGTTCTCGCGCCATACGGCGAGACCTATGCCGCCCGCGAACGGCGTCTCCTCGAACCTAGCGCCCCGCATCGATCGTTTGGCCATGGCGCCGAGCATGGCCAGCGAGCGCGCCCTTCCATAGATCGGATTGATGGCGGCATGCACCTTGCCTCCGCCGTCGGTCATCATGACCGCGTCTTCGGTCAATAGCCGCACCAGCTCCTCTGTTCGTCCGGCGCTGAACGCTTCCGCGAACCGGTTGGCCAGGCTCCGTTCGCGTTCCGGCTGGACTTGCCAAAGAACGGCCGGATCGCCCGCCAGCTGCCGCTTGGATCGGCTGTAGAGCTGCCGGCAATTCGCCTCGCTCTTGCCTATGAGCGAGGCGATCTCCTTATAATCGCAGCCGAGCTTCTCGAGCAAGACGAGGAACGCGTACGAGATCATCTCGCTGCGCTCGGCGGCTTCGTCCGGAAGCAGCGAGGATGTTGCCGATCAGATAGACAATATAGCCGTCAATTCTGTGACAGCGCGCTCCTGACGCAGATGCGATGACGGTTAATTCTCCCTACTATTGGCGACACTGCTGATAGAGTCGAGAGAATAAGGAGCGTGAATCGCAATGAATCAAATTTTGCTCATTACCGACGGGGGCTCCAATGTGGGCGAGAGTCCTGTTGTCGCAGCGGCGCAAGCCCTCGCGGAGGGGATCGTCGTCAATGTGGCCGGCGTCGTCGACGAAGGCAGTATCGGCGAGCATGGCGCGGCCGAGATTGAGGAGATCGCGCGAGCGGGCGGCGGCATGAGCCGCATCGTCGCATCGAGGCAGCTATCCCAGACGGTGCAGATGATGACGCGTCAGACCGTGGTCGGCACGATTCGCCAAGCCGTCAATCAGGAGCTGCGCCAGCTGTTCGGCGTCGAGTCCGTCGCGGCGCTGCCGCCCGCCAAGCGGGCGGACGTCGTCGAGGTGATGGAGGATCTGACCGAGACGGCGCCGTTGCGCGTGGCGCTGCTCATCGACGCGAGCGCCAGCATGAAGCCGAAGCTTGCGGCGGTAGCGGAGGCGATCCGCGACCTGACGCTGAGCTTGCAGGCGAGGAAGGGTGAGAGCTCCGTCGCGGTCTTTCATTTTCCAGGAGATTCGGATCGCGAGCCCTGCGTCATGGACTGCTCTTGGACAGATTCGCCCGGCCGGATCGAAGCGCTGTTCGGCAAGCTTCGCATGCGGGGCACGACGCCGACGGGACCGGCGATCATGCAGGTTATTGGGTTCTACCTCGAGACTTGTGGTAGAATCAAACAGGAAGAAGAGAGGTCTCCGCTGAAGAAGCGGGATGATATAGACGGGCGTCGGAGTGATTACGTTGTCTGAGATACGGCTGCCGCCGGGCACAGTGCTGGCGGGCAAGTGGAACGGCAAGCGATACCAGCTGGAGAAGCTGCTCGGTGCCGGCGCCAACGGCCAAGTGTACTTGGCATTCAGCGGGCGCAGCGTCTACGCGCTCAAGATCGGAACGGATGCAGCGGACCTGCAGGCGGAAGCGAACGTGCTCGCCTCGCTTGACAAGCGCGAGCGCAGGCGCGGGCGTCCGCCGTTCTTGCTGGATGTGGACGATGCGGCGGCGGAAGGGCACGAGTTGTCCTTCTACGTCATGCAGTATGTTCCCGGCATGTCGGTTCGCAGCTATCTGCGCGAGCATGGAGAGGACTGGCTCGGCGTCATCGGCTACCGGCTGCTTCGGCGTCTCGCGGAGCTGCACGAAGCCGGCTGGGTGTTCGGCGACGTGAAGAACGATAACGTGCTGGTGAGCGGCTACGGCCGGGTCGCGCTGGTCGATTATGGCGGCATGACGGTGCCGGGACGCAGCGTCCGCCAGTTCACGGAGATCTACGATCGCGGCTATTGGGGAGCCGGCAGCCGGACGGCCGATCCGGCTTATGACTGGTTCGCTGTCGCGGTACTGTGGATTCACGTCATGGACAGCGAACGGCTCATTCGTCTGACGCGCACGCTGCTGCCGCAGAATCGCCATCCGCGCGAGCTGCTGGAGCTGGTGCGGACGAACGCGTCGCTTCGGCCGATGGCGCCTTGGATGGAGAGGGCGTTCTTCGGCCGCTTCAGCGACTCGGAGGAAGCATGCGAGGCTTGGAGCAGCAACGTGCGGCAAGCCTCGGGAGCGAGAGCCCGCGCCGATCGGGGACATGGAGTCCCCGGCTGGATGGCGGGGCTCTTCGTCTTGTCCGCGGCGCTGTGCGTATCGGCGGCCGCGCTCTGGTTCCTGAGTTAATTCAATCGGCAAGGGGGAGAGGGAATGGACGAGCTGCTGCGCAGGATGCAGGGCTGGACGGAGGGAGAGAGCTGGCGCGACGAAGGGCAGACGGTCGTCGCCGGCGTCTCCGGCGGCCCGGATTCCATGGTGCTTCTCCATCTGCTGAAGACGATGGCTGAGGAAGAAGGCTTCCGCGTGGTCGCCGCGCATGTGAACCATCGGTTCCGCGGGGCGGAGGCGGATGCCGAAGAAGAGCTCGTGAAGCGAGTGGCGGCGGAATGGGGAGTCGGCTGCGAGACGGCGGCCATCGATGTGCCGGGATATATCGCGGAGACGGGAATGAACCCCCAAGAAGCGGCCCGGGAGAAAAGGTACGCGTTCCTGCGTCAAGTCGCTCGCCGTCACCATGCTCAGACGATTGCGCTCGGCCATCATGCCGACGACCAAGCGGAGACGGTACTGATGCGCCTGCTTCGAGGTTCGGGTATCGGCGGATTGGCCGGCATTCCCGCCAAGCGAACCGAGAATGATTTGGAACTGATCCGGCCCTTGCTGCGTATAACCAAATGCGAGCTTCTGGAATATGCCGACCGCCATTCGATTCCGTACGCCTTCGATAGCAGCAACGCTGACCGCCATTACACGCGCAATGCGATTCGGCTCGATCTGCTGCCTGCGCTCGAGAGCTACAATCCGGGTGTGAGGACCTCCCTTCTCCGGCTAAGCGAGATCGCGGCTATCGAAGATGATTATATGGAAGCAAAGGTTCGAGAGGCGTTAGAAGAGACGGCCGTACGCTCGGGGGAAGGCTGGACGCTGGACGCCAAGCGGTTCCGCCGCCTTCACGCCGCTTTACAACGAAGATTGATTAAACTAATATTGAACTATGCTGCGCCGGCCTGCGCCTTCTGGGATTATGAACGGGTGGAGGAGGCAGCGTCGGCAATCGCCGCGGTGAAGCCTGCTGCGGCCAGAATCGATATCGGAGCCGGATGGGTATGTGTCCGCGAATACGATCAGGCGTACATCGGGCCGCAGCGTCCGGATGCTTCGCCTTTCGAGTATGCGGTGCCCGGTCCGGACTTCGAGATCATCGTCCGGGAGGCGGAAGCCTCCTTCCTTTTTCGACGGGCGGACGACTTTGACGGTTCTTCGCTTGAATCGCCCTGGGAGATCTATCTGGACGAAGAGGCGCTGCGATTTCCGCTTGCCGTGCGGAACCGCAGGCCCGGAGATCGACTTGATCCCCATGGATTAAACGGCTCCAAAAAAGTGCAAGATATGTTCGTTGACGCCAAAGTGCCGAGGTCGATCAGGGACAAGGTGCCGCTGCTGACGGACGCGGCGGGAACCGTCCTGTGGATTCCCGGCATGAGACGATCACGGCATGCCTTGCCGATGGCGGGCCGGATGGCGGTTCACGTGAAGGTGACTAGAGATTCTGAAGCTTAAACAGGCACAACGGCGGCATGTTCCAACTGAAGTTATCATACCGTTTTATTAATTCGGACTGGGAGGTCCTCTCGTTGCTGAAAGACATTCAAGAAGTATTCTACTCAGAAGAGACAATTCAAGCTAAGGTCCGTGAATTGGGTGCAGCCATCAGCCGCGACTACGAAGGGCGCAACCCGCTCGTTATTTGCGTGCTGAAGGGCGCCTTTATTTTTATGGCCGACCTGTCGAAGAACATTACGGTTCCGATCGCGCTCGACTTCATGGCGGTGTCCAGCTACGGGAACTCGACCCGTTCCTCGGGCGAAGTGAAGATCATCAAGGATCTGGACACTTCCGTCGAAGGCAGAGACGTCCTCATCGTTGAGGATATTATCGACAGCGGCTTGACGCTCAGCTATATCATTGATGTGCTCGAGCGCCGCAACGCGAAGTCCGTGCATGTCGTCGCTCTGTTCGACAAGCCGGGACGCCGGACGGTCGATCTGAACGCCGATTATACGGGATTCGTCATTCCGGACGCATTCATCGTCGGCTACGGGCTGGATTACGCCGAGAGATACCGCAATCTGCCGTTCGTCGGCGTGCTGAAGCCGGAGATTTACTCGAACTGACGCCGGTCCCGCTGACGGCTTCGTTCTTATTGTGATGCCAAGACAGGCTATGGTAAAATGATGTAAGCGTGTCGGGAGGAGGTCAGGGATGAATCGGATCATCCGCAACACAGGCTTTTATTTGCTTATATTTTTGGTGACCGTCGGTATCGTACAGTTCTTCATTAGACAAGGCGATACGACGGAGCAATTGAATTTCAACCAACTGGTTGCGATTGTGCAGCAAGATAAGGTCAAGGACCTCACCTTGCAGCCCGACAGCGGTTCATATTTGGTAACCGGCCATTATAAGGAAGACGAGAAGCCGGCTAACCAGAAGAGCGACGCCTTCGTCGGACGTTTGTTGCCGACTGACTCCGTCGTTAATGATTTTAAGGATACGGCTGTCAATCATGGAGTGCAGTTTGAAGTTCTGAAGATGAAGGGCGAGAGCTTCTGGCTGACGTTCCTGACATCGATTATCCCGTTCGTGATCATGTTCATTTTGTTCTTCTTCCTGATTAATCAGGCACAAGGCGGCGGCGGCAAGGTCATGAACTTCGGCAAGAGCCGCGCCCGTCTTTATAATGAAGAGAAGAAGCGGATCACCTTCGAAGACGTCGCCGGCGCCGACGAGGAGAAGCAGGAGCTCGTCGAAGTGGTCGAGTTCTTGAAGGATCCGCGCAAGTTCGCCGCGCTCGGCGCCCGCATTCCGAAGGGCGTTCTGCTCGTAGGACCTCCGGGTACGGGTAAGACGCTGCTGGCCCGCGCCGTAGCAGGCGAAGCCGGCGTGCCGTTCTTTAGCATCTCAGGTTCAGACTTCGTCGAGATGTTCGTCGGCGTCGGCGCTTCCCGCGTTCGCGACCTGTTCGAGAACGCGAAGAAGAACGCGCCTTGCATTATCTTCATCGACGAGATCGACGCCGTCGGCCGTCAGCGGGGCGCAGGCCTCGGCGGCGGACACGACGAGCGCGAGCAGACGCTGAACCAATTGCTCGTCGAGATGGACGGCTTCGGCGCGAACGAAGGCATCATCATCGTCGCGGCGACCAACCGTCCGGACATTCTCGACCCGGCGCTGCTGCGCCCGGGACGCTTCGACCGTCAGATTACGGTTGACCGTCCGGATGTGAAGGGCCGCGAAGCAGTGCTGAAGGTTCACGCTCGCAACAAGCCGCTGAACAGAGATGTTAAGCTCGATACGATCGCGAAGCGAACGACCGGCTTCACCGGCGCCGATCTGGAGAACCTGTTGAACGAAGCCGCCCTCTTGGCCGCTCGCCGGAACAAGAAGGACATCGCGATGCAGGAAGTCGACGAAGCGATCGACCGCGTCATCGTCGGCACGGAGAAGAAGAGCCGCGTCATTAGCGATCGCGAGAAGCGGATTGTGGCTTACCACGAATCCGGCCACACGGTCGTCGGCTACTTCCTCGAGCACGCCGACATGGTGCACAAGGTGACGATTATCCCGCGCGGCCGCGCCGGCGGATATGTCATCATGCTGCCGAAGGAAGACCGCATGCTGGTCACGAAGCAAGAACTGCTGGATAAGGTCACGGGACTGCTGGCCGGCCGCGTCGCCGAAGAGCTGTTCATCGGCGAGATCGGCACCGGCGCCTACAGCGACTTCAAGCAAGCGACGGGGATCGTGCGCAGCATGATCATGGAATACGGCATGAGCGACAAGCTCGGGCCGATGCAGTTCGGCGCATCGCAAGGCCAAGTGTTCCTCGGCCGCGATCTCGGCCATGAGCAGAACTACTCCGACGCGATCGCATATGAGATCGACCAGGAGATGCAGTCGATCATCCAGTCTTGCTATGACCGCGCGAAGAAGCTTCTGACCGAGAAGAGCGCGGAGGTTCACCTGCTGGCGAACACACTCCTCGAAGAGGAGACGCTGGAGCTCGAGCAGATCAAGCGCTTGATCGAGAAGGGCTCGATCGAAGGCGATGGCGAAGGGGAAGACCAAGGCGGCGAATCGGACGCTCCGGGCGCAACGGCCACGGATCCGACGACGCTCGAGCCGACGGTCGATACGCTTGGCAACGTGAAGGTGCGCATCCAGACCCGCGACAACGACCCGGTGCCGCCAACGCCGGATCAGCGTCCGGAAGACGGATCGGACGAAGACAAATAAGAAGCGCTCACGCGCTGCATACGCGAAGAGGCGGTCCCTTGCTAAGAGGGATCGCCTCTTTTGCGCTTTGGTGCGAGTCGAGCCCTTGAAAAGGGGGCGGCACTCTAGGGTACATTGGCGAACAATTCCTTAAGAGAAGCCATTTTAAGGTGCGTTGTGCGGGACGCCTCATTGCGCCATGTTGCGTTTAATTGCATATTGTCATTTAATTAAGCAGGGTAGAGGGCTTTGGCGTGCTCTAGTTGGATAGCGTACACTTATTTTCTCGCAAGGAGCCTCAAATGGGCTGGAATTGCCGCATTTAATTGTTCATAGTGCAACTAGCTGCCGTGGAACGACTTGGTGGGCACGAAATAGATGTATAGGATGCACTTAGTGGTTGGACTTCTGGCATACTGGATGACATGGCATTAAATAAGCCGAATAGTCGCAAAGTTCTAGCCTCGTTTTTGCTTCGTATCAATTGACAGGGTCATGCGGCGAGTGTAAATTTATTGTTAAACGACAACACAAAGTTCACATAGGGATCGTTTTTTGCCCTAGCCTTTGTGCCAATATTCACAATCTATTAATGAGAGCCAGCCGTTTTTTTACCGGCATTGTGACCTTATATACCAACACTTACCCCGGCTGCACGGTCGGATGGAGGAGATCTCATCATGGAAGCATTGGCCTTGGAGCGCAAAGCGGAGCAGAACCGTGAATTGCGCGAGCGGCTCCTGCAGTTGAAGAAAGAGCGCAACGCCATCATTCTCGCCCACTACTATCAGCGGGATGAGATCCAGGAAGTGGCCGACTTCCGCGGCGACTCCTTCCTGCTGGCACAGAAGGCGGCGGCGACCGACGCGGACGTAATCGTCTTCTGCGGCGTTCACTTCATGGGAGAGAGCGCGAAGATTCTCGCCCCGAACAAGACGGTGCTCGTTCCCGACGAGCGTGCCGGCTGCCCGATGGCGGACATGGTCAATCCGAACGGCTTAAGGGAGTTGAAGGCGAAGCATCCGGACGCCAAGGTCGTCACCTACATTAACTCATCGGCGGACGTCAAGGCAGAGACGGATATCTGCTGCACCTCTTCGAACGCGATCAAGGTCGTGAATTCGGTGGACGCCGACGAGATTATTTGGTGCCCGGACAAGAACCTGGGCCATTATGTCTCCCAGTTCACGGACAAGAAGATGATCATCTGGGAAGGGTATTGCAACACGCACGACATGCTGACCGTCAAGGACGTGGTCGAGATGCGCGCGAAGCACCCGAACGCCCAGTTCGTCGTTCATCCGGAATGCCGTCCGGAGGTCGTGGAGATGGCGGACTTCGTCGGCAGCACGACCGGCATTCTGAAGTATTGCAAGGAATCCGACTGCAAGGAATTCATCGTCGGAACCGAGGACGGCACCGGCTACCAGCTGCGCCTCGACAGCCCGGATAAGACGTTCCACTTCGCTTCTAAATTCCTCGTCTGCCCGAACATGAAGGTGAACAATCTCAAGAAGGTCGTTCGCGCCCTTGAGACGATGCAGCCGGAGATCTATGTGCCGGAAGACGTAGCCAATAAAGCCCGTTTGTCGCTGGAGCGCATGCTGCAAGTGAAGTAGCATGCGCTACTTTCTCATGGTGAGGAGTCTTCGAGTATGATCCCTCGTTATCTAGTTGATTTCGATCCGGACGCTCTGCCTGAGATCGAGACCGACGTTATTGTGATCGGCGCCGGCATTGCCGGACTGTATACCGCGCTGAACTGCAGCCGAACGGGCCGTGTGCTGATGATCACCAAGAAGTCGCTGTTCGACAGCAATACGCGGTATGCGCAAGGCGGCATCGCCGCGGTCATCTCGGACGAGGACTCGCCGGAGTTCCATCTTCAAGACACGCTTATCGCCGGGGCCGGGCTTTGCGATGAAGAAGCGGTTCGCGTGCTGGTGCATGAAGGGCCGGAGGGCATCCACGCGCTGGTAGGGTACGGCACGCACTTCGACGAAGAGAACGGCCATTATGCGCTGACGAAGGAAGGCGCTCACAGCCAGAGGCGCATTCTGCATGCGAACGGTGACGCGACGGGCTACGAGATCGTCCGCGCGCTCGCGCAGAAGGTGAAGGACAACCCGCAAGGCATCGAGCTGTGGGACGACCACTTCGTGCTCGATCTGCTGACGGAGGACGGCATCTGCTACGGCGCGCTCGTACAGAAGCCGGACGGCTCCCGCGTCATCGTTCGCGGCCAAGCGACGATACTGTGCACCGGCGGCACCGGCCAGCTGTACCGCTACACGACGAATCCGGATGTGGCGACCGGCGACGGCGTCGCCATGGCTTACCGCGCGGGCGCGGTCGTTCGGGATATGGAATTCAACCAATTCCACCCGACGTCGCTCTGCTATCCCGGCGCGCCGAGATTTCTGATCTCGGAGGCGGTTCGGGGCGAGGGTGCGGTGCTGCGCAACATCAAGGGCGAGCGCTTCATGGACCGTTATCATCCACAGCTGGAGCTGGCTCCGCGCGACATTGTCGCACGGGCCATTCTGAGCGAGATGGAGTCGACGAAGTCGACCTATGTTTATATCGATATCACGCACGAGACGCCCGAGCTGATCAAGCATCGTTTTCCGACGATATATGAGTTCTGCTTGACCTACGGCCTCGACATGACGACGGACTGGATTCCGGTCGCGCCGGCGGCTCATTATATGATGGGCGGCGTGCGGACGGACCTGCATGGGGAGACGAATATTCAGCGGTTGTTCGCATGCGGGGAAGTGTCATCGACCGGCGTGCATGGGGCGAATCGGCTGGCGAGCAATTCGCTGTCGGAGGCTCTCGTCTTCGGCAAGCGCATCGTGGATCGGATCAACGCGCTGCCGAAGCTGGGGAAGGCGCGGCTGAGAGGCAGCTCGCCTGTGGAAGCGCGGACGCATCCGCCGATGGGCGCGATCATCGAACGCCGGCTGAAGCTGCAGAAGACGATGGTCCGCTATGTCGGCTTGCGCCGCAGCGGCCAAGGACTTCAGAAGGGGATGGACGAATTGAATCGCCAGATGCCGCTGTTCCACGCGCACCTGACGAAGCGGGAAGAGCTGGAGTTCGCCAACTTGCTCACGTGCGCATATCTCGTTGCGTCGGCTGCGCTGTCCCGCGAGGAGAGCAGAGGGGCTCATTATCGTGAGGACTTCCCGGAACGCGACGATGCCAACTGGCGGAAACATACCATTATGCAGCGAGAGAGAGCGATTAGCGAGGAGGTTGTCGGGCATGTTTGAGAGAGAGAGCGATTGGACGATCGGCGGTCCTGCAGTGGAAGCTGTACGCGAGCAGATTCGCGCCTGGCTCACAGAAGATATTGGCAGCGGGGACGTCACGACGATGGCGACCGTGCCGGAGCATCACCGTTCGCGCGGCATTATCCACGCGAAGGCTTCGGGTGTGATCGCCGGCATGCCGCTGATGCGGCTTGTGTTCGACGTGATCGATCCGGCGCTGGAGATTGAATCGAAGGTCACAGACGGAACGCGTGTCGAGAAAGGTACGGTGCTCGCCATCGTCCAAGGCTCCACGCACAGCATTCTGACGGGCGAACGACTTGCCCTGAACCTGCTGCAGCGGATGTCCGGCATCGCGACCGTCACCCGCGCTTATGCGGAAGCGGTGGAAGGGACGGCGGCGCGGATCGTAGATACGCGGAAGACGACGCCGGGCCACCGGACGCTGGAGAAGTATGCGGTCCGCGTCGGCGGCGCTTATAATCACCGATTCGGTTTATATGATGCGGCATTGATCAAAGATAATCATATCAAGGCAGCAGGCGGCATCGCGGAAGCGCTGGCGGCGGCGAAGCGCCGCGTGCCTCATACGATGAAGGTCGAGATTGAGGTGGAATCGCTGGAGCAGGCAGAACTGGCAGCCCGATCCGGCGCGGATATCATCATGTTCGACAACATGCCGCCCGCAGCGATGAAGGAGGCAGCGCCCATCGTGCGCGCCATCGCGCCGCATGTCGTGATTGAAGCTTCCGGCGGTATCCGCCTGGAGCGCGTGCGCGAGATTGCGCAGACCGGCGTTGACGTCATCTCCGTCGGCGGCCTGACGCATTCGTTCCAGGCGCTCGATATCAGCCTCGATCTGAACGAGCGCAAAGAGGGGGAGCCCGTGTGATTCTAGTCGTCGATGTCGGGAACACCAACATCGTGCTTGGACTATACGAAGGCCAGACGCTGAAGCAGCATTGGCGGCTGAGCACGAATCGTTCCGCTACGGTGGACGAGTATGGCGTTATGCTGTTCAATCTGTTCCAAATTGCCGGCGTTCGGCGGGAAGATGTCGAAGGCGTTATCGTATCCTGCGTCGTGCCTCCGATCATGCCGACCTTGGAGAGACTCTTCCGCAAGTATGTCGGCAGAGAACCGCTCGTCGTCGGTCCCGGCATCAAGACGGGGCTGAACATTCGCTATGAGAATCCGAAGGAAGTCGGCGCCGACCGGATCGTGAACGCCGTTGCGGGCATCGAACGTTATGGCGCGCCGCTCATCATCGTCGACTTCGGCACCGCGACGACATTCGATTATATCGACCCGTCCGGCGCTTATCTTGGCGGCGTCATCATGCCGGGCATCGGCATCTCCGCCGAAGCGCTCTACGAGCGGGCGTCGAAGCTGCCGCGCGTCGAGCTGAGCAAGCCGCGCCATGTCATCGGACGCAATACGGTTGCGGCGATGCAGTCCGGGATTATTTTCGGCTATGCCGGGCAGATTGATGGAATCGTCGGACGAATTCGCAAGGAGCACAAGGTGAGTCCGAAGGTTGTCGCGACCGGGGGTCTCGCCAAGCTGATCGCCGATGAGACGGAGACGATCGACGAAGTGGACGAGATGCTGACGCTTGAAGGGCTCAGGCTGATCTACGAGCGCAATGTTTGAGTGCCGACAGTGATACAATAGAAGAAGAGCGAATCGTTCATCGCGAACGATGGTAACAGAAGGAGCTTGCAGATATATGAAGGATCAATTGGTGCGGGGAACCGCATGGAACGGCGCGATCCGGGTGTTCGCGGCGCGCACGACAGAGCTCGTCGCCGAGCTGCAGCGCAGGCATGACACGTTCCCGACGGCGACAGCCGCGCTGGGACGAACCGCTACTGCGGCGGCCATGATGGGGTTCATGCTCAAGGGAGACGAGAAGCTGACGGTTCAGGTCAAAGCGGACGGACCGCTCGGCCAGATCGTCGTCGACGCGAATGCGAAGGCGGAGGTACGCGGATACGTCGAAGAGCCGCACGTGCACCTGCCCAGCAACGCGCAAGGCAAGCTGGATGTCGCCGGGGCTGTCGGACGCACGGGATATTTGAATGTGACGAAGGATTTGGGCTTGAAGGACCCTTATCGGGGCAGCGTTCCGCTCATCTCGGGCGAGCTTGGAGAGGACTTCACATATTACTTCGCCTTGTCGGAGCAGACGCCATCGGCTGTCGGTCTGGGCGTGCTGGTCAACACGGACAACTCGGTCATTCATGCCGGCGGCTTCATCGTGCAGGTGATGCCGGGCATCGAAGAAGCGCAGCTCGTTCGGCTGGAGAACGCCGTCGGCGCTATGCCACATGTGACCGCGCTCCTGGATCAGGGAGAGACGCCGGAGGGCATTCTGAAGTTCCTCGTGGGCGACGATCTGGTCATTCACGAGACGATCGAACCGAGGTTCGAATGCAATTGCTCGAAGGAACGGGTTGAGCGTACGCTTATCAGCCTTGGCGCTTCCGAGCTGCGCCAACTGATCGAAGAAGATGAATCCGCAGAGGTGCATTGCCACTTCTGCAACGAGAAGTACCAGTTCGATCGGGCGGACCTAGAGCGTCTGCTCGAGCAATCAGCTGCCGAATGACAAGGGGATGAGGATCGAGATGAAGCGGACGAAGCGGCGATATAGGCCGATCGTTCTGCTCGCTCTCATGTGGATGCTGATCGGCGAGACGGGCTGCGATACGGGAACGGCGGATAAGGCAAGCCCGGATCCAGGTAATGCGGCGACAAGCCCGGCCCCATCCGGCGCTTCTGGCGTATCCGGCGACACTTCCGGCGACAGCCAGACGGTAGCGACCGTTGGAGGCCAGTCGATAACGAAGCAAGCGCTCGTCGATCAATTGCTTAAGAACTACGGCGCGCAGACGCTGAGGGTGCAGATGCTGCGCATTGCCGTTGAACTAGAAGCGGAAGCAAAGGGGATCGAGATCACGGACGAAGAAGTGGATCAGGAGCTGCGCAGAAGGATTGAAGGCTACGACAGCGAGGATCAATTCTACGAGCAGGCCCGCGAACAGCTGGGCATGGACAAGGAAGAAGTGCGGGAGGATACGAAGTACCGTCTGCAGCTGGAGCAGTTGGCCATTGCGCAAGTCGAGGTGCCGGATGGGGACATCGACCGGTACATAGAAGAGCATCCGGAGGTGTTCGGCCCCCGGATTGAGCTGCAGCTGGCGCACATCGTGGTGCGATCGGAGTCGGATGCTAACGAGGTTCTGCAGCTGTTGGAGAATGGGGCGGATTTCGCAGTGCTAGCCGAGAGCTTGTCGACTGACGAATTCACTGCCGAATCGGGCGGAGATATGGGGTGGATCGATGCCGACGATCCGCTCACGGATTCTGCTCTGCTTGATGCTGCAGTCAGCCTTGAGGTGGGGCAGGTCACCGGTCCGGTTCAGACCGCGAGCGGTTATGAGGTCGTGAAGCTGGCAGGGCGCAACGTGACCGCCGGCATGAGCGAGGAAGCGGCGAGACGGGAAGCCCGTCGACAGCTTGCGCTGGATCGGGCTGCGCCGATGGCGGATTTGGAGCAGCTGCTGCTCGATAAATATGGCGCGAAGGTGATGGACGAAGCGCTTCAGCATTAACGCCGGAGCGGCATGTGCAGCTGCGATTGGACCGCTGTGTAAGAGCAACTGGGTAAGAGTAGCTGTGTAAGAGCAGCTGGGTAAGAGCAGTTGCATAAGAGCAGTTGCGTAGGAACCGCTGGGTAAGAGTAGCTGTGTAAGAGCTGCAATTCGTGCAGTAATCCGACTAGCAATGCTTCAGGCTGCGCCTGCAGCGCTTGTGCAGCAATATCGTACGCTAATCGCCGCCCTTGGCAGGCGTCAACACCGCGTAAGATAGCTGGAATGTAAGCTATTGACAATAACCTCTATCGTTGATAAGATGAAAACAAATAAATGCCGACCTATTTAGTCGGATTAACGTTGCGGGCGGCGATGGCCGCTCTACTAATGGGAGGGAATTCTGTCATGCCAAGAATCGTACAGAACGTCACCGATCTGATTGGGGATACGCCGCTTGTCCGTCTGAACCGAATCGTGCCGGAAGGCAGTGCGGAGATCTACGTTAAGCTTGAATATCAGAATCCAGGTTCCAGCGTTAAGGATCGAATTGCGATCAGCATGATAGAAGCAGCCGAACAAGAAGGCAAGCTGAAGCCGGGCGACACGATCGTTGAACCGACCAGCGGCAATACAGGTATCGGTCTGGCGATGGTTGCCGCGGCGAAGGGTTATCGCGCCATCCTCGTCATGCCGGAGACGATGAGCTTGGAGCGCCGCAATCTGCTGAAGGCCTACGGAGCGGAGCTGGTGCTTACCCCGGGATCGGAAGGCATGAACGGAGCGGTCAAGAAGGCAGAGGAGCTCGTCGCCGAGAACCCGGGCTACTTCCTTCCGCAGCAATTCAAGAATCCGGCGAACGTGAAGATTCACCGCGAGACAACCGGCCCTGAGATTGTAGAAGCGATCAACTCCTTGGACGGCAAGCTGGATGCCTTCGTAGCAGGCATAGGAACGGGCGGCACGATCTCCGGCGCAGGCGAAGTGCTGAAGAAGAGCTTCCCGAATATTAAGATCGTAGCGGTTGAGCCTTCTGCTTCCCCGATTCTGTCGGGCGGCAAGCCGGGTCCGCACAAGATCCAAGGCATCGGAGCGAACTTCATTCCGGATATTTTGAACCGCGAGGTTTACGATCAAGTCCTTCCGGTCGAGAACGACGATGCGTTCGAGACTGCTCGTACCGTCGCCAAGAAGGAAGGCCTGCTCGTCGGCATCTCCTCCGGCGCGGCTATCTTCGCAGCGCTGCAAGTCGCGAAGGAGCTCGGCGCAGGCAAGCGCGTCGTCGCGATTGTTCCGTCCAACGGCGAACGTTACCTGAGCACGCCGCTGTTCAACTTCGACAACTAAACGTACGTGTCATGTAGAAAAGGAGTCGTCCTGCCGGACGGCTCCTTTTGAGCTTGCTGGGGTTACTCTACCTGCAATGGTTACTCCGGACACTTCGCTCATACCATGAGCTTATCCCATCGCCTACTTCACTAACCTACCCCGCTCGCCCGGTCTCGTCTGCTGCTGGCCCGCCCCGATTGTTTGTGCAATTTCGACGACATGTGACACGAATCTTGCAAAACTGGGACTATGTTCTATTTTTCATACATATTCGTTCACATCAAGCATTCAGAGGCCCAACATGTATGAAATTTAATACATATTTGATCGCGACAACCACTTTCGGGCCCATTGTGTACGAAATTTCATACATAATCGCGCATATTGGCTCATTCGCTCAAAATGTATTCTATTATTCATACACAACCGATCGACATTGCGCCTTCTTGCCGCAGTCTCCGGCTGCTGCTGTCCTTACTCCGCTTATGCCTCCATCTCCACAGCTGCCTCTGCCTCGACCTCTGTCACTCCGTCACCACCACAATCCATCCTCCACCGTCGTCCCTGCTCGAATGACCTCTTTTGCTCAATCTCAGCCTCAACCCTTGGCCCCGTCTTCACCTCGACCTCCGTCACTCCGTCGCTACCTCCGCCCCTAACGCAGCCGCTCCAGATCTTTCTTCGCCGGCCCCTCGATCACCTCGCCGCGGTACGTATACCGCGAGCCGTGGCATGGGCAGTCCCACGTCCGGTCGCCGTCGTTCCACTCCACCTCGCAGCCCATATGCCGGCACGTCGTGTCTACCACGAACAGCTCGCCATCCGGCGCGCGATAAGCACCGGCCCTCCGGCCGCGCACCCGCACCGAGCCGCCTTCGTCCGGCCCGAGATCCTCCGGCTTGCGCCGCAGCCATTCCAGCTTGCCGCCGATCAACTTCCCGGCGACATTGACATTCTCCTTCGCCAGCGTCGCCAGATCCGGATCCGCATGGAAGCGGGAAGGATCGTACAGATCCGCATACGGATTGTTCCGGCTCAGGATGTTGTCCGTCAGGATGCGCGCGGCAACGACCGACGTCGTCATGCCCCACTTGCGGAACCCTGTCGCCGTGTAGATATGCAGCTTATCCTTCGCGACCCGCCCGACGTACGGCAGCTTGTCCGTCGTCTCGAAATCCTGCGCCGACCACCGGTAGACGATGTCGGTCGCGCCGAACGCCGTACGCGCGAACTCCTCCAGCGCTTCGTAATGCTTGAAGCCGGGCTCCTTCTGCCCGACCTTGTGCGATTCGCCGCCGATCAGCAGCAGCTTCTCCCCGCCGTAGGTGATCGCCCGCACCGAGCGGTTCGGCTTATCTGCGCTTAGATACATGCCGCGAGGCAGCTCTCCCTCTCCCGGCGCTCGCGCCGCAATAGCGTAAGAGCTCTCGGCATGCAGCCGCGCGAAGTAGAAGGCGCTGTCCGGTATCGGAAAATGCGAGCAGGACACCGCATCCCGGCAAGCGATCGTTCGCCCTTCCTCGGCAGTGACTTGCACGGAGCCATCTCCTAGCTCTTCGACCTTATCCACCGTCGTATCCTCGTAGACGACCCCGCCCATCCGTACGAAGCTCTCCGCCAGATGCTTCAAGTAAGGCACCGGATGGAACCGCGCCTGCCCTTTCATGACGACCGCCCGCAGCGACGGAACGGGGAGCGGAATGCTCTTCTCCAGGGAACCGGGAATGCCCAGACGTTCGTACGCCTGGTACTCTCGCTCGATCGTTTGAACCTTCCAATCGTCGTTCGTGTAGATGAAGGCGTCTTCCTTCACGAGATCGCAGTCGATCCCTTCCTCCTCCGCGAGCTTCCGAATGAACTGAAGCCCGTCCATATTCGCGTCGTAATACCGCTTCGCCTTCTCCTCGCCGAAATGCCCGATGTACTCATCGTAGATCAGATCATGCTGCGCGGTCAGCTTGGCGGTCGTGTAGCCGGTCGTTCCGTTCAGCAGCTTCCCCGCCGTGACGAGAACGACGCGGCGGCCCTCCTTAGCCAGCAGATAAGCGGTTGTGATGCCCGTAATGCCACCGCCGACGATGACAATGTCCGTCTCCAGATCGCGGTCCAGCTTGCCGAACCCCGGCATCGAGGCCGTTGCCAGCCAATAGGATTCCGGGTAGGTAGGCAGCGTCATAACATGTCTCCTCCATCCTCTTGCTCAGTCATGGGTATTATTGCTATTTGGACAGCGCAGATATACGCCATTGGTGCAGAAGAGAACATCCGATATAATGGTAGAAAATGCTCTGAACGCAAGAGCGGGGGGCCGCAGCTTGGAAGAGACGTTGACGAGTCGAGAGCAGTGGGAGAAGTGGATGGGAGACGGCCAGCCGTACACTAAGCTGCCCTATGTGAGAAGGTATCAGCTGCAGCCCGGCGAAGACCGCCTTCCGCTGTGGAGCGGAGCATGGGAACGAGCCTCTGCCCACGCCTTCGTGCTGGAGAGCGGCAAGGGCGGGCGATACACCATTCTCGGCCTGCGGCCGGAGGCGGTCATCCGCGGGAAGGGGAAGCGGGCGCAGCTGACAACATTAGGCGGCCTGGCCGAAGCGGGGGCCTCCAGCACATCTGTCGGTGGATGCGCAGAGTCGCGCCTACCGCCAGCCGATGCGACCGCCGGCCCCGCGGCGGCCTTCGCGGACGCAGCTCAGCCACGCAGCACGCCTGCGACGGAGACGCTGGAAGCTGCGCCCCTGGACGCGGTGCGCGGCTGGCTGCGCCGCCACCAAGCACCGCTCGCGCCTGAAGCGCCGCCGTTCGCCGGCGGCTGCGTCGGCTTCTGGGGCTACGATGTCGCGCGCTCACTGGAGCGGCTGCCGGAGCTGGCCAAGGACGATCTAGGCCTGCCCGATTACGCCTTCCTGCTGATGGACGAGCTGTGGGTCGTCGATCACGTACAGCAGACGCTCTACTGCTGCCTTCACGCGCCCATCCCAGTCTCGCGGGCGGGCGCTCTCCAGGCGTACGAGGCTGCCGCCGCCCGCGCCGAGACGATGAAGCGAACGTGGGACAATATTGCGCAAGCCGCCTCCAGCGAAGCTGCCCGTGCAGCTGTTAACCGGATGGAGCAGGCGGTGGCGAAGGGCAAGCTCGCCGACGATGCCGAGTCGTCCGAAGGCATCCGCACCGCGACGGCCAAAGAAGACTTCGAGCGGGCGGTCCGGCGCATTCAGCAATACATCGCGCAAGGCGACGTGTTCCAAGCGAACCTCTCCCTCCGCATGAGCCGGACCATCCAATCCAGCCCAGAGGAGCTGTATGAGTGGCTGCGCCGCGTCAACCCCTCGCCGTACATGAGCTTCCTCCGCTTCCCGGACTTCCAGTTCGTCTCGGCTTCGCCGGAGCTGCTCGTGAAGCTGGACGGCGGCCGCATGAGCACGCGTCCAATCGCGGGCACCCGAAGGCGCGGACGCACGCCGGAAGAGGACGCGGCGATGGAATCCGAGCTGCTCGCCAGCGAGAAGGAGCGGGCCGAGCATATCATGCTCGTCGATCTCGAGCGCAACGATCTGGGGCGGGTAGCCGCCTACGGATCGGTGAAGGTGCCGGAGCTGCTGACGGTAGAGCGCTACTCCCATGTCATGCATTTAGTCTCCCAAGTGGAGGGGAGACTGGCGCACGGCAAGGATGCCTTCGACGTGCTGGGGGCTGTTTTTCCCGGAGGGACGATCACGGGAGCGCCGAAGATCCGCACGATGGAGATTATCGAGGAGCTGGAGCCGGTGAGGCGGGGGCCGTACACCGGCTCGCTCGGATGGATTGACTACGCGGGCAATATGGAATTTAATATTATTATCCGCACGATGGCGGTGAAGGACGGGATCTGCCATATTCAAGCGGGAGCGGGCATCGTCATCGATTCCGACCCGCAGCGCGAATTTCACGAATGCATGAACAAGGCCAAGGCGCTCTGGCTTACGGTACAGTACGGAGAACGGCAGTGCGGCGAAGCTTGATGCAGAGCTCGCCAGCTGACCGTCGGGGAGGGAACCGGCATGATACTGGTAATCGACAATTACGATTCTTTCACTTATAACCTGGTGCAATACCTGGGCGAGCTCGGACAAGAGATCCGCGTCTATCGCAACGACGAGATTGATCTGGACGGCATCGCGGCTTTGAAGCCGGACCATATCCTCATCTCGCCGGGACCCTGCACGCCGAATGAAGCGGGCGTCAGCCTCGGCCTCATCGAGCGCTTCAAGGGCGAGATTCCGATCTTGGGCGTCTGCCTCGGCCACCAGTCGATCGGACAGGCGTTCGGCGGCGACGTCGTCCGCGCGGATGAACTGATGCATGGCAAGACGAGCGAGATTACGCATGACGGCAAGACCGTCTTCGCGGGCATTCCGTCGCCCTTCACGGCGACGCGCTATCACTCCCTCGTCGTGAAGAGAGACACGCTGCCCGACTGCCTCGAGATCAGCGCCGAGACGGCGGACGGGCAGATCATGGGCCTGCGGCACAAGGAATATGTCGTCGAAGGCGTGCAATTCCACCCCGAATCGATCATGACCGGACACGGCCTCGACATGCTGCGTAACTTCTTGGCATATGAGTCGGGCGTTCGCGGATGAAGCCGGCGCTGCTGATCGACGGACAATTAACGAACAGCGAGGAAGCCGTGATCTCCGTCTATGATCACGGCTTTCTGTATGGCATCGGCCTGTTCGAGACGCTGCGCACCTACGGCGGCAAGCCCTGGCTGCTCGAGCGCCACGCCCGCCGGCTCGCGGAAGGCTGCCGGGCGCTTGGCATCGCCTACGCCCCGGACATCAGCCGCATGGCCGAATCGATCGCCATGCTGCTCGCAGCAAGCGGCCTCCCCGACGCGTATATCCGCTGGTCGGTGTCGGCCGGCGCCGGCGCGGTCGGACTTCCCGCCGGCGATTACGAGCGGCCTCGCGAGATTGTCTACGCGAAGCCGCTCGCCCCGGACGCGCCGCAGACACGCGCGTCCAAGACCTTGCGCTTGCTGCGCCTGCGCCGGAGCAGCCCGGAGGGCGATGTCCGGTTAAAATCCTTCCATTATATGAACAATATCCTTGCGAAGCGGGAGCTGATCGCCGGCGGGGCCGCGCCGGGAACGGAAGGGCTGTTCTTGAACGCTGCCGGGCACGTCGTGGAAGGCTTGGTCAGCAACGTGTTCTGGGCGAAGGACGGCACGCTGTATACGCCGTCGCTGGAAGCAGGTCCGCTGCCCGGCATCACGGCAGCGTTCGTTCGGGAACTGGCGGCGAGAAGAGGCGTTCCGGCAATCGAGGGGCTGTATGAGCCGGAGGTTCTGGCTGAGGCGGATGAGATCTTCACCACCAATTCAATTCAAGAGATGGTCCCGGCGGCTGCGCTGGAGGATTCGAACGGCAACATGCTCTCCTCCTGGACGGAGCCGGGAGAGATGACCCGCAGCCTGATGACGGATTATCGGGCGGCGGCGGAGAGGGGAAGCGACGATGAGACCTACCTTTCATAAACGCAGCTATACGTTCGACGACGGACTTGAGCTGGAGCTGGGCGCGCGGACGCTCATCATGGGCATTCTGAACGTCACGCCGGATTCGTTCTCGGACGGCGGGCGGTATCTCGCGGTCGAATCCGCTGTCGAACGGGCGAAGCAGATGGCCGCCGAAGGGGCGGACTTGATCGACATCGGCGGCGAATCGACGCGGCCGGGACACGATCCGGTGTCCGCCGAGGAAGAGATCAAGCGTATCGTGCCCGTCATCCAAGCAGTTCGCGCGGCAGTGAAGCTGCCGATCAGCGTCGATACCTACAAGCCGGAGACGGCGAGAGCCGCGATGGAAGCGGGCGCGCACATCCTGAACGACATCTGGGGCTTCCGCCGGGATCCGGGCATGGCGGCCGTTGCCGCCGAATACGGCTGCCCCGTCATCTTGATGCATAACCGCGCCGCGCGGGATTACGCCGACTTCGTGCCGGACGTGCTGGCGGATCTGCGACAGAGCATTGACCGGGCGCACGCCGCTGGCGTGGCGGACGAGAACATCTGGCTCGATCCGGGCATCGGCTTCGCTAAGGACTATGGCGAGAATCTTGAGCTAATGGGCCGGCTGGACGAGCTGGCCGCGCTCGGCTATCCGGTGCTGCTCGCGACGTCGCGCAAGACGTTCATCCGCCATACGCTGGGACTGCCTGCGGATGAAGTTGTCGAAGGGACGCTTGCGACGACGGCAATCGGCATTATGCAAGGCTGTCAAATCGTACGAGTGCATGATGTGAAGCCGAACAAGCGGGCAGCGGTCATGACGGATGACATTGCCTATCGGCAGGCGAACGGGGGAGGGTGAGACGGATGGACCGAATGGTGATGCGGCAGATGGTTTTCTACGGCTATCATGGGGTGTATCCGGAGGAGAACAAGCTCGGCCAGAAGTTTATCGTCGATCTTGATCTCCGTCTGGACCTGGGCCGCGCCGCTCGAAGCGACAATGTGAACGACACGGTCAACTATGCGGAGATTCACGCGCTGGTGAAGGAGATTGTGCAAGGACCGCCGGTGAAGCTGATCGAAGCGCTCGCCGGAAACATTGCAAGCGCGGTGCTCGGTACGTATACTAGTATCATCGAAGCGACCGTATCGGTTACGAAGCCGAATCCGCCGTTCGACATCACGTTCGACGGGGTGACGGTAGAGCTTCGGAGAACCCGGGACAACGATGGCAACGTCGTTCCCGCAGAGGATTGAATGCGAAGTGTGGGAAGCATACGCGGCGCTTGGCGCCAATCTGGGCGACCGGGAAGCATCGCTTCGCGAAGCCGTCAGACGCCTGAACGATACGCAGGGTGTCGAAGTGAGGCGCATCTCGCGGATCTATGAGACCGATCCGGTCGGATATACGGAGCAGCCCGCTTTTCTGAATATGGCCGTCGCTCTTGGAACGACTCTTGAGCCTGTACAGCTGCTTCGCGAGATGCTGGGCATCGAGCAGGAGATGGGACGGGTTCGCGACATTCGCTGGGGGCCGCGCGTCATCGATCTGGACCTGCTCCTCTACGAAGGCGCGAAGCTGGAGACGGAAGAGCTTGAGCTCCCGCATCCCCGAATGGGAGAGCGGGCGTTCGTGTTGGTGCCGCTAAGGGACGTATGGGCGAAGGACGCGGCGTTCCCTTGGGAATCGATGACGACGGAAGCGGCCATGAGGCGGGAAGGCATACGAGAATGGGCGCCTTCGCGGAAGGCAGCCGCAACAGGGAAGGAGCTGGAACAAGAATGCTGAAGATCGGCAACGTTCAAATGGATAACAACGTCGTGCTCGCGCCGATGGCGGGCGTGTGCAACCCGGCGTTCCGATTGATCGCGAAGGAATTCGGCTGCGGCCTCGTCTGCGCCGAGATGGTCAGCGACAAGGCGATTCTGCACGGCAACACGCGCACGCTGGAGATGCTGTTCGTGGACGAGCGGGAGAAGCCGCTGAGCCTGCAGATTTTCGGAGGGGACAAGGAGTCTCTCGTTGAAGCGGTGAAGTTCGTCGACCAGAACACGAACGCCGACATTATCGACATCAACATGGGCTGCCCGGTTCCGAAAGTAACGAAGTGCGACGCAGGCGCCAGATGGCTGCTCGACCCGAACAAGATCTATGAGATGGTCTCCTATGCGGTAGACGCCGCGAAGAAGCCGGTCACCGTCAAGATGCGGATCGGCTGGGACGACGAGCACATCTATGCGATCGAGAATGCCCTAGCGGTCGAACGCGCAGGGGGCGCGGCTGTCAGCATGCATGGACGCACGCGGGAGCAGCTGTATACGGGCCACGCGAATTGGGATATTCTAAGGGACGTTAAGCAGGCTCTCTCCATTCCCCTCATCGGCAATGGAGACGTGTTCTCGCCGGAGGACGCGAAGCGGATGCTGGAGCATACCGGCGTAGACGGCGTCATGATCGGGCGCGGCGCGCTCGGCAACCCGTGGATGCTCTACCGGACCGTTCACTACTTGACGCGGGGCGAGATTCTGCCGGATCCGGAGCCTTCGGAGAAGATCCGCATCGCTATGCTGCACCTGGACCGGCTGATTAACCTGAAGGGCGAAGGCCAGGCTGTGCGCGAGATGCGCAAGCATCTGGCTTGGTACCTGAAGGGGCTGCCGGATGCCGCTCGCGTCAAGAACGAGATCATGGAGATGACGACCCGCGTCGCCGTCGAGAAGCGGCTGCAGGAGTACGTCGAGTCTCTTGCGGCGATGGCGCAGGACGCTTCTGCGGAAGGCAGCCAGCTCGTTCATTGAACGCGCTGCGGGCTTGTAGTAGCCGCGGAATAATCATGGGATGACCATGGACCGGCCGCGATAAGACCGTGAATTGGCTGCGGAAAACAGGCTTTTCCGCTAATTGACATTTCCATGGGGTTGAAATATAATCGTTTACAATATTCGCGACCGGCTCTATTATCGGTTGTCCGAACATGCGAATGTCATGCGGCAGAGGTGCGTCGCCATATATTGATTAGCAACGGCGACAACCGCTAGGAAGCGGTTCCGCCGCTGACATGGTCGATGCAGCGTATCAGGCATCTGCATGGAAATCATACCCTCGACAGGAGATCGGTGAGATGAGCGACAAAGAAGTCCTTCTAACCCCGGACGGGTTGAAAAGGCTCGAAGAAGAGCTGGAGAACCTCAAATCGGTCAAGCGCCGCGAGGTAGCGGAACGGATCAAGATCGCTATCGGTTACGGCGACATCAGCGAGAACTCGGAATACGAAGACGCGAAGAATGAGCAGGCCTTCATTGAAGGAAGAATCATTACGCTCGAGAAGATGCTCCGCAACGCCCGGATTATCAACAATGACGAGATCGATCTGGATACAGTCAGCATCGGTTCGACCGTGGTCGTGGAAGACTTGGAATTTGGCGACGAAGTGGAATATACCATCGTCGGCACGGCGGAGTCCGATCCGCTGAAGAACAAGATATCCAATGAGAGCCCGGTTGGCCGTACGATTATCGGCAAGAAGAAGGGCGAAGTTGTTGAAGTCAACGTACCAGCGGGCATCATTCAATACAAGATCGTCGACATCAAAACGAAGTAAAGCGCACGACAATGGATGGCGGTCAGCAGGGCGTCACGAACGGCCGGTCTGGCCGCCTTTTTCCTGAAAGCTTCCTCCGGAAGCTTTTTTGCGCGATCAGACGGGGTTTTGGTTAGACCTGGAATAGGGTTGGAGGGAAATAATCATGACTGAACAAATGCAGCCGGAAGAGAATGAAGAACAGCTAAGCGAGCTTCTGCGGATTCGCCGCAACAAGCTGGACGAGCTGCGCGAGCTGGGGATCGACCCGTTCGGCGACCGGTTCGAACGCACGCACGAGGCGGGCCCGATTCTCGCCGAATATGACGGCAAGACCACCGAAGAGCTGGACGAGCTGAACGTGTCTGTCACGATCGCCGGACGCATCATGCAGAAGCGGGTGATGGGCAAGGCTTCGTTCGCTCACATTCAAGATTTGACGGGGAAAATTCAAATTTACGTCCGCGCGGACTCGGTGCCGGAGACGCAGTACAAGGCGTTCAACCTGCTCGACATCGGCGACATGATCGGGGTTCGCGGCACGGTCTTCAAGACGAAGACCGGCGAGACTTCCATTAAGGTGAGCGAGCTTGAAGTGCTGACGAAGTCGCTCTTGCCGCTGCCGGACAAGTTCCACGGCCTCAAGGACGTGGAGACGCGATACCGCCAGCGCTACGTCGACTTGATCGTTAACCCGGACGTTCGGAAGACGTTCATCACGCGCTCGCGCATCATTCAATCGATGCGCCGTTATCTGGACGGCAGGGGCTATCTGGAAGTGGAGACGCCGACACTGCATGCGATCGCCGGCGGAGCGGCGGCCAAGCCGTTCATCACGCACCACAATGCGCTGGACATGCAGCTCTACATGCGGATCGCGATCGAGCTGCACCTGAAGCGGCTCATCGTAGGCGGTCTTGAGAAGGTCTACGAGATCGGACGCGTCTATCGGAACGAGGGTATCTCCACTCGCCACAACCCGGAGTTCACGCTGCTGGAGCTCTATGAGGCATACGCTGATTACAAGGATATCATGCGCCTGACGGAGGACTTGATCGTCCATATCGCCAAGGAAGTGCTGGGCACGACGAAGATTGAGTACCAAGGCCAGGAAGTCGATCTAGGCGTCCCGTGGCGCCGCGAATCGATGACTTCGCTTATTCAGAAGGCAGTAGGCATCGACTTCACCGCACAGATGAGCGATGAAGAAGCGCAGCGTCTGGCGAAGGAGCACAAGGTGCCGGTCGAGCCGCACATGACGTTCGGCCATATCGTCAACGCGTTCTTCGAGACATTCGTCGAGCACACGCTTATTCAGCCGACGTTCGTCACCGGCCATCCGGTAGACATCTCTCCGCTGGCCAAGAAGAACGAGCAGGATCCGCGGTTTACGGACCGCTTCGAGCTGTTCATCGTGGCACGCGAGCACGCGAATGCATTCTCCGAGCTTAATGACCCGATCGACCAGCGTGAGCGCTTCGCCGCTCAGATGGTCGAGAAGGCTGCGGGCAACGATGAAGCGCAGGATCTGGATGAAGACTTCATCCGCGCGCTGGAATACGGCCTGCCGCCGACCGGAGGTCTTGGCATCGGCATCGATCGCTTGATTATGCTGCTGACCGACGCGCCGTCGATTCGCGACGTGCTGCTCTTCCCGCATATGCGCGATCAGGATTAAGAAGCGCAGACGCCTGTTCGGTCTGAAAGGGACCGGGCGGGCGTTTCTATCTATATGAATAGATGAATAGACGGCATGAATAGCAACGCTAGCTGTATGATTTTTCCTCGTATTTTTCTGTGTGAAAAGGTTGCATTGTGCACGCGGGCTGTGATATATTATTCAAGTCGCCGCTGAACGGCAGCGATGAACGAGGTAAGAAATAAGCAACGAACTTGTTCCTTGAAAACTGAACATCGAGCGTAATCGATTCGATCACGGATCGGATCAACGG
>NZ_JACJVN010000099.1 GCF_014212015.1 Cohnella lubricantis | reverse complement strand
TTTTTGGCCTTGGTGCAGGTGGATTCGCAGAGTGAGCTGCTAACAAGGCTAATTTTTAGCCTTGACGCAGGCGAATTCGCAGAGTGAGAGGCAATCAAGGCTCTTTTATAGCCTTGGTGCAGGCCGGCTAGTTCACAGGAGCCTAAAAAGCAAAGGATGATCAACATGGTTCGACCGTCGCTATTGTCGCTGTTGGAAGAGAATGACGGCGGCTTCGTCTCCGGCGAGGAGATTAGCCGCAAGCTTAATGTTACCCGAACGGCCATCTGGAAGCAGGTGCGGAAGCTGGAGGCGGAAGGCTATCGGATCGAAGCGGTGCCTCGTATGGGTTATCGCATCATCGAGCGTCCGTCCCGACTGTCGATGGCGGAGCTGCAGAGCAAGCTGGCGACGAAGGTGTTTGGCCGCCGGGCGCATCTGAACGATGCCGTCCCATCGACGCAGGACGTGCTTCGCGAGCTGGCAGAGCAGGGCGCGCCGGAAGGCACGCTAGTAATTGCCGAGCAGCAGACCAAAGGCCGCGGTCGCATGGGGCGGAATTGGGTGTCTCCCGCCGGCAAAGGCATATGGATGAGCCTGTTGCTTCGACCGAACATTCCGCTGCATCAGACACCCCAACTGACGCTGCTGGCGGCGGTGGCGTTATCAAGGGCGATCGCGCGGATCGTGCCGCTTGAGATTGGAATCAAATGGCCGAATGATCTGCTCGTCGACGGCCGCAAAATTAGCGGCATTCTTCTTGAGTCCGCGGCAGAGGACGAACGCATTCGCTATGTCGTTGCAGGAATGGGCATCTCCGTCAATCTCGAGGAGGAAGACTTCCCGCCGGAGGTGTTGGAGAAGGCGATCTCGCTTCGAATGGCAGCGGGGCGTCCGATTGACCGGACGGACATCATTACGGCAGTACTCGAAGAATTCGAGAGGTTATATGAGCTCTATGCTGCGCGAGGCTTCGCACCGATAAGAGCCCTATGGGAAGCTCATGCCGTCACTCTTGGACGAGAAGCGATATTGCATACGCCGCAAGGCGAGATCGTTGGGGTTCCGGAAGCGTTGGACGAGCTCGGAGGACTGCGCGTGAAGCTGGCGGACGGCACGGTCCGAACGGTTTATTCGGCTGAGATCGGAGATAGGACATAGAGGCAGGATGTTGGAGGTCTTGTCCAAATGGGCGGCACTTATCGGATCCATACCAAGTCTGCCCCACCCAGTCTGGGTCAAAGTGCGCAATCCGACTACGATCCGACTAGATCCGATGGCGAATCGATGCCCATCTTCCGATATCAATCCGATACTAGTCCGACACCAGTCCGGACCCCACCCGGGCCCAATCCAATGCGGGCTATGTGTTGCCAATGCGGTTAATCGCTCATGGACGGTAGAGATATACAGTGCTATAATGGAGGCGTTAGCAAGGCGGTATCGACCCTCCCGATCGGGAGATTGGCGAATTGCACTTGCGGATACGCTAAACAAGAACTGAATACCGTGATGATTTCGCGGCGGATTCTGCTCAGAGCCGAAGGGACCGAGACAGAAGGACGTGAAGCGCGCTCCTGCTGAATGGAAACCTTTTTTTGCTCATGGGCAAAAATGAAGGTTTTTTTGTTTTTTATCCTATTTGTTGGAGGAGGCGCATCATCCGTTATGCCTAAACCGCTTACTCCGCCTCGTTGGAAGGCGCTTAAACGTCAAGGGAATAAGATCGCCATGGTGACGGCGTATGATTACCCGTCCGCACAGCTGGCCGAAGAAGCGGGCGTTGACGCGATTCTCGTCGGCGACTCGCTCGGCAACGTCGTGCTGGGCTACGATACGACCGTGCCTGTCACGCTGGACGATATGATTCTGCATACGAAGTCAGTCGTTCGCGGGGCGCCGGGGACGATGATCGTCACGGACATGCCGTTCGCAACTTACCGCCTTGGGCCGGAAGCTACGCTGCGCAACGCGGCCAGAATTATGCAGGAAGGCGGCGCGCACGCCGTCAAGCTCGAAGGAGGGGCCGATATCGCCGAAGAGGTGAGACGTCTCGTCTCCAGCGGCATTCCTGTGCTCGGGCACCTCGGCCTGACGCCGCAATCGCTGTTGCAGATCGGCGGCTACAAGATCCAAGGCAAGGATCAAGCGAGCGCCGAACGCCTGCTGGCCGATGCCAAAACGCTTGAGGAAGCGGGCGCTTTCGGAGTTGTGCTGGAGCTCGTCATGGAGCCCGCAGCGCAGCAAGTTACCCGGGAGCTAACGATCCCGACAATCGGGATCGGCGCGGGCCGCGGCTGCGACGGTCAAGTGCTCGTCTATCACGACATGATCCGCTACGGCTCCAACATCCGAGAGAAACGGATGGTCAAATCCTATGCGAACGTCGGCGATACGATTCGCTCTGCGATCGCGGAATATGTGAACGAAGTGAAGAACGAGGCTTTCCCGGAGGAGCGCCATAGCTTCCTGCCGGATGAGAAGCTCGACAAACTGCCGGAGAAGCTGTATGGAGGGGGTTCCCAATGAGCACAACTGCTGTGACAACTGCCCGGATCGTGCGCTCGATTACCGAGCTGCGAGAACATATTCGCCAGTATCGCCTGCAGGCCGGACCGTCGGCCGCTGTCGGTCTCGTACCAACGATGGGATTTCTTCATGCTGGCCACGCCAGCCTCATTCGCCGCAGCGCGGAAGAGAACGGGCTGACGGTCGTCAGCGTCTTCGTCAACCCGCTGCAGTTCGGCCCGAACGAAGACTTCGAGTGTTATCCTCGCGATGAAGCTCGGGATGTCGCGATTGCTTCAGAGGCTGGCGCGAACGTCCTGTTCATGCCCGAAGTAACCGAGATGTACCCGAACCCGCCGAAGACGTCGGTGATCGTGTCCGGCATTACGGAGCGCCTGTGCGGCGCGAGCCGTCCCGGCCACTTCGACGGCGTTGGCATCGTCGTCTCGAAGCTGCTGAACATCGTGCAGCCGAACCGCGCTTACTTCGGCATGAAGGACGCCCAGCAGGTCGCCGTCATCACGCGGATGGCTTCCGATCTCAGCATGCCGGTCGACATCGTGCCCTGCCCGATCGTCCGGGACTCGGACGGGCTTGCGCTGAGCTCACGCAACGTGTACTTGAGCGCGGACGAGCGGAGCCAAGCGCTTATCCTATCGCAGACGCTGAAGCTCGTTCCAAGCTGGGTTGAAGAAGGCATCGCCGCCGCCGAACTGACGCGCCGGATTCGCGAGCGCATCCAATCTCAGCCGCTGTCCGACATCGATTACGTCGAGGCGCTTGAATATCCCGACCTGACGCCGCCGGCTGCCGGAGCTTCCCTTCGCACGTTATTGCACCAACATCCGCTGCTTGTCGCCGTTGCCGTTCGTTTCGGCAAGACGCGGCTTATCGATAACATTTTGCTAACACAGAAGGGGTGAACCTCATGTTCCGCCAAATGATGAAATCCAAGATTCACCGCGCTGCGGTAACGCAAGCCGATCTGAATTATGTCGGCAGCATTACGATCGACCAGGATTTGATGGAGGCCGTTGACATCCTGCCCGACGAGAAGGTCCAAATTGTCAACAACAACAACGGCGCACGCTTCGAGACGTACGCCATTCCAGGCCCCCGCGGCTCCGGCGTCATCTGCCTGAACGGCGCGGCAGCCCGGCTCGTGCAGCCCGGAGACGTCGTCATTATTATCGCCTACGGCTACATGTCTGATGAGGAAGCGCACCGCCATCAGCCGAAGGTGGCCATCATGGGTGAAGGCAACCGCATTGCCCGCTTGATGGCTGAGGAGCCGCATTCGACCGTTATGTAAAAGCGTATGAAACCTTCCCCCGAAACGCAGAATGACCTGTAAGCCGAACGCGTAGGGGGAGACGTGAATGATCGAACAATGGTTTGCGGCCATGAACGATACGCTGGACAGCTTGCTTGAACGGTATCCGAACGCCTCCAAGGAAGAAAAAAACGCCCTCGACGAGCAATGGAACGTGTTAAAAACGTTAAGTGATGTTATCATTGAATCATGGCTTGGTTTTGAAGACAAAATGGCTTACTTCCGCACATTGAAGCAAGAGCATGAAGCCGGGTTTGGAATACCGAACGGAGCAGACGCGCTTTTCGAGCCGTACATGAAGGGAATGGGCTATTTCAAGCTCCACATGTATGCCGAAGGCGCCGTTCACTTCGAGGAGACGCTGATGCACGAGCCCGAGCTGAATGTCGCCCGGCTATTCCTGGCCATGTGCCGGATGCACATGGGGCAATTCCTGGAGGCGCAGCGGCATTTCCAGCTGATTGCCGCTTTGGGAGATGACCGGAAGCTCCAAGCGATCGCCTTTAACGCGCTGGGATGCATCCAGGCAGTGTTCGCTAATTTGCAGCAAGCCGAATTATATTTTCACAAAGCGATGGAGACGGATCCCGCCTTCGAGGATCCGAGGCGCAATCTGGCGTCGTGCCGGAACAGATCCGGACAGATGCAGCTGCTGTTCGGCAGCTCGGAGATTCAGGCTCTCGTTCAAGCATAGCCTTCGCGCAGCCACCGACCTTTAATGTCTGGAAAGGAATTCAGGATGAAATTCGCCGTTCTCGACTTTGAAACGACGGGAACTTCTCCCGATCAAGATGAAATTATACAAGCCGGTCTCGCTCTCATCGATGAGACAGGCGCCGTAACCGCCGTTTACGGTTCGCTGGTGAAGCCCGTGAAGCCGATTCCGGATTGGATTACGCAGCTTACCGGCATAAGCAACGAGGACGTGTCGGAGGCTCCGGAGCTTGAAGCGGTGCTGGCTGAATTCGTTCCTCTGCTTCAGGATGCCGTGCTTGTCGCTCATAACGTCTCGTTCGACGCTTCTTTCCTTCAAGCCGCCCTTGATCGGTGCGGCTATTTGCCTTTCGCGGGACGAATGCTCGATACGGTGGAGCTAAGCCGGATCGCTTATCCGTCCATGTCCTCTTACCGGTTGTCTTCACTGACGCATAGCCTAGGCATCGGCCATGACAGGCCGCACCAAGCGGACAGCGACGCGCTTGCGACGGCGGAGGTGTTCTTCAAGTGCGTCATGCGCCTTCGCGAGCTTCCGCTGCTCACGCTGCAGCGGCTCTCTTCGTTGTTCGACTCGGACACGAATGATACGGGCTGGCTGCTCGCCGATATCGCCGCCTGGCGCGAAGCGAACCCGGGCGAGAACGATGACGACTATCAATACTATCGCCAGCTTGCCCTGCGCGTAAGCGATTGGACGGATGCGGACGAAGAGTCTAAGACAGATCCCGAGGCGATGAAGCCGCTCACGGAATCGGAATTCCCCGAGTTCGTCGCCGGCGTTCGCGAGAAGCTTAAAGATCTATTGCCTACTTATGAATCTAGAGAAGGACAGCAGATCATGTTCGGCGAAGTGCTCGAAGCGCTGAATCAGGACTCGCATCTGCTGGTGGAAGCAGGCACAGGTACAGGCAAGTCGCTGGGGTACTTGCTTCCCTCTCTCTATTATGGATTAAAGGAATCCAAAAAAATCGTCGTCAGCACGCATACGATCCAACTGCAGGAGCAGCTGCGCCAGCGGGATCTGCCGCTGCTGCAGGAAGTGCTGCCGGTGCCGTTCAAGGCTGCCGTCTTTAAAGGCCGGAACAACTATCTGTGCCTTCGCAAATTCGAGCAGCAGCTGCAGCTGCCGGAGACGGCGCTCTCGCGGGAAGAGGCCGTCACACGCGGGCAAATGACCGTCTGGCTCTCCGAGACGGAGCGCGGAGAAGCAGAAGAGCTGAACCTCGGCGGACGCTCCAAGGATGAATGGAACGCCGTAGCGAGCGACGCGGATTCGTGCTTGAACCGGCAATGCCCGTGGTTCCGCAAGTGCTTCTATCACCGCGCGCGGCAGGATGCGAACAAGGCGGATCTCATCATCACGAACCACGCGATGGTGTTCACCGATATGCGCGCCGAAGGGAGATTGCTACCTGCCTATGACCGCTTGATCGTTGATGAGGCCCATCACCTCGAGGAAGTGGCGAGCCACCATCTCGGTCAGCGGACAGGCTACTTGACGGTGCTGCATCCGCTGACTAGGCTATGGAAGGATGCACGCAACGGCCAGCTGCCTCGGCTGATGAGCCTGCTGGCCGGGTCGGGCGAAGAGCAGGCTCAGGCATGGAACGAGAAGCTGGATGAGGCGGCAGGCAAAGTGCACGAGATTCGCGAATCGTGGGATCGATGGACAGACCGATTGTTCGCAATGCTCGCCGAGGAATCCGGAGCCGACGATAGCGGCAATCTGTCGCTTCGTTTGAAGCCGGAGAAGCTGCCGGATAGCTGGGAAGCGCAGCTGGTGGACGGCAACAATACGATTCAACTGCTCAGCGATCTGCTTCGTCCATTGGATAAAGTCATTGCCGATATTAAGGAACGAACGGACGACTTGGCGATTCAAAGCCTGATGACGGATCTGAACGGCAGCTTGAAGGATCTGGCGGCCGCACGCGCGGATCTGCAGTCATTCTTGACGCTCGGCAACAAGGACTTCGTCTACTGGATCGAAGGTCATTCCCAGTACCGCGCCCGCTCGCTCTGGCTGTTCGGCATGCCGGCGGACGTGAGCCATCTGCTCAAGGAAGGGATGTTCGACCGCAAGTCGAGCGTCGTGCTCACTTCCGCGACGCTGACCGTCGACAAGTCGTTCCAGTATGTGAAGGAGCAGCTTGGCCTTGACGCCTCTGAGCGCGAAGGCCGTCTGCGCTCCGCGCAGCTGCCGTCACCGTTTAATTACCGGGAGCAGGCTCTAGTGCTTATCCCGAGAGACTTCCCGAATATTCGCGGCCAGAACGGAGATCCGCAGTTCCTCGAGGCGCTGACGAAGTCGCTGGCTGAAGTGGCCGAGACGACCGGGGGCAGAATGCTGGTGCTATTCACGTCCTACCGCATGCTGAAGGCCGTTCACGGCCCGCTGAAGGAACGGCTCGGCCCTAGCGGCATCGAAGTAATGGGTCAGGGGATCGACGGCGGAAGCCGCAGCCGGTTGACGCAGCAATTCATGGATCGTCCGGCTTCCGTGCTGCTCGGCACGAGCAGCTTCTGGGAAGGCGTCGATCTGCCTGGGGACGCGCTGACGTGCCTCGCGATCGTTCGGCTTCCTTTCCAACCGCCGAACCATCCGGTCAACGAAGCGAAGTCCGAGAAGCTGCAGGCGGAGAAGAAGAACCCGTTCATGAAGCTGTCATTGCCGCAGGCGGTTATCCGCTTCAAGCAAGGCTTCGGAAGGCTCGTCCGTACGGCATCGGACAAGGGCATCGTCATTCTATACGATACCCGCGTCATCGATACGAATTACGGCAAGTATTTCCTCTACTCGCTTCCGGGGCCGAAGATCGAGCACTTGCCGAACGCCGGCTTGGCGTCTCGCGTGAGAGAATGGCTGAACACGCCTATGGCTAAGCCGGTTGCGGACGCTGGCGCTGCGTCGTCTGGCGTTGAATTAGACAATGCAGCGGTCGCTGCGGCGGAAGCCGACAGGAAGGAGCAGACGAATGACGAAGCAGGATAAAATATCGGAAGCGGTCGTTCGGAGACTGCCCGTCTATCTGCGATATTTGAACGAGTTGAGCGCGAGCGATATTCTGACAGTATCCTCGCAGGAATTAGGCGCCAGGCTGAACTTGAATCCGGCGCAGATCCGGAAGGACCTCGCCTACTTCGGCGACTTCGGACGCAAGGGCGTCGGCTATAATGTCAGCTACCTCATTGAGAAAATTCGGCAGATTCTTAAGTTGGACCGTCCGCTATACGTCGCGTTGGTCGGAACAGGCAACCTCGGGCGAGCGTTGTCCAACTACAATACGTATTTGAAGGACAATATGAAGATCGTCTCGATCTTCGATGCGGATCCGTCCAAAGTCGGCATGGTCATCAACAATTTGGTTGTTCAGCCGGTGGAGGAGCTGGCGCAGACAGTCAAAGAGAAGAACATCGCGATCGGCATCATTACCGTACCTGCCGCTGCGGCTCAGAAGGTGGCCGACCGCTTCGTGGAAGCGGGCGTTCGCGGCATTCTGAACTTCGCGCCGACGGTGCTTCGAACGCCGGAAGACGTTCGCATTCATCAGACCGACTTTACGGCGGATTTGCTCAGCCTGGCCTATTACATGAATTTCGACTCGGAAGACACGACGAAGGGAACGTTGGAAGATGAATCGCTGGTTGATTGAGAACGCGACTATGATAACGATGGACCCGGCGAAGCCGGTGCTGGAAGGCTGGCTGTCTGTGGACGGCTCCAAGATCGCGGCGATGGGCGCGGGAAGCGCGCCGGAAGAAGAGAAGCGTCAAGCGGGCGGCACGGTGAACGGCGACGGTCTGCTCTTCATGCCGGGGTTGATCAATACGCACGGACACGCGGCGATGTCGCTTCTGAGAGGCTTGGCGGACGATCTCAAGCTGCAGGAATGGCTCGAGAATCATATGTGGCCAATGGAAGCTAAATTTACCGGCGACGACGTCTATTGGGGGACTTCGCTTGCTGCAGCCGAGATGATTCTCAGCGGCACGACGACGTTCGTCGACATGTACGACCATATGGACCGCGTCGCCGAAGTCGTGGAGCAATCCGGCATGCGCGCGAGCTTGACGCGGGGCGTCATCGGTCTCTGCCCGCCCGACGTTCAGACAGCCAAGCTGAACGAGGCGATCAGCTTCGCGCGCGACTGGCACGGCAAGGCCGACGGCCGCATTCAGACGATGATGTCGCCGCATGCGCCGTATACCTGCCCGCCCGATTATATCGAGCGGATCGTTGCAGCCGCGCACGAGCTCGGCTTGCCGCTTCATACGCACATGTCGGAGACAGCAGCCGAAGTGGCGCAGAACTTGAAGGATTACGGCGTACGCCCTGTCGAGCATCTCGATCGTCTCGGCCTCTTCAGCCGTCCATCGCTTGTGGCGCACGCCGTTCATCTGAACGATGAAGAGATTGCGATTCTGGCCGAGCGGGGAGTCGCCGTATCGCACAACCCGGTCAGCAACCTGAAGCTGGCGAGCGGCGTGGCCCGGGTGCCGGAGCTGCTGCGCGCAGGCGTTGCCGTCTCGCTCGGCACGGACAGCGCGGCGAGCAACAACAACCTCGACTTGTTCGAGGAGATTCGGCTTGCGGCCCTGCTGCACAAAGGCGTGTCGGGCGATCCGACAGCCGTTCCTGCGGCAGAGGCGCTGCGGATGGGAACGGTATACGGCGCCAAGTCGATCGGCCTTGACGGCGTGACCGGCATGCTGAAGCCCGGCATGAGAGCGGACCTGATCGCGCTTGATATTCGCAAGCCTCACTTCGTGCCGGCGACGGATTATATGTCTCATCTGGTCTACTCTGCATCAGGCGCAGATGTCGCGCACGTCTGGGTCGACGGCAAGCAGCTGCTGAAGAATCGCGAGCTGCTCACGCTGGATGCGGAGAAGATTCGCTTCGAAGCGCAGCGCGCGTTCGGGAGGCTGAAGGGATGAGCCTCAGCCGCATGGAGGAACGCAGGCGCGATCCGGTCATGTCGGCGCGCCGGTGGACGCTGCTCATTCTTGGCTTCCTTGTCTTCCTGTGCGTGATCTTCGTCATTTATATTAAGTCGGCAGGAGCCGATTACCAGAACGAGAAGAACGGCGCGATCCGGCTTGCCAAGCAAGAGGCGGGCATCGTCAAGCCCGCCGAGGCCGTCAAGCATGTATGGGAAGAGAGCGTCTGGGTCGTCTCCGGCAAGGATGCGGACGGCGTCAAGTGGTTCGTCTGGGAACGGCAGGACGGCCTCGTGAAGGAGCGGGCGGACGACGGTTTAAGCGAAGACGAGGCGAAGCAGCGGTTCACCGAGGAGCATCCCGGCAAGCAGATTGTGCGCGTGATGCCCGGCTGGTTCGAGAATCAGCCCGCTTGGGAGATTCGCTACATAAGCGATCCGGAGACCGAGCGCCAGGCGATCGATTTCTATGCTTTCAAAGACGGTATGAAGCTGAAAACCTATGATTTGCCAGGCAAATAAAGATTGCCAAGAGAAACGCCGCGAGGCGTTTTTTCTTTGTTCCTGCACAGAGCTATGTCCGCGGCAATGGCATGTTTGCCAACCATTAGCGGACGATGAATCTATCATATTGTGATATACTCAGTGATGTACCAAGCGACTATAGGATACGGACAATAGCTGTTCTGTCAGCTACAGAATAAGGAGGCATTGCGGCATGAAATTGCGTTGGATTCCGGTGGCGATCACGGCCGTGCTGTCTGCGGCATTATTGTTTGGCGGTTGGTATGCTTACGGCCAATATGGCGTTGAGCAGCCGCTGGACCGGGTGGCGAATGCCATTCCCGGCGTAGAATCGGCAGATACGAATCGATCGATCAGCAGCGTCGAGCTTCAGCTCAAGCTGTCGCCCGATGCGGACTTGGCGGAAGTATACCGCCGCGTGCAGGAGGAAGGCGCGCAAGCGATCGGAGATAAGACTTTAAAGCTGAAGGTGGACGACTCTTCCGACCCGGCGCTTGAGAAGGCGTGGAGCCATGCGTTGTTCGACGTGGCGGAAGCGATGGACCATAAGAAATATTCGGAGATTCGCACGGCGATGGATCAATTGACGAAGCAATACCCGGAGATCGAAGCCGATACGCAGATGGACGGGACGAACGTCTACATCCGCTTGCGCTCCGGCGCCGCTGTTAAATTCGTCATTCTTCCGCGCGAATCGGAGAAGCTGGGGGTGTGGCCGAATGCGTAAGCTGAGACCCTATAGCAAAGAGATCGCGGTCGGCGCTCTTCCGGTGCTGATCGTGTTCCTCATCTTCGCCGGCGTTCCCGCGCTTCCTCTTATTATGGGCGTCTGCTTGATGGCAGGATTGCTTCTGCTCGCGAGAGCGCGAGGCGGGCTGGCGATCGGCGCCGCAGCGAAGAAGGCGCCGACGCGCGCGCCGCAATATTTGACGTTCGGCGATATTGGCGGTCAGGAGCAAGCGAAGCGCGAATTGATGGAGGCGCTGGAATTTCTCGTCAAGAAGGATGCATTGTACAAGCTCGGCATTCGTCCGCTCAAAGGCATTCTGCTAGCCGGGCCTCCGGGCACCGGCAAGACGCTGCTGGCCAAAGCAGCCGCACAGCATACGAACTCGGTGTTCGTAGCGGCTTCAGGCAGCGAATTCGTGGAGATGTACGTCGGCGTCGGCGCAGGGCGCGTCCGCGACCTGTTCCAGGAAGCCCGCAAGCTGGCGGCGAAGGAGAAGAAGGACAGCGCGATCGTCTTCATCGACGAGATCGACGGCATCGGCGGCAAGCGCGACGGCGGCCAGCAGCGTGAATATGACCAGACGTTGAATCAGCTGCTGACCGAGATGGACGGCATTCAAGGCGACGAGAATCCGCGCATCCTGCTCATCGCGGCGACGAACCGCAAGGACAGCCTGGATCCGGCATTGCTCCGTCCCGGACGCTTCGACCGGCACATTCAAGTCGATCTGCCGGACAAGACGGGCCGCGAGCATATTCTGAACCTGCATGCCCGGAACAAGCCGATGGCCGAGGATGTGTCGCTCGCCAAGGTGGCCGACGAGACGTTCGGCTTCTCCGGAGCGCAGCTCGAGAGTGTCATGAACGAAGCGGCCATCTATGCGATGCGCGAAGAGAGCGACACGATCACCTCGGCGCACCTCGCGCAAGCGATTGACAAGGTCATGATGGGCGAGCGGATGGATCGCGAGACGACCCGCGAAGAGCGGGAACGCGTCGCCATCCACGAGCTGGGCCATGCGATCGTCGCCGAGTCCGTTCGCCCCGGAAGCGTAGCCCAGGTATCGCTGACGCCGCGCGGACAGGCGCTCGGCTACGTGCGCCATCATCCGAGCCAGGATCGTTACTTGTATACGAAGACGGTGCTCGAAGAGCAGATCATGATCGCGCTAGGCGGCGCGGTCGCCGAGGAATTGAACTACGGCGGGCGCAGCACCGGATCCCGTGGAGACTTCGACCAAGCGACCCACATCGTTCGTTCGATGATCGAATCCGGCTTGTCCTCGCTTGGCATCGTGCATCCGCAGGCGATCACGACGGAGCAATGGGCGAAGGAGAACGCCAGCATTCTGGACGAGCTGACCGAGAAGACGCGCGAGCTGCTGCGCGGTCATCTCGAGACGTTCCAGCGCCTGCTGTCGATCTTGATTCAGGAAGAGACGTTGTCCGGCGATGATTTGAGAACACAGTTGCAGCAAACGGCCGCTTAGCTGGCCTTCGCCTCAGCGCTTTCGGGCTTGAAGAGCCCGAAGGCGCTGTTTCTTTTGGCCGGAAGCCGTCGGAATTTAGAACATTTTCTCAACATTTCCCGATAAACTTTAGAACTATTTAAAGGATTTATACGTTTGATTATGGTAGCATTAAAGCTAGAAAGATGATCCGGAACCCAGGCAACGAGGATTCCGGTTTTTATTTGAACCAAATCGGCGTTATGTTCGTCATATAAGAGGTGAACCGATTTGAAATCCGAGGCTGACTTCGATTATTTGCGATATATGACCGATCATGAGGACAAGAAATCCCTGCTTGGCGAGCTCATGACGGTGTACGGCAAAGATGTATGGAATTATGCTTACAGCATTACACGCAAGTGGGATCTGGCGGATGACATCACGCAGGAAGTATTCATTAAGGTCTACAAGAACTTGCATGGATTCCGCAGCGACGCTTCGGTCAAGACTTGGCTGTTGACGATTACGCGCAATACGGCTATCGATTGCCAGCGGTCAGCCTTCTTCCGGAAAGTGACGCTTACCGATTGGGTAGGCGAGACGGGCGAGAGACGATCAATCGAACAGGATGTGATCGAGAATCAGACGGTTAACGAGATGTGGGACATGGTGCTGAAGCTGCCGATCAAGTATCGGGAGGTTCTGATCTTATATGCTCACAATCAATTGTCGCTGAAGGAAATCGCGGACATGCTCGGCGTGACCGAAGGAACGGTTAAGTCTAGGATGTTCCACGCGCGCAAGAAATTATCGATTATGAAGGAGCGGATGGCGTATGGATCCGACCGATAAGGAACTAAGAGAACAGCTGTCTCATGGTCCGCTTATCAAGAGCGGCTTCGACGACCGTCTGCGCCGCCGCATCGAGACGCAGCTGGACCGGCCGCGACGCCGGTTCGGCCGGACGACCCGATTCGGCTGGAGCTTCGCAGGCGCGGCCGCGGCGGTGCTGGCGCTTGTCTTCTTCGGTATATGGCAGCTCGCTCCCTTCGCGGGGGAGAAGTCCAGCGAGTCGCTGAAGCTGGCCGATCCTGTTCCCACGGCATTAGCATCGACAGTCGAGCAAGACAATGAGCTGAATACGGGCTTGCTGATTGGGCTGCGCAAGGACGTGACTGTCCCGGACGGCCGTATCGTCAGCTCATACCGCACGGTTCTTGTGGCACCGGAGAACGACAAGCTGGAGGTATCGGCAGAAGGGCCCGGCATCGTTATGCCGTACAAGATGACGTTCTGGAAGATCGAGGCGACACCGGATGACGGCGACACCGAATCGCAGAGCCTTATCGCTTATCAGGCATACGGCAGCAAGGCGCTGACGGAACATCCGTCATCCGTCGTCGTGACGCCGCGGCCGGGACTGCTGTCGGAACGCATTCTGTACGTGGGCAAGCAGTATGTGTCCGTCGCGGAAGACGCCGCAGGCGTATCGGCAGACGAGAGCGACAAGGAATATCGCTTCGTGAAGGATATCAAGCAGCTAGCCGCGTCTGCCGGAACGGCATTCGTGCCTGAAGAAGAGCCGCACGTCAGCTATGCAGATACGCTGGCTGAGGAGGAGAAGGAAGCTGCAACGCCGGACAACGACGTTGAACAGTGGGCGATCATTCGCAAGCCTGGGCAATGGGCAGGCGCTTCCTACAGCATCCCGCTAGATTTGGATCCAAATGGCGAAGCCATTCCTGCCTCTCCGGACGAATTCCGAGGGATCGATCCCAATACATCGTTCGCACTGCCCGGCAAGCTAAGCGAGGATGTGGCTCCGCACGACGATCTTGACCTGACTTGGGAGCAGATTCGCCGGATCGAGCCTTCCGCCGTGGACGCGTACACTTACGAGGATCTCTTGGCGACGGTCGTCGATCGGGAGATCAAGATCTATCCATACAAGCAGAAGGATGGCTTGAACCATCCGCTTGCGATTGAGCTTGAGCCTAATGAGTCGATTATTATGGTGCAGTGGGCGCTGAATCAATCGGAATCGAAGAACTACGTGGATCAATGGAAGGTGAAGATCGCTCAGATCTTCGGGCAGCAATAAGGGGCTATGACAGACCTCACAGCTAAGCGTTTCATCCGACGGATGAAGCGCTTTTTTTTCTTGTCAATCGTCATTGGATCGCCGTATTTTTTCAGATATTCTCTGTGGTAATATGAAGGTGAGATAGAGAGACGATTCTTGTCGCGGCCCGCCCTATTGTTAATCGGATCGCGGTTCGGAATCTGGAAGCGAGGGGAACCTTATGTTTCGAAATGTAGGCGTTGTCGGCGCAGGCACGATGGGCCAAAGCATTGCCGAGATGCTGGCTGTCAAGGGGCTAGAGGTGCATCTGGCTGAGAAGACGCCGGACAAGCTCAGAGTCGCGTTGGAAGCCATAGAAGCGAGCTTGGATCGCCAGATCGAGAAATGGGCGATTACGAGCGCCGAGAAGAAATTAATCTTGAATCGGATCCATTCGGCTCCGACGCTGGACTATATGGCGCATTGCGAGCTGGTAATCGAGACGATTACGGAAGATATGGAGAGCAAGCAGGCGGTATTCACGCAGTTGGACGGCATTCTGTCGGAGGAGGCGATCATCGCCAGCAATACGTCGACGTTAAGCCTCACGGAGCTGGCCGGATATACGCTCAACCCTTCGCGCGTCATTGGCATGCACTTCGTCTATCCGGCATTCCGCGTAGACCTCGTGGAGATCATACGCGGCCTGCAAACCTCCGAAGAGACGTTCCAGCGGACGAAGAACTTCGTCGACAACGTGCTGGAGAAGAACGGCGTCATGGTATACGAGTCGCCGGGGTTCGTCACGACGAGGCTGATCTGCCTGCTCATCAATGAAGCGCTTCATCTGCTTGAGGAAGGCGTCGCTTCGCCGGAGGACATTGATGCGTCGATGAGAATCGGCTATTCCTTCCAATATGGGCCGCTGGAGATGGCGGACCGCTTCGGGTTAGATTCCGTGCTTGCCGCGCTCGAACGAATGTTCCGCGAATACGGCGAGCTTAAATATCGTCCGTCATTCCTGCTCAAGAAGAAGGTTCGCGCTGGACAGCTTGGGATGAAGACGGGCATCGGCTTTTTCCAATACGACAAGGATGGTGACCGCATCTTATGAATATATTGGTCATTAATGCGGGAAGCTCTTCGCTGAAGTATCAATTGTATGACATGACAACCGAATCGGTTCTGGCCAAAGGACGCGTCGAGCGCATCGGGATGGAGTCGTCTATCCTGACGCACGAAGTCGAAGGGCGCGCGGACGTGCGGGAAGTCAGCGAGATCTTGGAGCATACGACGGCGGTGCGCAAAGTGCTGGACATGCTGACGCATCGCAGCTTCGGCGTGCTGGAGAGCATCGGCGACATTCAAGCCGTCGGCCACCGTATCGTGCATGGCGGGGAGTCGTTCAAAGAGTCGGTGCTGATCGACGCGGACGTCAAGCTCGAGATTCGCAATCTGTTCGATCTCGCGCCGCTGCATAACCCGGCACACATGATGGGCATTCAGGCGGTGGAGGCCAATCTGCCGGATGTTCCGCAAGCGGTCGTGTTCGATACGGCCTTCCATCAGACCATGCCGGCGACTTCATATTTGTACGCGATTCCGAAGGTCTTCTATCGCAAGCATAAAGTGAGACGCTATGGATTCCACGGCACGTCGCATGACTATGTCAGCAAGCAGGCGGCTGCGTTCCTCGGACGCCCGCTGGAGGAGCTGAAGATCATCAGCTGCCATATCGGCAACGGCGCGAGCTGTACGGCAATTCTCCACGGCAAGTCCTATGATACCAGCATGGGGATGACGCCGCTCGAAGGGCTGATGATGGGCTCGCGGAGCGGCGACTTGGATCCGGCCATCGTGCCCTTCGCCATCAACAAGGAAGATTTGACGCTCAATGAAGTTAACTCGATGCTGAACAAGCACAGCGGATTGATGGCCGTATCGGGTATAAGCAGCGATATGCGCGAAGTGGTAGAGGCGATGGAGAGCGGAGACGAGAACGCTCGGCTTGCGTTCGAGATGTACGCATATCGTATTCGCAAGTATATCGGCTCTTATGCCGCGGCGATGAACGGTGTCGACGTTATTCTGTTCACGGCGGGCGTCGGCGAGAATTCGGCTGTGCTCCGCAAGAGGGTGTGCGAAGGCTTAACGTTCCTCGGGCTGGACTTCGACGAGGAGCGCAACGAGTTACGCTCTAGCGAGACGAGAAGCATTACCCGAGACGGTTCGGCGGTGAACGTATTGGTCGTGCCGACGAATGAGGAATTGCTGATTGCGCGAGATACGTATAGACTTGTAATAGGCAAGGAATAAGAGCTCCTTGTCTGCAGCTTAAGATAGATGTAGTGTTTCGCCCAAGGGCGAAGAGGAGGACAAGATGGATAGTGTATCTAAAGTGGACATTGCCGGCGTAGGAGCGTTGGCCGGACAGCGAGTTCGAATCGGCTGCTGGATGACAAGGCGGCGTTCGAGCGGCAAAATTCAATTTCTGCAGCTGCGCGACGGCACCGGCTTCATTCAAGGCGTGCTCGTCAAGGAAGAGGTGGACGGCGAGACTTGGGAGAAGGCTGGCCAGTTGACGCAGGAGAGCTCTCTATATGTAACGGGAACCGTCCGCGAAGAGCCGCGCAGCCCTTCCGGGTATGAGCTGGCGGTAGACGGCATCGACATCATTCAGATCGCCACTGATTATCCGATCACGCCGAAGGAGCATGGCGTCGACTTCCTGATGGACCACCGCCATCTGTGGCTTCGCGCGCCGCGCCAGCGGGCGATTCTGCGCATTCGCGCGGAGATCATCTCCGCGGTGCAGCGGTTCTTCGACGAACGCGGCTTCACGCTGGTCGATCCTCCTGTGTTGACGCCTTCGGCGGCCGAAGGAACGACGAACCTGTTCCATACGAAGTACTTCGACGAGGACGCCTATTTGACGCAGAGCGGTCAGCTGTATATGGAAGCGGCGGCGATGGCGCTCGGCAAGGTATACTCGTTCGGGCCGACGTTCCGCGCCGAGAAGTCCAAGACGCGCCGCCACTTGATCGAGTTCTGGATGATTGAGCCGGAGATGGCGTTCGTCGATCATGAAGAGAACTTGCGCGTGCAGGAGGAATTCGTCTCCTATGTCGTCGGACAAGTGCTGGAGCATTGCCGTCCGGAGCTGGCCGTGCTTGAGCGGGACGTCTCGAAGCTCGAGCAGGTGAAGGCGCCGTTCCCGCGTATCAGCTACGACGAAGCGATTGACATGCTGAAGGAAGACGGCATGGAGCTGCCATGGGGCGAAGACTTCGGCGCGCCGCACGAGACGCTGATCGCGGAGAAGTTCGACCGTCCCGTATTTATCACCCGCTACCCGACGGAGATCAAGGCGTTCTATATGAAGCCGGACCCGGATCGTCCGGAAGTCGTGCTCTGCGCCGATATGATCGCGCCGGAAGGCTACGGGGAGATCATCGGCGGCTCGCAGCGGATTGACGATCCGGAGCTGCTCGAGGCTCGCTTCGATGAGCACCAGCTTCCGCGGGAAGCGTATGAATGGTATCTCGATCTGCGCAAATACGGCACCGTCCCGCATTCGGGCTTCGGACTCGGATTGGAACGGACGGTAGCTTGGATCTGCGGACTGGATCATGTGCGCGAGACGATTCCGTTCCCGCGTATGCTATATCGCCTGTATCCGTAATTGCGTGTTAGAAGCTGTTAAGCAAGGGTTTAGAGGGGAGCAAACCAATGGTTGATCGAGGCCTGCTTGCGAGAGGGCTCGCAGAAGCGTACATGGACGGGGCGGTCAGCCTGCCCTATGCGCTGCTTCGCAGCTACCGTCTGCTCAAGCTGACCGATTCGGAATGTATGCTGATCATTCAGCTGCTGGCGTTCAAGCAGCTGGAACAGAATGAATTCCCGACAATGGAACAGCTGCAGGAACGGCTGGGCTCATCGCCTGCCACCGTCGGACAAGCGATGCAGAAGCTGGTTAAGCACGGCTTCGTCAGCATCGACGAAGTGTTCGACAAGACGACGGGCGTGCAGTCCGAACGGTACAATCTGACTGGATTGTTCCAGAAGATCGCAGCGCTGCTCGCTGCGGAGGAGCTGCCGCTGCGGGGCTCCTCCGGAACAGACGCCGAGCCTGTCATCGCCGCTGCGCGTCCGGCGTCATCGATGGAGGCGGGTAGCGAGGACGAACCGAACCTGTTTGCCGTTTTCGAGCAGGAATTCGGGCGTCCGCTGACGCCGATGGAATGCGAGACGATCGGCGGCTGGATCGATACGGACGGCTATTCGGCGGAGCTCATTCTGTTCGCGCTGAAGGAGTCTGTATTCGCCGGCAAGCTGCATTTTCGATACATTGACCGCATCCTCCTCGAATGGAGCCGGAATCGGGTGAACAGCGTGGAAGACGCCCGCGCCCATGCCCAGAAGTTCCGCGGAGGAGCGCGGTAAGCCCCAACAACATAAAGCGTTCGTACAAAAGCCTTCGCAAGCCCCAGAATGGGCCGAGCGAAGGCTTTTTGCCGCATTTGGGCGAGCTGTCGTCTGTCTGTAAATGTCGTACGCGCACCTGTCGTTAGGCGCAAGCATACGATGAGCTATATGCCATGAATGCCGAAGGGAGGGGAAACGTCATGCTGACTGGCATACACGTCGTGCTCGCCGGCGGAGATGCGCGCCAATTGGAAGTGATCCGCCGTCTGACCGAATTGGATGCCGCCGTGACCATCGTCGGCTTCGACCGGCTGGAGACTTCGTTCCCGGGAGTGGTTCGCGCGGAATGGAGCCCCGATGTGCTTCGTGTGGCCGACGCCCTGGTGCTGCCGCCCGTCGGAACGGATGATGAAGGTGTAATCTCAGCCGTCTTCACCGAGCGAGAGATGAAGCTGACAGACGCCGAGCTCTCCGCGCTGCCGGAGACGAGCAAGATCTACTGCGGCATGGCGAAGCCATACTTGCGCCGATTGGCGGAGAAGCACCGCCTCGGTATCGTCGAATTGTTCGAGCGCGACGACGTGGCCATCTACAATTCGATCCCGACCGCCGAAGGCGCCATCATGCTGGCGATTCAGAACACTGACATTACGATTCACGGCTCGAACTGCATGGTGCTTGGACTTGGGAGAACGGGTCTGACATTGGCTCGAACGCTCCAAGGATTAGGCGCCAAGGTTAAGGCTGGCGTGCGCAGGGAAGAGTCGTTCGCGCGCGCGTACGAGATGGGCTTCGAGCCTTTCTACGTAAGCGATTTGGCGCGTCATACGGGGAATCTCGACTTGATTTTTAATACAATTCCGAATATGATAGTCACAGCACAAGTGATCGCTGGACTTCCCCTGCGCGCCGTTATTATCGACCTGGCTTCCAAGCCGGGCGGTACTGATTTTCGCTTCGCCGAGAAGCGCGGAATCAAGGCGATGCTCGCACCCAGCCTGCCGGGAATCGTCGCACCGAAGACCGCCGGCCGGGTTATCGCGAATGGTCTTATCCAGATGCTTCTGGAAGATCGACAACGGGGGAATGCGACATGAATTGGCAAGGAATAACCGTCGGGTACGCGCTGACCGGTTCGCACTGCACGCTGCCGGAAGTCGTTCCGTTGATTAAGAGATTCACGGACGCCGGCGCGAACGTGATTCCGATCGTCAGCCAGTCGATCATGACGACCGATACGCGCTTCGGCACGTCGAACGAGTGGCAGAAGCAGCTGCGCGAGCTGACTGGCAACGAGCTTGTCAGCTCGATTGTGGAAGCGGAACCGCTCGGCCCTTCGAAGCAGATTGATGTGCTCGCCATCGCGCCATGCACCGGCAACACGACCAGCCGGCTGGCGAATGCGATGACGGATGGACCGGTGCTCATGGCTGCCAAGGCGCAGATGCGCAACGGGCGTCCAGTCGTTCTGGCCATCTCGACCAATGACGGCCTCGGTCTCAACGCCGCCAACATCGCCAAGCTGCTCGTCGCCAAGAATATCTACTTCGTTCCGTTCGGGCAAGACAATCCCGAAGCGAAGCCGAATTCGCTCGTGGCACGAATGGATCTGCTCATGGATACGTGTGAAGCGGCCTTACAAGGCAGACAATTACAGCCTGTTCTCATCGAGCGTTACTTATACGCCTGAGATAGATAGCAATCGTATTTATTATTCCCTTATGAAGACGAACTCATCTATAAGGCACCAACGATCGAATTCTCGACGCCTTACAGATCTTCCGTCTAGATTCACAGGATGGAGGCTGCTAACTTATGATCATGGTGCAGAAATTCGGAGGGACGTCGCTGACCGACGAGCATAGCCGGCAGCACGTCCTCCGTCACATTTCCCGCGAACGCGAAGCAGGCAAGCGCGTCGTCGTTGTCGTCTCCGCCATGGGGCGGCGCGGCGAGCCTTATGCGACAGATACGCTGCTTGAGTTGATCGGAGGCAATTCGCTTCCGGATCGGGAGAAGGACCTGCTGCTCAGCTGCGGCGAGATCATCTCCGCAGCGAAGATGTGCAGCCTTCTCAACCAGGAAGGCATTCCCTGCGTCGCCTTGACGGGCGGCCAAGCCGGGATTCTGACGGACGGCCGCTTCGGCTCAGCGCGAATCTCTAAGGTAGATCCCGCCCGCATACTCGAGCATCTCGCGGAAGATAAAGTCGTCATCGTCGCCGGCTTCCAAGGCGTGACGGAAGACGGAGAGACGACGACGCTCGGGCGCGGGGGCAGCGATACATCGGCGACTGCGCTCGGCGCGGCGCTCGGCGCGTCTATTGTCGATATCTATACCGATGTCGACGGCATCCTCACCGCCGATCCGCGGCTGGTGGGCGACGCTAGGCCGCTCCCGTTCGTTACGTACGAAGAGATTTGCAACATGGCCTACAACGGAGCGAAGGTGATTCATCCTCGCGCGGTGGAGGTGGCGATGCGGGCGGGCATTCCCGTTCGCGTGCGTTCGACCTTCTCTGACAACGAAGGCACCTTGGTGACAAGCGCGGAGCATGTCCGCGGCCGCATCGGCTGGACAGACCGGACCGTCACCGGTCTCGCGCATGTGAAGGGCGTGACGCAGCTGTCGGTCGAGACGCGCGGCGGTCCGCCGGACTTGCAGCTTCGAGTCTTCCGCGCGATGGCGCAGAATTCGATCAGCGTCGACTTCATCAACGTGACGCCGGCCGAGGTGCTGTTCACGGTCAGCCAAACCGACGAAGAGCTTGCCGTTCGGTTGCTGCACGAGATGGGCTTCGACCCTCGCATTCTATCGGGCTGCGCCAAAGTGTCGGTCATCGGCGGCGGCATGAACGGAGAGCCTGGCGTTATGGCTCGGATCGTCGAGGCGCTGACAACCAAGAACATTACGATATTGCAATCTGCAGACTCCAATACGACGATCTGGGTATTGGTAGCTGAAGACGATATGGCGAATGCGCTGCAGGCGCTGCACACCGCATTCGGCTTGCATCAGGCATCCTAGACCGTTCTATGCGTTCGGCGGTCAAGCCGATCGTGAACGCTTGGCACAAATCGGAGGAGGACAAGGACAATGAGCTTTGGCCGGTTGATTACAGCTATGGTAACTCCCTTCAACGAGCAATTGGAGATTGATTGGGAGGTTGCGGGTCGGCTGATCGACTACTTAATCGAAGAGCAGCAATCCGACAGCCTCGTCGTCAGCGGCACGACCGGCGAATCGCCGACGCTGACGGATGATGAGAAGGTCGCCTTGTTCCGCTTCGCCGTCGAGAAGGCGGCCGGAAGGTGCAAGATTATCGCCGGTACGGGCAGCAACGACACTGCCCATTCAGTCCATCTGACGAAGCTGGCTGAACAGGCGGGCGCCGATGGAATTCTTCTGGTAACCCCTTATTACAACAAGCCTAGCCAAGAAGGACTTTACCAGCACTTCAAGCACATCGCGGATGCGACGAGCCTGCCGATCATTCTGTATAATGTGCCCGGACGGACCGGCGTCAACATGACGGCGGCCACAACGCTTCGGCTGGCGCAGCTGCCGAACGTGGCGGCGGTCAAGGAATGCGCATCGGTGGAGCAGATGACGGAGATTCTGATGAACGCGCCAGCCGGCTTCAAGCTGTATTGCGGCGACGATGCGATCATGCTGCCGTCGCTGTCGGTCGGTGCTTACGGCATCATCAGCGTTGCCAGCCACATCATCGGCGCCGACATGAAGCAATTGATCAAGGCGTACGCAGAAGGAGAAACCGTCGAGGCGGCGAATATTAATAATCGCTGCTATCCGGTCTTCAAAGGGTTGTTCCATTGCCCTCATCCGGTACCGAACCCGGTTGCGGTCAAGTATGCGTTAACGTTAAGAGGGTTGCCCGTCGGAGGCGTCCGGTTGCCGCTTGTGCCGGCGACCGAAGACGAAGCGGCGTTCATTCGCAATTTGCTGGATTAATGCCGCCGTTACGGGTCATACGGACGATGAAGCCGATGCCTGAAGAAGGCATCGGCTTCGTCTATATGTCCGCCTGATCGGGCTGTTGAATTCCGGGTTTTGCATCATGTATAATGAAATTGAGTGATTGGGTGCGGCCAAATTTTGCAACTTGACAATTCCATAGGAGCGGGATCGTCGAATTCATGTAGGAGGTACTAGACTTGTCCAAGAAGAACAACCAAGACAAATTAATTATTTTCGCGCTAGGCGGAGTCGGCGAGATCGGCAAGAACATGTATGTCATCCAGTATGGGAATGACATCGTGGTGGTCGATTCCGGACTCAAATTCCCGGAAGAGGAGATGCTCGGCATTGACGTCGTCATTCCGGACATCACGTATTTGCTCGAGAACCGGGACAAAGTGCGAGGCATTCTGATCACGCACGGACACGAAGATCACATCGGCGGTCTGCCGTACGTGTTGAAGCAATTGAACGTGCCTGTCTACGCCACGAGATTAACGATCGGATTGATCGAGAACAAGCTGAAGGAAGCGGGTCTGCTCGGCGATACGAAGCGCATTCTGATCCATGCCGATTCGGAAGTTCAGCTTGGTACGATCAAAGCGTCGTTTTTCCGGACGAACCATAGCATTCCCGACTCCGTCGGCGTCTGCTTAGAGACGCCGGAAGGCAATGTCGTTCACACGGGCGACTTCAAGTTCGACCACACGCCGGTGAACGATCAGTACGCCGATTTGCAGCGCATCGCCGAGATCGGCAAGCGGGGCGTTCTCGCCTTGCTATCGGATAGCACGAACGCGGAGCGCCCCGGGTTCACCCCGTCGGAGAGCAACATCGGACGCGAACTGATCGATATATTCCGCAATGCGAAGCAGCGTGTCGTAGTCGCGACGTTCGCTTCCAACGTTCACCGGATTCAACAGATTATTAACGCTGCGATCGAGACTCGCCGCAAGATGACGGTTATCGGACGCAGCATGGTCAACATCGTGAGCATCGCTTCGGAGCTAGGCTACCTCAGCATTCCGGAAGGCATGCTGATCGAGCCGGAGGAAGTGAACAAGCTCCCGGCGGACCGCGTTGTCATCCTGTCGACGGGAAGCCAGGGCGAGCCGATGTCGGCGTTGACGCGCATGGCGCGTTCGACCCACCGCAAGGTAGATATTCTGCCGGGCGATACGGTTGTCATCTCGGCGACGCCGATTCCGGGCAATGAACGGTATGTCGGACGAACCGTCGACGAATTGATGCGCCTGGGCGCTCACGTCATCTACGGGCCGGGCTCCGTCACCGGCGTGCACGTATCCGGACACGGAAGCCAAGAAGAATTGAAGCTGATGCTGAACTTGATTCGGCCTAAATTCTTTATTCCGATTCACGGCGAATACCGGATGCTTCGCCATCACGGCATGCTCGCGGAGTCGGTCGGCATCGACAAGGAGAACATCTTCTTGATCGACAACGGCGATACGGTTGAATTCCAGAACGGCGTCGGACGCAAAGCCGGCAAAGTTCCTTCGGGCAACGTTCTGATCGACGGCCTTGGCGTCGGCGACGTCGGCAACATCGTCCTGCGCGACCGCAAGCTGCTGTCTCAGGACGGCATTCTGGTGGTGGTCGTGACGCTGAGCAAGCAGGACGGCTCGATTATGTCCGGCCCGGACATCATCTCGCGCGGCTTCGTATATGTCCGCGAATCGGAAGGGCTGCTTGAGGAAGCGAACCGGATCGTCTCCGGAACGCTGCAGAAGTTAATGAGCGAGAACGTGAACGAGTGGGCGTCGCTGAAGACGAATGTCAAGGATGCACTCGGCCGGTTCCTGTTCGAACAGACGAGAAGAAGACCGATGATCCTGCCGATCATAATGGAAGTATAATCGAAGTCAGCAACAACCCACACTCGAGGCAGCCGCCCTCTCCCCAAGGAGAGAGGCGGCTGCTTATTTGTCGTTGCCGTCATGCCCGTGCCAGCCGCATATTTGTACCGCTGCCGCCCATACTATGTCAATCCGCGCAGCAGCAATCCAGCGGAATGGAGGAGACACGTCATGAGCGAGAAGACCAAGCCGGAGACCAAAGCCGAACAGCCGGCTCCCGGCGAGGAGACGCGCAAGGAAGGGGCGGCGACCGACAGCCTGGTTCAGCTTGGCCAGACATCGGTTCCGGCTGCCGAATCGAACATTTTCTGCCTAACGATAATTGGTCAGGTGGAAGGTCATTTAATGCTGCCTCCGCAGAACAAGACGACGAAGTACGAGCACGTCATTCCTCAACTAGTGGCGGCTGAGCAGAATCCGAAGGTGGAGGGGCTGCTCATCGTGCTGAACACGGTCGGCGGGGATGTGGAGGCGGGGCTCGCGATCGCGGAGATGATCGCTTCTCTCTCGAAGCCGAAGGTGGCGGTCGTGCTCGGCGGCGGCCATTCGATCGGCGTGCCGATTGCGGTGTCGGCGGACTACACCTACATTGCGGAGACGGCGACAATGACGATTCACCCCATCCGGCTGAACGGCCTTATTATCGGCGTGCCGCAGACATTCGAATATTTGGAGAAAATGCAGGAGCGGGTCGTTCGGTTCGTCACTGGGCATTCGGCGGTCAAAGAAGAGACGTTCAAGGATTTGATGTTCCGCACCGGCGAGCTGACGCGCGACATCGGCACGACCGTCATCGGCGAAGAAGCGGTCCGCCACGGGCTGATCGACGCCACCGGCGGCATTGGAGAAGCGCTGCAGGAGTTGAATAGGCGAATCGCGGAACGTAAAGCGGCAGCGCTGGAAGGAGCTGCGGCAACATGACGATCCATACCTGCATGCCGCTGGAGCTCGTGCTGGACGGCTTCCAGAACGAGCCTGCGCCGATGGTAGAGGTGCGCCGGGGCGAGCTCACGATGCTGCTTGCGCCGGTCGCTCCGGGCGTTGGGCGAATCGTGCGGCTGTTGTCGGCTCCGCTCGATATTTACTTGCAGCCAGAATATGCCCCGGGAAGCCTCGTCTATTATGGGACTCCCGGCATAGAGCAGAAGCCGGAGGCGCCTGCTTATTCATCCCTAACCGATCATGCGGGTCCGGGTCAACTGTGATATAATGTTGAACCGGGAGGTGGCAAACTTGGCCAAACGCAAACAGAAGAAGGCCACGTTGGGAGCAAGCCTGAAATATGAGATTTACGGCATACTGCTCATCACGCTCTCGGTCATCGCCTTATACGGCGAAGCGGCGGGCGGGCGCTCGCTATCCAAGCTGTTCGGATATTTGCTTGGTCATTTTTATTTTCTGATTCCGTTGGCCGGGATTTGGCTCGGCCTTTATGTCATGATCAAACGGGCGTGGCCCCGAGGCTGGACGTCCAGACGGACTGGCTTCGTGCTGCTCGGCTGCGGACTAGCTCTGTGGAGCGCTATGAGCTTCGTTGACAGCCGTCTGGCGCCGCTCGGCGCGGTTACGCCTTCGAGTATTTTCTCGCAGACGCTGCACCAGCTGTATGAACAGATCTGGGGCGGACCGATCGAGAACGATGTGCGCATCTGGCAGAAGGATATCGGCGGCGGCCTCGCAGGTGCCTTCCAATATTCGATTCTATACTGGCTGTTCGGCAATTACGGCTCGAAGTTCGTCTTGCTCATCGAGCTGGCGATCTCGATCATGCTGATTACCAACCGCTCTTATGTCGATATGATCCGAGCGATTCGCGGATTCATTAAGCGCGTCATTCAGCTGTTCGCGGCCAGGATCGCTGCCGGACGGAAGCCGCTCGCCGCGAAGGCGGTGCCGGTCAAATCGAAGAGCAAGAAGGCTGTCCTTGCGCCTGTTCCTGGCGTTATGGAGGATGATCTGGACGACGGCGAGCCGATGGTCAGGCCGAACAACAAGAAGAAGCCGGTCTTCTTCCAGCTGTTCCACGGCGAGCCGGACGCTGCCGAGGAGACCGGCCGACCGGTCTGGGAGGACGACGACCCGCTGGACGGGCCGATCTTGTATCCGGCGGCAGAAGGGCCGAAGGTGCACTTCAAGGCCTCGGAGCGGGAAGCGATCGAGGAAGGCGTCATGAGCAAGCTGTTCGGCAAAGATTCAGCGCCGCCGGAGCCTGAATCGAGCGGCGTTAACGACAATCGAAGCGCCGGACATGTCCCGGCGGCGGATGAACCGGCGGCATGGGAGCCTCATAACGACGGCGCGGCATACGGCGACACCGACGGACCGTTGGTCGGCGGAGCGGCCATGGAGGATAGCTGGCATGATGATAATGAGGATTGGGAGCAAGGCCACGGTTTAGAAGAGCGCGATCCGGGTGCAGGGCTGCATCCGCTTGGCGATGACGATCTGGATCCGGGATTAGAACAAGGGTTGGAGGCGGATGGCGCCCTGGAGGCGGGAGGTTCGACCGCATCCGCAGCCGGTTCCTCCAATACTGCCGCAGCTCCCAAACCTGTACATAAACCGAAACGCCCCTATCGCATTCCGCCGTTCCATCTGCTTGGCAAGCCCCAGAACGCAGGCAAGGGCAGCTTCGCGGCGGACAATCGCGAGATCGCCCGCAAGCTGGAAGCGACGCTCGAGAGTTTCGGCGTTCGCGCGAAGGTGCTCGATGTGGCGAGAGGCCCAGCCGTTACGCGCTACGAGCTGCAGCCGGATGTCGGCGTGAAGGTTAGCCGGATCGTCAATCTGACGGACGATATTGCGCTCGCGCTGGCGGCCAAGGATATCCGAATGGAAGCGCCGATTCCCGGCAAGTCCGCGATCGGAATCGAAGTGCCGAACTCCGAGGTGAGCATCGTCACGCTGCGCGAGGTGCTGGAGACATCGGCGTTCCAGGATGCGCAGTCGAAGCTGTCCATCGCGTTCGGGCGGGACATCTCCGGCCAGCCGATCGTCGGCAATCTCGCGCGCATGCCCCACTTGCTCGTCGCCGGCGCGACGGGCTCGGGCAAGTCAGTCTGCATCAACGGCATCATCGCCAGCATTCTGTACAAGGCGAAGCCGGACGAAGTGAAGTTCCTCATGATCGACCCGAAGATGGTCGAGCTGAATGTCTACAACGGCATTCCGCATCTGCTCGCGCCGGTCGTGACCGATCCTCGCCGCGCCGCGCTGGCGCTGAAGAAGATCGTCGTCGAGATGGAGAAGCGCTACGAGAAGTTCTCCAAATCCGGCACGCGCAATATCGAAGGCTACAATGCGCTTATGATGAGCGGCGACAATCCCGATGCGGTGCTGCCTTATTATGTCATTATCGTGGACGAGCTCGCCGACTTGATGATGGTTGCCGCCGGCGACGTGGAAGACTCGATTATGCGTCTGGCGCAGATGGCCCGCGCGGCCGGCATTCATCTGATCATTGCGACGCAGCGGCCGTCCGTTGACGTCATAACCGGCGTCATCAAAGCGAACATTCCGAGCCGCATCGCGTTCGGCGTCTCCTCGCAGGTCGATTCGCGGACGATCCTCGACATGGTCGGCGCGGAGAAGCTGCTCGGCCGCGGCGATATGCTGTTCCTGCCGATGGGCGCTTCGAAGCCGATTCGCGTGCAAGGCGCGTTCCTCTCGGACAACGAAGTGGAAGCCGTCGTGAATCACGTACGCGGGCAAGCGGAAGCGGTGTACAATGAAGAGCTCGTGCCTGAAGTCGGCGAAGAGGCCGAAGGCGACAGCGACGAGATGCTGGACGAGCTGTTCGAGCAAGCCGTCGGCATCGTGATCGAAGCGAAGCAAGCTTCGGTGTCGCTGCTGCAGCGCCGCATGCGCATCGGCTATAACCGCGCGGCGCGGCTGATCGATTCGATGGAAGCCAGGGGCATCATCGGCCCGCATGAGGGCAGCAAGCCGAGAGAAGTGCTCGTGACGCTCGAACAATATCAATCCGGACAACGGATTCCTTCCTAACCGCCGATATCGGCGGTTTTTTTTTCGCACGCCGGGAAGCCGAGCCGCGAATAAGTCTGGAAGACCTTTCTCATACTAATATCCGTCAAATGCGGCTGGATCTAGGCCCATTAATCGATTGGGAAAGGCGTGACTCGTTCGTGAGATATCGACTGGCAGTCCTATCGATGTGCATCGTTCTCGGACTTCTCGGGCTCTATTCGATCCACCGGTCGGAAGATTCCCGTTCTACCTTCAGCAACGTTACGATTAAGCAGGGCGCGTCCGGCAAGGACGTCTATGAGCTGCAAGGACGATTGAAGTTCCTTGGCTACTATGACGGCAAAGTCGATGGGAATTTCGGTTCGAAAACGTTAAATGCCGTCACCTGGTTCCAATGGAAGTTCGGCATGAAGTCGGACGGCGTCGTGGGCGCCAAGACGAAGCTGAAGCTATGGCAGGCGACGAAGGACTGGCGGCCGACGGCGGAGGATCTGCCGCAAGGCGCCGGAGACGAAGCTGGCGGCGGCAACCAGGAGAACGCGGCCGCCGCAGGCGGAGGAGGAGACCTGCCCGCGTCGAATCATATCGGCATGTCCGATCAGGACTTGAAGCTGATGGCTAACGCCGTGTACGGCGAATCGCGGGGCGAGCCTTATGAAGGGCAAGTGGCGGTAGCGGCCGTAATCCTGAACCGCGTGAAGGATTCGCAGTTCCCCAACACGGTATCGGGCGTCATCTTCCAGCCCGGCGCCTTCACGGCGGTCGCCGACGGCCAGATCTGGCTGACGCCGAACGCGACAGCTGCCAAGGCGGTGAAGGATGCCTTGAGCGGTTGGGATCCGACGGACGGCTGCACCTATTATTTCAACCCGGAGACAGCGACATCGAAGTGGATCTGGTCGCGTCCGCAGTACAAGACGATCGGCAAACACATATTCTGCCGTTAAGCTTAGCTATCGGCAATCTCGTTTTCGAAAATCGCGTGAATAGGGTCTGCGCGCATTTGCTTCGGGGTTGGCCATCGGTTAGAATGGGGCTGAATTGGAAAAAGATGCGAAGGGGAATGATGCCTTGACAGCCGAACATTTTGAGCGCGGCTCCGTCGGACGGATGCGGCTGCACGTGCTGCCGACCAAACGATTCAAAACATTCGCTCTCTCGTTGTACGTCGGAATCCCCTTAACCGAATCCAGGGTGACGCCGGTAGCGCTCACCCCTTTCGTGCTTCGCAGGGGGACCGCTTCCTATCCGGAGACAATCTCGTTCCGGGAGCGTCTCGACGAGCTATACGGCGCGGGCTTCGGATTTGATCTATACAAGCGCGGCGACTACCAGATCGTACAGTTCCGCATCGACATCATTAACGACCGCTTCGTCTCGTCGAATCAATCGCTGCTGCGCGAAGCGATGGCTTTCTTAGGGGAAGTGCTGACATCGCCTGCGCTGGAAGACGGACGATTCCGCGCGCGCTACGTGGAATCCGAGAAGACGACGGTAACGAAGCGGATCGAAGCGATCATCAACGACAAGATGCGCTACGCCGCAGAGCGCTGCATCGAGGAGATGTGCAAGGAAGAGCCTTATCGTCTTCTGGCTCTCGGGCGCAAGGAAGAGTTAGCGGGCATCGATGCGGATTCGCTGTACCGGGAATATCAGAATTGGCTGGCTAACGCGGTCGTCGATCTGTATGTCTCGGGGGATACTTCGCTGCAGGAGGTTCAGACGCTTGCGGAATCGTTCTTCAAGCTGCCTGCGGGCGAGCCGCCGCGCTATTCGCAGCCTCGGATGCTCGAGGCGCGGAAGGAGCCGCAGACCATCGTCGAACGGCTCGACGTCGGGCAAGGCAAGCTCAATATGGGGCTGCGCGCCGGCATCAGCTACGGCGATGAGAGCTATCCGTCCATGCTGGTATACAACGGCGTGTTAGGAGCGTTCCCGCATTCCAAGCTGTTCATCAACGTCCGGGAGAAAGCCAGCTTGGCCTACTACGCCGCTTCCCGTCTTGACGGCCACAAGGGGATCCTGACGATCCAATCCGGCATCGAGATCGAGAATTACGAGCGCGCGCTCGGCATTATACAGGAGCAGCTTGCCGCGATGCAGCGCGGCGAGTATACCGCAGATGAGATCTCACGCACGAAGGCGATGCTGTCGAACCAGCTTCGCGAGATTCAGGATTCCGCCTACGAGCGGATCGGCTTCGACTTCAACAATACACTGTCGGGATCGGAGCGGACCAGTGACGGCTTGCGTGAAGCGATTGAATCAGTGACGCCGGAGCAGATCCAGGCAGCGGCGCAGCAGGTCGCGCTGGACACGATCTACTTCCTGCGCGACCGGAAGGAGGGGAACTGAGATGTCGATCCGTTCGTATCCAGAGCTGCAGGAGACGCTTCATTATGCCAAGCTCGACAATGGTCTTGAAGTGTTCGTGCTCCCGAAGCCCGGCTTCACGAAGACGTATGCCACGTTCACGACCCGCTATGGCTCCGTCGACAATCACTTCCGGGCGGCAGGCAAGGAGGAGGTTCGCGTTCCCGACGGCATCGCCCACTTCCTCGAGCACAAGATGTTCGAGGAGCCGGAAGGCGACATCTTCTCCGTCTTCGCATCGCAGGGAGCTTCGGCCAATGCGTTCACGAGCTTCGACCGAACGGTATATCTCTTCTCCGCGGCCGGGTCGGTGGAAGCCAACCTGGACACGCTGCTGAACTTCGTCCAGAATCCTTACTTCACGGACGAGAGCGTCGAGAAGGAGAAGGGCATCATCATTCAGGAGATCAATATGTACCGCGACAATCCGGATTGGCGCGTATACTTCGGCTTGATCGAAGCGTTGTACAGCAAGCACCCGGTTCATATCGATATCGCCGGCACGGCCGAGTCGGTCAGCTCCATCACGAAGGAAATGCTGTACGAGTGCTACTACACTTTCTACCATCCGTCCAATATGTCGCTCTTCATCGTCGGCGGCGTCGACGGGGAATCGACCATTGAGCGCGTGCGCGCCAACCAGGCGGCGAAGACATTCGCGCCAGCGGGTCCGATCGAGCGGTTCTTCGAGCCGGAGCCGACAGAAGTCCGGCAAGCGATTAAGGAGTCGAAGCTGCCGGTCTCGCTGCCCAAGTGCTTGTTCGGCTACAAGGACGTTCCGGGCGATGAGGAAGGGGAGAACGCCATTCGGCGCGAGCTCGCCATGAAGCTGCTGCTCGATGCGCTGCTCGGCTCCAGCTCGCCTCTGTATCAACAGATGTACGACGATAATCTCATCTCGGACGGCTTCGGCCACGAATACAATACGGGTCCGGGCTACGCCTTCTCGGTTATCGGAGGCGACACGCGCGACCCCGACGAGCTTGTCTCCCGGATTACGGAGGCTCTTGGGGCAGCTGCGGGACAGGGGCTGTCCGTGGACGTGTTCGAGCGGACGCGGCGGAAGAAGATAGGGGCTTACCTGCGCATGCTGAACAGCCCTGAAGCGATAGCGGGCGAATTCACCCGTTACAAGCTCAGAGGCGGCGATCTGTTCCGCGTCGTGGAGCTGTATGAGAGCCTGACGCTGGATGAAGTCAATGCACATCTGCGCGAGCATGTGAAGCCGGAACGTCTCGCCGTGTCGATCGTCCGGAGAAGCGAGCCGTGACGGAGACAGCGGCGCGCATGATGCCTCTCGCCTCGCGCGTCGCGCTTGTCACCGGCGCATCCCGCGGCATCGGCGCGGCGGTGGCGAGGCGCTTGGCCGAGGAGGGCATGCGCCTCGTCCTCGTATACGGTTCGTCGCGCCAACAGACGGAGCTTATCGCAGAAGCGTGCTTGGCGGCCGGCGCCGAGGAGACGGCGGTGAAGCAGGCCGATGTTCGCTCAGGCGGCGACCTGAGACGCCTTCAAGAAGAGCTGGAGAAGATCGGCATGACGCCATCCGTTATCGTTCACTGCGCGGGCACCGCCCATTACGGCTTGCTGGAGGAGACGGAAGAAGAGATCTGGGACGATCTGTTCCGCGTGCACCTCAAATCCGCCTATTGGCTTGCCAAGCTGTTCGGACCGGCGATGCGCTGGGATCGCTTCGGCCGGATCGTTCATGTCTCCAGCGTCTGGGGAATGGTGGGGGCGGCCGGCGAGATTGCTTATTCCGCCGCGAAGGGCGGACTAAACAGCTTCACGAAAGGACTGGCCAAGGAGATGGCTCCCTCCGGCGTCACGGTGAACGCTGTCGCGCCGGGAGCGGTAGACACCGATATGCTCTCCGCCTTGTCAGCGGACGAGCGCCAAGCGCTGCTCGCGGAGATTCCGCTTGGGCGGTTCGCCGAGCCGGATGAAGTGGCAGAGCTGGTCGCCTTCCTCGTCTCCGACCGCGCGAATTACATGACCGGGCAAGTGATCGGCTTGAGCGGGGGCTGGCACATCTAGCGGTGAATAGCCGCTCCTGCCGCGGGGAATAGTAACGTTCGTAGCATGATATCCATCAAGGAGGGGCTGCGAACGATGTCGACTGTAATGAGTAACTTCAGCGCCTGGAAGAAATTCCTCGGGGATCGTGTGGAAGCTGCCAAAGCTATGGGGATCAGCGAAGATGCGATCGCCAAGCTGGCTTATGAGATCGGCGAATTCCTCGACAACAAAGTCGACCCGAAGAACGAGGAACAGCGGGTGCTTAAGGAATTGTGGGACATCGGCGACGAGTCCGAGCGCAAGACGATGGCCCGCATGATGGTCAAGCTGGCGGAACGCAACAGTTGACGCGGATGCAACTAAGTGTTCATTTGATTCGTCTTATTTCGAGCAGAACGATGGCTTAATTCCGGTTTTGTTAACGGCTCCGCTGCTTGCCGGCGGAGCCGTTTAGCCATGAACGTGAAATAATGGGACCTAAGACGGAATTTATCGCACATTTTGAAGGAGATTATCGAGTTTTGTAGAATACAACATTTTAGGACCGGACAACTCGTTTTAATTGTTATTTTTATAGGGACAATCGGTCCGGTGATCGAGGTGCGGGCAATGGAGAAGAAACAATGGTATATGGAATATAAGATTCACAAGAACCGTCCCGGACTTCTCGGCGATCTGGCTTCTTTGCTCGGCATGCTCGAAGTGAATATCATTACGATCAATGGCGTGGAAGACCGTACGCGCGGCCTGCTGCTGCAGACCGACGACGATGAGAAGATCGAACTGCTTGGGAAGATGCTTTCCAAGGTTGAGAATATATCGCTTATTACTCTTCGGCCGCCGCGTCTAACGGATATTCTCGCTATTCGGCACGGCACTTATATCGAGCGTGATTCTTCTGACGGCAAGACATTTCGATTCACCCGCAGCGAATTAGGTTTGTTAGTGGACTTCTTAGGGGAATTATTCAAGAGAGAAGGCAATCAAGTCATCGGGCTTCGAGGGATGCCGCGAGTCGGCAAGACCGAGTCGATCATCGCCGGCAGCGTCTGCGCGAATAAGCGCTGGGCGTTCGTCTCCTCGACGCTTCTGCGCCAGACAGTCCGCAGCCAGCTGTCGGAGGAAGAGATGAATCCGAACAATGTATTCATCATTGACGGAATCGTCAGTACGATTCGTTCCAATGAGAAGCATTACGGCCTTCTGCAGGACATTATGGATATGCCGTCGACCAAGGTCGTCGAGCACCCGGATATCTTCGTCCGCGAATCGGAATATGATTACGACCTCTTCGATTGCATCATTGAGCTGCGCAACACCCCGGATGAAGAGATTACATACGAGAACTTCACGACGGCAGGCTTGGATGACGGATTCTAATGGAAGATGACGGATAGTTGACAGAATAGGAGGTGAGACCGATGTCGGATTTGGGACTGCTGCTGCGCAAAGCCAGAGAGCAGAGAGGCTACACACTCGACGATATTCAAGAAGCGACCAAAATCCGCAAAAGATATCTTGAAGCGATCGAGCAAGGCGATTACAAAGTATTGCCGGGATCGTTCTATGTGCGCGCATTCGTGAAGACTTACGCAGAGACCGTCGGTCTCGATGCGGAAGAAGTATTGCGCCTATACCATAAGGAATTGCCGAAGCCGCCGGCTCCGGAGACAACCGCTCCGGAGAACATCATCAAGCCGAAGAGCCGAAGCGTTCAGCATAATGACAGGTGGGGCAAGATAGCGGTAACGGCGCTCATGTGGCTGTTCCCGATTCTCATTATCGTTGTCGTCTACGCGTACCTGTCGCAGCATGCGGAATCCAACGCGGAGAACTCGGACCGCAATTCGCAGATTACGACGGACACAGCGTCCCCGTCGGCTTCACTGACGCCATCGGAGCCGGCTTCGCCGACTTTCTCTGCGCCAGCGTCTCCTTCGGTCACGCCAACGCCGGAGACGGTGACGCTGACGGAGACGAAGAAGTCTGGCAATAAGACGTATTATGATGTGGGTCCTGCGGGACAGCTTCATCAATTGAAGATCGTAGCATCGAAGCCCGGCTGGATTGGCGTACAGGAGAATAACAGCGAAGGCAAATACCTGTACAACGGAGTTCCGCAGAATACGGACGAGATCGTATTCGATCTAACCGGCACGATCTACGTGAACATTCCGCATCCAGAATCGACGGTCATTCAGATTGACGACACGGTCGTGGATGACGGAGACAGCGTAGGCACTCAAAAATTCTACTTCACGCAAGCTGAAGCTGGAACGGAGACAGATGCGGATTCGGATACGCAGCCATAGAATCACCGCACGGTGTGCGAAGGCCCCAGATGGGGCCTTTCGTTTTGATCAGAACCTTTTTGCATGCTCCATCTGACCTGTTATAATTAAGAAGAAACGCTCGATATGCCAAATTCAGGCATCCAAACTCAAATTACAAGAAAGGAAGATTTACATATGGCATCTGAATATTCCTTCGATATCGTCTCCAAAGTCGATCTTCAAGAAGTGAACAACGCGGTCACGCAAGCCGTTAAGGAGATCGAGACGCGCTTCGACTTCAAGGGCAGCAAGAGCAGCATCAAGCTGGAAGGCGAGACGCTGATCGTCGCCTCCGACGACGAATACAAGCTGAAGAGCGTCGTGGACATTCTGCAGTCCAAGCTCATCAAGCGCGGCGTGCCGATTCTGAATCTGGATTACGGAAAGGTCGAGCCGGCGTCGGGACAAACCGTTCGCCAAGTCATCAAACTGAAGCAAGGGATCGACCAGGATCACGCGAAGAAGATCAATGTGCTGATCCGCGATTCCAAGCTGAAGGTGAAGAGTCAAATCCAAGGCGACCAGCTTCGGGTAACCGGCAAGAACAAAGATGATCTGCAGGCCGTCATGAAGCTGCTCCGCGAAGGCGATATTCAGTTGGATCTTCAATTCGTCAACTACCGTTAGAACGCATTTTGCCGCTTTTTGACACGTTACGGGGCTTCGTTTATACTGAGTGCAGTTCATAACGGAACGTTCGGAACAACCGTTTGGGGGAAGGCACCGATGATCGAGAAAGTCAGCGTAGTGACGCTGGGCTGCGAGAAGAATTTGGTCGACTCCGAGATCATGTCCGGATTGATTCAGCAGCGCGGCTACAAGCTCGTGGACAATCCGGAGGACGCAACGGTCGTCATCGTCAATACGTGCGGGTTCATCGATGCAGCCAAGGAAGAGTCCGTGAATACGATTCTGAATTTGGCTGAATTGAAGGAGACAGCGAGGCTCAAGGCGCTCGTCGTCTCCGGCTGCTTGACGCAGCGGTACAAGGAAGAATTAATGCGGGAGATGCCCGAGATCGACGGAATCGTCGGCACGGGCGACTTCTATCATATTAACGACATTATCGACGAAGCGCTCGGCGGGCGCAGACCGGTCTATGTCGGCAATCCTGTCTTTACATATGAAGAGACGATGCCGCGTATTCTCTCAACGCCGACCCATACCGCGTATGTCAAGATCGCGGAAGGCTGTGACAACGCCTGCACGTTCTGCAGCATTCCGATCATGCGCGGCAAGTTCCGCAGTAGGTCGATGGAGTCCATTCTCGCGGAGACGGAGCAGCTTGCCGCTCAAGGCGTCCGCGAGATCAGTCTGATCGCGCAGGATTCCACCAACTACGGCACCGACCTGTACAATGGCTTCAAGCTGCCGGAGCTGCTGAACCGGATCAGCGAGGTGCGGGGCATCGAGTGGGTACGGCTGCATTATGCTTATCCGGGCTTCTTCACGGATGAGCTCATTGACGTGTTCGCGAGCAATCCGAAGGTGTGCAACTATATCGACATGCCGCTGCAGCATAGCGAGGACCGCATCCTGAAGCGGATGCGCCGGCCTGGCCGGCAGCGCGACGTGCGCGAGCTGATCGCCAAGATCCGGGCCCGCATTCCCGATGCGGCCATCCGCACGTCGATGATCGTCGGCTTCCCCGGCGAGACGGAGGAAGACTTCGCGAACTTGTGCGCGTTCGTGCGCGAGATGAAGTTCGACCGGCTCGGCGTCTTCACGTATTCGCGGGAAGAGGATACGCCGGCCGACCGGCTGCCTGAAGAGGACCATCTGTCCGATGAGGTGAAGCAATTCCGCGCGAATACGCTCATGGAGATTCAGCGGGTAGTGGCGATGGAGAACGCGGCCAAGTACGTCGGCCGGACGATCGACGTGCTCGTCGAACGGTACGACGGACGAAGCGACGTCTACATCGGCCGCAGCCAATACGATGCGCCGGAAGTCGACGGCGAAGTGTTCATCACCGGCTGCAAGCCCCAGATCGGCGAGATTCGCCAAGTCCGCATTACACATGCTTACGAATATGATTTATCCGGGGAGGGTATCGCGTGAATCTCGCGAACAAAATTACATTGGCACGCATTTTCCTCGTCCCGATCGTCGCTTTCTTCTTGTTGATTAAGTTGAACGTCGATCCGCTGGTGCTCGGCAGCTACTCGATCTCCTACAATCAGCTGTTCGCGCTCTTGCTGTTCATTATAGCGGCGAGCACCGACGGCTTGGACGGGTATATCGCGCGCAAGCGCAAGATCGTGACCAATCTGGGCAAGCTGCTCGATCCGCTGGCGGATAAGCTGCTCGTCGGCGCGGTGCTGATCTCTCTGGTCGAGATGGGCAAGTTGGACGCTTGGGTGGCGATCGTCATCATCAGCCGCGAATGGGCAGTCACAGGACTGCGGCAGATCGCGCTGCTCGAAGGCGTTGTCGTGGCTGCAAGCAAGTGGGGCAAGTGGAAGACGACCATTCAGATCGCCATGATCGTCGTGCTGCTGCTCAACAACTTGCCGTTCGAATACGTTCATATTCCGGTGGATACAATTATCACTTGGGCTGCTGCGCTCATTACGGTCTATTCGGGCATCGACTACTTCGTCAAGAATAAGAGCCTCATCGTCGAGAACCCGAATCAAGGGGCCGAACCCCCGGTCAAAGAGGTGTAACGTTACGTATGAGAGCTGAGATTATAGCGGTTGGGACCGAGCTGCTGCTCGGCCAGATCGTCAACACGAACGCCCAGTATCTGTCGCAAGGCTTGGCAGAGCTGGGCATTGACGTTTATTATCAGACCGTCGTCGGCGACAACGCGGAGCGTATCCGCGCCGCTATCGAGACGGCCCGCCAACGGGCGGATCTGCTCGTGTTCACGGGCGGCCTTGGGCCGACGCTCGACGACTTGACGCGCGATGTGCTGGCCGATTATCTCGGGAGGGGCATCGAAGTTCACGAGCCGACGATGCACAAGATCGAGCAGATGTCTGCCTTGCGCGGCACCGCATTCATAGAGAGCAACCGCCGGCAGGCGCATCTGATCGAAGGGGCAACGCCTCTGCGCAACGACACGGGGCTGGCTGTCGGCAATGCGCTGTCCGAGGACGGCACATCCTATTTGCTGCTGCCGGGACCCCCGCGCGAGATGAAGCCGATGTTCGAAAATGACGGTTCCGCCTGGCTGCGAGAAGCACTCGGGGAGTCTACGACGCTTCATTCGGTGATGCTGAAGTTCAGCGGCATCGGCGAATCCGCGCTTGAGGATCTCTTGCTGGATTTGATCCGCGAGCAGTCCGATCCTACGCTTGCTCCGTACGCGAAGGAAGGCGAGGTGGCAGTCCGCGTGTCGACGAAGGCGCGGGATGCGGAGGAGGCGGAGCGCAAGCTCGAGCCGACGCTGCGGGAGATCCGCTCGCGGACGCAGCGTTATCTGTACGCGGAAGAGGATATTCCGATGGAGGCGGCCGTCATTCGGCTGATGACGCAGAAGCGGCTGACGCTGACGCTGGCGGAGAGCTGCACCGGCGGCATGATCGCGGCTTCGCTGACGACGGTGCCGGGCAGCGCCGACGCGTTCGTAGGCGGCGTGGTGAGCTATAGCAACGGGGTGAAGCACAAGCTGCTCGGCGTGCCGATGGCGCTGCTCGAAGGAGAGGGCGCGCCAGGCGCCGTCAGCGAGGAGACGGCGGCGGCGATGGCCGAAGGCGCGCTCACTGCGGCTGGCGCCGACCTGGCGCTGTCGGTGACCGGCGTGGCGGGGCCGGCGGGCGTCGAAGGCAAGCCGGTCGGGCTCGTGTACGTCGGCCTCGCCGAGCGGGGACGGCCGACGCGCGTCGAGAGGCTGCAGCTTAGCGGCGACCGCGAAGGCATTCGCATCCGCGCGTCAAAGCGCGCGCTGCATATGCTGTGGCTGACGCTGACGGGCCAGGCGTGAGAGGGAGACGGCGAGTTATCCGGATTATCCGGACAACTCGCCTGTTTTGTTAGTTCGTGCCTCAGAATCGCCGGAG
>NZ_JACJVN010000097.1 GCF_014212015.1 Cohnella lubricantis | reverse complement strand
CTCGGCGGGCATCTGCACTTGAGCGGCGCCGCGCTCACGGGCGAGCGGCTGCGAGCGCTCGACAACGCCGTCGCGCTGCCGCTGCGGCTGCTGGAGCCGCCGGACGCAGGCAAGCGGCGGCCGCGCTACGGCGCGCTGGGCGACTATCGCCCGAAGGCGCATGGCGGCTTCGAGTACCGTACGCCGCCGAGCTGGCTCGTCTCGCCGCTGCTCGCGCGCGGGACGCTGGCTCTGGCGAAGGCGGCGGCCGAGCACTCGCGCGAGCTGGCCGCCGATCGGCCGCTCGACGACGACGCGATGCGCGACGCCTTCTATGAAGGCGGCCGAAGCTTGCTTCTCGCCGGCGCGGAGCGCGTCTATCGCGCGCTGCAAGCCACCGCCGGGTACGCGAAGTACCGGGCGGACATCGACCCGCTCTTCCGCGCGATCCGTGAAGGTCGGAGCTGGGACGAGACCGCCGACATCCGCCGCAAGTGGCGGATTAAGGTGTGACTTGCTCATCGCTCAGCCATGCCGTCTCCGACAGCGCCATCCGACCTGCATTCATCACACAATCATCCGGCCCCGAGCCGGGAAACGAGGCCTTCATGAGCAGCAGCAACGACAATCGTACCGACATTGAGCGGCGGAAGAACGAACATATTGATATTTGTCTGCGTGAAGACGTGCAGAGCCGAGCCGTCCGCAGCGACGCGCATCGCGGCAACAGCGGCCATATCGATAGCAGCCGCAGCGGCTTCGACAGCTACCGATTCCGCCATAACGCGCTGCCGGAGATCGACTTTGCGGCGATCGACATTTCCGCCAGCTTCCTCGGACGACCTCTGCAAGCGCCTCTGCTCGTCAGCTCCATGACCGGCGGAACGACGGAAGCCAACCGCATCAATCGCCGACTGGCCGAAGCCGCGGAACGGCGCGGCTGGGCGATGGCGCTCGGCTCCGGGCGCGCGGCAATCGAGCGGCCGGAGCTCGCCGAATCATTCCGTGTCCGCGAGCTGGCGCCGACCATTCCGATCGTCGCGAACCTCGGCGCGGTGCAGCTCAATTACGGCTATGGCGCGGACGAGTGCCGCCGGCTCATCGAGTTGACCGAAGCTGACGGATTGGTACTTCATCTGAACGGCCTTCAGGAAGTGTTCCAGCCGGAAGGAGATACCGACTTCAGCGGGCTGCTGCGCCGCATCGAGAAGCTGTGCCGCGAGCTGGACAAGCCCATCGGCGCCAAGGAGGTCGGCTGGGGCATCGATGGCGAGAACGCGGGCAGACTGTTCGATGCTGGCGTCAGCTTCGTCGACGTTGCCGGAGCCGGAGGCACGAGCTGGAGCCAGGTTGAGAAGTTCCGGCTGCCGCCGGGCGTGCGCCGCGAGGCGGCGGAAGCGCTCGCCGGCTGGGGGCAGCCGACGCCTGCGTGCATCGAAGAAGCCCGCTCCGCCGTGCCGGATGGCTGTCTGATCGGCAGCGGCGGCCTCGCGAGCGGCGTCGATGCCGCGAAGGCGATTGCGCTCGGCGCGAATCTGGCTGGCTTCGGCCGGTCGCTGCTGGCCGAGGCGGTTGAATCCGTAGAGAGCATAGAAGAGAAGCTCGCCGTGATCGAGTTCGAGCTTCGTGCGGCGATGTTCGGCATCGGGGCAGGGACTTTAGAGCAGCTAGCAGAGACGAATCGGCTGATCCGGCCGGGCGGCTGATCCTCGCCCCATGACGCACGAACCGCTGTTCGTCAACCATGGCATACACCGCCGATCCGGAAGACGTTGGCAAGCCGAGATCATAGCGGCGCGCCTCCGTCTTTTTTGCTATAATCAGAGGATACAGCAACCGCGGGAGGAAGTACGATGGCCGGTTATACACCTATGATGCAGCAGTATTTATCCGTCAAGGAAGAAGCGAAGGACGCGCTCCTCTTTTTCCGGCTTGGCGATTTCTATGAGATGTTTTTCGAAGATGCGCTGACCGCGTCTCGAGAGCTCGAGATCACATTGACAGGACGCGAGGCCGGGGCAGAGGAGCGCGTGCCGATGTGCGGCGTTCCCTATCATTCCGCTGAAGGATACATAGCAAGGCTGGTCGAAAAGGGCTACAAAGTCGCGATCTGCGAACAAGTCGAGGATCCTGCCACTGCGAAGGGGGTCGTGCGGCGCGAGATCGTCCGCATCGTAACGCCTGGCACCGTTATGGAGACGAAGTCGCTTGGCGACGGCGCCAACAACTTCATTCTCGGAACCGCCGAAGCGGACGGGCGGTTCGGGCTGGCTGCCTGCGACTTGACGACAGGAGAGCTGTACGTGACGTCGTTCGCCGCATCGCGGGAAGCCGTCCGCAACGAACTGAACGTCTACCGCCCGGCCGAAGCGGTCGGCGACGCGGCTTCGCTCGCTCGGCTGAGCGAAGAGTCGGCGGCATCCGGACGCACGCTGCTCTGCACCGTCCGCGAAGAGGCTGACGCCTCGCCGCAATCGCTCGCCGCGCAGTTCCCGGGCGAGCTGTGGGAGCAAGCGGATCCGGTGCGCCGGCTGGCTGTCGCGCGCCTGATCGCGTACCTGGGCGAGACGCAGAAGCGCTCGCTCGGTCACTTGCGTTCGGTCAAAGCATACGATCCGCAGATGTTCATGGCGCTGGACGCATTCACGCGCCGCAACCTGGAGCTGACCGAGACCGTGCGAGACCGTTCGCGCCGCGGCTCGCTGCTGTGGCTGCTGGACAAGACGCGCACGGCGATGGGCGCGCGGCTGCTGAAGCGCTGGATCGACCAGCCGCTGCTCGACGAAGCGGCGATCAAGGAGCGGCTCGACGCGGTCGAAGCGCTGCACGGCTCCTGGATGCAGAGGGAAGAGCTGCGAACCGAGCTGAACGAGGTGTACGACCTCGAGCGGCTCGTCGGCCGCATCGCCTACGGCACCGCGAACGGGCGCGACTTGAACGCGCTGAAGGCGTCGCTTGGCCGCATTCCGGCCATCCGCGGCGTCTGCGCGCAGCTCGGCTCCGCCCAGCTCGTACGGCTGGCTGGAGCGCTCGACGACTGCGCCGATCTGGCGGCTGCGATCGACGCGGCCATCACGGACGAGCCGCCCGTCTCGGTGCGCGAAGGCGGCCTGATCCGCACCGGCTACAACGCGAAGCTCGACGAGCTGCACATCGCCAGCAAGGACGGCAAGAAGTGGATCGCGGAGCTGGAACGCCAAGAGCGCGAGGCCACGGGCATCAAATCGCTGAAGATCGGCTTCAACAAGGTATTCGGCTACTATTTGGAAGTGACGCGCTCCAACCTTGGAGCCTTGCCGGAAGGCCGCTACGAGCGCAAGCAGACGCTGGCGAATGCGGAGCGGTTCGTGACGCCGGAGCTGAAGGAGAAGGAAGCGCTCATCCTCGAAGCGGAAGACCGGATGGTCGATCTCGAATACGAGCTGTTCACGGAGCTTCGCGACCGGATCGCCGGCCAAATTCCGCGTCTGCAGAAGCTGGCGGAGCAGGTAGCGGCGTTAGACGTGCTTCAATCCTTCGCGGAGGTGAGCGCCGAACGCCGCTACACGCGTCCCGCCATCGGAAGCGGGTATGAGCTGACGGTGACGGACGGCCGCCATCCGGTCGTCGAGGCCGTCTCCGAAGGCACCTCGTTCATCATGAACGACACGTCGCTGACTGACGACAGCTCGATCTTGCTCATCACGGGCCCGAACATGGCGGGGAAGAGCACGTATATGCGCCAAGTGGCGATGATCGCCATCATGGCGCAGATCGGCTGCTTCGTGCCTGCGAAGCGGGCCGAGCTGCCGCTGATCGATCGGATCTTCACGCGCATCGGCGCGGCGGACGATCTCGTCGGCGGGCAGAGCACGTTCATGGTCGAGATGAAGGACATTCAGGTGATGACCGAACAGGCCACCAGCCGAAGCCTCGTCATCATCGACGAGCTCGGCCGGGGTACGTCTACCGATGAGGGCATGGCGATCGCCCAGGCGGTCATTGAATATGTACACGACGTCATTGGCTGCAAGGCGCTCGTGTCGACCCATTTTCACGAATTGGCGCACTTGGAGCAGACGCTGCCTCGGCTTCGCAATGGCTGCATGGCCGTGAAGGAGAATGCGGACGGCGTCACCTTCCTGCGCAAGCTCGTCGCCGGCGCTGCCGACTCGAGCTATGGCATCTACTGCGCGCAGCTCGCCGGCTTGCCGGAGACGATCGTCTCGCGGGCGTACGGCTTACTCGAAGGCTCGGCAGCAGGGGAGACGGCTGCCGCAGGCATCGGCGCGAAGCGTCCATCGGCATCTGGGGCATCGGCCGTCGGGGAGACCGGCGGATCGTACGCCGGCTCCGGGCCCGAGACGGCCGAAGCCGATGCCGGCGGTCTCGTCCAGCTCGCGATGTTCGCTGAGCCGGAGCCGCCGAAGACGGAGAAGCCGCGCAAGCCGGCGTCCCCTGGGGCCGAACGGATCGCGGAGAAGCTGCGCAAGCTGGACGTGATGCGCATGACGCCGCTGCAGGCGCTGGAGTGGTTGAACGACGCACGCAACCTACTGATGGAGAGCGGGGAATCCTCTTGAACCGAATTCGACTGATACGCCGCATCGTCTCGCTGATTGCCGTCCTGTCGCTGCTATCCGGAGCGGTTCCCGCCGCGCTGGCGGCAACCGAAGCGCAGACGGAGGATGTCAAGAAGCTTCTGGAAGAGTATCATCTCAGCGCTCCTACAGGCGAGGATTTGAATGAAGCGGCGATCGAGGGCATGGTCGACTCGCTTCAGGACCCGTATACGGAATATTTCACCGATGAGGAATGGCAGCAATTCTCGGATTATTTGGCCCAGACGTACGTCGGCGTCGGGGTCGTCAGCACGGTCGACGGCGGCAAGCAGTACGTTCAAGACGTCATCCCGGGCAGCCCGGCTGCCAAGGCCGGGCTCGCGCCGGGCGATGAGTTCGTCTCGGTGAACGGAATGAACGTGGAAGGTCTGTCGCTCATCGAGATGAACGACCTGATTACAGGCGATGAAGGCACAACCGTTCGACTTAAGGTGATACGCGACGGCGAGGCAATTACGTTCACCTTGACGCGGTCTATTGTACAACTGCCGATCGCTTCGTCTCAGATGCTTAGCGGCGGAATCGGATACCTCTCGCTCAGCATGTTCGCCGCCAACGCGGCGGACAGTTTCAAGCAGGAGCTGGACAAGCTGGAGAAGGCAGGCATGAAGTCGCTGATCATCGATCTGCGGGATAACGGCGGAGGTTACGTGGACCAAGCGCAGCAGATCGCCGGCAACTTCATTCAGGCAGGCGTGCTGGCCCATCTGACGGATCGCGAAGGCGTAGACCATCCGATATCGGTTGAAGGGGAGCGCAAGAAGTATCCGATCTATATTCTTGTGAATGAGGATACGGCCAGCGCATCGGAGCTCCTGGCCGGCGCGCTGCAGGATTACGGCGCCGCTAAACTGATCGGTACGCGAACGTACGGCAAAGGCGTCGTTCAGCAGATTATGGACGTGCCGTCCGGCGGCGTGCTGAAGGTGACGATAGAAGAATATACGACGCCGAAGGGCCGCAAGGTCGACCACACGGGCATCTCGCCCGATCTCGAAGTACAGGACTACGTGCAGCAGCTGTTCGCGGCGATCCGCGCGGCGGGAGGCCGGCCTGCCGTCTTAGTCGCAGGCAAAGGCTCGCTCGTGATCGACGGCTTGCGGATGCAAGCGAACGATATCGTCACTCGCAAGAACGGCGTTCCTTATCTGGATCTGCGTCTGGCTGCCGCATTCCTGGGCGGAACGGTGCAATATGACGCCAAGAGCCATTCGATCTCGATCATCTTCGGAGGCAAGACGAGCCGTCTTGCTGTCTCGGACTCCCATCTGATCGTGAAGGACGGAGTCAGCCGCATGGATGTCCGCTTGCTCGCCAAGTGGATGCCGCAGCTTCGCTGGTCAGATGCGAACGGCTTGCTGAAGCTCGCTCAACTATAATTATCATACGGGAAAGGCAGGGGTCGAGATGGGCGTCATTCGCTTGCTGGACGAACACTTAGCCAACCAGATCGCAGCCGGCGAGGTCGTTGAGCGGCCTTCATCTGTCTTAAAGGAATTGATCGAGAACGCAGTGGATGCCGGCGCGACGACCATTGATGTGACGGCGGAGGAAGGCGGCTTGTCGCTGCTGCGGATCGTCGACAACGGCTCGGGCATCGAGCCGGACGATCTGCGCACGGCCTTCCAGCGGCATGCGACGAGCAAGATCGCGACCGGCAAAGATCTGTTCCAGATCGTCACGCTCGGCTTCCGGGGAGAAGCGCTGCCGAGTATCGCGGCCGTCGCCAAAGTCCGCTGCGTGAGCGCATCCGATTCCAGCGGACTCGGCCGCGTCCTTGAGATTGAAGGCGGCGCGATTAAGATCGAAGAGGATGTGTCTGCTCCGCAAGGCACAGACATGACCATTCGGGAGCTCTTCTTCAACACGCCGGCTAGGCTTAAATATATGCGCACGGTGCAGACGGAGCTTAGCCATCTGTCCGACGTGATCTATCGCCAAGCGCTCGCGCATCCGAATATTGCCTTCACGTTCGCGCATAATGGAACGACGCTCGTTCGCACGCAAGGGAACGGCGATCTGCGCCAGGTGGCGGCCGCCATCTACGGGACGGCTGCGGCGAAGGCCATGATCGAGTTGTCGGCGGAGCATCCCGACTATTCGATCGACGGGCTCGTCGCGATGCCGGTGGAGACGCGCTCGAACCGCAACGCCATTACGGTGTTAGTCAACGGCCGTTACGTGCGCAGCCCCGCCGTCGTGCAGCCGCTGCTGCAGGCCTATCATACATTGCTGCCGATCAATCGGTATCCGCTTGCGGTGCTGAACCTGCGTATGCATCCGACGCTGGTCGATGTCAACGTGCATCCGGCCAAGCTGGAGGTACGGTTCAGCAAGGAGAGCGAGCTGCGGGCATTCGTCGAGCAGGCGGTGAAGCAGGCGCTGGGCACTCAAGCGTATATTCCGTCCGGCTCTGCGGTGCGGACGCCGAAGACGCAGACGTGGGTACAGGATCAGATCCGCTTCCAGGTGCCCCCGTCGGAGCCGAGCGGTGTTAGCAGCGCAGCTGGCGGCTTGCTTGCGAACGGCGGAGAATTGCCGTCCGCTGCTTCGGCCTCAACCTCAGGCGTTCAGGCAAGCGCTAGCATGCAGGCAGCAACCGGCACGCCAGCTTCCCGCGCCGGAAGCAGCAGCGCCGCCTATGAAGATGCAGCGGCGTTCGAGAGCTTGGTGCGGGAGAGCGGCAATTCCGAAGCTTCGATGGACCGCTCGTTCGAGAGCAATTCGCCCGCTTGGCCGTCTCGTCAACAATGGCCGAGCACGCCATCCGGACGATCGCCCTCCGCAGCTACTTCGACCGGGCGCAGCGAATGGCAGGAGAGAAGCGCGCAGCCGCAGCAGCGCGTGCCGGAGCAAGTATGGCAAGCGGCCTATGCCGCGCCGGACGCGGCCGCCAAGCCGCCGGAATTCCCCGAGCTGCACTGGATCGGGCAGATGCATGGGACGTATCTGATCGCCCAGAACGACACGGGTCTCTATCTGATTGATCAGCACGCCGCGCATGAGCGAATCAATTACGAATTCTATTACGAGAAGTTCGGCCGGCCGGAGGAAGCGAGCCAAGAGCTGCTGCTGCCGGTCACGCTGAGCTTCTCGCCGGACGAATACATCGCGTTGACCAGCCGTCTGCAGCTATTCGAGCAGGTGGGGGTATATTTGGAAGATTTCGGGGGCAATACCTTTATCGTGCGCGCAGTGCCGCATTGGATGCCTTCTGGCGACGAAGCGGACATCGTGCGCGAGATGGCGGAGTGGGTGCTGGCGGAGAAGAACGTCGATCTTCGCAAGCTGCGGGAGAAGGCGTCCGTACTCTGCTCCTGCAAGGCTTCGATCAAAGCGAACCAGGCGCTCACCCGAGAGGCGGCGGAATCGCTGTTCAAGCGTCTCGGGGAGTGCCGTCAGCCTTACACTTGCCCGCACGGCCGGCCGATCGTCGTCAGCTTCACCACCTATGAGCTGGAGAAAATGTTCAAGCGGGTGATGAATTGATCGTGACGACGATAGAACGGCCGGACGAGGAGACGGTCCGCTATGCGATGCGGATCGCCGAGGAGCTGGGCTGCGCTTATGCGCCGCGCCGCCGCGATACGATCCGCGGCTTGATGCGCGCCAAGCCGGAGGCGGCGGACGGTGTTCTCGCCGCCGGGCCGGAGGGCTTAAAGTTCTCGCAGCGAGACGAGCCGCCGCTGTTCTACCATCCGAGCATGGCGTTCATCCGCGCGAAGCGGCTGCGGGAAGGCGGCTATGACGCCATGGCGCATGCGGCTGGCGCGAAGCCGGGGGACGCGGTGCTCGACTGCACGGCTGGACTTGGCTCCGACGCGCTCGTCTTCTCCGTCGCCGTCGGCGCGGAAGGACGAGTGACCGCGCTTGAGGCTTCGCCGCTTCTGCACCTGATCGTGCGCGAAGGCATGCGAACCTATCAGACGGAGCTGCCCGATATTAACGAAGCGATGCGACGCATCCAGCACATCAAGGCAGAACACCTTGCTTATTTGCGCAGCTTGCCAGACAAGAGCTATGACATCGTCTACTTCGATCCGATGTTCACGAAGCCGGTCATGGCTTCCGCCTCGCTGATGCCGCTTCGTACCGTTGCAGAGGATTCGGCGCTGACGCAAGAGGCCGTGATGGAGGCGCGCCGCGTCGCCCGCCGAGCGGTCATGCTCAAAGACCATCGCGACAGCAAGGAATTCGAACGGTTAGGATTCATTCGTCCTCGCCGAACGGCCAACGCTGTCGCTTACGGAGTGATAACCCTAAGATGAACGATAAGATGTCGATGTCGTTCCGATCTAACAACAAGTCCGGCGATGCTCCAGAGCTAGAGGACCAGCGTCCGCCGCTGCTCGTGCTCGTCGGCCCGACCGCCGTCGGCAAGACCGAGCTGAGTCTTCGGATCGCGGAGAAGTTCGGCTGTGAGATCATCAGCGGCGACTCGATGCAGGTATACCGCGGCATGGACATCGGCACCGCCAAGCTTCCGCTGGAGGAACGCCGAGGCATTCCCCATCACCTGATCGACATCCTTGACCCGAGCGAGCCGTTCTCCGCAGCCGACTTCCAAGCTTTATGCGCGGAGAAGATCCAAGAGATTCACGCCCGCGGCAAGCTGCCGTTCATCGTCGGCGGCACCGGCCTCTATGTAGAATCGGTCTGCTACGGCTACCAGTTCCAAGAGTACGGGAGCGATGAGGCGTTCCGTGAACGGATGAGCGCCTTCGCGCGGGAGTATGGCGCGGAAGCGCTGCACGCGCGTCTCTCCGCCGTTGACGCGAAGACGGCCGCCAAGCTGCATCCGAACGATGAACGGCGCATTATCCGCGCACTCGAGATCTTCGAAGTGACAGGACGTCCGATGTCCGAGCTGCAAGAGCAGGAGAGAGGCGACGGCAAGCAGTCGCCGTACCGTCTCTGCCTGATTGGGCTCACGATGGATCGGGCCGAGCTGTACCGCCGGATCGACGCCCGCGTAGACCTGATGCTGGAGCAGGGGCTGGTCGAGGAAGTGGAACGCCTTCTCAAGCAGGGGCTAAGCCGCGATGCGGTCGCCATGCAAGCGTTGGGCTACAAGGAGATCGCCTTGTATCTAGCCGGCGAGCTCGATTACGAAGCCGCCGTCACGCTGCTCAAACGCGATACGCGCCATTTCGCCAAGCGCCAACTATCGTGGTTCCGACATATGCGCGAGCTTCAGTGGGCAGACGTGGGCGAACAACCAAAAAACACCGAACTTTTCAAGGAGATTTGTGCTATAATAGCAGGAAAGTTTCCTTGCGATCTTGAATACATTTATTCATAATCCATATGGCGATGGGGGTTACTTGTAATGAACAAGACTATTAACATCCAGGATACGTTCCTTAATCAACTGCGCAAGGACAGCGTCCCGGTTACGGTCTACTTGACCAACGGGTTCCAAATCCGCGGCATCGTCCGCGCCTTTGATAATTTCACGATTGTCATCGACAGCGAAGGGCGCCAGCAGATGGTATACAAGCATGCGATCAGTACGTTCACGCCGCAGCGCAACGTATCCCTGCATTTGCCTGAAGCGGACGCTTGATCGCGTCCCATTCCAGGCGATTTTTGAAACTTTTGTACCCCACATTGCGTCTAACAGAATAGACCGGCCACTCGAGCAACCCTTAGACGGGTTGTTCTTCTTTTGACCGGATATAACAGAGATATAGCAATCCTGCAAGAAAAAGGGGAGATTCCATGAAATCGGCACAGGCAAGCAGGAAGGGAAACAACCGCAAGCCGGTGAAACGCAAACGAAAGAGCAGGGCGTGGCTGTGGCTGTCATTCGTCGTTCTGTTCGCCGTCGTATGCGCAGTTATCGGTTATTTGCTCGTTATATTGAATGGCGAGAGAATTCTGAATGCGAACTTCGATAAGCTTAACGATATGGAGCAGTCGACGAAGATCGTAGATGCGTCGGGCAACGAGTTGAAGACGCTGGCGGTCACCGGAGGCGTCAGGGAGTATGTTAACATCAGTGATATTCCCAAGAAGGTGCAGCAAGCGTTCGTAGCGGTCGAGGATAAGCGGTTCTACGAGCATGGCGGGGTGGATGTGTGGGGCATCGGACGCGCGCTTGTGAAGGACATCATCGAGCGCAGCGCGGCGGAAGGCGCCAGCACCATTACCCAGCAGGTGGCCCGCAATATCTTCTTGTCTACGGAGAAGACGCTCTTCCGCAAAGGAACGGAAGCGTCCATCGCACTTGCGCTGGAGAATCACAAGTCGAAGGATGAGATTCTCGAGATGTATTTGAACCGGATCGACTTTGGCCACCGTCAATTAGGGATCAAAGCCGCGGCCAAATATTATTTCGACATCGACGATTTGAACGATCTGAACACAGCTCAGATCGCGATACTCGTCGGCATTCCGAAGGGGCAGAACGTCTACAATCCGATCTCCAATCCGGAGAAATCGCTTGAGCGCAGAACCGTTGTTCTGTCGGTCATGAAGGAACAAGGACTCATCACGGAACAGGAAGAGAAGGAAGCCGCGGCATGGAAGTACAAGGCTCCGGCGTCGACAGAGGCAAGCGCTTCGCAATTCGCGACCTTTATCGACTACGTGCTGGAAGAGGCGGAGCAGGTAACCGGCTACGAAGAAGAGCAGCTGCTTACCAACGGTTATACGATCTATACGACCATCGACATCCCAGCACAGCAAGCGATGGAGAAGGCGTTCAAGGATGACGACAACTTCGAGAAGAGCAAGGACGACACGCCGATCCAAGGCTCGATGGTCATCATGGACCAGCACAATGGGGAATTAAAAGCAATGATCGGCGGCCGCGATTACCAGACCGGGAACTGGAACCGCGTCGACAAGCCGCGCCAGGCAGGTTCGTCGTTCAAGCCCATTGCGGTTTACGGCCCCGCGTTCGAGACGGGCGAATGGTTCCCGTGGTCTCAGGTACAGGATAAGAAGGTGTGCTACGACAACGGCAAATATTGTCCGGCGAATGCGAGCGGCGAAGGCTATCTCGGTACGACGACGATTACCGAAGCGATTACGAATTCGCGTAACCAGCCGGCCGTCTGGCTGCTCAACGAGCTCGGCGTGAGCAAGGCAATTGAATTCGCATCGAGACTGGGCATCGAGCTTAGCCCGGATGACCGCAACCTGTCGGTCGCGCTCGGCGGCTTGACGAACGGCGTGTCTCCGCTCCAGATGACGCGCGCCTATGGCGCCTTCGCGAACGGCGGCACGCTGCAGGATGCGCACAGCATCCTGAAGATCGAGAACAGCGCAGGCAAGACCATCTATGAGTTCAAATCCAAGGCGAAGCAAGTCATGGATCCCAAAACGGCTTATTATTTGACGGAAGCGATGAAGGACGTTGTCAAATCCGGCACCGGCAAGAAAGCGAAGATCAGCGGCCGCACAGTCGCCGGCAAGACAGGGACGACTCAGCTTGGCATCGAGGGCGTTAATAATTCGGGCGCCAGCCGCGACATCTGGTTCGTCGGTTACACGCCGGAATGGACGGCAGCCGTCTGGATCGGATACGACAAGACGACCGAGGAACACTATGTCAGCAGCAAGAGCGGCACGGCCGCAGCGCTGTTCTCCAAGGTCATGTCCGCCGCGCTCAAGGGCCACGACAAGCAGTCGTTCCCGAAGCCGGATGGCGTGGACCAGCCGAAGACGACGCAGGATGCCGTATCAGGCTTGACCGCTAATTATGACGCTCAGCAGATGGCGGTACAGCTGAACTGGTCCGCTGTGACCGGGGAAGGCGTCACGTACAAGGTGTACCGGAAGGCAGATGGCGAAGCGGACTTCAGCCTATTAGGCGAGAGCGCCGAGCCGGCATTCCCGGATATGACCATCGCGCCGGGCATGACCTATTCGTACTACGTGACGGCATACGACGCGCAGCTGAAGCTGGAGAGCGAGCCTTCGGCGCAAGCGACGGTGACGATCGAGACGCAGGAAGAGACGCCGCCGCCGATCGATACGGGCGAGATTCCGCCGACCGACCCGGGAGACGGAACCTTCACGCCGCCGATCGACGGCCAGGATCCCGGTACGCCTCCCGGCGACGGCACGAATCCGTGGCCTAGCCCAGGTAATCAAGGCCAAGGGCAGGGACAAGGACAAGGTCAGGGCAATGGACAAGGACAAGGGCAAGGGCAAGGACAGGATCAAGGAACCGGAGCGGGCGGCGGCGAAGAACCATCTGCTCCGCCGGTGATGGGGCAGGAATCGACGCCAAGTCCTACTGATACAGGCATCATCGTGACCCCGGTCAACTGATCGGGACGCTAGGCAAGCTGTAACCGCCACTTGCGGGTTACAGCTTGTTTTTTACCAATAAGCCAGACAACCTTACATAGCTGAAGATCAAAGGAGCAGATGAGACATGTTGTGCGTTCGAGTGACAACGGAGCAGCAATTAACGGCAGAGAAGCAGATTCGCAAGGCGGTATTCGTGGACGAGCAGGGGGTTGACGAATCGCTGGAGTGGGATGAATATGACGTGTCCCCCGAAGCATGCCATCACTTCCTCATAACAGACGACGGCGAACCGGTCGCGACGGGGCGCTGGCGGGAGTACAAGCCCGGGATCGCGAAGTTCCAGCGCATCGCCGTGCTGTCCCCTTACCGGGGGCGCTCGGTTGGCCGGCTTCTGATGGAGACGATGGAGACGGATGCGCGCGAGAGCGGCTGCTCCGGCGTCATTCTAGATGCCCAATGCACTGCAGAGCCGTTCTATCGCAAGCTCGGCTACGAGGCCGTCTCGCCGGAGACGTTCCTGGATGCGGGTATCCTGCATGTTCGAATGGGCAAAAATTGGAGTTAAGCACCGCGATTCGAGCACAACAGGCGCCGTTCACTGGTGAGAGCCGGTAAGATGTGGTAAGCTTTGTGTAAATCTTTTGCCGGAGACGAATTCATGAAACGTAAATTCTCAGACCGGGCCAATTGGCGCCGCATATTGAAGAAGAGCTACGCTTGCATCCCCATGGATGAACCGGGATTCCGCGGATTCGTGACGATGTATCGGATTCACGATCTCCGCGATCCGCTGTGGAAGGAATATAACGGCCGGCGCATGTGCCTCGCCGACAAAGGCTACTTGTGGATGCAGCACTTCCCCCGAGGGGAACACTTCGTCGTGACGACGATGTTCGATGACAAGGGCCAGGTCGTGCAGTGGTATATTGACATCTGCAAGACGCAGGGGCTGACCGATCAGCAGGTGCCTTGGTTCGACGACCTGTACCTAGATATCGTCGTGCTGCCGACGGGAGAGACGCTGCTGCTGGATGAAGATGAGCTGGAGGAGGCGCTCGACGACGGCCACATAACGCCGCGCGATTCCGCTATGGCTCAGAAGACGGCATCCCGGCTGCTCTCGCTGATCAAGCAGAAGAAGTTCCCCTACTTCGACATGAGTCTGCGCCATCGAACGGAGCTTCTCGAACATTTCGGTTGGGAGACGAACGGTTCATGAATATGGAGAGGTCCGCTGCGAGCCATGATAAGACGACGCTTCCTTCCGGGACTAGCCTTCGCGCTCGACAGCGGCGAAGCAAGCGGCCGCTGTCCAAGCGGTTGCTGCGGCTTGCTCTCTATTGCCTCGTTGCCGGATTCATCGCTCTCATCGTCTGGTGCGCAGCGTTGTTCATGATTATTGTGCGTTTCGAAGGCCAGCCGGGGAGCGTTCTGCCGAAGGGGAACGATGTCGGCATTGTGCTGGGCGCCAGTTTGTGGTCGGACAGGCCAAGTCCGGGACTGCTGGAGCGTCTGGATTATGCGCTTAGCCTGTATGAGGAAGGCGTATTCGAGCGCTTCCTCGTCTCGGGCGGCTTGGACGACAATGGAGCCACGATCACGGAAGCGGAAGGAATGCGCCGATATTTGACGGCACAAGGCGTGCCGGATGCGGACATCGTCTTGGAGCCGAAGGAGCACAGCACGCTCGAGAATTTAAAGTTCTCGCAAGCGATCATGAGCGAGAACGGCTGGCATACGGCGGTGATCGTGACGCATCAATATCACGGCTCCCGCGCTGCCAATATCGCGAAGGCTCTCCGCTACGATCCGGTCCAAGTCAGCGTCACGGACAGCCGCGTCCTGCACTTGACCTACAATCGGACGCGCGAGGTTCTGGCCTATACGAAGTGGCTCGCTGACAAGTGGTTGTTGCATGCGGCTTGAACCGCCGGAATAGATTGATATTGCGGCGATTTGCCGACTGCAGCGCGCGGGGTGATAGGCGATGAATACGAAGACGGACTTATCGGGGAACCGCAATTCAGCCGCAGCGAGACCATCGCGGCAAATTAACGTCGTGTTGAGATCGACAGATCAAGCGGGGACGGCGGCAGCTCCTGTACAGGAGACGGCGAAGGCGATCCCGAACAGCGGACCGTGGCTGGAATGGCAGCGAGAGCTGGACCGAATGGTCGGCCTCGACAGCGTCAAGGAGCTCGTCTACGAGATCTACGCGCTGCTTCAGATCGCGCAGATGCGCGGCGAGGCGGGGCTTCATAGCGAAGCGCACGTTTACCACATGATTTTCAAAGGAAATCCCGGCACCGGCAAGACGACGGTCGCCCGTCTTCTCGCTAAGCTGTTCCAGGATATGGGCCTCTTAAGCAAAGGCCATCTGGTTGAAGTGGAGCGCGCCGACCTGGTCGGCGAGTATATCGGGCACACGGCCCAGAAGACGAGGGATCTCGTCAAGAAGGCGCTGGGCGGCGTGCTGTTCATCGACGAAGCGTACAGCTTGGCGCGCGGCGGCGAGAAGGACTTCGGCAAGGAAGCGATCGATACGCTGGTGAAGGCGATGGAGGATTACAAGAACCAATTCGTGCTCATTCTGGCTGGATACACGATGGAGATCGACTTCTTCCTCCTGCAGAATCCCGGCTTGCCCTCGCGCTTCCCGATTCAGATGGAGTTCCCGGATTATTCGCTGGACCAGCTCGTGCAGATCGCCGAAGGGATGGCGAGAGAGCGGGACTATGCATTCCTGCCGCAATCGCTTCTCAAGCTGCGCCACCTGATCGTGCAGGAGAAGACAGAGTCGCCTTTCCACTTCAGCAACGCGAGGTTCGTGCGCAACGTGCTGGAGCGGGCGATCCGCAATCAAGCGGTCCGGCTGCTCTCCAGCTATCCGAACGGGTCGCCGGGGCGTCAGGAGCTGGTCTCGCTGAAGCCGGAGGATCTGCGCAGTCCGGCCGTATCCGCCAATTCAAGCTATGCATCAACGGCGGGAGAGACGCCATTTTGTTAAATAGAACGATACAGATGGTTGAAAATATGGAGGCATCGATCGATACATGAGACCTCGTACATACGAGACCCAAACCAGCGCGCCCGAACGCGCCTTGCTAGTGAGCCTCGTGACGGATGAGACGCGCCGATCCGGGATCGATCCTGAGCTGTCGCTGCAGGAGCTTGTTCAGCTCGCCGAGACTGCCGGCGTCGAAGTGGTGGATACGCGGATGCAGAACCGCGAGACGCCGGACTCAAGGTGGTTCGTGGGCAAAGGCAAAGCCCTCGAGCTGAAGGAGCTCGCGCAGCTGCATGGCATCACGACCGCCATCTTCGACCAGGAATTGTCCGGCGCTCAAGTCCGCAACCTGGAGGAGACACTGGATGTCAAGATTATCGACCGAACGCAGCTGATCCTGGATATCTTCGCGGGAAGGGCAAAGACGCGCGAAGGCATCCTGCAGGTTGAGCTCGCACAGCTGACGTATCTGCTTCCCCGGCTGTCCGGACAAGGCAAGAATCTGTCGCGGCTTGGCGGCGGCATCGGAACGAGAGGCCCGGGCGAGACGAAGCTAGAGACGGACCGGCGACACATTCGCGGCCGGGTCAGCGAACTGAAGCGCCAGCTCGAGAGCGTGACCGCGACGCGCAATCTCCACCGTGAGCGGCGCCGCAAGACCGGCGCCGTGCAGATCGCGCTTGTCGGCTACACGAACGCGGGCAAGTCAACGCTGCTGCGCCAGCTGACGAACGCGGACGTGCTGGCGGAAGACAAGCTGTTCGCCACGCTCGATCCGACGTCGCGGACGCTGAAGCTGCCGAGCGGCAAGGAAGTGCTGCTCACCGACACGGTCGGCTTCATTCAGAACCTGCCTCACGATCTCGTCGCCGCGTTCCGCGCGACGCTGGAGGAGGCGAACGAGGCGGATCTGCTCGTTCATGTGATGGACGCTTCGTCCCCCATGCGGGACCGCCAGCGGGAAGTCGTTGAGCAGGTGCTTAGCGAGCTGGGAGCCGTAGGGAAGCCGCGATTGTACGTGTACAACAAGATCGACGCTTGTTCTCCTTCGGAGCTGGAGTTGCTGCCGGGCGACGCGGACACGCTTCGGGTGAGCGCATTTAACGAGCGGGACATGCAGATGCTGCTGCATCGGTTGGAGGACAAGCTGCTCGGAGACGTCTGCGTGCTGCGATTGCCCGCTTCGCGCGGGGATCTGGCGGCGCTGGCTTACCGGGTCGGCGAAGTGACGGCGCAGGAGACGGAAGACGACTGGTTGATTCTGACGATCCGGTTGAATCCAGCCGATATGGAGAAGTACGGCCAATCTCTGGAGGCGTATCGAGTTAGTGCCGATGCGCTCGATACAGGGAATGCGGCATTCGTAACCAATGTAGAGACAGAAACGGAGTACAGAACGAAGCATGAGTAGATGGGACGGCAATTGGGGAGGCTTGGCGAAGGCGGCGGAGCATAAGGCTGCCGCGCGCCTGGCCGAGACGGATCTTATAGCGGAGCGCAACCAGTGGAAGGTCATTCAGGCGTTCCAGAAGCATAAGGTGAGCGACTATCATTTTGCGGCGTCGACGGGCTATGGCTATAACGACCGGGGGCGCGAAGTGTTGGACGAAGTATATGCGGATGTCTTCGGCGCCGAAGCGGCGATCGTCCGTCCGCATCTCGTATCGGGGACGCACACGATCGGTGCGGCCCTGTTCGGCGTTCTTCGGCCGGGCGACGAGATCGTGTTCGTGACCGGCAGGCCGTACGATACGCTGCACAAGGTGATCGGCGAAGCAGGAGACGGCACCGGCTCCCTCGCCGATTGGGGTGTGAAGTCGGTGACGGTTCCGCTCGCGGCGGGCGGCCGCGTCGACTGGGAGGCGGTCTCCCAAGCGGTGACTGAGAGAACGAAGGTGTTCGCCATTCAGCGGTCGCGCGGCTATGATTGGCGCCCGTCGTTCACGATTGGCGAACTGGCGGAGATGGCTGACAGGTTGAAGGAGCTGAAGTCTGACGCCATCCTCTTCGCGGACAATTGCTACGGCGAATTCACGGAGGAGCGTGAGCCGACGGAGGTCGGCATCGATCTGATCGCCGGCTCGCTGATCAAGAATCCAGGCGGCGGCCTTGCCGCTAGCGGCGGTTACATTGCCGGCCGGCGAGAGCTGGTCGAGCTGGCGGCTTACCGCGTAACCGTCCCCGGTATCGGCGGCGAAGTTGGGGCGATGCTCGGCACGACGCGCTCCATCTATCAAGGGCTGTTCTTAGCGCCTCTGCTCGTCAGCCAGGCGGTCAAAGGAAGCATTTTCGCCGCTGCGGTGTTCGAGGAATTGGGCTTCGAGACGCATCCGAAGTGGGACGACCCGCGAACGGACCTCATTCAGGCGGTCAAATTCGATACCTCGGAGCAGCTGATCGCGTTCGTGCAGGCTGTTCAGAAGGCAGCGGCCGTCGACGCGCACGTTGTCCCCGAGCCGTGGGAGATGCCGGGCTATGAGCATCCGGTCATCATGGCGGCAGGAACCTTCATTCAAGGAGGCAGCTTGGAGCTGTCCGCGGACGCACCCATACGCGAACCTTACATTGCTTTCATGCAAGGCGGCCTGACTTACGCGCATGTTAAATTAGCGGTACGCCAAGTGTTATCCGATTTCTTGCATAAGGGACTGATCTGACGATAGAGACGTGACAATCGACGGTTTGCGCCATAATGAATCGTTATTAAACCTTACATTCCTTGACACCTTTGTGGGATGCCGCTACAATGGAAGTGGTTACAAAATATCAGGTGTCACGATGAAAGGTTGATTAAGTATGGCTGCTGGCGACGAGATACGCAGGAATATGGCGTTGTTCCCGATCGGTATCGTCATGAAGCTGACGGACCTAACGGCCAGGCAAATTCGTTACTATGAACAACATGAGCTGATTCAACCGGCCCGTACGGCAGGGAACCAAAGGTTGTTCTCGTTCAACGACGTCGAGCGTCTGCTTGAGATCAAGGCGTTGATCGAGAAAGGCGTGAATATTGCCGGTATCAAGCAAGTGATGAACCCGGTAGGCGAGGGCGGAGACGACGGCACGATCATCAACGAACAGTCGGAAGTCAAGCGCCGCGAGCTCTCGGATTCGCAGCTTCACCGCATGCTGAAGCAAGAGCTGATGGCGGGCAAGCGCCCGGGCCAGGTGTCCCTCATTCAAGGGGAGCTGTCGCGCTTCTTCAAGAACAAGTAGGGTGAGATCGCATTACGATTCAATCGAGGAGGGTTCCTATGAGCACGAATTATACCCGCGAAGATATTTTGCGGATTGCCAAGGAAGAGAACGTACGTTTTATTCGGTTGCAATTCACTGATTTGATGGGCATTATTAAGAACGTCGAGATTCCGTTCAGCCAATTGGAGAAGGCGCTCGACAACAAGATGATGTTCGACGGCTCTTCGATCGAAGGCTACGTCCGGATCGAGGAATCCGACATGTATCTATACCCGGACCTCAGCACGTGGGTCATCTTCCCATGGGTGACGGAAGACAAGGTTGCTCGCCTCATCTGCGACATCTATATGCCGGACGGCACGCCGTTCGCCGGCGATCCTCGCGGCATTCTGAAGCGCGCGCTTCAGGAAGCGGAAGAGATGGGCTTCTCGGCGATGAACGTCGGACCAGAACCGGAATTCTTCCTGTTCCAGACGGATGACAAAGGCAATCCGACGACCGAACTGAACGACCAAGGCGGCTACTTCGACCTGGCGCCGACGGACCTCGGCGAGAACTGCCGCCGCGATATCGTGCTGACGCTTGAGGAGATGGGCTTCGAGATTGAAGCTTCTCACCACGAAGTGGCGCCCGGGCAGCACGAGATCGACTTCAAATATGCGGACGCAATTCGCGCAGCCGACCAGATCCAGACATTCAAGTTGGTCGTTAAGACGATCGCCCGCAAGCACGGCTTGCATGCAACGTTCATGCCGAAGCCGCTGTTCGGCATGAACGGCTCGGGCATGCACTGCCACCAATCGTTGTTCCGCGGCAGCGAGAACGCATTCTACGATCCGAACGACAAGCTCGGCCTCAGTGCTGTCGGACGCCAATACATGGCGGGCGTTCTGAAGCATGCCCGCGGCATGGCGGCGATTACGAATCCGACGGTCAACTCGTACAAGCGTCTCGTGCCAGGTTATGAAGCCCCTTGCTACGTTGCGTGGTCTGCAGCTAACCGCAGCCCAATGATCCGCATCCCGGCTTCCCGAGGCCTGAGCACGCGTATTGAGGTGCGCAACCCGGATCCAGCGGCTAACCCGTATCTGGCTCTTGCCGTGATGCTCAAAGCCGGTCTGGACGGCATCCGCAGCAAGACGCCGTTGCCGGCTCCGGTTGACCGCAACATCTATGTCATGTCCGAGGAAGAGCGGATCGACGCCGGCATTCCGAGTCTGCCGATCGACTTGCAGTCGGCGCTGGCCGAATTGCTCCGCGACGAAGTCATCTGCGACGCGCTCGGCGATCACGCACTGACGCACTTCTACGAGATGAAGGAGATCGAGTGGGACATGTACCGCACGCAAGTGCACCAGTGGGAGCGCGATCAGTACCTGACGATGTATTAAACGCGGCATAGATAGATCAATCGCCTTCCGGCACCCTCGATCGGGGTGCTGGAAGGCGATTCTTGTTGTATTGCGCTTGGCTTCGTAGATATTCTAATGAATGAAACTCATAATAGCTGCGACGATTGATCCGATTAGGGACGACAATGCGGTTGCACATGCAATGACAAACCCAGCCGATATTTGGGTATCCGAACGCTTGTTCCGATGCCGTAACATTAGATCAACCTCCCGTATTGTTTAAACTCCTTCCTGGTTGCAAGTATTCCCTCTAAACCGGCCATCTAGTAGTCTAGCAGGATTGTCCGAGTGAATTTTAATCTATGACAAACTGTCCCGAGCTGTTAGAGAGACGATCGGCATATCTATCCATAAGAAAACCGCCGCTGCGAGTCGTTCGGCTCGCAGCGGCGGCAGGGCGCGCGTTTGAATTGATTAATGCCATTAATGAAGGCTGCGGATAAGCCCGATCACCTTGCCCAGAATACTAACCTTGTTCAAGCGCAGAGGCTCCATCGTGCTGTTCTGCGGCTGCAGGCGAATGTGGTCGCGTTCCTTGTAGAACGTCTTGACGGTCGCTTCATCATCCTCAGTCATGGCCACTACGATATCGCCGTTGTTGGCGGATTGCTGCTGACGCACGATGACGAAGTCGCCGTCCAGAATGCCGGCTTCAATCATACTGTCGCCGGAGACCGACAACATAAAGACTTGCTGATCGCCGACCATATGTTCGGGCAGCGGATAGTACTCTTCGATGTTCTCCGTTGCGGTGATCGGAACGCCGGCCGTTACTTTGCCCACGAGAGGGACCTTGCGAACGTTAAAGGCGTAATGCGTCGGCGATTCGCCGTCTTCATCTAAGATCTCGATGGCGCGGGGCTTCGTCGGATCGCGCCGAATCAGGCCCTTCTTCTCCAGGCGATCCAAGTGGCCGTGCACGGTAGAACTGGATGCGAGTCCGACGGCTTCGCCGATCTCGCGGACGGAAGGGGGATAACCCTTGTCCTTCACTTCATTCTTAATAAATTCTAGAATCGCAGTCTGGCGATTGGACATCTTCGACACGTCCGTTACCTCCTAGAGTATGGAAGAGTTCATTTGTGACAAATTATAACACAGAACCGAAGTTCGCACAAACATTCGTTCTCTCGGAACAAATGTTCTAAATTATGGTTGATTCAAACGTATGTTCGTGTTATGATCGAACCAGAACAAATGTTTGGGGAGCGATGAACATGGTACATACGTGGGTATTGAGTTCGAACGGACAAGCTGGACGTTTGGCGAATGCTGCGATCGATAGAAATAGGAACAACAGATTTTCGGCAACTAGCGGACGGCAACGTCAGACCGCAGATATCTCGGCGGCCGGGTGGAAGCTGCTTCGGGTGCTCATCTTCGCAATCGTGTTCCTGATCCTGTTCACTGGATTAACGCTGATGCGTACTTCTGCAGATGGATCCGTAACGCCTTCGGTTACTGCAGAGGAGAAGGTGGTATTCGCGGATACGGGCGACACGCTGTGGGGGATTGCGGAGGACGTCAAGCGTGACGGGCTGGATACGCGCGATGCCATTCATCGAATTATGGAACGCAATGGATTGACTTCATCATCTTTGCGAAGCGGCGATGAACTGATCATTCCATCGAGCGTTCTGGAACCGTAACACCCTTCACTCGTATTACCGGAAGGAATCCGGATAGGACTTGTGAATTGCATGTCTGCGATGATTCGGGACAGCAATTTGTGAGTCCTTTTTATTCACTCGAATGGCGCTGCGATTGCGATAATTGAAGTGTGTGCAGCTATGATCATTCCGTTGCTTCGCGGCGCCTCGCCGCCTTGACAAGAGAAGACGGTTGATGTCAAAGTAGAAGAGTGTTTCTCGGAACGGAAGGAGAGTGAAGAATCGATGAGCGACTTGATCAAGCGAATTAACGAACTCGCCCATAAACATAAAACGGTTGGCCTGAGTGAAGAAGAACTGACTGAGCGCGAGACGCTCCGCAAACGTTATTTGGACAATTTCAGACGGAATTTCCGCCATCAGCTTGACCAGATCGAGTTTACGGACGAGCCGCCTAAGGCTACAATTAAGCACTAAGATAGGCAGCTATTAATTAGAGGGGGATTACATCGCATGTCACGGTCTTGGGAACGCATGGTGGAGCGAAATTCAAAGCAGTTAAACAAGAAGCGCAAGAAAGAGGGCAAACATGCGGTTGCTGCCCCTGCTCAGCAAATCGATCGTTTCCAAGGACGCAGCTACATCGTTCCGTCGCTGTTGCTGCTGGTGGTTATTTTCTTCGTTATTATGTATACGCCGTGGGCATCGGAGACCGGTGAATCTCCAGGTCTTATGTGGGTGACGGTCGGCTGTTATGCATTGCTGGCGCTGTTCTATTATTTGCGCAGACCGTACCTATCCGTAGGCAAGGACTATCTGGAGACACGCCGGTTCTCGGGCTTTAAGCGCCTCAAGCCGACGGAGATCCGCAAGATTGTGCTCCAGCCGGGCTATGTGCTTATTGAGACAGTCAAAGGCGGCAATTGGGTATTCTCCCGCATGATGAACCGCTTCCCGGTCGAACGCATGGGCGAGAGACTGCAGGCGTATGCTGCTCTTCACCATATTGAATTGGAGCGGAAGAGCAAGTAAGAACGACATCTGGGGAGGATCCGGGAGATGACAATCAAGGCTGTATTGTTCGATTTGGACGACACGCTGCTATGGGACGAGCGCAGTATCAGAGAAGCTTTCGCAGAGACGTGCCGAGCCGCTTCGGAGAGAACGGGCCTGGCCGCCGAGCAATTGGAGGCTTCGGTTCGCAAGGAAGCTAGAGCGCTCTATGAGAGCTTTGAGACGTTTGACTTCACCAAGATGATTGGCATCAATCCGTTCGAAGGATTATGGGGCAACTTCAAGGGCGGCGAGCATCCGATGTTCCGCAAGCTGCAGCAGCTTGCGCCGGACTATCGCCGCACCTCCTGGACGCGCGGACTGGCGGCGCTCGGGGTGAATGATCCAGCACTTGGCGCAGAGCTCGCCGAGCTGTTCCCCGCGAAGCGACGCAGCTTGCCGTTCCTCTACGAGGAGACGTATGATGTGCTGAAGGAGCTTCGCGGCAGCTACAAGCTGCTGCTGCTGACGAATGGCTCGCCCGACTTGCAGCAGGAGAAGCTAGACGGTGTGCCAGAGCTCGCGCCTTACTTCGACGAGATTGTCATCTCAGGCCAATTCGGCGAAGGCAAGCCGTCTCCGCGGCTGTTCCAGCACGCGATGGACAAGCTGGGCATCTCCGCCGAGGAAGGCGTTATGGTCGGCGACAAGCTCACGACTGATATTCAGGGAGCGAACGGTGTCGGCATGGCTTCGGTATGGGTGAACCGCCACCAGATCGAACGATCGGACGAGATTGTGCCATCCTATGAGATCGCAAGCTTAAAGGAACTGATCCCTCTTCTAAATCGGTTGAACGGCTGATAGCCCTCATATGCAATCAAAAATCCCCGGACAAGGAGCACAAGGCTCCGAATCCGGGGATTTGCATGCTCAGACCTATACCATTACTTCACGAATGCAGGATCTTCGAACGGATGAGCAATCCAGCCTTCGGTCTCGATGAACAGGCGAACCGCGACGACCTTGCGCGAGTCGGTGAGCGTGAAGAAGTGTGGGTTGCCTTCCGGAACGGAGATGACGTCGCCAGGGGTGAGGATGACATCGAAGTAGCCGACGGAATCGTCGCCCTTGATGATGAAGATGCCTTCACCGGCCGTGATGGCGCGAACTTCGTCCTCCGAGTGCGTGTGCACTTGCTCGAACTTCTTCAGCAGTTCTTCGATGTTCGGCGTCTGCTCGCTCAAGACGACGATGTCCCAAGTCTGGTAACCGCGGCGAGCAGCCAAGTCTTTGATCTCGGATTCGTACGTGGACAGAATCTCTTCCTTGTCTTCAGCGCTCAGACTGAAGTTCTCTTGCAGGCGCTCCGGCAGCTTCTTCGGATCCCAGTGCTCGTACAAGACGCCTTGCTTCTCAAGGAAGGAACGGACGTTCTCTTCGCCTTGGATCAGTTCGCCGGAATTGCGCACTTTAATCGTTGCCATGGAATATTCCTTCTTTCCCACTATGAATTAATGCCATAATTATAGCCCAAACTTTGCCTGCTGTCGACAATAGCGGCATTCCGTATCTTCCCGATAACCACCTATTCTGGTAGTATAAAGGTTAACGATTTTGCAGACGAAGGAAGAGGCCATCTACCATGACTTTAACGCATACGAAACCGTCATTGCAAGAGGCGCTCCAGCAGCGCATTCTCATTCTGGACGGCGCAATGGGTACTATGATCCAGCAAGCGAATTTAACTGCTTCCGACTTCGGAGGCGAAGAACTGGAAGGCTGCAACGAGATGCTCGTGCTCACCCGGCCGGACGTTATTCTGGATATCCACAGCGCTTATCTGGCCGCCGGCTCGGATATTATTGAGACGAACACGTTCGGCGCGACTTCTGTCGTACTCGCGGAATACGATATCCCCGGCAAAGCAAGAGAAATCAACCTGGCGGCGGCGAAGCTGGCGGCGGAAGCGCGCGATCGCTTCTCTACGCCGGAGAAGCCTCGCTATGTGGCAGGCGCGCTTGGCCCGACGACGAAGACGCTGTCCGTGACCGGCGGCGTGACGTTCGACGAGCTGGTCGAATCTTATCGCGAACAAGTCGAAGCGCTCATTGAAGGCGGCGCGGATGCGATCCTGATCGAGACAAGCCAAGACACGCTGAATGTGAAGGCGGCCGGCATCGGCGTTCGCCAGGCGTTCGAGCGGGCAGGCGTCGAGCTGCCGATCATGATCAGCGGCACGATCGAGCCGATGGGCACGACGCTCGCCGGCCAGAACATCGAATCGTTCTATATCTCGCTCGAGCATCTGAAGCCGGTATCCGTCGGCTTAAACTGCGCGACCGGTCCGGAGTTTATGCGCGACCATATCCGTACGCTCTCCGGGCTCGCGAACAAGGCAATCAGCTGCTATCCGAACGCGGGGCTGCCGGACGAGAACGGCCATTACCACGAGTCGCCGGACTCGCTCGCGAAGAAGCTGCGGGCATTCGCCGAGCAGGGCTGGATCAACGTCGCGGGCGGCTGCTGCGGCACGACGCCTGCACACATCGCGGCAATCGCCGAAGCGATGAAGGATGTGGCGCCGCGCAAGCTGGAAGGCTCGCATCCGCCGGCGGTATCCGGTATCGAGACGGTCTACATCGAGAACGAGAGCCGTCCGTTCATGGTCGGAGAGCGGACGAACGTGCTTGGCTCGCGGAAGTTCAAACGTCTCATTGCAGAAGGCAAATACGAGGAAGCGTCCGAGATCGCGCGCGCCCAAGTGAAGAACGGGGCGCATGTCATCGACGTGTGCGTGCAGGACCCGGATCGCGACGAGAAGGAGGACATGAAGAAGTTCCTCGAGTTCGTCACGAAGAAGATTAAGGCGCCGCTCATGATCGATACGACGGACCCATCTGTCCTTGATCTGGCGTTCAAGTACATCCAAGGCAAGTCGATCATTAACTCGATCAACCTCGAGGATGGGGAAGAGAAGTTCGAGATGGTCGTGCCGCTCGTTCACCGCTACGGCGCGGCCGTCGTCGTCGGCGTGATCGACGAGCGCGGGCAGGCGATTACACGCGAAGACAAGCTGCAGGTTGCGCTTCGTTCGCACGAGTTGTTGACGAACAAGTATGGCGTGAAGGAAGAAGACATCATTTTCGACGCGCTCGTATTCCCGGTCGGCACCGGCGATGAGCAATATATCGGCTCCGCGAAGGAGACGATTGAAGGCATCCGTCTCATCAAGCAGGCGCTGCCGAAGTGCCAGCAAATTCTCGGCGTCAGCAACATCTCGTTCGGCCTGCCCGAGGCGGGGCGCGAGGTGCTCAACTCCGTCTTCCTGTACGAATGCACGAAGGCGGGGCTCGACTATGCGATCGTCAACACAGAGAAGCTGGAGCGTTACGCGTCCATCCCCGAGCACGAGCGCAAGCTGGCTGAGGACCTGCTGTACAACACGAACGATGCGACGCTCGCCGCTTTCGTTGCCGCTTTCCGCGACAAGAAGGTCGAGAAGAAGGTCAAGGCGGACAATCTGACGCTGGAGGAGCGGCTGGCGAGCTATGTGGTGGAGGGCAGCAAGGAAGGGCTCATCGCCGACTTGGACGAAGCGCTGCAGAAGTACGCGCCGCTCGACATCATCAATGGACCGCTGATGGAGGGGATGTCGGAGGTCGGCCGGCTTTTCAACAATAATGAATTGATCGTCGCCGAAGTACTGCAGAGCGCAGAGGTCATGAAGGCGTCCGTCGCGCACCTGGAGCCGCACATGGAGAAGAACGAATCCGCGGTCAAGGGGAAAATCATGCTGGCCACCGTCAAAGGCGATGTGCATGACATCGGCAAGAACTTGGTCGAGATCATTCTCGCTAACAACGGCTACGAGATCGTGAACCTTGGCATCAAGGTGCCGCCGGAGCAGCTGATCGAAGCGTACCGTGCCGAGAAGCCGGACGCGATCGGCTTATCGGGGCTGCTAGTCAAGTCCGCGCAGCAGATGGTGCTGACCGCGCAGGACCTGCGCAACGCGGGCATTGACGCGCCAATTCTCGTCGGCGGCGCCGCGCTGACGCGCAAGTTCACGAAGACGCGCATCGCGCCGGAATACGACGGCGTCGTCCTGTACGCGAAGGATGCGATGGACGGGCTCGATCTCGCGAACAAGCTAAGCGATCCGGCGCAGCGCGCGCGTATCGAAGAGGAGCACCGTGCCGCGCTCGCCGCGTTGCTGGACGAAGGCGAGCAGAAGAAGGAGCTTCCGGAGCCGGCGCGCGCGCGCCGTTCGAACATCTCGCAGGACGCGCCGTTGTTCGCGCCGCCGGATTACGAGCGCCACGTGCTGCGCGACTATCCGATCGCCCACGTGCTGCCGTACGTGAACTACCAGATGCTGCTCGGCCATCATCTCGGCGTGAAGGGCAAAGTCGACGAGCTGCTAGCCGCAGGGGACGAGAGGACCGTGCAGCTGAAGGAGACGGTGGACGGCATCATCCGCGAAGCCGGGCAGAAGGGCTGGCTGAAGCCGCAGGGCATGTACCGGTTCTTCCCGGCGCAGTCGGATGGCAACGACATTCTCATCTATGACCCGCAGGACACGACGAAGGTGCTGCACCGGTTCACATTCCCGCGCCAGTCGGTCGAACCGTACCTGTGCTTGGCTGACTTCCTGAAGCCGGTGGACAGCGGCGTCATAGACACGGTTGGTTTCCTCGTCGTGACGGCCGGCCAAGGCGCCCGCGAGCAGGCGGAGCTGTGGAAGCAGCAAGGCGACTACTTGCGCTCGCATGCGCTGCTATCGACAGCGCTCGAGATGGCGGAGGGCATGGCGGAACGCGTGCACCAGATCATGCGCGATAACTGGGGCTTCCCGGATCCGGTCGAGATGACGATGAAGCAGCGGTTCGGCGCTCGTTACCAAGGCATCCGCGTCTCGTTCGGCTATCCGGCTTGTCCGGATCTCGAGGATCAAGGGCCGCTGTTCGCGTTGATGAAGCCGGAGGACATTGGCGTTGAGCTGACCGAGGGCTTCATGATGGAGCCGGAGGCGTCGGTGTCGGCGATGGTGTTCGCGCATCCCGAAGCGCAGTATTTTAATGTCGATAAAAGTTAATGGCATAAAGTAAAATGGAGAAGGTTTGGCATAGAATAGTTCCTAAATTTGAAAACCCAAGAGCCGGACGCGGATACCATCGTCCGATTCTTGGGTTGTTGTTGTGAATGGAGAGGCTATTAAGACTCGTCTGGAATCTCTTGCTTAAATCGCTTGATGGCGTTACGGCGGCGCGCATTCTTGTCCGTGATCGCTTCTTCTTCCTCGGACCCGATCTCGTCGGCATGCTCGTCCAGATACGCTTCGGCTTCCGAAATACTCTCCTTGGTGTTCTTGATCGCGTTCCGAAGATGAATTGCGTTATCGGCCCGGTTATCGGGTTTAGCCATTGTTCGTTCATTCTCCTTTGGTCGTATAAAATGATGCCTTCAACAGGCTCCGCTAGATAGCATGTCAAACAGGACCGATTCTTATCCGCGGACGCGGGGGAGAATCGCTCTCTTACACGGCGATAACGCTCGGCTGGCACGACCCGAACCGATCTCCTATATGCTGAACTCGTGAGGATGCATGCAAGGGGACCTCTCCGCATCGACGACACGAACAATTGGAGGAGCAGAGCGATGGATAGCGGTTCGCATACTTTGTTCGGCGTGACAATTGCCTGAGCGACGCATCTGCTGCCAGATGCTCAGCATAACCCCGCTCTATCGGCCGCGGTGCTGTGCGTTGCCTTGATCGGCTTTCATGCGCCTGATGGTGATGCCATTCTTCGGCTAAGAGGCAACGAATCTTACATCAAGCACCACCGCGGCTGGTCGCATTCGCTTCCGGCCATGCTGCACTGGCCGCTCGCGATCAGCCCGCTCGCTGCAAGAGACGCTTCCGCAAGTGGAAGGCGGTACACGTGCTGCCCGATCTGCTCTGGGCACAAATGGCACTACGTCGTGCAGACCGATGAAGGCTTCCGCATGGGCCGGGTCGTCGGACGGCGTCTGCTGCCGATGGCGTAGCTTCCCCGCGCCGAAGATGTGTCCCACGAATGCGTGAGGGAGTCGCGGAGGTCGCCGAAGGTGCAGGCGCTCATTCACTTCTCCAAGCGAGCCTATGTGAAGTGGCAGAAGCAGCCGGACGGCGGCTATCTCGTCACATGGACCGACCTGCGCTTCTGGCGCGACCGCGATTGGCCGTTCCGGGCGGAGGTGCGGATGGACAGCCAGTTCAACCTGCTCGAGCAGAAGCTGGGTTGGCACAAGAAGGCTTAGGAGCACCCGTATGTGTGAGGCGGGTTAGCAAGTTTTGCGCGGCTGTAACCGGTCCAAGCCGGGTTACAGGGCGGGTTAGCGAGTGTAAGGCGGC
>NZ_JACJVN010000096.1 GCF_014212015.1 Cohnella lubricantis | reverse complement strand
CAAAATTATTGACAGACCCGCTATCGATCTTTAATGAGTTACAGCATAGTCTAATACTTTATTTTTGAACTGCAATAATTAGGAAGATCAATTTATTCGCCAGTCTAAAACTTATTTCTCAAAAGTTGACGATTTTCAATCTTAAAAACCGCATCAAATCAACAACTTCAGTCTAATACTTTATTTTCTTTGTACAAATTTGTGTAAATAGCAATTAACGTTCAACCAGAGCCTAAACAGTCGTACTAAAGCCTAAATAGTCGTGTTACGAGCCGAGCGAAATTTCAGGTCCATTCCTGTTTTTCCTCGGCTTTTCCTTTGGGCAGAGAAGAGGGAAGCGGGAGTAGGGAAAGGTGCTAAGAAATAAGGAAATGCCTCTTGGGAGAAGGGGTGAAGGAAAGGCTGTGAAGCCTTGTGGATCTAGGAGAGAGAGGGATGGGGGAAAGGTGTTATGGCTGACCTGCTCGTTTTTGAGGGCGAGAGCTACCGGATGATACATGCGCTCATGAAAGAACGGTAAAAAAATTCCCCGCGACAATGATGGGGAAAAATGCACGTTTTTTTTGGGAGGTTTGCTTGACGAAATAATGACAATCAAAGGATCGGAAAGCGCCGGGTTTATGGTCCGGCGCCTACCGATCCTTTGTTCGACAAGATGCCCGGTCAGGTATGCAAATTGATACACATGGTATAATGGAGCATTCGGGTATCGTTACGGCAATGAACAATAACAACTTACTTGAAAGGACCTTCCGAATGCTATATTTCGTTGACTTAAATACTAGCAACAACTTTATGCTTGCTTTGGATGTGACGGTCCAAACTGTGGATGGCAAAGACAGAGTCGAGTTCTTTGACACGAATAGGGGAAGAGGATTCGAAGGCAAGGTGCTGGTTCGCGAGGAGAATGGATTTGTCTTTCTTACCGAGAGCGGGGATGTGATGACTTTCCGAGAGGCAACCGTGGAAGAGTTCGACTTGGTTTGGCGCCGATCTATCGAAGGGAGCGTGCCTGCTTTTCGATCGGATGAGGATTTGCACCGTTGGTATGACTCGGCATTCGCAGGGTGATTGTTCTCCGGCAAGCTGAACGAAAGGCAGTCAAGGACTCGCGTTCAGTCCTTGACTGCCCTCTAAGCACGCTTCAACTCGCGGCTCTCCGTTGATCCGCTGCGATCTCCGGAGCCGGCTCCGCGTCATCGCCGGTCTTGTAGTACTTCTCGTAGATATGCGCCGGGGCCAGCAGACAGAAGCCGACGAATAGCACGCAGAAGGCTAGAAATCCGAATATGCTAGCCTTATCTAGGATGAGCTGCGAGCCCTCCGCAGCTACCTTGGCCGTGCTGCCGCCGGCGGCTAACAGATTCAATACCGTATTCATGGACGATTCCTCCCGTTAAGATGATGTTGGTAGGAGCTAGGTTTACAAGGGGATCTGGTTAGTTCTATTGTGAACAATCCATGTCGGGTTGTATGTGAAATACATCACATATATGATCGGCGGAAAGCAGCTTTGGCAGCATCTCCGTTTATTCTCGACGTTGCCTTTTTCGTGGCCGGCATAAGGATTGCAGAACGAAAGCCATGGTGTGCTTTGAAGCGCAGGAAGACTTCGGCCATTCGGACGTTCTCGCTGACACGCCTGCCGACACCGCTGGCATTGTCGAAGATGAGCCGGGTCGGGACGCCGCCGATCCGGTGGAAGAAGTCCTGCAAGCCATGCGCGACGCATTCAGCCGTCTCGCCGCCGAAGAGCTGAACGTAACCGGCGTTGCTGTAGGGGAAGCTCACACACAAGAACTTGTACATCCGCTTCTGACCGCTGGCATCCATGAAGTCGGCTTCGCCGAAGTCCACTTGCGCTTCGCCCGGCTGCCAGACGAGCTCGACTTGTGTCGGTATTCGCGCAGGCGCTTCACATAGCGCGAGCCGTAAAAAGAAATTGCGATCGCCGAACAGTTGAACATCACACGGATGTATTACACTTTATCGGCACGTTAATTCAATCGAAGAGGGTAGTCTAGACGTTCTCACAACGACGGTCGGGGTTGGATTAACAAATCCAGACTAAAACTATATTTTTGTTGTACACAAGCAGCTCTTGACAAAGAGGAATCAGTGTAACTATGATAGTTATCATGAGGAAGGTGGAACATTGTGGCAATTGTGAGCAGATATACGGTGGCACTCCATATCTTGACCTGGATCGCATTGGCCACGGGAGGAAAGGACGAATTCGTCTCTTCGGACCGGATTGCAAATAGCGTGAATACGAGTCCTGTATTTATACGACGTATTCTAGGCAAGCTGAACAAAGGACGATTGGTCAAAGTGCAGCATGGCGGGACTGGAGCTGGCTGGAAACTGGCACGGCAACCGAAAGATATCACTTTTTTGGATGTATATGAAGCGGTAGTGGACACTCCCTTGTTCGAGCTTCATCACAGCACGCCCAATGACAACTGCGCAATCGGCAAAGGAATCCAGCCTGCATTGTCTGCGTTTTACAGCGATACCGAAAAGGCCATGAAGCAGCAATTAGCCAAGACAACGATTGCAGATTTGCTTCAGGAATCCGTAACTCAGAGCGGCTGGGAATTACAGGACTTGATGACCAGGCTTGCCGGCAACAAAAAATAAATAGTCGAGCGTACGGGAGGTGCAATTATAATGGATTTTTTTTAACGGCTGGTTCAGAACATGTTTTTTTACGTTTCAATGTAACTGTATCAGTTGTCTTGCAGTTGTGTTTTTACGACCATCAATGTAACTGCAACAATTACACTGGATTCGAAGCACCCTATTTTAAAAAGGAGTTGTGTCATGAATTTTCGAATCATTTTGCTGGCGTTAGGCATTTTTGCAGTCAATATGGAAGGCCTCATGATTGCAGGCATTTTGCCTTCAATCGCTAATCAATTTCAGGTTTCTGTATCCGAAGCTGGCTTGCTCGTAACGTTTTTTTCACTGGTTTACGCCATCGGATCACCGATCTTGACAACCGTGCTCGGCCAAGTGGAGAAAAGAAAATTGCTGGTAGGATCTCTCATTGCATTCACTGTAGGAAATATCATATGCAGTCTTTCAACCGCCTACGAATGGATGCTCGTAGGACGTATCATTGCCGCTATCGGGGCGGGAGCCTTTTCTCCTGCTGCGACAGCGACAGCGGCTTCCCTGGTATCTCCCGAAAAGCGGGGACGCGCCATTTCGATCGTCGTCGCAGGTCAGACCGTTGCCATGATAGTGGGTGTTCCCATAGGGATATGGCTCGCAATTTCCTACAACTGGCAAATTCTGTTCTGGATTGTAGCGGCCGCCGCTCTTCTTGCTTCCCTGCTCATCCGCTTGTTGTTTCCGGTTTTACCGTCAACCAGCTTTGTATCTTTAAAAGTTCGAATGGCTATTATGAAGCGCTCTGAAATCCTGTTGGCATTGTTTACGACGCTGTCATGGGGGATCGGAATTTTTTCCGTGTATACGTACATCGCGGAAATTTTCATCGGGCTTGGTGCCGTTGGCAAGACGGTAAGCATTGTTTTCCTGATTGCGGGCATCGCCAATTTTATCGGCGTAAGCCTTGGCGGTTATTCGGTGGACCGTATCGGTTCTCCCCGAACCATTACGCTATCGCTTCCCATACTTGGGATTGCTTTGGCCTTATTTTCGGTCGTGAGCACGATGCCTCCATTCAAAGGCGCTCTAGAAGTCGGCTTTGCAGCGGCGGTTCTTTGGGGAATCAGCACCTATATGTTCAATCCTGCCCAACAGCACCGGCTCACGACGATGTCCGGCCAAGCGGCGGGGATCGCCTTATCACTCCATGCTTCTTTTGTATATTTAGGAAGCGCGCTTGGCGCCATTCTCGGCGGGTTGGTTATCCAATACGGGGCCGTTGCCTACATCGGATATTTCGGCGGAGGTTGGATTCTTATTGCTTTACTCGTATTCGGAGCGAGCATGCGAGTCGCATCTACAAGGCAGCAGGCAAATGAAGCAAGTGGTTAATGAATTTGCTTGCTCCCGAAGAAGGCGGCAAGGGTAACTAAAATTAAAATAAAAGGAATGGTGAACCCATGATGAATCCGAAACAATTCTCAAACCTTTATCTCGCCGTATGGAATGAACCGAACGCGCAGCAGAGAAGAAAGAGCATCGAGCAGCTGTGGTCCGAGGATGTCGTACACTTCACGCCTTTACGTGAAGTGCATGGTCTGAGCGAGATGGAACAAAGAATCGCAACCAATCACGAGAAGTATGTAGGAGAGGGCCGATTCATATTTCAACTAAAAGCCCATGCGGACGGTCACCATAATGCTATTAAGTTTTACTGGGTTATGGTACCTTACCACGGGGGCAGCGCTGTAGCTGCGGGATCCACATTTATCGTATTCGGCGACGATGGCAAAATCCGATTGGATTACCACTTTAACGAGGAGCCGGAATCTCTCGCTTCGAGATGAACCGGGAGTTGGGTACCGCAAAATAGCTATTACTTGAAGAAAGTAACGGGGCAGATTACAAAGGTTACCTTGATAAAAAGACTTGGCCTTGGAGGGTGCGGATACTTGGGATCCCGAAGGATACGCTTCGGTACTATGACCGGATTGGACTCTCATCGCCGTCCCTGGAAAGTTTGGGTTACACAGAATGGAGTATATAGCCCCAGCTTATTGTCAGGAGGTTGCTGCATTTCTCGATGATTGTTCGGGAGATTTATCAGGCTATTCGAAAGAAGGAGCCTGGAATAACTGAGGAGGGATGTCATGGACATCAAGGTTAGGAATTTTTATTATCTGATCGCTGGCGTTCTTGCGATACTGTTTGCCGTTACGCACGCATGGAATGGGCAATCCGCTGTGCTGCCGACGCTCCACTTAAGTGCGATAGCCATGGATACCCGGATAGTATTCATATATGTCTGGCACATCATCACGGCGGAAAATCTGGTTTTCGGCATTGTATTAATTTTCATGTCATTACAAATCAAGCGATCGAAGACCCAGCCTGCCGCATGGACGATCGTGTCGCTTCTGATCGTTCGATTTATGGTCATTCTAGGCATAACAGCATTTCATGATGTTTCGGCACTTATGGATACTTTAGTTGATTCAATCGCCATCGTAATTTATGTTGCCATTATCATTCTAGGCATACGAATGAAGAAAAAAGAAATCGGAGGTCCGTCGCCGTCAGTCAAATAGGTGATAAACAATAGCAAAAGAATGTGTTTCATTCTCGAGTTCATTACGATGAGGCGGCGAACGGATGCCGCGGCAGGTAGAGCAGCGCATTCTTGTCGTCCTCAAAGAGCAAATGGATCGGGACGTTTTTCTTGTAGTGCTCACGCTGCCAGTCGGCTTCGCAGCGGCCGAGCAGTTCCTCGTTAAACGTCTGCATGTCCGTTACGACCGGTAGTCGAGCTGCTGAATTTCTTGTAGAATCTCCTGTGCTTCAGGAACGATATCAGCTATGCGAAAAAAAACAACTTGATATCCAACAGAATCAAACTTGATCTTGAATTTGGTTTTGCGGCAGATGGCAGATAATATCTATATTCATGAATGTGTTTGGCATCAGGAGATATTGGGGTCAGCGATTGTTCGTGAATGACCTTGTTGATATTAAGTGCTAGTTTCGTGAACTGGGCCTGCGATATAAGTTATTCTGCCATTTAAATTGCAAAAAGGTATCGGATTTTACATGTTAGTTCAAATTTATCCTTGCTAGTATAGTCATAAACCCAAGCGGCTAGATTTAATATTGCTACCGATGGAATAACACATTATTCACCAATGAAGACGTAGATATGTACGATCCGATATACAACTCATGTGGAGGTGCTTTCATGAATAGGATACAATCCCAAATTAAACAATTGCCACTAACGAATGTCATTTTGCAAGACCGGTTTTGGTCGGAATATATTCAATTGGTCCGCGATGTCGTTGTACCTTACCAATGGGAGGCGCTTAACGATCGAATTCCGGGCACTGAGCCGAGCCATGCCATCCAAAACTTTAAAATTGCGGCGGGGCTTGCGCAAGGGGAGTTTCACGGAATGGTCTTCCAGGACACCGACGTTGCAAAATGGCTGGAAGCTGTAGCCTATCTACTTGCCTCAGAGCGCGATCCGGAGTTGGAGCAGATTGTGGACGGAGTAATCGACGTCATTGCGAAGGCGCAGCAGGAAGATGGCTATTTAAATACTTATTTTACATTGAAAGAACCTGGCAAGCGGTGGACGAATCTCGCCGAGTGCCACGAATTATATAGCGCCGGCCATATGATCGAGGCAGGCGTCGCGTATTACAAAGCAACCGGGAAACGTAACCTCCTAGATGTCGTCATCAAGTTCGCGGATCATATTGATGATGTGTTCGGATATACTCCAGGAAAGCTGCAAGGGTATGACGGGCATCAAGAAATAGAACTCGCCTTGTTGAGGTTGTATGATGTGACCGGAAACGAGAAGTACGTTCGGTTAAGTCAATTCTTCCTTCAAGAGAGAGGGAAGGATAAGAACCCGCACTTCTATGATGTCGAATTGGAGAAACGCGGAAATACGACCCATTTTGGGCGTTGGATGCTGGATGATAAGACGTATAGCCAGGCGCATGAGCTTGTTACTAAACAGGATCGGGCTGTCGGGCATGCGGTAAGGTTCGTGTATATGTGTACAGGCATGGCACATTTGGCCGCGGTTACAGGCGATTCAGAGATGCTTGAAGCGTGTAAAAGGCTCTGGGACAACATGGAAAATAAACAAATGTATATTACGGGCGGGATCGGTTCCCAACAACATGGAGAAGCATTCAGTATAGATTACGACTTGCCTAACGATACCGTATATGCGGAAACCTGCGCTTCGGTCGGTCTTGTCTTCTTTGCTCAGCGCATGCTGATGCTGCAGCCGCATGGAAGGTATGCGGATGTGATGGAGAGAGCATTGTACAACACGGTGATTGCTGGTATGTCACAAGATGGTAAAAGCTTTTTCTATGTCAACCCACTCGAGGTTCACCCTCAAGCATGCAAAGCCAACCATAAATATCATCATGTGAAGACGGTTCGTCAAAGCTGGTTTGGTTGCGCTTGCTGCCCGCCTAATGTGGCACGTCTGCTAGCGTCCCTTGGGCAATATGTGTACACGTCTCGTGAAGACACAGTTTATGCGAACTTGTATATTGGAGGAGAAGCTAAGCTTGAGTTGGCCGGAGCTCAGGTGCAAATTAGTCAGCATTCCAATTATCCTTGGGATGGTGATATTTACTTTACGATAGATACGGATCGAACCGCGGAATTTACGCTTGCGGTACGAATTCCGGGCTGGTGCGAGGGGGCATCGATCTCGATAAATGGAGATGATCAACCACTGACTGCGATCGTTGTCGACGGATATGCCATGCTGTCACGCGAGTGGAAGCCTGGAGACCAAGTCCAACTTGTGCTTCCAATGACCGTTGAGCGCATGAAAGGGCATCCACTGGTTCGTCATACGGCAGGCAAAACGGCGCTTCAACGTGGACCGATCGTATTCTGCCTTGAAGAGGCTGATAATGGTCCAAATCTCCATCAAATCTATTTGCTCAAAGACGCTGAGCTAAATACGGAACTTGATGTATCGCTATTTAGAGGAGTTCAGGTCATCAAAGCAGCGGGCGTAAGGCAATGTTCGGATAATTGGGGAGATAGCTTATACAGACGGAATCCGAAAGTAGAAGAAATTCGTTCAGAATTAAAATTTATTCCCTATTTCGCATGGGCAAATCGCGGCGAAGGCGAGATGCGTGTTTGGATTGACGAGAAATAACCAAGCGAGCTGCACCTTAACGGGCAGCTCATTTTTTATTTATGCACATTTTCATATTCACTCGGAGATACACCAGTGTACTTCTTAAAACTTTTACTAAAGTAGCTAACATCACTGTATCCTACGATTTCTGCAATTCTCGATATGGCAAACGCGTTGTCGGCAGTCAATAGCTTTTTGGCTCTTTGCATTCTAATACTGGTGATATAGTTAGTTACGGTCAAACCTACTTCTTTTTTGAAAGTCTTTGTCAAATAACTGGAATTAACAAAAACATTCTTGGAGATCATTTCAAGATCCAGTTCATTATTCTGAAGATTATTTTCAATGTAATCCATTACCTTTTTAACAAGAATCTTAGATTTCGTTAATTTATTTGCTGTTGAATATTGGATGATCTGTTCGAATAAATCTGAGAACCAAATGAAGGACGATTCCATGGATTTAAGTTTCCTGACCTCAGCATAAGGGGAGAACTCCTTGCCAAAAACATCTTCAATACTCTTTCCAAGTTCCGTAATATGGGAAAGGCATAATGATACCAATCCCACAAAAATCGTTAAGGTGTAGTCCGCTGATAATCTTCGTTCTTTTATCAAGGCAAATACATTTGATAGCTCTTCATTAATTCTTTTTAGATCATTCAATTTCAACCCTTGAAGCAGGTTTTCATGTATTTCGCGGGGATAGAAGCCCACATTCATACCATTCGATTCAAGTCGGGTATACTCAATCACTTTTGCATCATTCATGATGAACTTGTTTTGAATCGAAATCACAGCATCGATGTATGAACTATGAACAGCTTTAAACCCTCGAACTGGTCTGCCGACTCCGACAGTGATTGTAAATTTCAAGTATTTTGTTACTACCTCATAAAGTCTCTGGAATTGATCCACATTAAATTTAGCCCAATCTTCTTCATTATCAAATTGAAGAATCGAAATGATTCTTCCTTCAGTTCCGTTAAAAACAATGTTATTCCCATTGATCGTGATTATTTCGTTCAATATATTGGAAACAGCAAATTGCCACAGCAAACTTTCACTGGCTTTGCTCAACGTTTGATGCAACTTGTCGATTTCGACAACGGCTACTTGAAATAATGGAGAGCGAATGGAAATTCCAACTCGATTTAAGTGAGCGTTCATTTCATCATCACTCAATATAAGTTCATTACTAATGAGTATATTTAGCAATCGTTCCTTTATTAATTCCAGTTCATCTTTACGTGTCTCCTTTTCTGTGTTTTGCAAGTAGAAAA
>NZ_JACJVN010000010.1 GCF_014212015.1 Cohnella lubricantis | reverse complement strand
ACCAGCGCACCGGTGCGCTGACGCGCGGCGTGGTCAAAGATCTGCTGACGAACTCGGCGTTCCATCCGCACGGCATTAAAGTGAGGCTGACGGATGGCCAAGTTGGCCGCGTGCAGAACATTCAAGCCGAAGGCGAGTAGAGCCGACGCGCCCTGCCGAGCTCCTGTTCGAGGTCGATCAACGCCGACGGCCCTGCGCGAAGCTCATGGCGAGGCCGAGCGAACGACACGCCCTGCGCGAAGCTCCTGTCCGAGGGCGGTCAACGCTGACGCGCCTCGCACGAAGATCACAACCGAGGCCGAGCGAGCCGACGCGCGCCCTCACGAAGAACAGCCCGCCAGAACGCCGCTTAGGCGAACAGGCGGGCTTTCCTTCTGTTATCGACCAGCCATCACCGGTTCAGGATGTTGTCCTCCAGCACAGCGTACTTGTCGCCATACGCCTTCACGATATGCTGCTCGCCCCAGGCGCAGAGCGAATCGAGAATCGGCTTCAGGCTCCAGCCATACGGGCTGAGCTCGTACTCCACCTTCGGCGGCACCTGATTGTAGACGATGCGGTTCACGATGCCGTCGTCCTCGAGCTCGCGCAGCTGCTGCGTCAGCATCTTCTGCGTGATGGCGGGCATGAGGCGCTTCAGATCGCTCGTCCGCTTCTTGCCGTGCGTGAGATGGCACAGAATGACGCACTTCCACTTGCCCCCGATCACCTCAAGCGTCGCTTCGACGGAGATGTTGTATTTCTTCTTTTCCATCTATAATGCCTCCCCTGTCGGCAGGGCACTTAAAAGTGCCTATAGCACTTCAAGGTACCTATAGCACTCCAAAGTACGTACTACCCATAATGTATCGCATCCCTCATACTAGCACTTACCGGCCGGTGCATACCACAGCATGAGAGGTGGAAATACTTGACTGACTCGCATCGCAAAAGTGTCTTGGCGCTCATCGCGCTCGCGGTTAGCGCCTTTGCTATCGGAACAACCGAGTTCATCAGCGTCGGGCTGCTGCCTCTGATCGCTGACGACCTGCATATATCCGTCCGCATCGCGGGCCTGACGGTTACGCTGTACGCGCTTGGCGTGACGGTCGGCGCTCCGATCTTGACGTCGTTAACGGCCCGTGTGCCTCGCAAAATGCTGCTGCTCTGGATCATGGTCGTCTTCATCGCGGGGAACAGCCTAGCGGCAGGCGCGCAAGGCATCGCGCTGCTGCTCATCGGGCGTGTCGTCTCCGCCTTCGCCCACGGCGTCTTCATGTCGATCGGCTCGACGATCGCCGCCGATCTGGTGCCGGAGAACCGCCGCGCCAGCGCGATCTCCATTATGTTCTCCGGCCTCACCGTCGCGACGGTGACAGGCGTGCCGCTCGGCACGTTCATCGGGCAGGAGTGGGGCTGGCGCTGGTCCTTCGCGGCGATCGTCGCCGTCGGAGCGCTGGCGTTCCTCGCCAACGCGCTGCTCGTGCCCGCCGGATTGCGCCGCGGCACGTCCGTTCGGATGCGCGACCAAGGGAAGCTGCTCGCGAACGGACGGCTGCTGCTGGTGTTCGTCATTACGGCGCTCGGCTATGGGGGGACGTTCGTCGTCTTCACTTATCTGTCCCCGCTGCTGCACGATATTACCGGGTTCAGCGAGAGAACGACCGCCGTCATCCTGCTGCTCTACGGCGTCGCCATCGCCATCGGCAACTTGATCGGCGGCCGGGCGGCCAACCGCAAGCCGATCAACGCGCTGTTCTACATGTTCGCCGCGCAGGCGGTCGTCCTGCTGCTGCTGACGTTCGCGGCACCGTTCAAGGGGCCGGCGCTGGTCGTCATCTTCTTCATGGGGCTGTTCGCGTTCATGAACGTGCCGGGCTTGCAGTCGTATGTGGTGGTGCTGGCGGAGCGCTTCGTCCCGGCGATGAAGGATGTCGCCTCGGCGATGAATATCGCCGCGTTCAACGCGGGCATCGCGCTTGGCGCCTATGTCGGCGGCCTCGCGGAGGAGCGGATGGGGCTGGTGCACACGGCGTGGATCGGCGCCTTGATGGTCGCCGCCGCGGTCGCGCTGACGGCTTGGAGCCGGGGGTTGGAGCGGCGCGATAGGATAACAGGCTTATCACAATAGAGGAGGAATCATCAACATGGCAAGCATCGCAAACAATCTGCAGGACACAACAACATTGAACAACGGCGTCAAGATGCCTTGGCTGGGACTGGGCGTCTTCAAAGTAGAGGAAGGGCAGGAGCTGGTCGACGCGGTCAAGGCCGCGGTTCGGCACGGGTACCGGAGCATCGATACGGCCGCGATCTACGGCAACGAGCGGAGCGTCGGGCAGGCGATCCGCGAAGCGCTGGCGGAGACGGGGCTGCGGCGGGAGGATCTGTTCGTCACTTCGAAAGTGTGGAACGCGGACCTCGGCTATGAATCGACGCTGGCCGCATATGAAGCAAGTCTGGAGCGTCTCGGTCTCGACTACCTCGACCTATACCTCATCCACTGGCCGGTCGCGGGCAAATATCAAGACGCCTGGCGCGCGCTGGAGACGCTGTATAAGGCGGGCCGCGTGAAGGCGATCGGCGTGAGCAACTTCCAAATCCATCATCTCGAGGATCTGATGAAGGATGCCGAGATCGTGCCGGCCGTCAACCAGGTGGAATTCCACCCGCATCTGACGCAGCAAGAGCTGAGAAGCTTCTGCGCGGAGAAGGGCATTCAGGCGGAAGCTTGGTCTCCGCTGGCGCAGGGCCAGCTGCTCGGCGAGCCGACGATCCAAGAGATTGCGGCGAAGCACGGCAAGTCCGTCGCGCAAGTCATCATCCGCTGGGATCTGCAGCACGGCGTCGTAACGATTCCGAAGTCGACCAAGGAGCATCGCATCCAGGAGAACGCTTCGGTGTTCGACTTCGAGCTGTCGGCCGAGGAGATGGCGCGCATCGACGCGCTGAACCAGAATCGGCGGGTCGGGCCGGATCCGGACAATATTGATTTCTAATTGGAGAACTCTCTTGGCAGCTCTGCCGCCGCTCTGCAGCGATAGCGGAACGATGTTCCGTTATCGTCGAGCTGCAATAGGGTCTACGCGAGATAACGGAACGGCGTTCCGTTATGGCGATAATGGCCATGAGGCGAGTCGGGAACGAGTATCCGATTCGCCTTTTTTTGCATTTCAACCCGCCTTCGGCCTTCGTCATATATACTACGAATAGGCAGTTCATTTTTTTTGAACAGGAGCGGAGGCGGGGAACTTGTCCTTATATATACCCTATACGTTCTTCATGGTATTGGGGCTGATCGTCCTCGTCGCCGCGCTTCTTCTCATCAAACGGAGGAGAGCCGCCCGGTATATACTAATCGCTGCGTTGCCCGTCCTCCTGCTGATCCAATGCTACTTCTGGAACGCCGAATTCAATCTCTATGCCAAAAGTTATCTGTTCGCGAGCCGCTCCTATCAATGCGAATACGCGGATGAGCAGAGCGGCCTATCGATTCCTCTTCCGAGAAGAACGGTTATTCTTGGACGAGAAGACGGGTGTTCTCCGTTCTATTTCACTTATGTGGACGCCTCTCAGTTCAAATCCTTCTATGACAAGGAGCTGGCGCGTCTGAAGGAGGGCGGAGATATCGTCAATTATCGCTGCGATGAACGTGAAGATAGATACGCCGCGAGGTATAAGGAGTATGCAGTCGACACGCCCGGGGGTTCGCAGGTCACGATCGCCTACCGCCAAGATGCAGGGGGACGGTTCATCTCTATCGATATGAATCCCGGCGGCTGATCCGATTCTCCTGAAGCCGGGAGCGCTCGCTCGCCAGGCGGTATGGCGTATGCCAAAAGCCCCGGAGGCGCCGCCGTTAGATATGATAGAATAGAGCTAAACGCGCAGACGAGCGAATAAACTAGATTATCCCGAAAGGAAACGTGCCCTGTGAAAACGTTGGTCATCGCGGAGAAGCCGGACATGGGCCGCAACATCTCGTCGGTCATCGAGCCGAAGGCGAAGAATATGCGGAGTTATCTGGAGGGAGAACAGTATATCATCACGTGGGCGATCGGCCATCTGATCGGACTGGCGGAGCCGGATCGCTACGACGAGCGATACAAGAAGTGGAACTTCGGCGACCTGCCGATCATCCCGGAAGAGTTCAAGCTGCTGCCGAATCCGAAAACCAAAGATCAGCTCACCGTCATCAAGGAGCTCGCGGCGCGCTGCGACCGGCTCGTGAACGCCTGCGACGCCGGGCGTGAAGGACAGCATATTTTCTCGCTCATTAGACGCCACCTCAAGCTGCTGCAGCCGGTCAGCCGCCTGTGGATCTCGGACCTCACAGCCGAGACGATCCGGCGCGGCTTCGACGAGCTGAAGAGCGACGCCGAGTACGCGAACCTGACGGAAGCGGCGCGTGCGCGGAGCGAGGCGGACTGGCTCATCGGCATGAACGGCTCTCGCGCGTTCACGACGAAGCACAACGAGCTGCTGTCGGTCGGCCGGGTGCAGACGCCCGTGCTGGCGCTCATCTACGATCGGCAGAAGCAGATCGAGTCGTTCGATTCCCTGAAGTATTACGAGGTGAACGCCTTCTTCGAGCAAGGGAACACGACGACCTACCGCGGCCTGTGGCAGGGCGACCGGATCACCGACGAAGCGAAGGCGCAGGCGATCGCCGAGAAGGTGAAGGGCAAGACCGGCACGGTCGAGAGCTACGAGGTCAAGGACACGAAGGAGTACCCGTTCAAGCTGTACGACCTGACGCTGCTGCAGCGGGAGGCGAATGGCAAGTACGGCTTCCCGGCGAAGAAGACGCTCGATGTCGCACAGGCGCTCTATGAGAAGCACAAGGTCATCTCGTATCCGCGGACGAACTCCAACTACGTGAATGAGCAGAACATCCCGGAGATGCACCGGATCGCCGACATGCTGAAGAGCGTGCCGGAATACGGCCAGATGGCTGCAGGCGCGGAGAAGCGCTTCGTGCATAAGAACAACAAGGCGGTGTGCAACCCGTCGAAGGTCGAGGACCACCATGCGATCATGCCGACGATGAAGCGCCCGGGCACGCTCAGCCCCGACGAGCGGAAGATCTACGATCTGATCGTGCGGCGGTTCCTGTCGCACTTCTACCCGGCGGCGGAGTACAAGGTGCATACGGTGCTGACGGTCGTGGAGCAGGAGCGCTTCAAGACGACGATTAAGCAGCTGTTATCGCTGGGTTGGAAGGCGATCTATGCCGATGGGGGAAAAGACGGCGGCGATGCGGGCGCTGGCGGCGCCGGATCGCGCAAAGGCAAGAGCAAGGCGGACGGCGAGCAGGAACCGGAGGAAGAGGAGGAGACCGACGGTTCGTTCGAGCTGGACGCTTCGCAGCCGGTGGCCTGCGCGAACGCGGAAGTGAAGACGAAGGAGACGCAGCCTCCGAAGGCTTTCACCGAAGGCACGCTGCTGAAGGCGATGGAGAGCGCGGGCAAGCAGATCGAGGACGACGAACTGCGCGACGCGATGAAGGACAGCGGCCTCGGCACGCCGGCGACGCGCGCGGCGACGATCGAGCGGCTGAAGCAGGTCGGGTATATCGACATGCAAGGCAAGAAGATCGTCATCACGCCCAAGGGGCGCACCGCCGTCGAGCTTATCCGCGGCGCGGGCGTCGAGCTGCTCACGTCGCCGGAGATGACCGGCGCGTGGGAGAAGCGGCTGAACGAGATCGCGCGCGGTCAGGCGTCGGCGGAGCAGTTCATGAACAATGTGAAGCGGTTCACGGTGCAGATCATTGACAAGGTGCGCGTGCAGCGGCCCGCGGTCAAGAGCGCTTTCGCCCGGCCGGAGCCGGCGGCTGCCGGCGGCAAGGGCAAGGGCGGTTCGCGCCGCGCCGGCGGAGCGCGGGGCGCGAAGGAGGCCGCCGCGGCAGGCGCTGGCGGCGGGCAGGGC
>NZ_JACJVN010000001.1 GCF_014212015.1 Cohnella lubricantis | reverse complement strand
CGGGCATGAAAGTTTTTTGCCGAACAAGTACTGGACGAATTCATTCTTTAATTTAGCTGCAGTATATAAAGGAAGAGAAGCGCATGGACTTAGCGAGCGCCGCTTGTGTTCGATTCGGCGGGACTGGAGGCGCCGGAAGGCGGCGCTTCGTACAGAGGCAGCGGCACGTCATTACCTCGGCTGAACATATATTGGACCAGCTTGTTGAACTGCGGCGTATAGCTCTGTAGATTCTCTCCGCCCCAAGCCAGCTTAGCGAATTCGAGCATCTGGTTGACGAATTCCTGGTTGGCCGAGATGTGGACCTCCTGCATGAGAGGCAGGTCCTTGCGTACCGTATCGGCGATGACCTGCTTCAGCTCGGAAGACAGATCGGAGACGTCCTTATGGGTAAAATAGGAGTTGTAAGGCGTCGCGACCCGCGGCCCTACAGGCGTACGACCGCCGGTGTCGACGTTGTACACGCCTTCGGTCGTGCCGGTGTTATCCTGTTCCCGCGTCGATGCGCCGCCGTGGGACTTGGTGCCGGTTGCCGTCCAGTCGGTCAAGATAGCGACATAGGCGTTCTTGTCCGTGAACAGAACGATAGCTGTGTTCACGCCGGGCAGCGCTTTGACGTCGTAAGAGGCTTTGGAGCTGTATTCAAAGTATTGATTGTCGTGCTGCTTCGGATTGTTCGAGAGCGTTCCATAAGAGCGGGCGCGGAGCATCTTCGGGTCGTTCTTCCCTCGGCTGGCGTAGTCGTAGTTGCTCTTCTGGTAATGGGCGACGTAGTTGCACGCAGTCAATGAGCCCAGCAGGGACAAGCAGCACACGGTTGCCGCGATGCCGCGCAGAATAAGGGAATGCCGTGCAGCCATCCTTCCATCCTCCTCCGGTGGTGCTTCTGGTCGTTAGGTTAAGCCGCAGGCGAGGAAAGTATGCCGGCTCATGCGTACATAAAACGCGGTAGCTTTGGTAAATGATGATGGGAGAGGAGAGGCAGGTACGGCAGGGACAGGCAGCTTCCGACAGCAACTGGAAAGCCCTCTAAATCCATGCCAGCCAGCGTTTTTGACAGTTTTGAGAACAATTTGTGAACTGGCCTGTGAACATTGACAAAATGACATGCCAATCTTTATAGTTATTTAAGTGATTAGGCTGTTTGTTATTATTAGGACGCCAAGGAAAGAAAACGTAGACTGCTCCGCCACAATGACAACACGGCATGTCTATGAAAACGTCGAGATGGGGTTGAAAAGGATGAAACGGTGGCGTTTTGCGAAGCGTTTGCTTCCGCTCGTAGCGGGGATGATGCTGCTTCTGTCGGGTTGCGGCAGAGCGGACTTGTCAACGCTAAATCCACAGGGGCCTGTGGCTCAAGAGCAATATAACCTGATGAAGCTTTCCATCGGCATTATGGCGCTTGTCGTCATTGTCGTATTCGCCATTTGCTTCTATGTACTGATTCGGTTCCGTCGGCGCAAAGGCGACAAGACGATTCCGAAGCAAGTGGAAGGCAATCACAAGCTGGAGATTATCTGGACGGTTATTCCGATTATCTTGCTGCTGATCCTCGGCGTGCCGACGATCAACACGGTATTCGGTCTTGCCAAGGACTATTCCGACGACAAGAACGCTATTCAGGTTAAGGTAATCGGCCATCAATACTGGTGGGAGTTCGAATATCCGGAATACGGCATTACGACCGCTCAAGAGCTGGTTGTTCCGACCGGCAAGAAGATTGCGTTCGACGTGTCTTCCGCGGACGTTACGCACGCTTTCTGGATTCCGGCTATCGGCGGCAAGACGGACGCCAACGTCGGCGTCTCGAACAAGATGTATCTGGAATTCCCGAATGAAGGGGTCTTCCGCGGCAAGTGCGCCGAACTGTGCGGTCCTTCGCACGCCTTGATGGACTTCAAAGCCAAGGCGGTTGACCAAGCTTCGTTCGATCGTTGGGTAGCGGCCATGAAGGCGCCTGCTCAAATGCCTGAGGACGCTGAGCTTGCGAAGACGTTCGAGAACATGTGCTTGTCTTGCCATGCTGTAGGCGAGACGAACAGCGGAGCGAGCGCGCCGAACCTGACGGGCGTCGGCAGCCGCCAGACGATCGGCGGCATTCTGTACAACGATGAGACGCCGGTCGAAGACAATCTGAAGGAATGGATCAAGGACCCGCTGGCCGTTAAGCCTGGCGCGACGATGCCTACCGCGGAAGATCTCGGTCTTACCGACGAGCAGCTTGACGGTATCGCCAAATACTTGGCCAATTACAAACTCGACTACTAATTTGGCAAGGAACGAAGGGGGTTCGCGGCTTTGGCTGCACACGCGCACAAGGTTAAGCGGTATCGCGGCATTATGGATTGGCTGACTACCGTCGACCACAAGAAAATCGGTATTCTGTATTTGATCGCAGGCGCTTTGTTCTTCGGGGTCGGCGGATTGGAAGCCATTCTGATCCGGATCCAGTTGATTAAGCCGATGAATGATTTCGTCGGCGCGGATACTTTCAACGAATTGATTACGATGCACGGAACGACGATGATCTTCCTTGCAGCAATGCCAATGCTCTTCGCTTTGATGAACGCGGTCATTCCGCTTCAGATCGGAGCTCGCGACGTCGCGTTCCCGTTCCTGAACGCGCTTGGCTTCTGGACGTTCTTCTTCGGCGGCTTGCTGCTGAACATCAGTTGGTTCGCTGGCAACGTACCGGACGCGGGCTGGACGTCTTATGTGCCGCTCGCCGGTCCTACTTACGCTTCCGGCCACGGCGTCGACTACTACGTGCTTGGCCTGCAGATTGCGGGTATCGGTACGCTGCTCGGCGGCGTTAACTTCATGGCAACGATCATCAACATGAGGGCTCCGGGAATGTCCTTCATGCGGATGCCGATGTTTACGTGGACGATCTTCATTACTTCCGTCATGATCGTCTTCGCCTTCCCGGTACTTACCGTTGGTCTCGTCGCCCTGATGTTCGACCGCTTGTTCCAGGCGAACTTCTTCGAGACAGCTAGCGGAGGCAGCGCGATCCTGTGGGAACACGTCTTCTGGGTGTTCGGTCACCCTGAAGTATACATTCTCATTCTGCCGGCCTTCGGCGTCATCTCCGAAGTGGTCAGCACCTTCTCGCGCAAGCGCCTGTTCGGCTACAGCTCGATGGTGTTCGCTACCGTCCTGATCGCCTTCCTGGGCTTCATGGTATGGGCGCACCATATGTTCACGACCGGCCTCGGCCCAGTAGCGAACGCGCTGTTCTCGATCGCGACGATGTTGATCGCGGTGCCGACAGGGGTTAAGATTTTCAACTGGCTGTTCACTCTCTGGGGCGGTTCGATTCGCTTCACAACGTCTTCGCTCTTCGCGATCGGCTTTATTCCGACCTTCGTTATGGGCGGCGTTACCGGGGTTATGCTCGCTGTCGCTCCGGCAGACTATCAATACCATGACAGCTACTTCGTTGTCGCTCACTTCCACTACGTTATCGTAGGCGGATTGGTCTTCGGTCTCTTCGCGGGCCTGCATTATTGGTGGCCGAAGATGTTCGGCCGCATGCTGAACGAGAAGATCGGCCAAGTGACATTCTGGACGTTCTTCGTCGGCTTCCATCTGACGTTCTTCGTTCAACACTTCCTCGGTCTCTTGGGCATGCCGCGCCGTGTATGGACGTACCTGCCGGATCAAGGCTTCGATAACATGAACTTCATCTCGACGATCGGCGCCTTCTTGATGGGCATCGGCACGATTGCGATGATCATCAACGTTATCGTGACTTCGGCTAAGCCGCGCAACGCTCTGGCGGATCCATGGGAAGACGGCCGTTCGCTCGAATGGACGATTCCTTCACCGCCGCCTGAGTATAACTTCAAGCAGCTTCCGCTCGTACGCGGTTATGATGCATGGTGGAAAGAGAAGATGGAAGGCAAGACCGAGATGACGCCTGCCGAACCGGTCGGACCGATTCACATGCCGTCTCCGTCCATTCTTCCGCTCGTCATGAGTATTGGCTTGTTTATCGCCGGCTTCGGCTTCATGTATGACAAGCTGATCGTCACCTTCGTTGGCATGGCGATCACGCTGGGCTGCATGCTGCTTCGCTCGGTATTCGACGATCACGGCTTCCACATCGAAGTGGAAGAGCAAGAGAAAGGGGTGCAGGCATGAGCGCACATCATCACGTAGAAGGCCAACTGCCTCATGAGCCCGAGAGAGCGACGATGGAAGGCCGCAACAAGATTCTTGGCTTCTGGATCTTCCTTGGCGCCGAGACCGTCCTGTTCGGCACCTTGTTCTCGGCTTACCTTGCACTCCGCCACAACATCGGAGATGGCCCGGCAGCGTCCGAGATCTTCGAGCTGTCGACGACCTTCATCGCTACGATGATTCTGTTGTTCTCCAGCTTGATGAGCGTATTCGCGGTACAGGCGATGCATCAGCACAAGGTCAAAGCGATGATCGGGTGGCTCATTGCTACGGTTGTGCTCGGACTTTGCTTCCTCGGCCTGGAAATCTTCGAGTTCAATGCCTACGTTGGAGAAGGCCATCGGATGCCTACCAGCGCATTCAGCTCCTCGTTCTATACGCTGGTTGGCTTCCACGGCGCGCACGTCGCGTTCGGAGTTCTGTGGATTACGCTGCTGATTCTTCAGATTCTGAAGAAGGGGCTTACCGTCGTTACCGCACCGAAAATATACGTGTCGGCGATCTACTGGCACTTTATCGACGTAGTATGGGTATTCATCTTCACCGTTGTTTACTTGATGGGAAAGGTGGGTTAACCAGATGTCGAGCAACCATTCGGTAACTGAAGGAGAAGCGAGACGTCATAAGGTTGAAGGCCCGCGCAAGCATATCGTCGCTTTCATCCTGTCTTTGGCTCTGACGCTGATTGCCTTCGCGACTGTCGCATCGGGCGAGATCAACACGCAATTTACTTACATTATCTTGGTGGGCATGGCGCTTGTCCAAGTGTTCGTTCAGATGGCTTTCTGGATGCACATGAAGGATCGCGGACATCTGTTCCCGATCATCGCGATTATATCCGGGGTGGTCGTTGTCTTCACAATGGTCATCATGGCGCTTTACTGGGTATGGTGGTAAATACCAAAGGTTAAACTGCAAAGAGGCGGAGCGTATTTCCGCCTCTTTTTTGATATTAGGAATGGGGGCTCCCCCTGATGGAATTCAAGGGGGAGATTTAGAAAGGAGGGGATAAGGATGATGGGACTGCAATATTTCTCGTTCGCCGAGCTCTGGAGCCCGTATTTCCTTGTCTTCATGCTAGCTGTCGCGACGCTCTATTCTTTCGTCGTTGGCCCATGGCGCGGCCGGTTCGCTGGAGCGGAGCCGGTGCCTGTTGGCAGGCAATTGACGTTCTACTTGGCGATGGCGCTGCTCTATTTCGCGCAGGGCGGGCCGTTAAGCTTGCTGGCGCACTTGATGTTCACGTTCCACATGACGGATATGGCGGTCTCCTATATTCTCGTGCCTCCCATGCTTCTCGCCGGGATTCCCGCGTGGCTGTGGAGAGCCATCTTCCGTCCTCGGTTCTGGAAGCCATTCAAGTTCATGACGAATCCAATCTTCGGGTTGCTGCTGTTTAATCTGCTGTTCTCGTTCTACCACATTCCTAGCATTCACGACTGGATCATGGTTCATTACGTCCTGCATGGCATCTTCTATGCGGTATTACTCGGGGCGGCCATGTTGAACTGGTGGCATACCAGGTGTCCCGTACCGGAATGGGCGGCATTGTCTTCGCTGAAGAGACTGGGGTATATCTTCCTTAACAGTCTGCTGCTGACTCCGGCTTGCGTCATGATCATATTCGCAAGCACAGCCATGTTCGCGGTCTACAATGATCCGGAAGTGTGGGCGACGGCCATGCGGTACTGCGTCTCCGGCAATACGGCTGAGCTGCTGGCACAGTTCAAGGGACCGGCCTTCTTCAATTTGATGGATGCCCGTGAAGATCAACAGCTGGGCGGCATCGTCATGAAGCTGCTGCAGGAGTTCATTAATATCTGGGCTCTGTTCACCGTGTTCATGGAATGGTATCGCAGGGAGAGGGCGCAGGAAGACGATCCTGCATTCGATCATGCGGCTTCGGGACAATTGAACAATGTGTGACGCTCCGCTGCGATGTTTGAACAACGAGCGAACACAAGGTACAATGTTAACAGTTGGCAGCTTATCTGGCCAATATTGTCGATGGAGCAGGTGAACCGTTCATGACTTGGTATGAGATATTTCCGACGATCAGCACGAGCTTTATTGCCCTTAGCGCGATTCTGGTCGCGATCGGCTGGCGCTTGATTATTCTTGGCAAGAGGGAAGCGCATCAGAAGGTCATGATCGCCGGCGCTATTGCGGCCGTTATCTTCTTCCTGATCTACATGTCGCGGACGATATTCGTGGGCAATACAGAGTGGGGCGGTCCGGATAACCTGAAGACGCTGTATACGATCTTCTTGGTGTTCCACATCGTGCTCGCGATGGTTGCGGCGGTGTTCGGCATTACGACGCTCACGCTGGCGTTCCGCAAGAGCTTTGCGAAGCACAAGAAGTGGGGACGCGTAACGGCGACGATCTGGTTCTTCACAGCGGCGACGGGCATCACGGTCTATGTGCTGCTGTATCTGATGTATCCAGGCGGCCATACGAAGCCGGTCATTGATGCGATCTTTGGCACATGACCATATCCTGAAGGATAAGCTAGGACAATAACGAAGGGGCAGAGCGAATGCGCTCTGCCCCTTCAGGCTGTCTAGAGAGTCTCGATGCTTATACGACAAGTTAATCACGCTGGAACGGACGAAGCAGCGCCTTCGGGATCGGACTCTCGAAGCGCAGCGTCTTCCCTGTCGTCGGATGAACGAACGACAGAACATTGGCGTGCAGCCCAAGCCGGCCAATCGCGCGGGATCTCGAGCCGTACTTCTTGTCGCCGACGATCGGGTGCCCGATGTCCTGCATGTGCACGCGAATTTGATTTTTACGCCCCGTCTCCAGACGCACCTCCAACAGGGAATAGCCATTCCCGGTCTGAAGTGTCTTGTAGTGCGTGACCGCGTGCTGCCCGTCGTCCGGGCGCTGGCTGGAATACATCTTGAGCGTCTTGCTCTCCTTCAGCCACGACTCGATCTTGCCTTCGGCCTGTCGCAATGTGCCTTCGACGAGCGCGATGTAGCTTCTCTCCTGCACCGCCTCCTGCCAGTCGTTCTGCAATGCCTGCTGAACCTTCTCGCTCTTGGCGAACATCATGACGCCGGACGTGTCCCGATCGAGCCGGTGCACGACGAAGATCCGGCTTGTCGGGTTGTCCTGCCGCACGTGCTCCATCAATTGCCGATAGGCAGTAATCGCGTCCGGCTCGTGCGGCGCGGAGATCGAGAGCAGGCCGGCGTCCTTCTGAATGACGACTAGATCGTCATCCTCGTATAGAATGGATAAGCCTATGAAGCGAGGCTTATCCACAATCTTCTCCTTGCTCACGCTAACTTGCTGCCCGGGCCGAAGCGGATAATTATAGGCCTTCTCTACGCGGCCTTCTACCGACACTTGGCCTCTCGCCAGCATCGACTTGACCGAATTGCGGCCTTCTGGGGAGAGCTTATTCAGCAAGAAAGCCAGCAGCTCGCTCCCCTCTGCGACTTCGAATGTTCTGATGCGATCCGGCTTCGTGCGGCTGCCGGTCGTTTTGCGATTCATCGATTAACCTCCTTGGGGTTGTCCCTATGCACTGATTATAAAGCGGCAGAAGAGAGAAGGGAAATCGCAACGGAAATCAGGTTCCATTATTGACAGCGGGTTCCAACTGTGATTATACTGTGTATATAGATGAGCACAGTGGAGGAGTGACCACTATGAATGGCTGGCAGGCGGTTCGAACGATTATCGCTTTCGAGCTGAAGAGGGATTGGTTGGGCGTCTTAGTGACGGTAGTGTTCGCTCTGTATTTCGGTGTGCTCTACTCGGGGTTGACGGAACCGCCGGAAGATGGAAGCTCGGTCTCGAACATGTTGAACGGCATGCGCGACTGGATCTATCTGTTCGCTCTCCCTCTGTTCGGCTGTGTGATGAACCGGACATGCTTCGCTTATTGGCGGAATGATCCCTTCACGAGGAGATTTGCCCATTGGCGTACGATGCCGATTCCGCTGCGGGCGATCGCGTCGGCCAGGCATGTGCAATCCATTCTCCTGCTCCACCTAGCGGGAGGCTTGTTCATCGCCGTTCCGTGCTTACTGAATCCGTCGTGGATGACCGTCGGTGATGGCGCATCCTGGATCCCCGGCGGTATCGTCTGGATCGCGTATGCGCTGATCGTGCAGACAGGGTACATTTACATGGAGCTGGGCTTCTCGGGGAGAACCTTCGTGAAGTTGTATCTTGGCTTCGTCGCTATCACGGGAGTTCTAAGCACGCTGCTGGCCTGGCAGGGCGTAAGTCTCTACCTCGAAGTTCTGAGGCTTGCCGATACTCAGCCGGTGCTGGCGCCGTTGGCTGCGATTACGGCCGCTATCGCTGCCATCAAGCTTGGACATGAAATGACGGTCCGGCGAATGCAGAATAGAAGCTATACCTTCTGACAACTCGGAAGGAAGAGGGGTGGGCATATGTGGATACCCGTGCATATCGATGAGAACCGCCCGGAGCCCCTGTACCATCAGATTGAGTCGCAGCTAAGAGGGCTAATCCTGGGCGGGCAGCTGGCCGAAGGAACGCTGCTGCCTTCCATCCGGGAATTCGCCGCTTCGCTGAAGTGCAGTGTGATCACGGTTCGCCGAGTCTATCAGGACTTAGAGAACGAAGGGCTGCTTCGCACTCGGCAGGGAACGGGGACTTTCGTCTCCCGTGTTGATCCGGAACAGCGGCAAGGGCACCGGTTCGAACGAGTCGTCGAAGCCTTCGAGAAGGCAGTCGAGACGGGACTTCAGCTGCAATGCACGCCGGGAGAGATGGAAGCCATTCTGCGCGAGGTGATGGATCGGCAGCTTGCGCAGCGAGAGGGGGATTCGAGATGATCGATTGGAGTGCGGAGCCAAGGACGGCAGCGGCCTTCTCGCTTCGCCAAGTCACGATCCAGCGGCAGGCGTTCACGTTAGGCCCGCTCGACCTGGACATTCCGGCCGGGTACGTGACCGCCGTTGTCGGAGCGAACGGCTCTGGGAAGAGCACGCTGTTCCGGCTGCTCCTGAATATGGAGCCGTATGACCAAGGCCAAGTTGAGCTGCTCGGCAAGCCCGCCGCAGACGCTGATGCGGATGTGGAGCTCAAGCGGCGAATCGGTTATCTGGCCGAGCTGCCGCATGCCTATGAGAATTCGCTGACCGCCGAGGAGAAAGCCCGCTTCGCCTCGAGGTGGTATCCGAGCTGGGATTGGAGCCGCTATCGCAAGCTGCTGCGCAGCTTCGACGCGGAGAGCTCAGACAAGCTGCGGAAGCTGTCCAAGGGGATGCGGCGCAAGGTCGAGCTCGCCTGCGTGCTGGCGCCTAATCCGGAGCTGCTGCTGCTTGACGAGCCGTCCAGCGGACTTGATCCGTTCGCGTGGCAGACGATGCTGGCCGAGCTTCGCCGCTTCATGGAGCAGGGGGATCGCACGATCGTGATCGCCTCGCACATACCAGACGAGGTGAAGCGGCTGGCGGACTATATTCTTTTCCTCCATCGAGGGAGGCCGTTAGGATTCTATGAGAAGGACGCGCTGTTCGACAGCTGGCGGACGATCGTCTTGTCGGCGCAGGAGGGCGCGTCGGCAGAGAGCGATCTGAAGCGGGTGCCGGGAGTGCAGGGCTGGATTAGATCGGCGCCTGGCATCTATCAAGTGGAGACGGACCGCGCAGACGACGCAGAGGCGTTCTTGAGCTCACAAGGCTATCAGATTCTGTCCAAACAGCGGATGGAATTGGAAGAGATACTAGGTTGTCTTATTCGTGGGGAGGAAGCGAGAAGATGAATCCGTTAGTGATCGAAAATGTAGTGAAGCAATACGGCGACAAGACCGCCGTGAACGGCATCGGGCTGGAGGTGGCCGAAGGGGAGATTTACGGCCTGCTGGGCGCCAACGGCGCTGGCAAGACGACCACGATGCGGATGGTGCTTGGCTTGATTGCGCCTGATGAAGGATCCATTCGCTACTTCGGCAAGCCCTACAGCCAGGAGCAGCTCAGCATGCTGGGCTACTTGCCGGAAGAGCGAGGCATGTACCCGAAGATTCGAGTGAGCGACCAGATCATCTATCTCGCGCAGCTTCGGGGGATGGCGCGCAAAGATGCCGACGATAACCTGAAGAAGTGGCTGAAGCGCTTCGACATCCCGGAATACTACAATAAGAAGGTCGAAGAGCTGTCGAAGGGCAATCAGCAGAAGATCCAGTTCATTGCCGCCATTATCCATCGGCCGAAAATCCTCATTCTAGACGAAGCCTTCAGCGGATTGGACCCCGTCAACGTCGAGCTGCTGAAGTCGACAGTGAAGGAACTGCGGGATGAAGGCGCGAGCATCCTGTTCTCGACGCACCGGATGGAGCACGTCGAAGAGCTGTGCCGCAACATCACGATCATGCACCGATCGAATCCCGTGCTGCAGGGCTCGATCAAGTCGATCAAGTCGAAGTTCCCGCTGGAGCGGGTCGTGCTGGCGGCCGACAAGTCCATCGAAGGGCTGGCGTCGATTCCAGGAGTGACGGAGGTGCAGCGTCATGAGCACGAAGGCTATGAGCTGAAGGTGCAGTCGCCGGATGTCGCGCAGCGGGTATTGAGCCATGCGCTGTCGCAAGGAACGATCCGCAAGTTCGAATTGATGGAGCCAACGCTCAATGAGATCTTTATCCGAACGGTAGGTGAACGCCATGAATAGCATGTGGACTGTTATGTCCTTCACGATGAAGAATAAGCTTCGCAACCGCGCCTTCGTCATTACGACGATCGTACTCGCGCTGCTGATGGTGGTGGCGGCGAACGTGCCGACGTTCCTCGATAAGTTCGCTTCCGGCGGCGGTCCGAAGAAGATCGGCTATGCAGTTGGAGAGCAAGCGGATATTATCAGCGGTCTGGAGGCGTACTTCGCTGGACAAGAGGAGCCGAAGGCGCAGCTCGTGCCGATTGAGGCTTCCGGAACGCCGGATGAGCAGACCGCCGCTTTGAAGCAAGCGATCACGGACAAGAAGATCCGCGGGTATCTGACCTTCACCGAGAACGAAGAAGCAGGCTTCCCGAACGTCACTTATTATTCGAAGAAAATGCTGGATTCCGGCACGGCCGAGGCGCTCGGCACCGGTCTGCGCGAGGTCAAGACCGAGCAGGCGGTGAAGGAAGCGAACCTGACGCAGGCGCAGCTGTCGAAGCTGTTCGACCCGGTTCAGCTGGAGAGCGTACAGATTAGCGACAACGCCAATGGCAAGACGGCGGAGGAGCAAGGAACGGCGATTGGCTTAACCTACGTCGTACTCATTCTGCTGTTCATGTCGACGATGATCACGGGACAGCTGATCGCGACCGAGATTACGGCGGAGAAGAGCTCGCGCGTCATGGAGATTATCGTGACCAGCGTCTCGCCGCTGAAGCAGCTGTTCGGCAAAGTGCTCGGCACGTTCCTTGTCGGCCTGCTGCAGCTGGTTGTCATCGTCGGAGCGGCGGTCATTAATCTGGCATTGCCGCAGAACCAGGCTTCCTTGCAATCGCTCGGCATTCGGTTGGATTCGATCGAGCCGAACATGATTATCTTCGCCATCGTCTTCTATCTGATCGGCTTCTTCCTGTACGCGATGCTGTTCGCGGCGGTTGGCTCCATCGTCAGCAAGACCGAGGACCTCGGCCAGGCAGTCATGCCGATCACACTCATCACGCTGGCGGGCTTCTACATCGCCATCTTCAGCATGACGCATCCGGACAGCTCGCTCGTCACGGTCTGCTCGTTCATCCCGTTCTTCTCGCCGTTCATCATGTTCATGCGCATCGGCCTCGCGAATCCGGCTTGGTGGGAGGTCGTCCTGTCGATCGGTATCCTCGCCGCAAGCGTACTCTTGCTCGGCTGGCTGTCGGCGAAGATCTACCGCACCGGCGTGCTCATGTACGGCAAGCGGCCGTCGGTGAAGGAATTGATCAAGGCGATGAAGGCTTATAAGGTGTGACGGTATCGCGCATAAACTGTGAGTAACGGCTATAATTGAGATGAGTTACAAAAGCCTTGATGGACTAGAATCCTGGTCTATCAAGGCTTCTTTGTAATGAAAACAATTTCTATTAATGGCAAAATTACCGGAGTTGTAATACCCCTTTGATTTGGTGCTTATTTGTCTCATTCATAACGGTTAGCACATAAGTGTGAATAAACAGCAGAACCCCTTGCGGCAGCAAGGGATTCTTTGCTCTACTTCACGCATCCGGGAAGAGCGTCGGATGCCGCGGTTATTTCCTTGTGCTTAAACGAATCACGTTCCAGGAAGCGGGAGCTAGTGCGGCTTCGATTCTTGCGCCGTCGAGCTTCGCGCCGCCGCTCGCATGCGGCTTGACCGTGTCAGGCGATTCGGCGGTATTGACGGCCTTGAGGTCAGCGCCCTCCAGCACGAGATGCTCCAGTACGGTGCACGTTCCGAAGCTTCGGAGATCCACTTCGAACGGCAGCGACTCGCCCAAGTGGCGATTCACCGCGAATATCGTAACCTCGCCGGCTTCTTCATTGTGGATGGCGATCGACTCCAAATAAGGAACGTCGGTGATCTCCTTCGTATCGTACTTAGGCGATTGAGCGAGCGGAACAAGCGCCTGACCGCGGCCGTAAAGCGATGCATGCATGAACGGATAATAGATTGTCTGCGCCCATGCCGCGCCGCCGTTCTTCGTCATGATCGGCGCGATGACGTTGACGAGCTGGGCCAAACACGCGATCTTCACGCGGTCTGCGTGCTTCAGCAGGCTGATGAGCATGCATCCGACGACCAGAGCGTCTTCCAGCGTATAGACGTCCTCGAGCTGCGGGGGCGCGACTTGCCAAGGCTCCAGCTTCTTATCGGATGCGTGCGAATGGAACCAGACATTCCATTCATCGAAGGATAGATACATACGCTTCTTGCTTCGCTTCTTGGCCTTGACGTAATCGCAGATGGCAGAGACGCTGCGGATGAATTCGTCCATCTGCAGGGAACGCGCCAGGAAGGTGGGGGCATCGTTCTCGTGATTGCCGTAATATTGGTGCAAGGATAGATACTCCACGTGATCATATGTATGATCCAGCACGGTGGCTTCCCATTCTGCGAAAGTAGGCATCCCCAGCGCGGAGCTTCCGCAAGCGACGAGCTCGATCGAAGGATCGACCCACTTCATGACTTTGGCCGCCTCCAGAGCGGACCTTCCGTATTCCTCCGCCGTCTTGTGCCCGATCTGCCAAGGACCGTCCATCTCGTTCCCGAGGCACCACGTCTTAATATTGTGCGGCTGCTGGTAACCGTGGCTCGCCCTGAGATCGCTCCAGTAACTGCCGGACGGATGATTGGCATATTCAACGACGTTCCGCGCGTCTTCGATCCCTTGCGTGCCGAGGTTAATCGCCCACATGACTTCAGAGCCGGCAGCCTTGGACCAATCCGCGAATTCATTCATGCCGAAGAGGTTCGGCTCAACGGTCCGCCAGGCGAGCTCAAGCTTCCGCGGACGGCGATCGACGGGGCCGATTCCGTCCTTCCAGTCGTAGCCGGATACGAAGTTGCCGCCAGGATAACGGATGATGGGGACGCGCAGCTCGCGTACCAATCGAAGCACGTCTTGACGGAAGCCGCGAGCGTCCGCCTCCGGATGGCCCGGTTCGTAAATCCCGCCATACACGGCCCGGCCGAGATGTTCGATGAACGAACCGTACAGCCGATCGTCAACGTTGCCAATCACGAAGTCTTTGTCTACAATCATGGTTGCCTTTAACGTCATGCCGATCACACCTCTTCTTATGGATATATGTCTCAAAAGTGCAGCAGATCATCCTAAGGTGATTAAACAACAGTTGTTTATTGATTTGCAATAATATAAATTGATAATCCGAAAAAGTTGCAATAGATTTATATTTATATAATTTCAAGAAGAGGGGAGATGACAAGAGATGGGGATCAGGGCGAACGGAGACCCTAAATATATGGCGCTCTATGATGCTCTAGCCAGCGATGTCAGGTGGAGAATCATGGAGATGATTGCATCGGAAGAGATGAATGTGAAGGAGATTGCCGCCTGTCTGGGGCTCAGTCCGGCCATTGTCACGATGCATTTGAGGAAGTTGGAGCAGGCGGAGCTGATCGGTTGCCGCAGAGTCCGGCGGAACGGAGGAACGCACAAGCTATGCAGCCTCAAGCAAAGCATGATTGAGATTGAACTTCCGTTAACGAGATCGGCCCGTTCCTATCGCGAGCAGACGATTCCTGTCGGGCATTATACGGCGTTCGAAGTGTTCCCTACATGCGGGCTGGCAACGAAAGAGCAGATAATTGGCCAGTTCGACGATCCGCGTTATTTTCTAGATCCCGAACGTGTCAATGCGGCGATCCTGTGGTTCGGACAAGGTTATGTCGAGTATAAGACGCCGAATTATTTGCTTGCGGGCGAGAGAGCGGAGGAGATCGAGATCTCCATGGAGATCGCCTCGGAAGCGCCGGGTCTCAGCGACCACTGGCTGTCGGACATCCGCTTCGTGTTCAATGGCGTGTCGCTTGGCACATGGACCAGTCCTGCCGACTTCGGTCGAGCGGCTCGCGGGAAGTACACGCCGGACTGGTGGCAGAGAGAGGTCAACCAGTACGGCTTATGGAAGACGATTCGCGTGAACGCGAACGGCACATTCATGGACGGGGAGCCGCTGTCGGATGTATCGATCGAAGACTTGCGGCTGGAGGAACCCTTCTGGACCTTGCGATATACGGTAGATGGCGACGCTGAGCACGTAGGTGGGCTGACGCTCTATGGCGCCGGATTCGGCAATCATGACAAGGATATTGTGGTGAGAGTGTATAATTCAAAAACCACGGATTCCAGGCTGCATAGAGAGGAGGCGCATGATGAACGGACGAAGCGCGGGCAAGCCTGCCTTAAATGAGCGAGCCATAAGATCGCTATGCGGCGAGACCGCTTATCGGAAGGGAGAGGCGTATTGCCGTGCGGGCAAGGTGTCGCTGGCGCTCTCGGAGATGAGCGGCGGGCGGACCTTGTATGACGCGGCCATTAAGGATAACGGCAACTGCCGCGTCACGTTGGCCTTGCAGGGCGACGAACTGTTGCAAGCGGAGTGTGTCTGCTCTGCGGGCTTCTCATTCGACACTTATTGCAAGCATGTCGCCGCCGCTCTGCTGCGGCTCTTGGAAGAGCGGCGGATCGGAGAGCAGAGAAGGGGAGAGCCGGAGGGATTCGAGCTCCCGGGAGCCGAAGATAGCCGGATCGCGAGCCGTGTGCTCGAGCTGTTCAAACGCGAGCCCCGTCCCTCAAGCGGCGTCCGCAGCCGCTTCGAATCCCGGGAGCAGTTGGCGGCCGAGTTCACGGTCGCGCCTTATCGAAGCGGACCGCGGAGGCGCTTGCTTGGGATCGAGCTGCGAGTCGGGCCAGGTCCCGGCAAGACATATGCCGTGCCCGATATCAGGGAGCTTCTGGGCTGCTATGAGCGCGGACAAGCTCTCGCCGTCTCCAGGCACTTCACCTACGACCCCGCCTCGCACTGCTTCGAGCCAGAAGCGGAGGCGATCCTTCTGCAGCTGCTCGAGGTGCGCCGCGACGAACGGCTCCAACGCGAAGCTGTTGGCGCACTGTACACCGGCGAGGTCGCGGATACACGCACCTTGCCGATTCCGCCGCAGGCTTGGGCAGCGATAGCTCCCAAGCTGGCGGCTGCTCCGCTAGTCAAAGTGAGCGATGGCGAACGAATCTATGACGGCGTTGAGCTGACGGAGGAGCCGCTGCCGCTGCGGTTCGCCTTCGACCAGATTGAGGGAGAGGGCTTCCAGCTTGATGTGCAGGGGCTGGAGGGCGTGCTCATGATGGAGCCGTACAGCATGGCGCTGTCGGAGGGCCGCTTCTTCCGGCTCAGACCGGCGGGAGCCGGACGGCTGGCCGAGCTGCAGAAGATTCTTAGAAGCGGCGAGAGGGATCGGATCCTCATCCCGCCGGGCCAGATGGAATCGTTCATGGAGCGCGTCGTTCCCGGCTTGATGCAGCTAGGCGAGGTCCATATCTCGAGGACCGTATCGGACCGGATGGTGAGAGCGCCGTTGGAAGCTCGAATCTATCTGGACCGCCTTCGCGACCGCCTGCTGGTCGGTCTGGAATTCCAATATGGCGACATCGTGATTAATCCGCTGGAGGAAGCGGGAGCGGGGGCACGCCAAGGCGAGAGCCGCATACTGGTCCGCGAAGGCGAGCGGGAGACGCGCATACTGGAATTGCTCGAGTCTGCCGGGTTCGCCAGGAATGAGAGCAGCTACTTCATGGAAGATGAAGACAGCGAATACGATTTTCTACACCATGTTGTACCGCAATTGGAGAAGCTAGCGCGGATCTATGCTACATCCGCCGTCAAAGAGAGACTCTATATCGGCAATCCGCCGCCGAACGTCTCGGTGGAGCTCGACGAGCGCACGAACTGGCTGGAGTTCCGATTCGAGATGGACGGCATCCCCGAGTCGGAGATCCGAGGGATCATTCAAGCTCTGGAGGAGAAGCGGCGCTACTATAGGCTCCCGGACGGGGCGCTGATGCCGCTCGAGACGGAGGAGTTCCAGGAGATGATCCGCTTCCTCAACGAAGTCGCGCTGCCGCGCGGCGAGATCGTCGGATCCAAGTTCCGCTTGCCTGCCGCACGCGGTCTTCATCTGCTGGACGCGCGCGATCGTGACCGCGATCGGGGCGGGCTTGTCCGCCTGGGCAGATCGATCCGCCTTCTGCTGGAGCGCCTCCGCAATCCGGACCACATGGAGTTCGCCGTCCCGGATGCGCTGGCTCCCGTGCTGCGGGATTATCAGCAATTCGGCTATCAATGGCTGAAGACGCTGGCGCATTATCGGTTCGGCGGCATCTTGGCGGACGATATGGGACTGGGCAAGACAATCCAGAGCATCGCCTATCTCGTCTCCGTGCTGCCGGAGATTCGCGCTCGCAGACAGCCTGCGCTCATCGTCGCGCCTGCTTCGCTTATGTACAACTGGCTGAGTGAGCTTCGCCGATTCGCGCCGGGATTCCGGGCGGTTATCGCCGACGGGGACAAATCCGAGCGCGCCAGGATTCTGAACGCGGCGGAGGAGGCCGACGCCGTCATCGTCTCCTACCCGCTGCTGCGGCGGGATATCGCGCGATATGCCAAGCTCTCGTTCCATACGCTCATTCTGGACGAGGCCCAGGCGTTCAAGAATTATGCGACCCAGACGGCGAGGGCCGTGAAGGCGCTGAGCGCCGAGTACCGGTTCGCGCTCACGGGCACGCCCATCGAGAATTCGCTGGATGAGCTCTGGTCGATCTTCGATGCGGTATTCCCGGGATTGTATCCGGATCGCAAGGCGTACGGGGGGATGACGCGGGAGGCGATCGCCAAGCGCGCGCGTCCGTTCCTGCTGCGGCGGCTGAAGCGGGACGTGCTTCGGGAACTGCCGGAGAAGATCGAGTCGATGCAGGTATCGGAGCTGCTGCCGGAGCAGAAGAAGCTGTACGCCGCCTATCTGGCGAAGCTGCGGCAAGAGACGCTCAAGCATCTCGACGAAGGCTTCGGCAGAAGCCGCATCCGGATTCTAGCGGGGCTGACAAGGCTGCGCCAGATCTGCTGCCATCCCGCCTTGTTCGTTGAAGATTATGCGGGCGGATCGGCCAAGCTGGCTCAATTGCTGGAGATGATCGAGGACTGCCGCCAAGCAGGCAGGCGAATGCTCGTCTTCTCGCAATTTACCGAGATGCTCGGGATAATCGGGAAGGAGCTCGGATATCGCGGCGTGCCGTTCTTCTACTTGGACGGCTCCACGCCGGCTTCCGAGCGCGTGGAGCTGTGCGATCGGTTCAACGAGGGAGAGCGCGATCTGTTCCTCATCTCGCTGAAGGCCGGCGGGACCGGACTGAATCTGACCGGCGCGGATACCGTCGTCCTGTACGACCTCTGGTGGAATCCCGCGGTAGAGCAGCAGGCCGAGGATCGGGCGCACCGCATCGGGCAGAAGAAGGTTGTGCAGGTCATTCGGCTCGTCTCCCGGGGGACTGTGGAGGAGAAGATGCACCAGCTGCAGCAGAGGAAGAAGACGCTGATCGCAGAGGTTATTCAACCCGGCGAGGAGGCGCTTGCCGCTCTGACGGAGGAGGATATCTTAGAGCTGCTGTCGATGGAAGCGACGTAGCGGAAGGTGCATTTTCGACCATGAACGTGTTGTGATCTGCTGATAAGCTACTTCGATCGTAGGAATTCCAGCACGCGTTCCACCAGCAACGCTGTCGCTTCGGCGTCATAAGACGGCAAGCTGCTATCGGCGAAGTAATGCTGATCGCCCGGGTACAAGAAGAGCTCGCCATGCCGCTCGGATGCCGCGAGCTCGCGCGCCGCCTCGATATCGCCTTCGCCGACGAAGAACGGATCGGCGTCCATGCCATGGATCTGCACCGGCATGCCTGTCGGCCAGGGGGATCCGAGCATCGCGGGCGTAACACACGCGTAGAAGAGCAAGGCGCCTCGTGCGCCTTCGCGTGTCTGCGCAAGCTTCTGGGCCGGCAGCACGCCGAGAGAGAACCCCGCATAGACGATCTCGCGCGGAAGCTCGAGCGCTGCCCGTTCGCCGCGTGCAATGATCTCTTCGAACCCAACCTCAGTCACATAAGCGAGGCCATCCTCAATCGAGTCGAACGTACGGCCCTCGAACAGGTCGGGAACGTGCACGGTATGCCCGCCAGCTCTGAGCTCCCCGGCGAAGACGTTCATACCCTTCGTCACGCCAAGCGCATGATGGAACAGAAGAACTTCAGCCATCTCACTACTCCTCTTCTATGCGAAAATGATAGATCTGCGTCACTTGTTGTCTCCCCTAAGAGTTCGCCTGCACACCGCCGCAAACCTGCCGGCAGTACAATAATCTTGTTGTGAACGCGCGTTCGCTTGAAGTTGCACGGCCAAAGGTCTATCGTAGGAAGAGAAGATAACTTAACTTAACTAAGCAGAAAGCGGAGGTGCACATATGAAGTACAGACGGTTAGGCAGCACGGAGTTGAAGGTATCCGTCGTTGGGGTCGGCACTTGGCAGTTCGGCGGGGATTGGGGCAAGGACTTCAGCCAGCGCGAAGTGGATGCGATTCTCGACCGCGCCCAGTCGCTTGGGATCAACCTGCTGGATACGGCAGAATGCTATGGGCCGCATCACCGTTCGGAGACGTTCATCGGCGATTACTTAAAGCGCGGCAAGCGGGAAGACTGGGTCGTCGCTTCCAAGTTCGGCCATCGCTGGCACGACCATTGGGAGAACGCTTGGAGCGCGGACGCCATCCGCGTGCAGCTGGAAGAATCGTTGAAGGCGCTGCAGACCGATTACATCGACCTCTACCAATTCCATTCGGGACCGGACGAGGTGTTCGATAACGACGAGCTGTGGACGATGCTGGACAAGCAGGTGGAAGCAGGCAAGATCCGCAACCTCGGCATCTCGATCGGCGCCAATGACAATATCCATCAGACGGCTAAGGCGACTGAATATAACGCCAAGGCGATTCAAGTCGTCTATAACCGGTTGGACAAGAAACCGGAGGAAGCCGTGTTCCCTTCTTGCATCGAGCAGGATCTCGGCGTTCTGGCCCGGGTGCCGCTGGCGAGCGGCTATCTGAGCGGCAAGTATAAGCCGGGAGCGGTCTTTGAAGACAACGTTCGGAAGAATCGCGATCGTGCGGACGTCGACGAGAAGCTCCGCCAAGTGGAAGAGATCGCGAAGACGGAGGTGCCGGAAGGCGTCGACATGGCGACCTGGGCGCTCGCTTGGTGCCTGCAGCATCCGGCCGTCACCTGCGTCATCCCGGGCTGCAAGAGCCCGGAGCAGGTCGAAGCCAATGCGGCCGCCGCTTCCCTTGACCTCGTGAAGGACGATCATCGGGCGGCTTGGGAGGATTAATCGCAGATGCTTAACGGAATGTGGTTCCGTTAATAGCGAGTTGAAGTACGCTTCCCTCGAAGTTACGGAACTGCGTTCCGTTATTTCCGCGTTTGAAGTTGGCTGCTCGAACGAATGCGGCGGATAACGGAACTGCGTTCCTCTAATGCGTCTGCGGGCAAGTAATTGCGTCAAGATAACGGAACACGCTTCCGCTATGGCATGAGGCGGCTGAGCTGCGAACTTGCCGAATAAGCTTCGAGACCTTCTCGCTGTTTAAAGCCGCGTTATCGCGGCTTTTCCTTATTCATCTCGCCCGTTCAACGCTTGGCGATAAGCTCTCGGGCTGACACCGATATATTTGACGAATTGCTCCGCGAAGTGGTTGTAGTTCTGATAGCCGACGTCAAGCGCAGCTTCGGATGCATGGCGGCCTTGGCGTTCCATCAGCATCGCCGCCTGGCGAACGCGCATCCGGTTCAAGTATTCCACGACCGTCTGCCCGGTCTCTTGCTTGAACAGATGGGACAGTCGGGAGACGGACAAGCCGACCTGGCGGGCAAGCGCGTCCATGCGAATCTCCTGCTTCATCGAATGCGACAGCAACTGAAGCGTATGCTCGATCCGAGAGTCTAGCCGCCGGCTCATTCGCCGCGCGAGCAGGAGCAGAATCTCGCGCAGCGAATTCTCGCATAGCTGCTGCCAGAGCCCGAATCGGTCGCGGGAGTCCTGCAGCACGCGGCGGAACGCCCGCTCAACCCGCTCGCGCAGCGCCCCCCCCGGCAGATGCTCGATCCATACCTCCTCGTCCGGCAGATAGCCGTTCTCCGGGAGTCCGGGATAATGAATCCAGAGGAACGTCCAGTGGCCTCCTGTGACGGTTCCATACTCATGAGGCACGCCGGCTCTCAGCAGCGCCGCCTGTCCTTCCCCGCAGCGCCGCTCCCCGGACGGCGTCCGGAAGTATCCTTCGCCAGCCAGCGTATAGACGATAAGCCAGTCCTTCATGCCTTGCGGACGGCTCGTGCGGTACGCGTCGTCGCAGTCGAACAGATCGCCGAAGATCAGATGGCCGTCCCATTCGGGTCCGAGTTCCGTCAGCACCGTCTCCATTGTGCATGCTCCCTTCCGGGCGATGAGATTCGCAGCAGAATACCGTGACTTATTAGCAGCTATCTTACTTCTTCTAAGCTAAGGAACAAGGTATCTTATTGTCAAGACGATTCAACCTGAGAAGGAGAGATCGCTTGTGGATGCCGCTTACCAATCGAAGACGTTAACGGAAGAGCAATTGCGCCATTTCGAGTCGGAAGGTTACTTGATCGTCAAAGGCTCGTTCCGTGAGGAGGAGCTGGCTGAGATAGACGAGACGTTCGAGCAGATCAGCCGCGCCGTCGTGCCTGGATATTTCGAGCCGGAACTGGATGGCAGGGCCGATGATCCGTTGAAGCGTTACCCGCGCGTCATGCACCCTCACCGGTTCAACGATACCGCCAAGAAGTATATGCTGCACAAGCCCGTCATGGACGTGCTGGCTGATCTCTACGGCGAGGAGGCGTTAGCCGCTCAGAGCATGTTCTACTACAAGCCGCCGGGTTCGCGCGGCCAGGCGCTGCACCAGGATAATTTCTACCTCCAGGTAGAGCCGGGCAACTGCATCGCGGCATGGACCGCGATCGATCCGGCCGACGAAGAGAACGGCGGGATGCTTGTCGTGCCGAAGACGAGCGAATATGCGCTCGTCTGCCCGGAAGAAGCCGATGCGCGCGAGTCGTTCACCACCCATTACGTCAAGCCGCCGAAGGATACGAAGGCTGTGCCGGCCGTCATGGAGCGGGGCGACGTGCTCTTCTTCAACGGCAATCTGATTCACGGCTCTTACCGGAACAAGACGAAGGACCGGTTCCGCCGCGCATTCATCTGCCATTACGCCAACGTATCAGCTACTAAGATCAGCGGGTACTACCGTCCTCTGTTCCGGGCGGACGGAACGGCGGTCGATCGGGAAGCGAATACGGCAGGCGGCCCGTGCGGCATTGAATTCAACACGGCGTATCCGCACTGAGCGGCGCATAAAGCCAATCAACAGTCTTCTAAACACCCTGCGGGGAGAACACTTTCAGAGAGTGTTCTTCTTGCGGGGATTTTGACTTGTCATACGCTTATTTTTACCACTTGTATCGCTGCTGTTGACACTGATTTAAGGGCGATAGTATACTCGATTCACAAGCAAATGAAAGCCCTTACATACGGAAGGGTTTTTCTTTCAGACAGAAATGTAACCCGTTACATGAAACCTGTTACATTTGGCGAAATCCCTCGATTTATGGCGCTTTTATCCCCCTGAAAGGAGCAGGAGAATGAGCGACGGCAGAATCGTGCAGAACCTGAATTTGGATTGGCATTTCAAGAGAGGCGATGAGCCTCGGGCCTGGTACAAAGGATTTGACGATGCCGATTGGCGAAGCGTCACATTGCCTCACGATTGGTCGGTGGAAGAGCCTTTCTCGAAGGAGCATTCAAGCGGAACGGGATATCTGCCCGGAGGCACCGGCTGGTACCGGCGATGGTTCGAGCTGCCGCACGAATGGAAGGGCAAGCGGGTCAGCATTACTTTCGAAGGCGTCTACAACAATTCGCAGGTGTGGTGCAACAGCTACTACTTGGGGAAGCGGCCCTACGGATACAGCACGTTCACTTATGATTTGACCGACTTCATCAGCTTCGAAGACGGCGGCAATGTCATCTCCGTCAAGGTCGATCACAAGGATATTGCGGATTCCAGATGGTTCACAGGCTCGGGCATCTATCGGGATGTATACCTGACGGTCACCGACCCGATCCATATCGCTCCGTACGGTGTCTTTGTGAAGACGCCGGAGGTGACGGCTGAGCGGGCAGCCGTTGCCGTGGACGTCCGCATCTCCAATGAGACGAACGGCGATGAGGAGGTTCGAGTTCAGCATACGCTCCGCGATCAAGACGGTCAGCTGATCGGTTCGGCGCTGTCGTTCGTAACGATCCAGGCAGGAGCTGAAGCGAAGGTCGAACACGCCGTTGAGGTGAACCGGCCGAATCTCTGGTCCCCGGATTCCCCCTATCTATACGATCTGACGACTGAAGTGGCCAAGAATGGCGAGGTCGTCGACAGCTTGCAGACGCCCGTAGGCATACGTTGGTTCACGTTCGATGCGGAGAAGGGCTTCTTCCTGAACGATGTCCCGATGAAGATCAAAGGCGTCTGCGTCCACCACGATGCCGGCTGTCTCGGCGCTGCCGTGCCCGAGAAGGTGTGGGTCCGAAGGCTCGCGGCGCTGAAGGAGATGGGATGCAACGCCATCCGAATGAGTCACAATCCGCCGGCGCCTAATCTGCTTGATCTGTGCGACCGTATGGGATTCCTCGTCATGGACGAAGCGTTCGACGAATGGGAAGGCGTGAAGAACAAATGGTCGACCGGGCACAACGTCTATCCGCCTAAGCATTACGGCTATTACGAAGATTTTCCCCAGTGGGGCGAGACCGACATCAAGGAGATGGTGCTCCGGGACCGCAATCATCCATCCATTATCTTGTGGAGCATCGGCAACGAAGTCGACTATCCCAACGATCCGTACTGCCACCCTTACTTCGATACGATGACCGGCAACAACGACGCCAACAAGCCTGCGGCCGAACGGATGTACGATCCGAACAAGCCGAATGCCGAACGATTGGCCGTCATCGCGAGACGACTCGTGAAGTACGTGAAGGAATGCGACGACACAAGGCCTGTCACCGCAGCGCTGGCTTTCCCGGAGCTGTCGAACTTGACCGGCTATGCCGACGCGCTGGATGTGGTCGGCTACAATTACAAGGAGCATCTGTACAGCGAGGATTTAAGCCGATATCCGGGGCGCGTGATCTACGGCAGCGAGAATAGCTCCAGTCTGGAGGCGTGGCTTGCCGTTCGGGATAACCCGGCGATCAGCGCCCAATTCATCTGGACCGGGATCGATTACTTGGGTGAAGCCCGCGGCTGGCCGGTTCGGGCGGCGCAGTCCGGATTCCTGGATCTGGCCGGCTTTAAGAAGACGGGCTATTACTACCGGCAGAGCTTGTGGAGCGAGGAGCCGATGGTATTCCTCGCTGCGGCCAAGGCAAGCGATCCCTGGATCGCCGAGAGACGCAGATGGGCAGGCGTCGATCCGCATTGGAATTGGGCGGCAGGAGAGAAGGTCGAGGTCTTCTGCTATACCAATTGCGAGGAAGCGGAGCTCCGGCTGAACGGCAGATCGCTTGGGGCTAAGAAGCTGAAGGAGGACCCGCGCGGCTATCTATCTTGGGAGGTTGACTACGAAGCAGGAACGCTGGAAGTCATCGCTCGAGGAGCCGATGGGACCTCCCGGATCTGCCGACTCGTAACGGCATCGGAGCCTGCGAAGCTGGCGATGACCGCGGATTGCGCGGAGCTGCGGGCTAACGGACAGGATATCGCTCACGTTGAGATCCAGGTCACCGACGGCAGCGGACGGCTCGCGTACTTGGCCGACCATCCGATCACGCTGTCCGTGACAGGGCCGGGAACGATCATCGGCATGGAGAGTGGAGACGTTCAGGATCTCGAGCCCTACAGCTCCAGAATAAGGAAAGCCTACCGAGGCAAGCTTCTTGCCTACGTTAGAGTGGGCACTGAACCTGGAGAGATCGTCGTGACGGCGGAAGCTCCCGGATTGGGAGCGGCTCGGGGCGCGATCGCGGCCAAGTCGACTGCCCGGAAGGAGGAGAGCCATGTTAGCCCGATTACGGAGTAATCGCACGCTTCTAATCATGTGTCTGCCCGCCATCGCCTTCTTCGTCGTATTCGCGTACTTGCCGATGCCCGGCGCCTATATGGCCTTCATCCAATTCAATTACTCGGACGGCATCTTCGGCAGCAAATTCGTCGGACTAGACAACTTCCGATTCCTGGTCTTGACGGGTGATCTCTGGCGGCTGACCTTTAACACGATCGCTTACAACATCGCCTTCATCCTGTTCGGCAACGTGATGCAGATCCTCGTCGCGGTTCTGATGAACGAGCTGCGCCTCAAGTGGTTCCGCAAGGTGTCCCAGACGCTGATGTTCCTGCCGTACTTCATCTCTGTTGTCTTGATCGGCCTGATTGCCTATAACATCCTTAGCTATGACTTTGGCCTGTTGAACAGCGTGCTGCGATCGCTGGACATAGAGCCGGTTAAGACGTACTCCGATCCGACAATATGGCCATTCATCATCGTCCTTACCTTCCTCTGGCAATCCACCGGTTACGGTTCCATCATCTACTTCGCGGCGATTATGGGGCTGGACAGCGAGGTCGTCGAAGCGTCGGAGATCGACGGAGCCAACGCGTTCCAACGCATCTATTACATTATTCTGCCCTGGCTCAAGCCGACGTTTATCATCCTGCTGCTCTTCTCGCTCGGCGGCATTCTGAAGGGGAATTTCGGTTTAATCTACAACCTGGTCGGAGCGAACAACTCCGCGCTGTATCCGACCACGGACATTATCGAGACGTTCGTGTTCCGGGCCTTGATGACGAACTTCAACTTCTCGCAGGGAAGCGCCGTCGGCTTGTACCAGTCCGTGTTCGGCTTCGGGATCGTCATGCTGGCTAACTGGCTCGTCCGCAAGATCTCTCCGGAGAACTCATTATTCTAAGAGGAGGGCCGCTATGGATAACGCCCTAGAGACTCGAATGGACGCCGGCCTGGAGTCACGAAGCATTCGCACCGATGCCAGCGGCAGGTTCATCCGAGGATTCGGTTATATCGTGATCGGTTTGTTCGCGCTGTTCAGCCTGCTGCCCTTCCTGCTCGTACTCGGCACGTCGTTCACAGCGGAGAGCGCAATCCGGCAATACGGCTTCAACCTGATTCCAAGAGTCTTCAGCACATTCGCTTATGAGATTGTATTCGAGAATCCGCAAAGGATCGTCGGTTCCTTCATCCTGACGATCGGTCTGGTTGTCGTGGGGACAGCGATTGGCCTGTTCATCATCGCCATGACCGGCTACGCCCTGCAGCGCCCCGACTTCGCCTATCGCAACAAGATCTCCTTCTTCATCTACTTCACGACGCTGTTCTCCGGCGGCCTCGTCCCGTTCTATCTGCTCATCACCCAGTATCTGCAGTTGAAGGACAATTACATGGCCGTCCTGCTGCCCGGACTTCTGTCGCCGTTCCTGATCATTATGATGAAGAGCTTCGTACGCTCCATTCCGCACGCGATCACGGAATCGGCGAAGATCGACGGCGCAGGCGACTTCACGATCTTCGTGAGGCTCATTCTGCCGATGACGACGCCCGCGCTCGCGACGATCGGCTTGTTCTTGGCGATCAGCTACTGGAACGAGTGGTACCACTCGATGCTCTTCCTATCGGCGGATATGGAGTACCGTCCGCTGCAGTATTTCCTCTATCAGACCATTACGACCGCCGACTTCATTCGCAACTCGGCGGCAGCATCCAACGTGCCGCTGCGCGACGTGCCGCTTGAGAGCATGAAGATGGCGACAGCGGTTGTGGCAACACTGCCGGTTATCTTCTTCTATCCGTTCGTTCAGCGGTACTTCATCAAGGGGATTACCATCGGAGCGGTCAAAGGCTGATGTGACCGGGGCCCTAAAGCCTCTGCACATAGTATGGCAAGGTTAAATCAATTAAGGGGAGGAAATTCGATTGTCCAAGGTGAAGAAAGCCTCATTCCTGGTTCTCTCGACAGCTCTGACGCTCAGCTTAGCCGCTTGCTCGGGCAACAATAACAATGGCTCCAGCGCAAGCTCAAGCCCAGACTCCGGCAGCAGCTCATCCGCCGGCAGCTCCGATGTGGATACGTCAAAGCTCGTCAAGATCAGCTATCTCGTATTGGGTGACAAACCGACCAACGGCCAATTCGAGAAGGTCATGGAGAAAGTCAACGCGCTTATGAAAGAGAAGATTAATGTGGAGCTCGAATGGCAGTGGATCGAGTGGACGGATTGGCAGACGAAGTACAATCTGGCGCTGGCGTCCGGCGAACCGTACGACTTGATTACGATCGGCACAGACTGGCTGGATACGTGGGCGAACGCGCAGCGCGGAGCGTTCATGCCCCTGGACGATCTGCTGCCGAAGTATGCGCCGCAGACATGGGAATCCGTCTCGCAGGAGAGCTGGCAGCAGAGCAAATATGACGGCAAGATCGTCTTGATTCCAGAGGACCAATATACCCAGTGGGTCAATCACGGCTTCTTCTATCGCGGAGACTGGGCGAAGGAGGCCGGTATCACGGAGCCGATCAAGGACTGGGAGACGATCGGCAAGTATCTTCAGTACGTGAAGGATAACAAGCCGGACGCGATTCCGTGGGATGCGACGACGAGCGAGAGCGTATGGGACGGATTCGTCACCTCGTATACGGATGAGATTAACCCGTCGATCTCGACCGGCTACCTGCCGATCTTCTATGGCAAATCGATAGATGATCCCTATACGATCACGAGTCCGGTCTACGACGATACGTTCCTGAACTTCGCGACGATGATGAAGGATTGGGCGGACAAAGGCTACTGGCGCGAGGACGTGCTGAACAACAAGAACAATACCCGGGATGCGCTGCAAGCCGGACTAAGCGGCATGGACCAACACCATTCCCAGACGTTCAGTACGCTTCGCGTTCAGATGGATAAGAAGCAGCCGGGCTCCGAATTGCAGATGTTCCCGTTCTCGCGTACAAGAGGCAATCTGCTCAGCACGCTGATCACGCACGGCGGAACGTCCGTAGGCGCGCACAGCAAGAACCCGGAACGCGCGCTGATGGCGTATGACTTGATCCGCAACGATGAAGAGATCTATCATCTGATCAACTACGGCATCGAAGGCGTCCAGTATGAGATTAAGGATGGCAAGCGGGTTCTTCCGGAAGGCTACGATGAGACAAATGACAGCTTCTATTCCGACTTCTGGGGCGGCCGCGTGGACAAATTCGAGATTCCGACGGACCAGGTCTGGGATCAGATCGGCACGCTGTATCAAGAATATGATAGCTATAAGAAGCCTTACCCGTACGGCCAGTTCGCCTTCGACAAGACGCCAGTCGACGCGGAGCTGACGGCGATCAACCAGGTAACGGGAGAGATGGGGCCGGCCATATCCTACGGCAAGGCCGGAGACCCGGCACAGGCTGTCGAAGAATTCCGCAATAAGCTTAAGCAAGCCGGCTATGACAAAGTGATGGCCGAGCTGCAGAAGCAGATGGATGCTTACAAAGCGATGGTTGAGAGCCAGGGCTAAGAGCCAATTGGCATGAATCGATCCCTCCAAGGGGGCGTGCGGCGACAAGACTGTGCTGTCCCCTTGGAGGGAATTTGTTTATAATATGAACAAATATATGTCCATGCCTAGAAAGGGACTATGCAGGCCATGAAGCAGGTTACCGTATATGACATCGCGAAGGAAGCGAAGGTATCCGTCGCCACCGTATCCCGCGTGCTGAATGGAACGGCGCCCGTCCGAGCCTCGACACGTGCCAAGATCGAAGCGATTATGCACAGGCATCAGTTTCAGCCGAACGCTCTTGCGCGCAGTTTGTCGAAGAAGGAGACTGGCATCATCGGCGTCATTCTGCCCGATATTACGAACTCCTTCTTCCCCGAAGTATTCTCCGGCATTATGCAGGAGGGGCAGGAGACGGGATACACGTTCTTCCTGTGCGATACGATGGGGCAATACGACAAGGAATCCGAGTTCCTGAATATTATGCGGGAGAAGCGTGTGGACGGCATCCTGTTCATGGGCGGGCGCATCAATCTGAATGATTGCGACGAAGCACTGGTTCAGGAAGTGATGGAGCATGCGAACAAGATTCCGCTCGTTCTGGTCAACGGGAATCTGAAGAACGCGAACTTGACGCGGGTGGCGACGGACGAATACGCAGGGACGATGCTGGCGGTTCGCCATCTGATCGAGCTGGGCCATACGAGGATCGGCTTCATCGGCGGTGAGAGCCATATGGCGACCACGATGGTCAAGATGCGGGCTTATCGCAAGTGCTTGCGGGAGGCGGGCTTGCCGATTCGGGAGGAATGGGTACTGCCGGACGACTTCTCCGTAGATGCCGGGAACAGGCAGATGCAGCGGCTGCTGAGTCAGACAGAGCGGCCGACGGCCGTCTGCTGCGTGAACGACTTCACCGCCATCGGCGCGATGAAGACGGCAATCGATCAAGGGATGCGAGTCCCGGACGATATCTCCATCGTCGGATTTGACGATATCGTGCTTGCCCGCCACTTCATACCGGAGTTGACGACGGTGTCCCAACAGGCGAGCGAGCTAGGACGAACGGCAGTGCAGGTGCTGCGCCAATTAATTAACCAGGAACGAGTGAAGAAGCTCACCTCCCTAAGTCCCAGGCTGGTCATCAGGCAGAGCACCGCTTCGCCTCGATCGGAATAACGAAGTCCGTTTGAAGCTGTCGCCGGAAGATAACCGGGGCAGCTTTTTCTTGTTCTCCCTTAACGCCGCCGGCTTAGCCTTGTCGCAATCTCATAGTCGAATGTCCGAGATTTAGGCGAATATGGGGAGCCTTAGCCCATATATTTCTAATAACAACAATAGAAAGCGCATACAAAAAAGAGAACTGGGGGTCAAGCGGCCGCCTGATCCACAAAGGAGGAAGAAGATGACTATCGGCAAGAGGAGATTGGGGCTCATCGCAGCTTCGGTGCTCAGCATCTCTCTCGTCATCGGCTGTTCCAACGGCAATAATGGCAACTCGAGCAGCAGCCCAACCAGTGAGCCAAGCGATTCCGCTTCCGCATCCGCCAGCGGGACAACGGGGAGCGGGGGCGATCCGGCGGAGAAGACGACCATAACAATTACGTACCGGGATGACGGCACGGGCGAGAACGGCTCGATGTACAAGTGGATCACGGAGATGGCCGCCGATTTCCCGAACAAGAACGTAGAAGTGAAGCCCGCGCCGATTCAAGCTTCGGAAGGCGACTACTTCGCGAAGGTGGCCTTGGCGCTCAAGTCCGCGGATAACGCGCCTGACATCGTGACGGAGGACACGTTCATCCTGAACTCGGACGCCAGCGCCGGCTTCCTGACGCCGCTTGACGACAGGCTTGCGATCTGGCCGGATTGGACGAACGGCTCGTTCATCGAAGCGTTGAAGAAGGGCGTCACAGCCAGCGACGGCAAAGTATACGGCGTCCCTTACAACACGGATTCCAGAGGCTTGTGGTATAACAAGGAGATTTTCAAGCGCGTCGGTCTTCCGGAGGATTGGCAGCCGAAGTCGTGGGACGAAGTCTTGAGCGCGGCCCGCACGATCAAGGAGAAGGAGCCGGACATCGTGCCGATCTGGATGAATATGGGCAAGGCGACAGGCGAAGCGACGTCGATGCAGACGTATGAGATGCTGCTCTACGGGACGGGCGAGCAGCTGTACGACGACGCCACCGACAAGTGGATCACCAAGAGCCAAGGGATAATGGATGCGCTGAACTTCATCAGCACCGTGAACAAGGAGAAGCTCGGCCCGCCGCTCTCCCTCGTGCTGAACGGGCAAGCGGGCAACACGTCCGCCCGAGAATATTTGCCGCAAGGCAAGCTGGCAATCTCGCTGGACGGTTCGTGGATCGTGGGCAATTACCTGGATACCGGGGCCTCGCCATGGCCGGAGTATAAGGATGTGCTCGGCTTCGCGCCGATGCCGACGAGCCAAGGGCAGGCGCCGGGAACGATCACGCTCGCCGGCGGATGGGCGCTCTCCATCCCGAGCAATGCGAAGCACAAGGACGAGGCATGGGAATTCATTCAATTCGCGCTTAACAAAGAGAACTCGCTGAAGCTTGTCACGCTGCTCGGAAGCATCACCGTTCGGGCCGACGTGGGAGCGGAGCCAAGCTACACTCAGCTGCCGTTCAACGGGATCGCGACCGAATTCCTGCAGAACGCCGAATTCCGGCCGGCGCAGGACAAATACCCGGAGGTATCGACCCAGATCCAGACGATGGTCGAGTCGGTAGCGTCGGGGACATCCCCTGAGGATGCGATGAACAAATACGCCAGCGATGTGGCCCGGATCGTGGGCGAGGAGAACATCGCGGAGAGATAGCGGCTGTCAGGCTTGCTCAAGCAGGTTCTCGCGCGCGGGACTGCTTGAGCAAGCGCTATTATCGATTTTCCGCACGTGGAAGGGGTACGAGCGATGAGCAGCTTGACGGTCCAACCGGCCTACAAGAGGAACAAGACCTACACCTGGCTTTTCTACTTGCTTCCTTCGATTGCCATTATGCTGGTGTTCTTCATCTATCCGATCCTGCTGACGTTCTTCTACTCCTTCACGAATCTCGCGCTGACGGGCGAAGCGGCCAGAGAGCTTAAGTTCGTCGGCTTCGATAACTACACCCGCATGTTCGAAGACTCGACGGTCACCGTCAGCATCTGGAATACGCTCGTCTTCCTGATCGGCTCCGCCGTTATTGGACAGCAGGTGCTGGGATTCCTCATTGCTCTTCTGATGAAGCATAAGAGGAGATTCTTCCGCCGAGTGATCGGCACAGTCGTGCTGGCGGGCTGGGTGACGCCTGAGATCGTGTGCGCCCTCTGCTTGTACAGCTTCTTCTCGGACAGCGGAACGCTTAATTCGATTATAGGCGCGTTCGGCATCTCGCCGATCGCGTGGCTGTTCACCGTTCCGATGCTGACGATCATCCTGGCGAATATCTGGCATGGAACGGCGTTCTCGATGCTGGTATTCCAAGCGGCGCTCGACGACGTGCCGAGCGATATTGAGGAAGCTGCGGTCGTAGACGGCGCATCGAGATGGCAGATCCTTATCCGCATTACGCTTCCGTACATTAAACAGACCATAACGACGAATATGATGCTCGTCACCCTGCAGACGCTCGGGGTGTTCGGGCTGATCTATGCGATGACCGGCGGCGGGCCGGGGACGAAGACGACGACGCTTCCGATCTTCATGTACAACCAGGCGTTTATCAATTATCAGCTCGGCTACGGGACGGCGATCTCGCTGCTGCTGCTGCTGATGGGTATCGTGCTGAGCCTGTTCTACATTCGATCGATGCGAGATTAATCCTCGACAAGGACAAGGAGATCCCGTATGAACGCGAGACAACGCAAGGTGCTCTATCGGATTCTGCCCTATGCGGTTCTGACGCTGATCGGCGTATGCTTCCTGCTTCCTCTTCTGTGGGTACTGGTGGCTTCGGTCGATACGAACGCCATGCAGACGCTGAAGTGGCCGCACCGGCTGACCGGCATGAACTATCAAGAGGTCATGACGAGCGGGGAGAACCAACGCGCCTTCCTCGTCGGTCTTCTGATGTCGGCGGGCCAAGCGTTCCTGGTCGTCGTGCTGGCCCTGCTGGCGGCGTATCCCCTATCGCGCTATCAGCTGAAGTACAAGAAGCCGTTCATGCTGACAATTCTGTTCATGACGTCGCTTCCGATTACGGCAGTGATGGTGCCTGTCTATCAGCTGTTCCTGACTCTTCATCTATACGACAACATCTTCGGCGTGATCTTGTTCTACGTGGCCTCCGCCATGCCGTATGGCATCTGGATGCTGAAGAACTTCATGGACTCGGTACCGACCGATCTGGAGGAAGCGGCGTGGGTTGACGGCGCTTCCGTCTTCGCCGGCATGCGCAAGGTGGTCGCTCCGCTCATGGTTCCGGGCATCTGCACGGTAGCCATCTTCACGTTCTCCGGCAGCTGGGGCAACTTCTTCGTGCCGTATATTCTGCTGCAGACGCCCGAGAACTTCCCGGCTTCGCTGAAGCTGTACCAGTTCTTCGGCCTGCACGGCATGGTCGATTACGGCAGTCTGGCGGCGTTCTCGGTGCTGTACGCGGTGCCGTCCATTATCTTGTACATATTGTCCCAGCGGTTCATGTCCAAGGGCTTCGGGCTGCAGGGCGGGACGAAGGGGTGATTAGAATAACCATCTTGAATCTTTGGCGGTCCTGCGGGGCTGTCAGAGATTTTTTTGTGCCATGTGATACGCTTATTTAGTTAAGTATACTAATTAATTGATAATGTTGTAAAAAGAATACCTTGCTGATATATTATATTCGTATTCTTCCATAAACCCTATTGAGGAGGTAGCTTATGTCACGCAAGGGAAAGGTGTCGGCAGCTATAACGGCTGTCATGCTTCTCCAGCTCTTGCTGTCTGCCGTAGCAGGGGCAGGCGCGTACGACCTGGAGCTGCAGCAATCAGACAATGTCTATACAGGACAGGACCTGCTGCCCGCGCTCGTCATCGATGATTTCAACACGGCGGAGGACGCAGCGAAGTGGAAGGCAGGAATGAACACCAAGGAGATTCATTACGCGACCAGCATCTTGAACGGTCCGAACGCTCCGTATGAAGGAGCCGGACTGCTGGAGCAAGTGCCCGAACAAGTCAAAGTGTATGAGTGGAGGTCAATCTACAGGGAGTTCGAGCAGCCGCTGGATCTATCCGCGTACCGCTACCTGGCGTTCGCTGCGAATAGCTGGGGCTGGCAGTCCGTCGAGTACTTCATGAAGATTAAGCTGTATAGCGGAGACAGCACATTTGAGAGCGTTGCCAAGATAGACCACGACAACTGGACCCGTGTGTTCATCGGCTTGGAGGATTGGACGGGCCGGTCGTCCGTGACGCGGATCGACGTGTCCTTCCTGCAGAACTTCGATCTGGAGGGGATCGCGCCGGGAGCTCCGGGCTACGACTACTGGGACGGGCGCTTCCAGATCGATTACCTGACCGCGACGAACGCCTTGGATCTTGCCTTTAACGTGGAAGGCGACACGGAGGGATTCTCGGCGGCGGGCGGCGAGCTGGCCTCGTCCGGCGGACAGCTCGTCTATACGCTGGGCGGTGAGGGCGGCACATTGGAATCGCCGGCTTTGAGGATTGACGCGGGGAGGCGCAACGGCATGTCGATTGCGATGACGAACGACACGGGCGCGAGCGAGCTGACGGTGCAGTGGAAGACGGAGGAGAGCGATTGGAACGATGCCGATGCCAAGACCTTCGCGATCCCGCCTTCGGGCACGTTCTCGCGGGACCTTAACTTCTCCGACATGCCCGGCTGGAGCGGGACGGTGACAGCTATCCGGATCGGTGTACCCGCTTCTTCGGGAACGCTGAAGATCGATCAGCTTCGCTTCAAGTCGATGCCGGTGCTGGAGAAGCCTTATGACGGGACGGCCCAAGCGCGAATAGCCGAGGACGGAGGCATCGCGATCGAGGGCACCGTCCGGCAGGCGTTCGTCGATGCGCATCCGGATGCGCGCCTGTACTTGTTCGAGTTAGCGACTTACGAGGATCCGAAGACGGTTCTCGAAGAGCGCACGCCGCTTGCCGAGGCCGCGCTTGGCGCGTCGTTCCGGTTCGATACGACGCTGCACGACGGCGAGCGGAGCCGGCTCTATTCGAAGTTCGCCGTCGCGGCTGATACGGGGGATGGCGGGTACACGCTAATCGCCGCGCCTCAATACGTGGTCAACGCGGAGGCGATCGCCGCCAACGACGAGCCGTATCCGGAGGCGAAGAGCATCAAAGGGCTTCAGGTGCAAATGACGGGCGACGCTCAGGAGCTGGGCATCAGCCACGCGGCGCTCAACGTCCCGTACAACGAGTTGACGTACAAGACGAACAACCATCCGGACAACACGATCTCTTACACGGTGGAAGGGAAAACCTATTATTTCCGCAAAGACCGAATCGAGCAGCTCGACCGGCAGATCAAGAGCCTGTCGGATAACGGCATTATCGTCTCGCTAATTCTGATTATGTACGATACGAAGAATTCCGACTCGGCTAACGAATATTTGATTCACCCGGATTCGGAGCCGGGCGGTACCGTCTATGCGCTCAACACGTCCAACGCGATCGGCGTGGAATACGTGAAGGCGGCGACCAAGTTCCTGGCCGACCGCTACTCCATGCCGGGCCAGCCGTACGGCCGGGCCGTCAACTACATTGTCGGCAACGAGATCGGCCAGAACAAAGTGTGGAACAACATGGGGCCGAAGCCGCTGGAGGAATACGTCCGGCAGTATGAACAGACGCTCCGTCTCGTCGATACGATCGTCAAGTCGGCCTATGCGAACGCAAGGACGTATGTGTCGCTGGACCACTTCTGGGATGAGAATCTGGGCAGCGACTCCGTCTGGAAATACGACAATAAGGCGATCGTCGACCGGCTGAACGCGCTGACGAAGGCGGAGGGCGACTTCGGCTGGAACATTGCGTTCCATCCTTATCCGCAGGATCTGTTCAACCCGCGCTTCTGGAACGATGCGGATGCGACGGACTCGCCGAATACGCAGCTGATCTCGTTCAAGAATTTGGACGTGCTCGTGAATTACATGAAGCAGCAGGAGGAGTTGTACAACGGCTCGATGCGCCGCATTATTCTGTCGGAGCAGGGCTTCCACAGCTTGACGAATTCGCCGGAGGATCAGCAGCTTCAGGCGGCGGCTTACGCCTATGCCTACTACAAGGTGCGGTTCCTGGACGGGATTGACGCGTTCATTCTGCATCGGCATGTCGATCACGGCCAAGAAGGCGGATTGAATCTCGGCCTGTGGACTCACGCGCCGGGGACGGTGGTGACGCCGGACCGGCACAAGGCCGTCTACGACGTGTTCAAATATATCGATACGAGCCGGTCGCTCGAGGTGACGGACTTCGCGAAGTCAGTGATCGGCATTGGCGATTGGACGGAAGTCATCCCGAACTTCGACCCGGCGCAGCTGGCGGATCGTTCGCTTCCGCAGGCGGGCGGGCTAAGGTTCGTCAGCGAGGACAATAAGGGCGTCAAGTCCGCGGAAGCCAGCGGCTTCGAATCCGGCACGGACGGCTACGCCGCTTCGGACGAGGTGACAGCGGTCAATAGTGTCGCAGGAGCAGCCTACGAGGGAAGCCGTTATCTGTCGGCTTCCGTGAGCAGCGATTACGGCCTAAACTGGGCAGGCGTTCAGAAGACGTTCGCAGCTCCGGTTGACGCGAAGGCGACGCCGTACTTCTCGGCGGCTATCCAAATTCCCGCCGCGAACCCGAACCTGTCTTACTACGCGAAGTTCATCGCTTATAGCGGAGCGGACACCATAGAAGGCACGGCGAGGCTGGACCCCGAAGCTGGCTGGCAGCATCTCGCGATGCCGCTCTCGGATTGGAGCGGATTCCGATCCATTGACCGCGTGAAAATATGGGTTCGCTCGGAGGGCGGTCTGCCGTGGCGGGGCGAGATTCGGATCGACGATGTCTCCTTCATCAAGCTGGCGAAGCCTGATCCGGAGCAAGCGAACGTCGAAGTGGACGCGAAGCTGCTCGCGGACCGGCTGGCGGCCGGCGCGCAGATTAGCGTCACCGTCACGAACCACGGAGCCGATAAGCTGAACAAGAAGCTCGCCGTCCAGACGACGGAAGGGCTGGCGGTGGAACCGGCGGACCTGAAGCTCGGCGACATTGGAACGGACGAGAGCGGGACCTTCATGCTTCAAGTGGTCAGCTACGAGCCGCGGGAGGGCGTAGAGCCCGCGATTATGCTGAACTACGAAGGACGCGTCTTCGCGTTCGTCCTGCAGGAAGCCGATGCAGGACCGGGGCCGGCGGTTGGACTGCCTTACCGGTTCGAGGACGGAGACCTGCAAGGATGGACGGCAGGGGAGAACGTAGCCGGCGTCGCCTCGGTCCAATCCTTCGCGAACGGGCCGACGACGCCGAGCGAAGGTCAATATGCGCTGGCGGCCCATTCGGAGGTCGCGGCAGCCGACGCGTGGCGAACGGTCAAGGTGACGCCTGACGAGCCGCTTGATCTGAGCGGGGCGAGCGCGTTCACGTATGACATCGACTCGTATGGCGGTGTGCCCGGAGCGGCCTACGAGACGCGGCTCACGCTGAAGAGCGCTGTTGGCGGCGACTTCGTCTATACGTCCGCCATGTCGCCGGACCGTTGGAATGCGATCTCCGCGGATATCTCCGCATGGACTGGGCGCTCGTCGGTAACGAGCATCGAGATCTCGTTCCGAGCCGTCGGTAACGACATGGCCTGGATGTCGGATTTTCAATTAGACAATATCAACGCAGAGTTCTAAAGCAAGAGGAGGCTGCCCCGACCGAGCGTATGGTCAGGGGCGGCTTTTATTTTCGAATCATTATCGTATATTTAGTTGTACTTCTAATGAATAAAGTATATTATAGTTAACATCAAAGAATACTTTAGTCGTCGCTGGGGGATGGAGGGGTTGGCTATGCGGAAGGGGGAAGAGTGCCGGGTGGATTCATCTGAACGCTATGTCGGCCTATTTTATTTTCTATGGCTGGGTCAGCATGGTACGGAAGGTCCGTATGACAATACGAAGATTGTGTCGGAACGGCCCGAGGCGGTGCATGATCCGAACCATCCGGCTTGGGGACCAGTCCATGCTTTTCATTTCTGGGGAGAGCCGCTATATGGCTACTACTTAAGCGACGACGAATGGGTGCTTCGCAGACATGTGCAGCTGCTTACGGCCGCCGGCGTCGATTTTCTCGTGTTCGATACGACGAACTCCTCTACCTACAAGAATGTCTATGACAAGCTGTTCCGCGTCATGGACGAGATCCGCGCCCAAGGATTCGCAGTGCCGCAGTTCGTCTTCTACACGAACACGGATTCCGGCAAGCGGGTCGGGGAGATCTTCGAAGACGTCTACAAGCCAGGCCGTTACCCGCACCTGTGGTTCCGACTGGATGGGAAGCCGCTGATCATCGGCAATCCCGAGGAGTGCAGCGAAGAGCAGCGGGCCTTCTTCACGTTCCGGTTGAATCAGTGGCCGAATGAAGCAGCCAGGACGAACGGCTTCCCCTGGATTGAATTCGAGCGGCCGCAGCGAGTGTTCTACAACGATAGAGGCGAGAAGGAAGTGATCAGCGTATCGGTGGCCCAGCATCCGAGCGTCGCTATGAGCGATACTCCCTTCTATGGGTACGGCGGCAATTGGGGCCGAGGTTATTCCGATGGCGCGGATCCGGAGGAGGCGAATTCTCTCGAGGCGATCTATCGCGGGGCCAATCTGGCGGAGCAATGGGAATTCGCGCTTGCGGAGGATCCGCGGATCGTCTTCGTTACGGGCTGGAACGAATGGATCGCGATGCGGTTCGACGGCGTGCCGGAGAGACCGGTGTTATTCGTCGATCAGGCAACGCTGAATTTCAGCCGCGATATCGAACCGATGAACGGGGGATATAACGACAACTATTATATGCAGTTGATCGAGTATATCCGGCGGTTCAAGGGGACGGCGCCTCCGGTGTTAGCCGGCACGGCCGCAACCTTGAACCTCTCGGACGGCTTCGGCGGATGGGACGGCATAACGGCGGAGGTTCGCGATTTCGAAGGCGATACAATGCCTAGGAGCCACCGCGGGTATGGAGATCTGATCTATACGAGCGATACGGGACGCAACGACTTCGTCTCGATGAAGGCGGCCCACGATGACCGATATATATACTTCTACGCACGGACGCGTGAGCCGCTAAGTCCCTGCACCGGCAAGCATTGGATGATGCTGCTGATCAATACGGACGGCACGGCCGATAAGGGCTGGCATGGATACGACTTCATCGTGAACCGTTCCGTCATCGACGATTCGACGACCTTGTTGGAACGGAGCACGGGCGGCTGGGTCTGGGAGAGAGTTGCCGACATCTGGTACGTTGCCGCCGGGCGCGAGCTGCAGCTCGCTGTGCCGAGGGCAGCGCTCGGGCTGGATCGGCCGGGAGAGCCGCTGTGCTTCGAGTTCAAATGGGCCGATCATATGTTAAGCGATGGAGATATCATGGATTTCTACCGGTATGGGGATGTCGCGCCGGAAGGAAGGCTGAATTATGCGTACCGGGAAGCTGAACGCCGATGACCAGGCCGGCGCAGGCAATTCCGTAAGCTATAGCGATCACTTGGAGGACAAGGGAATGAACAGCAATCATTGGACGGCGCAATGGATATGGGCTGCCGGGACAGCTGGACATAGCGATGTCTTCGTGGAAGCGCGTAAGGCGTTCGACATGGATGAGCTGGCCGGAAGGGCGCAAATTCGTATATCAGCCAATCAGTCCTATAAACTCTATCTGAACGGAGACATGATCGGGAGAGGACCGGCTCCGTCCGATCTGGCTTGGATGTCTTATGACGTCTATGAAGTCGCAGACCGATTAATCGCCGGCAAGAACGTGCTCGCTGTCGTCGCGAACAACTTCGGCGAGGAAGCTATCGTGACGAAGCAATTGCAAGGGCCGGGCGGGCTTATTTGCCAGTTGGATCTCTACGGGAGAGATGGCGGCGGCTGCTCAAGCCCGATCCGGTCGATAGCCAGCGGAGCCGATTGGAAGTGCAGGCGCTCCAACCGCTGGAAGCGCGCGAGCCGACTTCATCTCTGGGGCGGATTCCGGGAGATCTACGATGCCTCGGAGGAGGACGGCTGGGAGACGGCGGCGTACGACGACGCGTCTTGGCCTTGGGCCGAAGCGGTCGCGGCTGCCGAACAGCAAGATTCCCCTTGGCCGCGTCTTCTGCCTCGCGAGATTCCATTCCTCCGCAGTACGCTGGTGCGGCCGGCTGCTATCATCGCGGCGGAGCCCTATAGGGGAAGCCTGTCTTCGCCGGAGGCCTTACTGGCTGATGCCCGAACGACCGGCGAAATGACGATGGATGCCTCCGTGCCGGGAAGCCTCCCGCAGGTCACGTACGACTTCGGATCAGAGGTCGTGGGCTATCCGAGGCTGGAGGTGTATGCGGAGGAAGGCGGCGTGCTTCAGCTGTTCTGCGGAGAGTCACTGGAGATGACATTAACGGATACCTTCCTCCTGCGCCAAGGTGTTAATCGCTTGACCTCCTATGGCAGGCGGGCATTCCGGTTTATGAAGGCTGCGGCGATGGGGACGCCTGCTCCGCTTCAAGTGAGGCGGCTGGAGGTCGAATTCGTCCACTATCCGTATTCGGGCGAAGCCTCGTTCCGTTGCAGCGATGAGAGGTTGAGCCGGATCTGGGAGACAGGGCGCTATACGACGCTGGTCAACAGCCAGAGCCACTTCGAGGACTGCCCCTACCGCGAAGCCGCATTATGGGTGGCGGATGCGGTAGTTATGGCCAAGGTCGTCTATCAGATCTCGGACGATCCGGCCCTTGTGCGCAAGTCGCTGATGCAGGGAGCGCGCATTCAGAACGAGGACGGCTCGATTCCGGGGACCGGTCCGCAGCGCAATCCGTTCATGCTGCCGGACTTCTGCGCGCATTGGCTCTTCGGCGTATGGGAGTATTACGCTTATAGCGGAGACCGGGCTTTTCTGGAAGAGCTCTGGCCCGGCGTGCTTCGGCTGGCGGAGTGGTTCGCGGCGCAAGAGGATGAATCGGGGCTGTTCGCAAGAGCGGATCGCGAAGGCTGGTGGTGCTTCATCGATTGGTCGGAGGATATCGAGCGGAAGGATCGCGTCACCGCGCTCTCTTGCTTCTACTATAAATTCCTGATCACGGTCGCAGCTATCGCGTCGGAACTGAACGAGACCGAGCGCGAGGCGAAGCTTCGCGGCCAAGCGAGCTGTCTGCGCAATTCCATCCGCGCCTTGCTGCGGGTGGCGGGATCGGCTGTCTATGCCGATTGCATGACGGACGAGGGAGTGTCGTCGAGTGTGACGGCGCAGACGAACTTCGCGGCTGCATGGTCGGGCGTGATGGACGATCCGGAAGTGTCGCTCTTCATAGAAGATTATTATTTGGCAGGGAAGCTGCCGCCGATTCGAGGCGCTTTCTTCTACCATATCGTGCTTGAGACCCTGTTCCGCTACCATTATGCGGAGGAGGCGGTCCGATTCATCCGCGACTACTGGGGAGCGATGCTGGATCGCGGGGCGACGACCTGGTGGGAGACGTTCGATCCTTCGCAGCCCTTCCCGACGATCCCGAGTCCCTATCTGGGCCATACGCCAACCTATCTGCAGGATTCGGTTCCCGTCAGCCTCTCGCATGGCTGGGGGGCATCCCCCACGTATCTGCTAAGCCGCGAGCTGCTTGGCGTGAATATGTCGGCGGCCGGAATCGCAGGCGTCATCCTGCAGCCCGTCGCCGTCCGGGGGATCGAATGGGTGGAAGGCGTCGTTCCGACAGTGCGCGGGGACGTTCGCTCGGAGTGGAGAAGAGGAGAGGACGGCAGCTTGCGGTATGAGGCGGTGCTGCCGAACGGACTGTCTTGGACGACCGTCGGTCTGGAGGACGTGGAGGTTACCGAGGAAGAGGGCTGCGTTCGCGTGACGGGCCGAATGCAGCCCGCCGATCGATTGACGAACGTATCCCAGGCCAGGCTGTAAGCAGCCGGAGAGCTGGAGATAGGACTTCATAACAAGCGACGCCAAGCCGGAGGGCAGGGGTCGCTTGTTTGTGTCTTGCGAAATCGGATGCTCTAAAGTATACTTAAGCCAACCTAGAAGGGGTGATCATGTGGATACGGAGAAGATGGACAAGACTCCAATGTATCAATATATCGTTAATGATATCAAGCGCAAGATCGAGTCCGGCGAGCTTAAGCCGCATGACCCGCTGCCGACGCAGATCGATCTGGCCAAAGAATATAACACAAGCGAGATTACCTCCCGCCGCGCCCTCTCTGATCTGGTGCAGGAAGGTTACGTCTATCGGATTCGCGGCAAGGGCAGCTTCATCCAAGAGAATATGCGAGCAGCCGCCGGCTCGAAGCCGATTCACACGATCTATTTCGCGCATCAGAACCAGATCAGCAACTTCAATCACCCGTTCTTCAGCGAGATGTTCGACGGGATCAAGGACGTATGCGAAGAGAACGGCGTAGCCTTTCATCTGTGGGACATCGGCCAGCATTATGAGCTGCCTGAGGATCCCGATGCCGGCATCATTCTGCTCACGATCGCAGATACGTTCGACTTGTCGCGTCTGACTGCATGGCAGAAGGAAGGCCGGAAGCTGGTCACCGTTCATTTCTATTACCCGCATCTGGGAATTCCGTACGTGATCGTGGACAACTTGACGGGCGGCTATCTGGCGACTCAGCACCTTCTGTCATTAGGCCATCGGCGGATCGGAGTCATCATCACCGGCAATTCGATCCTGGAGATCAACCAGGAGTTCACGCTGCGCCTTCAAGGCTACCGGCTTGCGCTGTCCCAGCATCAGATCGCTTTCGATCCGAATCTGATCGCGATCATGAGCGGGGAAGGCGAACGGCTTGAGATGGGCTTCGAAGGGTTCAAGAAGCTGATGGCCCTTGAGGATCCGCCGACAGCGATCTTCGCTACGAGCGACTACAAGGCGATCGGGGCAATGGAGGCGGCCCGGAGCTTGGGCATGAAGATACCGGAGGACGTCAGCGTCATGGGGTATGACGATGTCAAGGTAAGCCAATATACGTATCCTTCGCTCTCGACGGTAAGCCAGAATACGAGGAAGCTTGGGGAACGGGCAGCCGAGATCTTGCTGTTCGAGTTGAAGGATGGGGACGGTCAACTGCTCAAGGATGAGGTCGTGCCCACGCTGATTCATCGGGAGAGCACAGGGCCTGCGCCAAGATAGGCTTCTGTTATAGACAAATAGAGCAGGGTTGGAGCGGAGAGGCTGTCGAGCAGTACGACAGCCTTTAGCTATATCCAAGCGCTCGATTGAAAAAAGGATTGCGAGAGTCCGTTATATACAGTATACTTTAGACATTAAAGTATACAAATTAACAAAAGGCATACTTTAGTATGTTGACTGCTCAGAGATTTTTTTTAACAGAAGGAAGTAAGCGCTTTAATAACAACATAACGAGGGGAGATTCAAATGAAAATCCGCAAAAGCTCGGCAATGTTAATTGGCTTATTGACAGCATCATCTGTATTAGCCGCTTGCAGCAACAATAATGAGCCGGCGGCGTCCAACTCCAGCCCGTCCGCATCGGCGGAAGCGAGTCCATCCGCAAGTCCATCCGCAAGTCCATCCGAGACAGCGCCTGCCCTGCAAGGAACGATCAACATCGCCTTATCGAATATGTCATCCTCCGTCTGGAACACGGTCGCGCAAGCTTACATGGCGAAGAACCCCGGCGTGAAGGTGACGGTGGATAACAAGCCGGCGGAAGGCTATAAGGAATGGCTGACAGCTCAATTCGCGGCGGGCACGCCGGATGCCGATCTGGTGATCAACAACGAAGTGGCGAATTTGGCGGCCGACAAGAAGTTCGTCGACTACTACCCGTACTTCGACCAGACGAACCCGTATACGGGCAAGCCATGGAAGGATTCGCTCGATCTGGCCGCGATGGGAATCAACCTTGACGGCGTCGCGGCGGAGGATCACCTTTATAATCTGAACTTTGAGTCGGTGCAGATCGTTTGGACCTATAACAAGGAGATCTTCAATAAGGCCGGCATCACCGAACCGCCGAAGACCTTCAACGAGCTGACGGCCGACTTCGAGAAGATCAAGGCGGCCGGATATGTGCCGCTGGCGATCGGCGGAGATGCGAATTCGATGTGGAGCGGTCAGGCCGGTTGGCTGGTTCGGATCTATGCCGACCAATATTTCCGCGACTATATCAATATCAGTCGTTCACAGCCGCAGGATTATACTTATCTGCCCGAGATCGACGACAATTGGAAGTACGATCTGTCGGATCCGTACAATGATGCGAACAGCAATGTCACCAAGAACGAGCTGCGATTCTGGAAAGCGGTCCAAGAGAAAGTCGGCCCATTCAAGATCGCGGGTAACCCCTCGTGGGCAGCATATGCCGAGAATCTGAAGAAGTTATTCTCGTATACGGAAGACGGCTTCTTCGGCGTCAAGGAAGATCAAGCCTATCAATTGTTCTTGACGGGCAAGGCGGCCACGATGATGGGAACGCCGGCTTCTTACTGGCAGCTGCCGAAGGACTTCGAGGATGAGACGAAGACTGGCGCAACCGGCGGCGTTCAGCCGTTCGAATACGGATTCTTCAATATGCCTTCGATGGAAGGCGAAGGCGTTCTGGCTCCGGCTCGTACGATTCAAATCCCGATCGGCTTCTACGGCTTCGTCGCCAAGGATGCGGAACAGAATGCGCTCGATATGGACTTCATGATGTATCTGACGAGTCCTGAAGGTTACAAAGTATATGCGCAAGCCATCCAAGACAGCGACGACGCCTCCCTATCGGGCGCGCCTGCACTGAAGGACATTGTCCTTCCGGATGAGATGACGAAGGCGTTCGCCGACTTCGAGCCGATCGGCAATACCGAAGGCTATCAAACGCCGGGCAACGTATTGTCCCGCGGTATCGACGGTTATCAGCCTTCCGTTCAGGACTGGGTCGGCAGCGTGCAGCGCTTCTTCGCCGGCGACATTACGACAGAGCAATACTTGAACGAGCTGCAGGCGAACGTCGACAAGTACCTTGAACCAAACCTGAAGCAGGGCAAGAAGGAGTTGTCGGATCTGGAGACGCCGGAGAAGCGGCCGCCGGAACGCAACTAACGGACTCACATCTGCACAGGTCCGCTCGGGCCTGTGCAGATTCATCATTAAGGAGTCATCCACAACCGATGAGCAAGGTAAGGAGGAGCCTATGAGAAGAACCCCACAGATCCTGCTGGCGCTCGCGCTCCTGATCGGACTCGTTCCGCAATACGCAGCGGCTCAAGGGGAATGGTCCATAGAAGGCGCGGACGATATTACGTCCATATCGGCCATGGGCGACGGAAGCCGGATCGCGATCGGCAGCCATGGCTCCAAGGCGGTCGTGTACGATAAGGAAGGCACCCCCCTCTACGAGAAGGAAGCGAACAACGTCATCAACGCGGTTGACTTGCTGGATGACGGCACATTGCTCGTCGCATCGGACGACAGGCATCTCTATGCTTATGACAGCGAAGGGACGCCGCTCTGGGATGCCGATATGAAGCGCCAGGTCAAGAGCGTATCCGCATCCGAGGACGGCTCCGTCATTGTGGCGGTCGTTCAACGCGTCAACGATCTCCTGTTCATGAACGGGCAGACCGGCGAACAGATCGGCGCCGCTGCGATCGGCGCGACGATGAAGACAGCCCAAGTGTCCGATAACGGGCAATGGGTTCTAGCGGCTACTGCCGACCAATATTTGCATTTGTTAGACGGCACCGGGAAGCCTCTGCTCAAGATCGGGGCCTCGGGACAGATTCAATCCATCGACATTACCGGCGATGGAGACATCGCCGCCGGCACGAGCGACGGCCGGGTCGAGCTGTTCACCTCGGATGGCGAGCCCGCCGGCAATATCGGCATTCAGAGCAGCGTCTCGGCGGTTGCCTTCTCGAAGGACGGGGCGTCTCTCGGCGTTGCCGATCTCACCGGCAATTTCTATATCTTCGATAGCAGCGGCAAGCAGCTGTGGGAGATGAAGGTTGGGGAGGCCGGCCGATCCGTCGAGTTCTCGCCCGACAGCAAGACGATGTATGCCGGAACGGACGACGGCCGTATTCTTCAACTGGATGTCAGCAGCGTCGTCGCCGAGGCCAAGAGCCAAGCGCGGATGAGAATCATCGCATGGACAATCGGAGCGGCGGCGGCTATCGTGCTTGTTCTGCTTCTGCTGCGTTGGATGCAGAGACGCGGCAAACTTGGCATTTTCAGAGAGATCTGGCGTTCCAAATGGATCTACCTCGGCCTGGCTCCGAGCTTCATTCTCATCTTCACATTCCTGTATTTCCCCGCCTTCTCGGGGCTGTTCCACTCCTTGTATCAATGGCAGCCGGGCGGCAGAACAACGTATATCGGATTGGACAATTTCGAGCGGATGATCCACGATCCCTACGTCACGAAAGGGCTCGTCAATCTGCTCATTCTGATCGTCACCGGGCTGATCAAGTCGCTGATTCCGCCTCTGATCGTGGCGGAGCTGATCTATCACCTTCGCAGCAAGAAGCTGCAGTATGGATTCCGGACGGCATTCACGGCATCCATGATCATTCCGAGCGTCGCGGGACTGCTGATCTGGCAGAATTTCTACGATCCGAACATGGGGCTGTTCAATAACTTTCTCCACTTGATCGGGCTCGGCTCGTGGGCGCACGGCTGGCTCGGCGATCCGGATACGGCGCTGTGGGCGCTTATCTTCATCGGCTTCCCGTTCGTCGGCATCCTGCAGCTGCTCGTCTTCTATGCAGGTCTGCTGTCTATCTCGAACGAACTGATCGAGTCGGCCCGAATGGACGGAGCCAGCCTTCCTCGAATCATTCGTTCCATCCATCTGCCGCTTCTCTCGGGACAATTCAAATTCCTAATCATTCTCGGGCTGATCGGCATCATTCAAGACTTCAACAGCATTCTGATCGTGACCGCCGGAGGTCCGATGGATTCCACTTACGTGCCTGCCCTGCAGATGTATTACGCGGCGACGAAGTTCAACGATCTTGGCTATGCATCGGCGCTCGGCGTCAGCATGTTCGCGGTCATTCTGGTCATCACCGTCATCAATATGAAGTTCATCAAATCAGCGGAAGAGTAGGAGGGACAGCCATGAGGTTTCTGCAAGCGATCCATATTCGCCAGATCGTGATAGTCTTGTTGCTGGCCCTGCTCGTCTTCATGACCTTGGTGCCGATTCTGTTCATGATCGTCAGCTCGTTGAAGAGCAACGCACAGATCGCCGGCAACTTCTGGGGGCTCCCGTCCCCGGCCAGATGGTTCAATTACGGCGAGGCGTTCCGCACGATCTGGCGCTATATCGTCAACACGGTGGCTTATGCCGTGATCGGAAGCGTGTGCGTCATGCTGTTGTCCGCCATCTCGGGTTATATTTTCGCGAAGAAGACCTTTCCCGGCAAAAATATGCTCTTCCTCATGATGCTCGCGATCATGATGATCCCCGGCGTGTTGACGCTGATTCCTTCTTACGTGCTGTATGAGAATATGGGGCTCACCAATACGCCATGGGTCATCATCGTCTCCAGCGCGGCCGGCGGCCAGATCTTCGGCACGTTCCTATGCCGAACGTATATGGCCGGTCTGCCAGGCGAGCTGTTCGAAGCGGCGCGCATGGACGGGGCAACGGAAGCAAGAGTCTTCCTGCGCATCGTTCTCCCGCTCTCGCTGCCGATTCTGGCGACGCTGTTCATCATGCAATCCGTCGGCGTGTACAACGATTATGTATGGCCGCTGCTGACGATCCAAAACAGTCGGCTGCAGGTGATATCCGTCGGCTTGACCATCTTCACGCAGCAGTTCGGGGTGACCGACAAGGGGACGCAGTTCGCGGCTTACGCGATCTCTTCGATTCCATTGCTATTCATCTTCTCCTTCGGGATGAAGTACTACATCCAAGGGATGACGCAAGGCGCTCTTAAGCTATAACCGCGCTGATATAGCCGCAGGCTATAACCGGCTATAGAATATTCCATGCTCCTTATGGCGAATAAAGGCTTTCAGATGCGGGGACCGAGGTGCTAAACTGAGGTATGACCTTCAAGGATAAGGAGCACACGCATGCTGAAGCACAAGATCGCCGGCAGGCAAGCCGGCATTCTGACATATGGAATGACGCCGCCGAAGCGTTCGGGCGACACGGAGAGAATCGCCGAGATCGCGCGCAAGCAGGTCGAGCGGCTGAAGGACACGGGGATCGACGGGCTCGTGCTGTACGACGTGCAGGACGAGGCGGACCGCATCGACACGGATCGGCCGTTCCCGTACCTGTCGACGATCGATCCGACCGAGTACAGCGAGCATTATCTGAGCGGGCTGGTTATGCCGAAGATTATCTACAAGGTGGTCGGCAAGCAGCCGGAGGACGAGTTGGCGGCGTGGATTCGAGGCGGTCAGGGCGAGAGCGGAGGTCACGGTCCGGTCGAAAAGGCGGATCGCTTCTCCGTCTTCGTCGGCTCCTCCTCAAGCAAGCAAGCGGTCACGATGCGGCTGCCCGAAGCCTACCGGCTAAGCCGGGAGCTGAACCCGCAACTGGCGCTCGGCGGCGTCGTCATACCGGAGCGCCATGAGAGCAAGGGCGACGAGCATCTGCGGGCGGCGGCCAAGCAGGAAGGCGGCTGCTCGTTCTTCATCTCGCAAGCGGTGTACGACGTGGAAGCTTCGAAGAACTTCCTGTCCGACTACTATTACTACTGCCAGGAGCAAGAGATCGCAATGGCGCCGATTCTCATCAACCTGGCGCCGTGCGGCTCGCAGAAGACGCTGGCGTTCATGAAGTGGCTCGGCATCAGCGTGCCGAAGTGGCTGGAGAACGAGCTGATCCACTCGCACGACATTCTCGATAAGTCGATCCGGCTGTCGAGGAAGATTTTCGAGGAGCTGTTCGAATTCGGCCTCGAGAAGGGCATCCCGATCGGCTGCAGCGTCGAGAGCGTGTCCACGCGCAAGGTCGAGATCGACGCCTCCGTCGAGCTGCTGCGCGAGATGAAGAGCTACATGGACAGCCGGCTGCGGGTCGGCGTGAACTAACGGTGGAATCCAGATAAGCAGAACGCATCCGGTCGATGCGCTCTGCTTTTTTTTGGTTCATTCGTTATCTCAGCTGGCGGAAGAACTTGCGGATGTCGCCGATCATGAGATCCGGCGCGTCGATGCCCGGGAAGTGCGATCCTCTGTCGAACTCGCTCCAGTGGACGATATGGTTGCCCTGCTCGCCGTAGCGGCGGATCGCGACGTCCGATTGCTGGAACACCGCTACGCCAACCGGCGTTTGGGACGGGGGCTTAGGCGCCCAAGCAGCGGGATCATGCGCATTGTCGTAGTACATCCGAGCCGAGGAGTTGTCCGTCCCGGTGAGCCAGTAGAGCATGAGATTGGTCAGAAAATGTTCCTTGCTCACAGCGTCGGCATAATCGCCGAAGCCGTAGAACAATTCGGCCGTCCATGCGAGCAGTCCCACCGGCGAGTCATGAAGCCCGTAAGCCAGCGTCTGCGGCCGCGTCGATTGGATCATGTTGAAGCCGAACCGATCCTTCATGAATTCGCCGAGCCGCCCGAGGCGAACGCGCTCCGCGTCCGTCAGCTGCGCGAATACTTCGTCTTCCACTTGCCCGAACGGGATGAAGCCCATCGTCGCCGCATTCACGTGCACGCCGACGACACGGCCTTCCGCCAACCGCCCCAGCTCCGGCGCGATCATCGCCCCCATGTCACCGCCCTGCACGCCATAGCGTTCGTAGCCGAGACGATCCATCAGCTCCGCGAAGGCGCCGGCCGCCCGCCCGGACGTCCATCCGGCCTCCGTCGTCGGACCGGACAGGCCGAAGCCGGGGAGCGAAGGGATGACCAAGTGGAAGGCGTCCGCAGGATCGCCGCCGTAAGAGGCCGGATCGGTCAGCGGCCCGATCAGATCGAGGAACTCGACGGGGGAACCCGGCCATCCGTGAAGGAGCAGCAGCGGCGTCGCGTTCGGCTCCGGCGAGCGGACGTGGAAGAAGTGGATGTTCGCGCCGTCTATGGTCGTCGTGAATTGCGGGATCTCGTTCAGGCGCTCCTCCTGCTTCCGCCAGTCGAAGGATGACTGCCAGTACTCCGCCATCTCCTTCGCGAATTGGAGCGGCACGCCGTAATTCCAGCCCGCCCCGGGGAGCTCGTCAGGCCAGCGCGTCAGCGATAGGCGGCGGTTCAGATCTTCCAGGGCTGCTTGCGAAGTCTCGATACGGTACGGTCGAATCGTTGCTGCGGCTTCTTTAGCTTGCGTGTTCACGTTCAGGCTCATGGTTTGTTGCCTCCTCAATAATTGGAATTTGATCCTTATGTCTCTACTATAGTCCCCCTTTCCTGACAACTATCTGTCAGGGAGATAGAGGACATGGCAATATTTATTCGAATTTCTTATTTAAGTTCGAATGAGGAGTGGATCGATTGTGAAAATAGAGCGGCTGCTCGGCATTACGATGATGCTGCTGGGCCAGCGCCGGGTGAACGCCCAGACGCTGGCGGACAAGTTCGAGGTCTCGCTGCGGACGATCTACCGCGATCTGGAGACGATCAACACGGCCGGCATTCCGATCGTGTCCTACACCGGAACGGACGGCGGCTACGAGATTATGGAGCAGTTCCGCATCGACCGGCAGATCGTTACCTTCGAGGATCTGCAGGCCATTCTGGTCGCGCTGCGAGGCGTGCAAGCGTCGCTGGACGATCAGGAGATGGACGGCTTGTTGAGCAAGATCAAGGCGCTGGTGAGCCGGTCGGAGCAGCTTCAGATGGAGGAAGCGGGCGAGACCCTTCTTTTCGACACGAATCTGTGGCATGGGGGCGGGCTGAAGGACCGCTCCATACTGGCTTCGCTCCGGCGGGCGGCGAAGAATCGGAACGTCGTCTCCTTCCTCTACACCAACACGGAAGGACTCGGCGAGCAGCGGGAGGCGGAGCCGATCGGGCTCGCATGGAAGGGCTACGCTTGGTACTTATACGCCTATTGCAGGCTCCGCAGCGATTATCGGACATTCCGCCTGTCGAGAATGACCGGCTTGCGCGTGCATTTGGAGCATTTCGCCGCTCGCGGCGTCCGCATGGAGGAGCTGGATGCCCGGTGGGGCAATCAGGAGATCGATCCGCAGGTGGAGCTGATTCTGCAGTTCCGCCCTCGCGTCAGAGTGAGGGTGGAGGAAGCGTTCGACGCCGAGAAGGTCGAGACGCAGGAGGACGGCACCTTGCTCGTTCGGGTCAGCTATCCGGACAATCATTGGATGTACGAGAATCTGCTCAGCTACGGGCCGGACGTGCTCGTGCGGGAACCGGCCTTCGTGGCGGAGAAGATCCGGAATCTGGGCGAGCAGATCTGCCGGAATTACGCCGATGAGCGAGCGAGGCCGTAAGCGTCTCGGCGGTTGGATATCCCGGAAGCTACGAGCAACGATACTCGGCGGTGTGGACAACGTGGATAACCTGTGTATAAATATGGGGATAACGCGGGTTCGGTGGATAAGATCCCTTGATTCGCTAACCGCAAGGACAGGCGATTCGCGGCTTGCGACTAGTGGAATTCGGCAGGCGGGGAGCGGCGAGCGCCATTCTTTACAATCGAATGATTAGAACGTATGGTAGAGGTAATAGATGGAATGCCATCCCAATCGGAGAGGGGAAATGGAATGCATGGACAATCAGCGCACGGTCAAATGGGGCATTATGGGCCCGGGCGGCATCTCCGCTAACTTCGCTTCGGAGCTGAAGCACGCGCCGGGGGCCGAGCTCGTCGCGGTCGGGGGGCGCTCCAAGGAGAAGGCGGAGGCATTCGCCGCGAAGTTCGGCGTCCCCGGAGCATACGGAAGCTGCGAGGAGCTGGCGAACGATCCCGAGGTCGAGATCGTCTACATCGGCACGCTGCATCCGGTCCACAAGGAGAACGCGCTGACGCTGCTGCGCGCGGGCAAGTCGATCCTGTGCGAGAAGCCGTTCACGATCAACGCTTCGGAAGCGAAGGAGATCGCGGCGCTCGCGCGGGAGAAGGGCGCGTTCGCGATGGAGGCGATGTGGACGCGTTATCTGCCCGTTGTCCGGCAGGCACGCGAATGGCTGCGCAGCGGAGCGATCGGCGAGGTGAAGCTGCTGAAGGCGGAGTTCGGCTTCGACGGAGGCTGGAACCCGCAAGGCCGCCTGCTCAACCGCGAGATGGGCGGCGGCGCGCTGCTGGACGCGGGGATATACCCCGTATCGTTCGCTTCGATGGTGTTCGGGCGTCAGCCGTCCCGAATCCAGAGCACCGTCCGCATCGGCGAGACGGGCGTCGATGAGCAGTTCTCCCTGCTGTTCGATTATGAGGACGGCGCCGTCGCTTCTCTACATAGCGGCGTGCGGCTGGACATGACCAACGATGCTTGGATCTATGGCACGAAGGGGAAGATCTACGTGCCCGACTTCCTGCGCGCCAAGGAAGCGACGCTCTTCGTGAACGGCGAAGAACCGGTGACGGTCCGCGACGACCGCAGCTTCGTCGGCCATGCGTTCCAGGCGATCGAAGCGATGAACTGCCTGCGCGAGGGACGCAAGGAGAGCGGCGAGATGCCGCTCGGCGAGACGGTCGAGCTGATGGAGACGCTGGACGCGATTCGCGCCCAGTGGGGATTGACGTATCCGGGGGAGGAAGAGGGATAAACCATGAGCGCGATCACTAGACTAGAAACCTATCTTCAAGAAATACCAAAGCTCGTAACCGGTTTTGAACAGGAGGCCTTCCTCCGCAAGCCGGCGCCGAACAAGTGGTCGAAGCAAGAGATTCTGGGGCACCTGTGCGACTCGGCGGCGAACAACCATATCCGATTCGCGCGAATTCTCCTGTCCGGCGAGCCCGTTAAGATTGAAGGCTATCAGCAGGATGAATGGGTCCAGCTTCACGGTTATCAGCACAATTATAGCTGTCTGGAGCTGCTGGCCTTGTGGATTCACCTGAACAAACAGATCCTCTATGTGATGAGACATGCTAGCGAATCGGACCTCAACAAATCCTGCGTTCTCAGCGATGGCAGCCAGGTTAGCCTTCGCTGGCTGTTCGACGATTATTTGGATCATATGGTCCATCATCGGGAGCAGATTGAAGGCTGAGGGGGAAAAATGAAATCAACTATTCTCCGCCTACGACCAGTTGGAGCTTGGGCGTATCGACAGGGCAAGGCTGATCGACGAAGTCACGATCCAACTCTACTGCCGCATCGGTCTAAGCAAGAAGCACCATCCCGACGATCTGCCAGACTACCTGCAGGCGTGGGAGTATTGGAAGGGGCTGTGCGGTAAGCGCGGGGTTGAGTTGGATGCCCATGGCTTGGAGCATGTCCGATGAGCAGGAGCGTTCCGCTTGGAGCAGTTCGGAGTCTCAATAACGGAAGCCGCTGCCGCTATTTTCGCTAATATCCCGCGTGCGAATGTAATAACGGAACCAGATTCCGTTATTTAGTGGTTTTTGAAACGCTCACTCATCCAACTTGAGCAAATAGCGGAACACACTTCCGTTAAGCAATCAAACACGGCGAAAAACGGCGCAATAACGGAAATGGCTTCCGTTATAGTGTAGTGCGAGCTCGCCTGCTGAAGTCGCCTTCCAATGCCGCTTGTGCACACCTCATTTAATTCTCATTTCCTACTTCCCTCAATCGTTTGACTGTGGTTAACTGATCGAAGGTTCCCGCAACCGCCTCACACCCTATGTGGTACAATAAAATTGAGCAGCAATGTAACCGCTTACGACAATGGCGGTCAAATCCTGTCGGCGCAGATAGAGATGCCGCGCGGGGCTAATGAACGCTGCGCGGACGAATGAAGGCCGCATGGAACGAATGAAATCGCTGTACGATGATCCGATGACGAGGAACGGAGGTAAGCGCAATGACGAATGAACGGCAAGCAAGCGCACCAACCAAGGTGAGGTACGGCGTGATCGGCGTCGGCAACATGGGCAGCTCCCATGTGGATACGATCCGCTCCGGACGAATTGCCGGAGCAGAGGTAACAGCCATCTGCGACGGCGTCGCCGGCAAGCGCGAGTGGGCCAAGGAACGTTGGCCGGATATTGCCGTTTTTGAAGATTCCGCGTCCATGCTGGCTTCGGGGTTAGTCGACGCGGTACTGGTCGCTTGCCCGCATTATGATCATCCGCCGGAAGCGATCCAAGCGTTCGCGAAGGGCATGCACGTGCTCATCGAGAAGCCGGCCGGCGTGTATGTGAAGCAGGTGCGGGAGATGAACGAGGCGGCGAAGGCGAGCGGGAAGAAGTTCGGCATCATGTACAACCAACGGATGAACCCGCTGTACCGGAAGCTGCGCGAACTGATTGCCACTGGCGAGCTCGGCGAGATCCGCCGCACGAATTGGATCATTACGAACTGGTACCGTTCGCAAGCTTACTATGATTCCGGCACGTGGCGCGCGACGTGGGCCGGCGAAGGCGGCGGTGTGCTCATCAATCAATGCCCGCACCAGCTGGACTTGTGGCCTTGGACGATCGGCATGATGCCGTCGCGGATTCGCGCGTTCTGCCAAGAGGGCAAGCATCGGAACATCGAGGTCGAGAATGATGTCACCGCCTACGCCGAATACCCGAACGGCGCAACAGGCGTGTTCATCACTTCGACGGCGGACGCGCCCGGCACGAACCGCTTCGAAGTGACCGGCGACCGCGGCAAGATCGTCATCGAGGACGGCCGGATGACGTTCTGGCGGCTGCGCGAATCCGAGTCGGAATTCAACGCCCATAACACGGTTCCGTTCGGCAGGCCGGAAGCCTGGAAGATCGAGATCCCGCTGGATGGGCCCAACCCTGAGCATGCCGGCATCATTCAGAACTTCACGAATGCCATCCTGCACGGCGATGAGCTCGAAGCGCCGGGTGAAGAGGGCATTCTCGGCCTGTCTATCTCGAATGCCATCCATCTGTCCTCCTGGATCGACGGATGGGTTGATCTGCCGCTGGACGAGGAGCTTCATCTCGCCGAGCTGAACAAGCGAATCGCCTCCTCGAAGTATCGCCAGGACAGCTCGGACGCTCCCGCGGCCAAGCCGGTGGATATGAGCCGCACATTCTAAAGGGGAGAGCGGACGTGCCGACATCGACAACTACGAAGACATTCGCATCGATGCAGCAGCCGATCGAGATGAGCTACCGCAATGAAGCGCCGATCGCGAACGCGTTCCATTCGCATCCTTACTACGAGATTTATTACTTTCAGGAAGGCGAGTGCACGTACCTGATCGGCGACAAGCTGATGGCGCTGCGGCCCGGCGACCTTATCCTCATGCACGGGATGACGCTGCATTCCCCGAATCCGTCGCCGAATGCGCCGTATATCCGCTCGATCGTCCATTTCGATCCGGCCTATGTGCACCAATTGCTGCAGGCCGAACCCGCTGCTGCGCTTCTCCAGCCGTTCGAGGAACTGCGCAACATTCGGATCGCGCTGCCGGAAGCGGAGCGGTTGGAGATGGAGCGGATGCTGTCCGAGATGGCGGCCGGATACCGGTCTTGGCAATGGTCAAGCGGCTCGCGCCCTTCGCGCCTCGGCCGGTTCGAGGTGCGGTTCCTGGAGCTGTTGCAGCGAATCGGCGAATGGTGCGCCGAGCCGGTCAGCGAACGGGCGCATGGTTCTTCGCATGAGCGGCTCGTTCAGGATGTCGTCTCGTACTTGGAGGCGCATTACCGCCGCGACATCTCGCTGGACGACATCGCTGCGGCGATGCACGTTGCCAAGCCGTATCTTTCGAACCTTTTCAAACGGATAACCGGTACTACCATCTTCAAATATCTGTACCAGCGCCGCATCAATCAGGCTAAGATTCTATTCCGCTTCGAGCCGCAGCGGTCGGTCACCTCCGTATGCCGCGAGGTCGGATTCGTTCATCTCGCGCACTTCAGCCGCTTGTTCAAAGAGACGGCGGGCATGAGTCCGGAGGCTTACCGCAAGCGGATCGCGGAGATCCCCAATTCGAAGGAGGAATCGCACGCATGAGACGAGAGCAGATTGCCGCTCAGCTCTATACCGTCAGAGAGTACACGCAGACGCCGGAAGCGTTCCGGCTGACGCTGAAGCGGGTTGCCGAGATGGGGTATGCATCCGTGCAGGTGTCGGCCATCGGGCCGATTCCGCCGGAGCAAGTGAAGGCGTATGCCGATGAAGCGGGACTAAGCATTTGCGCGACGCACATTGGCTTTGACCGCCTGCGGGATAACCTTGACGCCGTCATTCAAGATCACAAGCTATGGAACTGCCGTTATGTCGGCTTGGGCTCGATGCCGGATCGTTATCGCGCAGATCGGGAGGGATATGAAGCGTTCGGGCGGGAGATGGCTCCGATTGCGCGCAGGCTGCAGGATAACGGACTGCAGTTCGTCTATCATAATCACCGCTTCGAATTCGCGCGGATCGACGGCGATCGCATCGGCATGGATTATCTCCTGCAAGAGACCGATCCGGAAGCGTTCGGCATGGAGCTTGATGTGTATTGGGCGCAGGCGGGCGGCGGAACGGCGGCCGATTGGGTTCGCAAGATGAAGGGGCGCATGGCGGTCGTGCATCTGAAGGACATGGCGATCGTAGAGGATGCCGCCGTGACGGCGGAGCTGGGCGAAGGGAATATGGACATCTCCGGCATCGTCGCAGCCTGCCGGGAGATCGGGGTGGAATGGTATGTCGTGGAGCAGGATAACTGCCGGCGAGACCCATTCGAGAGTCTGGCCATTAGTTATAGACGATTAATGAGAGAAATGAGTTCGTAACATTAAGGAATTCTCACTTTTTTCTCAGAAAGCCTCCTGATGCGTTGCTGGAAGCGGATTCGTCTCTTCTTTGGGAAATTATAGGCAATTTGAAGTGTGCTATAGTAATTCCCAGAGAGAACAACAACGACTGACAACGTGTCAAGGAGGAAATACGGTTCATGACGAGCAAGATGAAAAACATGCTGAAGCTGAAAGCGGCTGCCATTGGCATCCTCGCAACTGTCGGGTGGTTCGGTCTGGCTGCGGGTCATTCCGGTCAAGCAAGCGCTGCGACTGCGGAATCTCTTGAACTAGTTTCTCTGGGCAAACAATATATCGGCACTCCTTACGTATTCGGCGCTACGGCGGGCAGCACTACCGCCTTCGATTGCTCTTCGTTCACCCAATACATATATGGCAAGCAAGGCATATGGCTCCCGCGCACGGCTGCCGCGCAAGCCAACAAAGGCAAGAAAGTAGCCAAATCGTATCTGAGCATGGGCGATCTCGTGTTCTTCAAGACGGGAAGCAAAGGCATCGGACACGTCGCGATCTATGCAGGCGATGGCAAGATTCTGCAAGCTTCCAGCAGTCAAGGCGTGACGGTCTCGTCGATGAATTCGGCTTATTGGACTAAAAATTATGTGACGGCCCGCAGAATTCTGTAAGGATATCTGCGCGCGTAGAGCCCTTCGCCGGGAGACCGGCGGAGGGCTCTTCTTGGTTGTGCGCCCTCCTCGGGGAGACCACTCTTCTTCGATTGCTCGGGATACGGCGGCGGATACTATCGGCTGCGTCCGATCCAGACGAAGGAGACGATTCCTCCGCAGACCAGCAGGGCTGCGGTGAAGGCAAGCGCCAGATGGAGGCCGCTTAAGAAGCTGCCGCTGCCCGAGACGATAGCGCCGAGCAGGCCGACGCCAACTGTTCCGCCCAACTGACGGCTGGAGTTAAGAGCTCCGGAAGCTGTGCCGGACAACGTGCGGGGTGCGGCTGACATGATCGCTGCCGTCAGCGGCGGGATAATGAAGGGGATGCCGAACCCGATCAGGAGCAGCCCGATCAGGTTCATCGCATAAGCGGAATCCGCGTTCGACCATGCTTGGAGCAGCGCTCCGGCGGCGGCCAGTGCGAACCCGGCTGTGAGCGGTGCTCTCGGACCGGTGCGGGCGGCGATTCGGGCGGTCATAATCGGTCCGAAGGTCATCGGCAGCGTGAGCGGCAGCAACGCCAAGCCGCTGGCGTGCGCGGACCATCCGCGGGATTGCTGGAAGTATAGCGGCAGCAGGAAGAGGATGCCCGACAAGCCGGCATTAATAGCCATGCCGGACAGCATGCCGGCGGAGACGGTCGGATGCTTGAACAGAGAGAGCGGCAGCATGGGCTGCTTCCCCTTCTTCTCCGCGAACCCGAACAGAGCGGCTGAGCAAGCGAAGACGGCCAGCGCCAGCACGATGCGGGCAGAACTCCAGCCGTACGCGCCGCTCTTCATGAGCGCATAGGAGAGAGAGGCAATGGAGGCGAAGGCGAGCAGCAAGCCGGCCGGGTCAATGCCGCGCTGCTTCTGTCGCTGCGTCTCGCTGACGAACAGATAAGCCGCGGCCAGGCTGACGAGGCCGAGCGGCACGTTAAGAAGGAAGATGCTGCGCCAGCTGAGCGAGTCGACGAGCGCGCCTCCGACGATAGGCCCCGCCACCATGGCCATGCCGGTGACGGAGGCCCAGATGCCGAGCGCGCGGGTGCGGCTCGCAGGCTCGGGGTAGGCGTGCGCCAGGAGCGCCAGCGAAGCCGGCAGGAGCGCTGCGCCGCCGAGGCCGAGCACGGCGCGGCAGGCGATCAGCGCGCCGAGCGACGGGGCGGCGGCGGACAAGGCGGATGCGGCGACGAAGATGACGAGTCCAGCGGCGTAGACGCGTCTGGCGCCGAGCCGGTCGGCGAATGCGCCCATGCCGAGCAGCAGGCCGGCGAAGACGATGGTGTAGGCGTTAACGCCCCATTGGAGGCCGGTTAAGCCGCCGCCTAGGTCGGAACGGATAGCAGGCAGCGCGACGGAGAGAATGGTCGTGTCGAGCAGCACCATGAAGTAGCCCAGCGACAGCCCTGCAAGCGCCCATCCCCTGGGAGCAGATGGAGCGGAGGCTGCGAGTGCTGCGGAGGCTGGAGTCTCTGGTGACGCTGGGGACGTTGGAGATGATGCGGAACTTGCGGGCGATACGGATGTTTCGAATGATGCGGAAATTGCGGAGATTGTTGGTGTTGTTGATTTTATTGCTGGTGTGGTTGTTGCAGAGGGTGCAGAGATGGATTCTTTCATAGCGGTCCTCCTGGAAGAACGATGAATGACAGGCTATTGGGAATGCCGATGAGCGAGAAGATGGCGTTGTTCCCGAAGCATAGTGTAAGATGACATTAAATGAGGCGCGAGCGGAGGGTTTATCCTAGGAGAGTAACTCCTACCATGGGAATCGGACTCCTCTTAGCAGCGAAGATCGTTGGAAGGAGTGTGGCCCGAGGATGAAGGAACAGGCGGAGCTAAACCGGCTGCAAGAGTTGGCTGATTTTCTGCGAACACGGCGCAACACGGTTGTCTCCTCGCCAGGCGGGACTGCCGGGAGAGGGCAGGCGGAGAACGCCGGGCCTCAGGCGCGCGGAAGTGGCGTTGCTGTCAGGCATGAGCGTGGACTGGTATACATGGCTGGAGCAGGCGCGGCCCATTCAGGTGTCGGCTCAGGTGCTGGAGAGCCTGTCGCGAGCGCTGCAGCTAGATGCGAACGAGCGGAAGCATCTCTACTTGCTGGCGCTTCGTCAGATGCCGGCGGATACGCTTCATCGGGAGAGCGCAGTGAGCGACCGGCTTCAGAAATTCCTTGACCAGCAAGGCGATCAGCCCGCAGTTGTGTACGATCCGCGGCTGAACATCGTCGGCTGGAACAAGCCGGCTTGCAAGGTATACGGTGATTATGCACAGATGACGGAGCGAGAGCGCAATTCGGTCTGGCGGATCTTCATGGACCCTTATTTCCGAGTGCTGCTGCGCGAAGGCTGGGAGGGGAAGGCTCGGCTTCGGCTAGCGCAATTCCGGGCTAATTACGGGCAGTTCACGGGAGATTCATGGTGGACGGAGTTCATCGCGGAGCTGAGCGAGACGAGCGAAGAGTTCGCGGAATGGTGGCAGCAGCATGACGTGTTGGATTCGCCGGAGGGGAGCAAGCTGCTCTATCATCCGGTCGCCGGAACGCTATCGTTTGACCATATATCTTTTCACCCTACAGACGCCCCGGATCTATCCATAACGGTACATCTGCCGCTGGAGGACACTGCTGCGAGAATGCGCTTGCTTGTGGGTTAATTCCGGGTCGCATTCCGCCGCCTAACCAATTACAATAGATTCATATGAACTCAGGCAGGAGGATCAGCTATGCGGATTGGCGCTATCGAGGCAGGCGGCACCAAGATCGTCTGCGGCATCGGCAACGAGCAAGGGATCATCGAGGATCGTGTCAGCTTTCCAACGGAGCAGCCGGACAAGACGATCCGCAAGATGGTCGAATATTTCCAAGGCAAGCAAGTGGACGCGATCGGGATCGGCTCGTTCGGCCCTATCAATATTGATAGAAGCAGCCCCGAATATGGCTATGTGACGACGACACCGAAGCCGGGCTGGTCGAATTATCCGTTCCTGCCTACGCTGCAGCGGGAATTCGACATTCCGTTCGGCTGGGATACCGACGTGAATGCGGCTGCGTTCGGCGAGGCGACATGGGGAGCGGCGAGAGGGCTGGACAGCTGCCTGTATTACACGATCGGAACCGGCATCGGCGTCGGCGTGTACGCGGAGGGCAAGCTGGTGCACGGACTGCTTCATCCGGAAGGAGGCCACATTCTGACGAGGCGGCATCCGGACGACAGCTACGAGGGCTTCTGCCCTTATCACGGCGACTGCCTGGAGGGGATGGCGGCAGGTCCGGCGATCGAACGCCGCTGGAAGGCGAAGGGCAGCGAGCTTCCGCAAGACCATCCGGCCTGGGCGATGGAGGCCTTCTACATCGGACAGGCGGTGGCCGGCTCGATCCTGCTGCTGTCGCCGAAGAAGGTCATTCTTGGCGGCGGCGTCATGCATCAGTCGCAGCTGTTCCCGATGATCCGCGAGGAAGTGCGCCGCAACCTGAATGGTTACGTCAGCGCTGAGGCGATTCTCGAATCGGCAATCGACGACTACATCGTACCGCCGAGCCTTGGCGACAATGCCGGCCTGTGCGGATCGCTGGCGCTCGGCCTGAAGGCGCTGCAGTAAGTGCAGTAAGTGCAGTAAGTTAGACGGAATAGCGGTTGAGTTGAGGCTTTCCCTTCGGGGAGAGTCTCTTCTTTTTTTTGCTAGGTATCCGGTTTGGACGAGTATCGCAGCCGAGAATGAGCTCAAGGCGGGTGAGTTAGTCGGTTTGGACGAGTATCGCAGCCGAGAATGAGCTCAACGCGGGTGAGTTAGTCGGTTTGGACGAGTATCTCAGCAGAGAATGAGCTCAACGCGGG